>NZ_BAAAYO010000010.1:411331-474751 GCF_039536325.1 Paenibacillus hodogayensis
CTGCCCGGGCTTTATTCGATTATTATATCAGCCGACCGCTCCGCGAATCAAACGTTAGGATCCGTATGGGACGACACGCTGGCCAGCCCGCCGCGCATCTGGCGTTTCCCTGAATTCCTTTCGTCTTTCTGCGCATCCATGTACGGCCACCAGTTGGCCCGCCCGAACATGCGAACCATAACCGGGATAAACAGCGGCAGCATGACAAGCGCGTACAGGAACAGCCCGCACAGTACAATCGTCGCGATTTGCAGCAGCGACATGACGCCGGACGGCAGCATCGCCGCGAACGTTCCGCCGAGAATGACGGCGGCCGACATAATGATCGTTCCCATCTTTTTCATCGCCAGCAATATTGCCTCTCCCGGCGCCATATGACGGTATTCTTTGAACCGGTCCATCAGGAAGATGCTGTAATCGATGCCAAGTGCCACCAGCATGACAAAGCCGAAGAACGGCACGGCCCAGCTGATTCCGGCATAGCCGAGTATCCGCACGAAGATGACCTCCGTGATCGCCATCGACGTATAGAATGTGACCAGCAGCGACAAAATGAGATAAACCGGCATCACGATCGAACGGAACAAAAGGATCAAAATCAACGTTATGCCAACCAGCATCAGCATCATCGTCCGCGAATAGTCGCTATCGGATACCGATTTCAGGTCGCTGTTCATGCTCGTTACGCCGCCTACGGAGAAGACCGCTTGGTCGAACCCGGTGCCTTGCAGCCCGCGTTTAACCGCTTCGTTCAAATCGCCCGTTTTGCCGAGCGTTTCCGTATCGTACGGGTTGCCGCTGAACACGACGTCCAGCTTGGCGAATTTGCGGTCCTTGGACAAGTAAACATCAAGCGATTTTTGAAAATCGGCATTGGCAATCGCTTCCTTCGGAATATGCCAGCCGGTTAGCTGCTTGTTCGACGCGCCCGACAGCTCATTCAGAAACGTCTGCGCCGACTGCAAGCCGCCGGTTACCTGCTCCAGCCCGCCGACGCTCTGATCCAAGCCGCTCGTCAGTTGGCCGAGCTGGCCGTTCAGATCGGCGAAGCCCGCTTGCAGTTGACTTTGGCCGGCCGTAAGGCTGTCGAACCCTTTGGTGATCTGCGGAATTTTCGCCACGATTTGTCCTTGGCCGGCCGCAGCCTGATCGATTCCCGCCCGCAGTTGGGCGATCCCCTCCGCCAACCGTCCGAGTCCCGCTGCCAGCTCGGATTGCCCGCCTGCGGCCTGCTCGTAGCCGCCGTTCGCTTTCGCGATTCCGACTTCGATGCCAGATAGCTGCGCGTTCAATTGCTTCAACCCGTCGCCAATGCCGGCCGCTCCGGCTTGTAGCCCGGTTAAGGCGCCAACCAGCTTTTTGTAATCGGCATCGTCGCCAAGCTGCGGGTATTTCAATTTCAGCCCTTCAAGTCCTTTGCCAAGGTCGGTTAGCCCTTCTGCCAATTGCGCCTGACGTCCGGCTATTTCTCCATAAGCTTTGTTCAACTGACCGAGCCCGCCGCCGGCCTCCCGGTAGCCCGCCAGCAGCTGCCAGCTTGCCGCAGCCAGTTGCTCCGCGCTCGTCTGCGCCTCTATGAGACCGGCCCGCAGCTGCTCCGCTCCCTTCGAGCCGTCTCGCAGACCGCTTTCCAGTTGCTTCAGCCCCTCGCCCAGTTGGACGACGCCGGATTTCAGCTCGGTCGTGCCGGCGGTTAGCTGCTCCGCCCCCTTGACCGCCTCGTTCAGCTTCGGACTGTTGTCGCTCAGCGCCTTACTCGCTTCCGACAAGCCTTTGCCGATCTGTCCGAGTCCGTCCGTGCTTTGACCGAGGCCGTCGTCGACCTGGCCGATCTGTTTCGTCACCTGAAAATCCGGCAGCGGCTCTCCGGTCGGGCGTGTAGCGCTCCGCACCGTCTTGACCCCCTCGACCTTGGCCAGCTCGCGGGACACCTGCTCGATGGCGGCCAGCCCTTCGGCCGAATCCAACTGCTTGTCGGTCTTGATCACGACGGTGGACGGAAGCGAATCGCCGGGCCCGAAACTGTCAGAGATCATTTGGAACGCTTTGACCGAGTTGTATTTGCTCCCGAGTTCATCCAGCGAATTGAACGAGATCGAGCCTTTGTACGCCGTTAGGAAAGGCACCACCACGATAGCGATCACCGCCAGCGCCCAGATCGGACGCTTCAGCGAGAACGAGCCCACAACGCCCCACAGCTTGCTTGGCTTGTGCTCCAGCGTTCCTTTGACCGGCCAGAAAATAGCCTTGCCCATCGTCGCCATAAAAAACGGCACCAGCGTAAACAGCGCCAGCATCAGCACGGCCACGCCGACCGCCACCGCCACGGCGGAACGGTACAGCACGAAGCTCGACAGCCCGATGGAAGCGAAGCCGACCAATACGGCAAGCCCGGAGTACAGCACCGTCTTGCCGGCGGTACGGTACGTTTCGACGATCGCCTCCGTTTTGTCGCCGCGATGGGCCAGCTCCTCCTTGAACCGGCTGATCAGCAAAATGCAGTAGTCCGTGCCGATCCCGAATAGCACTGCGACAAGAAAGATTTGCGTAAAATTGGATAACGGAAAATCGAAATAATGGACGAGAAACGAAACGACCGACTGGGATACCAGATACGTGAGGCCGACCGACAGCAGCGGGATAAACGGCGCTATCAGGGACCGGAACACGACGAATAGGATGACGAGAATAAATACGACCGTAATGCCCTCGGTTTTTTTCAGCCCGCTTTGCGAGCTCTCGATCACATCCTCGTTAATGAGCCAGCTTCCCGTATAGTAGTGATCGACGGAGACGCCCGAAACCGCATCGTACAGCGACTGCCGCACTTCCCCCGGCGTACGGTTGTGAGACGAAGCCTCGACGAGCACGAGCATCGTCTTGCCGTCCTCGGCAACTAGCTGCTTCTCCAGTTCCTTCATATCGAAGTGGGTCGTGACCGACGTGACGCCGTAAGCGTCCTTGCCGTTCTTCAACTTGTCGACGCCGCTGCGGATTTCCGTCAGATCGGCAGCCGTCAGGCCGCTGTCTTTATGAAAGACGAGCACGGACGACAGCGCCTTCTCTCCGCCGGAACTTTCCTTCCCTGCATTCATTTCCTTCAGCAGAGCTTCGGCCTTGGTCGAGGTATAGCCGTCGGGCACTTTAATCTGCCCTTTGTCCCGGACGAGGTCGGCCATATTCGGCGCGGTCAGAAACAAAGTGACAGCCCCGGCCAGCCACAGCACCAGCACGAGCCACCTCATCTTGATGACTGCTCTCATCATTTTGCCATACCCCTCTCATCGCTCAGTACGCTGGCGAGCTTCTCATAGGTGCCGATGAACGTCTCCGCCTCCTGCGGGTCGAACTGGGTCAGCAGCCGGCTGAGCAGCTGGTGCACCTTCTGCTCGATCAACCGGACGACACTCTTCCCTTCCTCGGTCAGCTTCAAATAGATGACCCGCCTGTCCTTGTCGTCGGGCATTCTCGCAATCAACCGCTTATCGGCCAGCCGGCCGATAATCGCCGTAATCGAGCTTTTCCCTACGCAGAACGTGTCGGACAATTCCGAGGACGTGCAGGTGCCATGCGCGCACAAGTACCTCATAATGGAAAACTGGTCGATCGTCAGATCGTCTGGCATCATTTCTCTCATCAGCACGTTCAACCGGCGATTCACCGTAAAAGCCGCCTGCTCGTACCGGTCTATAATCCGGTGCAGCATATCCTCATACATGTCTACTGCTCCTCTCAACAACTTGTTCGCTAGACGAACTGTTTCATAATAGAACTATTTTTCATGTAGGAAGTGTAGCATATCATCGGCCTGACCGTCAAATACATCTGTTGACTATGAGCACTAAACGAAACTCCCAAGTGATGCACCGAGCAAGGCACTAACGCGAAGCACCAAGCCAGGCCAAGCTGGACGATGGATGGCCTTTCCCTTTTCACCATCCCTCCGCTTGCGTTGTTGGCCGCTGTTGCTCCCCGGCCGAGGTTCCATCCCGCCCCGGTCTCAGGTCTGGATCACCTCTCCTTCGACGGTCCGTTGTCCGAAGGCCGGTTCTCCTGCTACACTGATACACAACGGCGTAAACAAGCGACTCTCCGGATCGGAAGTTCCGATGAGGAGACAACTAAACGGCTGCGCCAGTATGGATCGGAAACCAAAAAAGGACCGGCGCGAAGGGGCGCCGGCCGAGATAAGTAGAAGGGAAGACGACAAGCAATGAAAAAAATAAAATTATCGGGCCTCGTTCTGATCGCCCTGCTCGTATGGATCGCGCTCTCGATGTGGGAGCCGGGAAAAGGCTTTTCCTTCGATTGGCACTGGTTCGGTACTAAGCCGGTCGAAATCGCCGAATCGTTCGACGCCGGCAAAGTGTCCCGCATCGCGGTGGAGACGGACAGCAAAAGCGTGCGGATCGTCCGCGGCAACTCCGATAAAATCGAAGTGCGACTGCAGGGCAGAGCAACCCCTAATGTAGCCGATCAATACAGCCTGAAGTCCCATATGGACAAAGACACACTGCGAATCGGCATTGAATCGGCAAGCGGTTTCTCGCTGGGCTTTCGGGTCGACGCCGTCAAAATGACCGTCGAGCTTCCCGACAAGCAATGGAATGAATTGAAAGCCAAAACCGCCAGTGGCAATATTACGGTCGACCGGATCGATGCCTCCACTCTCGAAGCCGCGACGAGCAGCGGCAATATCGAGCTTGCCGACAGCAAGGCCTCCGCCATCACGCTTCAGACGAAATCGGGCAACGTGCAGGCGAACGGTTTCCGGGCCGAGACGTTGAACGCCCGTACGGGAAGCGGCAATATAAAGCTGGAGAACGGGGAAGCGAAGCTGAAAGCCGATACGAGCTCGGGCAACATTCGCGTACGCTTCGCAGAGCGGCCGCACGACGCCGAGCTGAACGCGGTAAGCGGCAACGTGACCGTTTCGCTGGATCGCGAGCCCGCTTCGTTGGCCGTTGACTATCGCGGAGGCTCTGGACACGGCGCGATCGATTGGAAAGGGTTTCAGTACGAGGAGCAGAACGAGGACCGCAACCGCATTGCCGGCTCGTTCGGCAGCGGCGAAACGCTGCTCAAGGTTTCCACCCGCTCCGGCAACTTCAAGTTGGGCCATTAATCAAACGACACGCCAAAAGGCGCCTCCTTCCCCGTATGTACGGCGGATTCGGAGGCGCCTTGCGCGTAGAGGCGAAGAAAGGGACAGCTCCCGGAGGCATGACCCGGCAGCAGCCCTTCCCCTCGTATTATTCGACGATTCCGGTCCGTTCGACGCCCTGCACGAACCATTTCTGGGCGATCAAATACAGCAGCAGCGGAGGCGCCACGAACCAGAATGAGGCGGCCATATATACCTGCTCGGTTATGTTCGTATCCACATAGCCAGGCACGTCTCCCATCGCCGACTGCAAATTATCGAGCTGAAGCGGCAGCGTCGCGTAATCTTTGCCCAGAAACAACGAAGGCAAGTACGTATCGTTCCAGTGCCAGACGAACGAAAAGAGGAAGACGACAAGTATGGCAGGCCGCGCCAGCGGCAGCATGACCTTGATGAACAGACGGAGGGCGCTTGCCCCGTCGATGCGGGCCGCCTCCTCCAGCTCCTTCGGCAGCGTGCGGAAAAACTGGCGGAAGATGATGACGAACAAGGCGCCCTTCAACCCTTGCCCGAACAAGGCCGGCACGAGAAACGGCAGCGGCGTGCGCAGCATCTCCAGCTTCTGGTACAGGATATAAAGCGGAATCAAAATCGTCTGCGGCGGAATGAGAAACGTCAGTAGCACGAGGAAAAACCACAGCCCGCGCAGCGGAAACCGGAGCCGGGCCAGCGCATAGCCGGTCAAGGAGCAGGACAGCACCTGGAGCACCGCCGCTCCGCCCGCAATCGTCAAGGAATGCAGACCGGTCACCACATATTTCATAAACTCCAGGCCGAACCATACATTGGACGCATCCCATTCGATCGGAATCCACTGTACGGTCGGGTCGATCAGATCGGTCTTGCTCTTGAACATCGTGCTGATCATGTACAGGAAAGGCCGCATATACAGCACGGCGACGTTGGTCAAAATCCAGTACAGAAATATTTTATACACGAGCCCTTCGCGGATGTCGCGGCCGAGAAGCAGCAGTTTCGTCCGTTTGCCGACGGTGCGGCCGATCGACGTCTTGCCTCCTCCGTGCCGCCTCACCGCCTGCATCAATTCGGCCTTGTCGACGATCATTCGTCTTCCCCCTTTCCGTTATTCTCCCCGGTCGAACGCAAATCGCCTGCCGACGAGCAGCATGAACCCGATCCATACGAGCACGAAGGCGAAAAAGATCCAGCCGAGCGCGCTCGAATAACCGAAGCCCATTATCGGATTCGTCCGCACCTGGGCGATGTAGGTCAACAAATCGCTGAACGGCGACGTGAACTGGTCCACCGTCGTATAGATCAGATTCAGCATAATAAATGGCGCGAGCCCCGGCAGCGTAATTTTCCAGAAGCTTTCCCACGGCGTGGCGCCGTCGATGCGGGCCGCTTCATACACCGAAGCGGATATCGTCTGCATGCCCCCTACGAAAATCAGCACCTGTACGCCCGAATACCATAAAATGAGCACAAAGTTATTGAGCACGCCGATGAGGGGCTCCGCCAGCCCGGCCGAAACATAAAACGTCAGCCAACCGGCGACGTCGAACTGCTCGAGAATCGCCAGCTTGCCGCCTCCGCTTTCTTCCAGCCTGTTCAGGATACTGTTGCTGGAAAGGACGACCGGGAGGAAGAAAATGACCCGGTAAATGGCGCGGCCGGGAAATTTCTGGCTGACCAGAATGGCGACGATCAAGGCAAACAAGACGATCACGAACAAAATCAGCACGGTCTGCTTCATGTACAGCGGAAGCAGCGTCGGAAACTTCTCGTCCTTCAGGAACGCGTACTGGAAGTTGCGGAGCCCGACAAAGTCCATGCGGATTTCCGAGCCGAGAAAGTTCACCTTGTAAAAGCTGATGACGAACGAATAGACGAGCGGGAACGCCATAAATACCAGAAACCCGACGATCCATACGGACATGAACATATACCCTTCCAACGCTTTGCGGGTATCCAGCCGAAGACGTTTGCGCTTGACGGGCATCATCGCAGCCCCCTCCCCTCTGCCGGCTGATCGGCCGCCCGTCCGGCGGCGACTACCGCGTAGTCGCGCGCCGGAACGTCGACGGAAGCGTACCGGTACGGCCGGTCCGTATAATTGACAATAACCTGCCGGCCGTCCTCGTAGGTCGTCGCGTACACGCCCTCGGCGAGCTGCCGGTGATTCTCGATGTACAAATGCATAGCCGAGCCGATCGAATCTCGGTATTTGGCGTATTCCCGCACGATCTCATCCTGCCAAATATCGAACCGCGCGCTGACGAGCGTGGAGCGGACGCTCGTATATTGCAGATCGGAGGCCGGAGCTTGCGTCACGATGTATGCCGGCAGCGCTCCGTATTCGATCTGCCGGAGACGATCGGTCTGCGGATCGGGAAGCAGGTTCGCTTCTTTGCCGGAAAAACCCGCCAGCCCGTGTACGGCCATCGGATAAAAAGGAACCGTCTTGCCGGCGAAAACATCGTAGCCGGGGCCGATCTGGAAGCCCTGCATCAGCTGCGCGTGGCCGACCGCATAAGCGTACGCCATCTGAATGCCCGCGCGTCCCAACGCGCCGCCGATCGAATCAAGCATCTCCTGCTGCGCGGCAATCGCTTGACCGCGCGTGGAGACGCCGTTCTTGTTGAAGTCGGAGCTAAGCGTCTTCCCTCTGTACGCGTTCAGCACCAGACCGGATATGCCCCACTCGCCGTAAGTCGGAAGCGAATCCCGCAAGTACCCGAGCGAAGCTTCGGGACGAAGCCGGTACTGCCGGAACGACGCTATCTTCGTTTCGACGACTCCCGTTCTGAGGTTGCGCAGCGCGTCCTCTCTCGGTCGGAAGCCGGCGTTTCGCCCCGTGGCGTCGAAGTAATTGTCGTACAGCAGCAGCGGCGCGCCGATCGATCCGGCATAGTCCGACAATGCCTTCAGCTCCTCGGGCTTGCCCAGGCTCGGCTCCGGCGGCAGACGCTTCGGCCAGCTTCCCGGGAAATCGCCGCCGTCGTTCCAGCCTCGCAAAGCCACGTTCATGGAGCGGACGCCCTTGTCGTAAAGCGTCTGAACGATGCGGCGCGCTTCCGCAAAGGTCGTCACCGGGACCGCCTTGCGCCCGAGCATGCCCCGCTCCTCGTTCGCCTGATAGACCGTAATCGTGAACGGATCCTCCTTCCCGGACGGAGCAAGCTTCTTTGCCCCCCCGGTTTCCGTCAGATAGGTGCGGTAAGCTTTCGCCATGCCGACATAATCGGCGTCCTCTCCGGCGAGGAACGAATAAACCATCCGCCGGTCCTCATGCTTCATATAGTCCTCGATAAACTGCTTCGCCTGCGTCGAGTAGGCGTTCTTCAAATAATCGTCCGGCAAATACAGAAACTCGGCGGCCGCCCAGTTGAACGGCGTGTTCAGCCCGCTCGGCGTGGCCGACAGCTTGCCGTACTCCCCGCCGCGATCCAGCACGGCTAGGAAAGCGTTGTCGTCCTGCTTGATGCCGAACACCGGATACAGCACCGGCATCGGGCTTCCGGCGCCGAGATTGACCCCCAGATCTTCCCCGTAGACGATCTCGTTGAAGGCGCTGTCGTACGGATAATTGCGGTCGTAGAAATCGATCAGGTATCCGGGGCCGCTCGGAACGAGCATGTAGCCGGACTTGGTTTTGCCCCATACGGCGCCAAGGAACGGATAAGGCATGATACTTTTCAATACGGCCGTCTTGGGGTTGTCGTGAATGCGCTCCCCCGGGATATCGACGATAAGGTTGGAACCGGACAGCCCGAGGAGGAAGGAAAAACGCAAGTCGCCGTTTCTCAGGTTGAAGGCGACTTCGATCCGCTCGCCGCTCCGGTACAGGCGCACCTCCGGCTGCTCGGACTGGACATTGCCCCGTTTGAACGTATTATTGGCCTTAGCCCCGACATCGTGATATTCGACGATAAAGGGCGATTGGACGTGGCCCTTGTAGTCTCCGGCCACTTCCTGCGCCGCCGCTTCCTCTTTGCTCGCCGCGCCGTTCCACACGTGCCCGTTCCGTTTGTCGGTGACGGTAATCCTTCCGGTCTGCCCCTCCACTTCGAGCTTTAGGCGCTCGTTCTCCAGCAAAGCTCCGCCCGTCAGCGGTTCGCCCTGCGGAGCAGCAAACCCCGTCCCGTCGGCGCGCTTGACCGTGGCAACTCCGCAGCCGGCCAGCAGAACGAAACAGCACGCGAGCAGGAGCAGTCCGGCCGTTCTCGCCGCAAAGCGATTGGCATGATGCCGTTCAGCCACGATAAATCAACTCCTCCCACAGCTTGGCGACGAAATCCCGCAAATCGAAGCTGAGCGTAACGTGTACGAATATGGCGAACCAAAGCACGACAATCGTGGCAAGCGTAAGCAGCACGTTGACGGCCGTTTCCTTGACGTCATAGTTGTGGATAATCTGCACCTTGAAAACGAGAAGCAGCGCCGTCCAGACGAGCACCGCCTTTTGCGCGAAATGGTAAATGACGCCTTCGCTGGCGGTCAGGCCATTGGAGAACAGAGCCAGCGGCAGCGTAAACAGCGCATAAGGGGCAAGCGCGTACATCGTGCCCACGAATACGTCCTTGAACGTCCCTTCCCCGCGGTACAGCGTACTGACCAAATAGTTGCATATGACCCAGCTCAGCAACGGAACGAGCAGTACGGTTCCGATGCGGAACGGATCCGCCAGATGGGCCGGAAACGGGTGGAATACGAACCCCGTGAACAACGCCTCCCCCAGCCTGGACAGCAGGATAGCGACCAGGACGAGGAAACCGAACGTCCAGGTGCCCGTCTTGCTGTCCCGCAGCTCCTCGAAGACGGCCAAGGGGCGCTTCAGGACGCTGCCGAAACGGGCCGCTTCCCGCCCTAGGGAAGCGACGCCAAAACGGGTGAACCCCGGGATGCCGCCGCCCCCGTTAGCGGCAGCGGGCATGCGCCGCAAGATGGCGCGCCGGACAAGCCAGAAGGCGACAGCCAACGACACGAGCGACACGGCAATGAGCGTAAACCGTTTCTGAAGCCAGAGCATCCGCATTTGCCAGAAGGCGTCCGAATATCCTTGGCCGTCCAGCGCCTGCTTGTATTCGGCCATACTGACGTCCCAGTCGCCTCTCTTGAAGGACAGCTTGGCGAGCCCGAGATGCGCGCGGCTGTACGATTCATTCAACTGCAGCACGCGCCTCCACGGCTCCTCGCTCTGCTCGTATTTCCCTTCCGCGTACAGCGACGTCGCCTCCAGCACCAGCTTGGAGAACGGAGTCGGGCGCAGCAGGTGCACGAGGTTCGTCGTATTGTCGGTAACGAGCAGGTCCCCTTTGGACGTCAGCGCCAGTCCGGACGGCGATTTCAGCTTGCCGATACGCAGTACTCGGTCGTCTTCTCCCTCGAACGTATACAGCAATTTGCCTTGGGCGTCGTATTGCAGGATCGTGTTCGTTTTCGCGTCGATCGCCGTAATCATCCCCTGCGCGCTCACCGCCACGTCGCGGAACAAATACGAGGCGATGGCCGGACCGCTCTTCGCGGGACTCGGCACGAAAAACTCCTTCTCCGGCAAAATGTTCTGGCCGGCGTAATTCAGCTTCTTGATCTGCTCGGTATCGATCGACATCGTCGTCGTATACAAAAACCCCTGCGCATTGATCGTCACGTTCGTGATCGAGCCGGGCAGCACGTCGGACAGCCTTTCCCGCTGCTCCTTCGTATAAAACAGCCGCTGGAGCCGGTCCACCGGGCTCAGCTTGACCCGGTTTTTGCCGTAGAAGCTTAAAAACTCGTTGTTTTGGCCCAATTGCAGCATCCCTTGGTAAGAGCCCTTCGAGACGACGTACAGATTGTCCCGGGCGTCTACGACGAGCTTGGAAGGAACGAAGCGGTAATCCTTGGGCAAATAGGCGGAATCCGGCGCCTTGTATTCCCGCAGCATCTCACCCTCCGGCGAATAGCGGACGATCCGGGAATTGCCGGTATCCGCCACATAGATCGAGCCCGCGCGGTCGACGAACACGCCTTCGGGCTCTTTCAGCTTGCCTTTGCCCGGCAAATGCCCGATATAGCGGGCGAAGGCGCCGTTCTCGTCAAACTGGACGATCCGGCCGTTCCCGCGGTCGGCAATATAGATCCGGTCGTGCCCGTCCACGAACACGTCCTCCGGATTTTTGAATCCGTCCGGTTTGCCGTCAGCCTTGAGAGGCAGATCGTTTCCGAGCAGACGCACGGGCAAGTAGGCCGGATTCAGGCCGATGACCGCGCCCTGCTCGTCGACACTGTACGACGCGAACGGAACGGTGTCCGCCGCCGCCGGCGCCGGGTTCACGAAGGCGGCCAGAACGGCGAGGACCAGCAGCGGCACGAAGCGTAAGGCATTCATAGTCCGTCCCCTTTCTACTTGATGCCCGAATGCGCCATCGTGTCGATGACCTTCTTCTGAAGCGTCAGAAATATGATAAAGTTGACCAAAAACATCAGCATCGTCGCCATGGCCGCCCGTCCTTGCCCGGCTACCGCGTTGGCAAGCCCGTTGGTCAGCGATTCGATGTAGAACGGCAGCGTCTTCAGCGTCTCGTTCTGCATGTACAGCGCGGACGGGCCCGCATCCCCCCACGTCGCCTGGAACGTCAAGATGGCGATCGTCGCTACGGCCGGCATGCATACCGGCATGACGATTCGCGCGAATATCGTAAACTCCCGCGCCCCGTCCAGCTTAGCAGCTTCGATCAGATCGTCGGGCACCTGGTCCATAAACTGCTTCATCAGGAACACTCCGACCGGCATCGCCAAACTCGGCACGATATGGCCGAGGAAATGGTTCATCAGCCCGAGCTTGCTGATCACCAGATAACGCGGAATGCCCACCGCCTCCGGCGCGAACATCAGCGACAGGACAATGGCCGAGAACAGCAGCTTCTTCCCCTTGAAGCGGTGCTTCGACAGCGGGTAAGCGCTCATGCTGCTGATCAGTACCGTAGCCGCGACCATACATCCGGCGACAACGACGCTATTGAACAAATAGCGGGTGAACGGCACGAACGATTGCTGCGCCGCGGTGATCAGATCGAACCAATTGTCGAGCGTCGGCGAACGCACCCAGAACGTCGGGGGATACGCGAACAGCTCGTGATACGGCTTGAACGCATGGTTGAAAATGTAAACGATCGGCATCGCCATGAAGATGGCCAGCAAAGTCATGAAGACGAGCAGGCCTTTCTGAAAACCGTCCATCCGCCGCATTACAGTTCCCCCTTGCTGTCGAACAATTTCGTGAACAGCCGGTTGACGGCGTACATCACGACAAGCAGCACGACGGAGATGGCCGCCGCGTAGCCCATTTCGTAACGGATAAATCCGTAATCGTCGACATGATTCAGAATAAGATGGCCCGCGTATTGCGGCGTCGGATTCATTTCGGACAGCTGGGCTCCAAGCCCTCCGGATTTCAGCGTCCCGACGACGGTCATGACCGCCGCGAACAGCATTTGCGGCTTGATGCTCGGAATCGTAATATAGCCGATCTCCTGCAGTCTGTTGCGGATTCCGTCTATTTTACCGGCCTCGTACAGCTCCTTGTTGACGTTGGAAATGCCGGCGAGCATCGCCAGAAAGCCGACCCCCATGCTGGACCACAGCGTAATGCCGATCATGATCGGCATGAGCAGTTCCTTATCCTTCGTCCACAGCTTCGGACTGTCCAGAATCCCCCATTCCAGCAGGACGCTGTTCAAGTAGCCGAGCCGGTCCCCGCTGAAAATAATCATCCAGACGACGGCCATCGCCACGCCCATGGTCATCGAGGGCGAATACAGCACGAGCGTGTAAACCCCTTTCAGCCGGGCCGGCAGCTGCGAGACGAGCCAGGCCAGCATAAAGCTCAGCGCATATCCGCCGGGACCGCATATGAACGCGTAAATAAACGTGTTCGGGATGGCGTATTTGTAGAACACGTCGTCTTGGGTAAACAAGTCGCGGTAATTGGCCAGCCCCGCCCACTTCGGAAATTCGATGACGTTGAAGTGGGTCAAGGAAAGCAGCATCGCCATGACGACGGGAATGACGATAAACAGCGTGAAGCAGATGACGAATGGGGCGAGGAACAAATACGAGTAGCGGTCCGCCCACAGCTCCCGCATATACGTGCGCAGACGGCTTTCGGTCGGGACGGCCGAAGCCGCCCGTTTGCCGGTAATCGCGTTCAATTGACTCATGGCTTGCTTCCGCCTCCCGTATTTCCGTCCCACGGTTTGCTCAGCATCGGAACGTCCAGCTTCTTGACAACGCGCCCCTGCTCGTCGATGAAGCCGAATTCCCGCTGCTTGCGGAACAGTTCCTTATTAATCTCGAACACCGCCGTTTCCAAGGCGTCGCGCGAGCTTGCCCCGTCCACGACCGTCTTGTTCCAGGCGAACTTGTACTGCCGGTCCGTGAAGTATTCGCCCGGGACGCGCGGAACGTCCTTGAACCAGCGCAGCTGCTCCAAAATTTGCGTCAAATCGTCTTTGGGCCACATCTGCTTGCGGAAAGCGTTCATATTGGCCGTATTCCAACGGTATTCCAACCCGTTGATCGTCTCCAAATCGACGCCGAACTGCGTTTGCACCGCATCCGACGTCCACCATTTCAGAAATTCCCAGCCGTCCGTCTGCCGCTCGCTGGAGCGGAACAGCACCCCGGACTGCAGCCCTCCGCCGGCCCAGCGCACGTTCTCGCCTTTGTTGTTCAGCGTGCCGGGAATCGGCGCGATGCCCCATTGGCCGGTCAGCTCCGGCGCCGCAACCGTCAGCAGCAAATACGTATTCAGATCGGCGATGCCGATCGGCATCGTGCCGTAGCGGAAATGCTGGTAAAAATTCGCCTGCCGGTCCAGCCCGTACACGACGAAGTAATCGGTCAACTGCCGGAATGCGTCGAACGCCTCGGGGCTGTCCAGACCGGATTTGAGGCCGTCCGGCGAATAATACTCCCCGCCGCGCTGATACAGGAACGGAAGCAGATCTTCCGGCGGCAAATAAAAGTTCATGCGGTTTTGCTGCAAGGTCGGCAGCATGGCATATACGTCCTCCCACGTCTGCGGCACGGAAATGTTCAGCTTCGGCAAAAGGTCTTTGCGGTAAAACATCATGTTGAACGATTGCACCTCGGGCAAAGCGTAATCGCCCCCGTCGTAATGAAACGGCACGAGCGCGCCGGGCAAAAACCGCTTCGTCACTTCGGCGTAATCGGGAAAGGCGTTCAGATTGACCAGCGCGTTCCGCATGGCGAAATCGATCGGCGTCCCTTCCCCGATCCCTAGCGCGACATCCGGCTGAATGCCTGCCGCGTTGCCGAGTATCAGAATTTGCGGGTTGGGCATCAGATTGACATTGACCTTGATACCGGTTTGCGGGGTAAAGTCCTGATCGACCATCTCCTGGATCAGGTTGACGTAGTCGCGTCCCCGCTGCACCCAGACGTTGATGGCGTCCTTGTCCTTCCTGCCCTGTTCGGCAAAATTGTTCGTAAACGTCAATGCAAAACGGACGACGGA
Organism: Paenibacillus hodogayensis; assembly: GCF_039536325.1. NCBI lineage: Bacteria > Bacillati > Bacillota > Bacilli > Caryophanales > Paenibacillaceae > Paenibacillus > Paenibacillus hodogayensis. Next base: position 425,980 of record NZ_BAAAYO010000010.1, read on the forward strand.
GTTTTTCAGCCCGTTCCACCACGTCTCCCGGAAAGATGGCAGCTTCTGCTGCGGGGTGGAAATCGCGATCCGGTCCAGATAGAGCGGCTGCTCGATCAAGCTCGTGACCATGCCAGACAGCTGCTCCTGCAGCGAGCCGAACCGCTGCGGATTGTTGGCGAGCCGGTTCGGGTCCTGCTTGAACGACTGCAGATCGCGGATGACGCTCGTAAAGCTGTAGCCGCTTTCCAGCTTATCCCCGTTGCGCTCCTGCAAATAGTCGCGTGTCAGCCGCAGCGCCGTCATAACCCCGTCCAGCCGGTCCCCCAGATCGGGAATCGACTCGTTCAGCCGCCAGTTCATCCCTTTGTCGATCAAACTTTCGTTCGCTACGCCGGTAGCCATCCGGACGTCGTCGCCGATGACGCGCAGCTGCTTGACCGCCGCTTCGATGGCGTCGATCGCCGGACGCTGCGGGGATACGTTGACCCGCATGCGCAGCGTATGCTCGCCCTCGGACAGCTTGAACAGTATGGCGTCCCCGTCGTCGTCGACTAGCGGGCCTCCCTGCCATTCTCCGTAGCGGAACGGAACTTCGAGCAGCTCGCGATAAGGCACGGCTCCGTCGATGGAAACGGTGCGGTATACGTTCCGTCCGCGGACGAACTTCTGCTCGTAAGCCGGCGAAATCCGGTAATAGCCGTCCGCCGGCACCGTAAATTTCCATTCCGCCCATGCTCCCCGGCGTCCCCATCTCCATCCGCCCATCATGTTGTAGAGGACGGTGCTCTTCGCCTCCGGACTGACGATCGAGGAGGTGGACATGGCGATCTGCACGACCGGGTCCGACTTGCGCTCCATCCGCTCCGCCTCGATCATCGTCAGGAACGGCTGCTGCGCCTGCGCTTCCCGCTCGTACTGCGCTTTCACTTCCGCATAGCCGGATATGCGCTCGGGGGATTTGAAGACGAACCGGTCGAAAGCCGCCGTTTCCTGCACGCCTTCCAGCCTCATGACATGGTCGCCCTTCTCCAAATAAAACCGGTGCGGCTCGGGATAATCGTTCATATAATCGGAGACGTCCCACTGGATCCACTCGCGGATCTGTTCCTGCTTCGGACGAATCTCGTTGCCGTATTCGTCCTTGAGCGGCGGATACGGGTCGTCCTTCCACAGACGCTTCATCGTAATGAGCCGCGCCTCGTCGAACGGCAGCGCGCCGTCGATCGTCAGACTGCGGATGATATCCGACCGGTTGTCGTTATCTCCGCTCGCCATCGGATAATACGATACACCCAATTGGTACAGCCCGCTTTCCGGAACGGTAAACCGGTACTCGGCGTATCCGCTGCCGCTGTCCCAGCGGAGCGCGCGGGCCACCCCTTCGAGCGCCGCCGTCGACAGCGCCGCCTCCGACGAGGCGGCTGTATAATCCGCGGCCGGAATCGTCACGGCGATGCCGGGCGATACGTCGCGGTAGCCTTGCTTCTGCCAGTCGCGCAGCTTGGCGGCATAAGTATTGGGCCCGCCGCCGTAGTACAGAAAAGCCTCTCCGTAACGTTCCTCGGCGCTCAGGCCCGCAGAGCCGTCCTCGCCGGAAGCGGTCAACGCGACTCCGGTGGCGAGCCCGGCGACGAGCAGCAGGGCGAGCGCCGCTTTCCACAATCGTTTTCCATTCACCGGTTCCCAATCCTTTCTCCCGTGTCCGGATGAAAAAACAGAGCATAATCCATATCGGCCGCAATCTCCACCCGCTCGCCGGGGTCGACCCGGTTGCGGGCGTCGGTGCGTACCGTCAGCGTCAGCTCGCCGGTGTTCACGTACAGGTAGCGGTCCGCCCCCATCAGCTCGGCGACGTCCACCACGCCGGTCATCAAGGCGGATGCGTCCGCCCGCGGGCCCTTCAGGCCGAGATGCTCCGGCCGGAGCCCGAGCACGATATGCCGCAGCCCTGCGGCCTCCCGCCGCAGCTCGCGCGCGGCAGCCGGGGGAATCGGCAGCTTATGCCGCTTCGTATGGAAAAACAGCGCGCCGTCCTCTTCCTCGATTCTCCCCGGGATGACATTGATCGGCGGAGCGCCGATAAAGCCGGCGACGAACAAATTGGCGGGGGAGTTGTACACCCGCTCCGGCGTGTCGGCCTGCTGCACGACGCCGTCTTTCATGACTACGATGCGCGTTCCCATCGTCATCGCCTCGGTCTGATCATGGGTGACGTAGACGAATGTCGTTTCCAGATCGCGGTGCAGCCTTATAATTTCCGCGCGCATATGAACGCGCAGCTTCGCATCCAGGTTGGACAGCGGTTCGTCCATCAAAAACACCTTCGGGCTGCGCACGATCGCCCTCCCGAGGGCGACCCGCTGCCGCTGGCCGCCGGACAGCTGCCGCGGCTTGCGCTCGAGAAACGGCTCGATATCGAGCGTGCGCGCCGCTTTTTTTACCGCCGTTTCGATATCCGCCTTGCCCGCCTTGCGGAGCCGCAGCCCGAATGCCATATTTTCGAATACGTTCATGTTCGGGTACAGCGCGTAATTTTGGAACACCATGGCGATATCGCGGGCTTTGGGCGGCAGATCGTTGACCACTTCCCCGTCGATCGCGATCGCGCCCTCGCTCACTTCCTCCAGCCCGGCGATCATGCGCAGCGTCGTCGACTTGCCGCAGCCGGACGGGCCGACGAATACGACGAACTCTTTATTGTCGATTTCCAAATGAACGTCCTTCACTACGGCTTGGGAGCTGTGGGAATAACGTTTCCAGACATGATGGAGCAGCACGTTTGCCATAGAGAACCTCCTCTTCCGTCGTTGCCATTTAAGAGGCTTAAGCCTTACTCCCATTATGGCAAACGGCGGAAGCGGGACGAATAGACGATTTTTTGAATTGCTTGAATCTGTTTACCGGATGTCGATTCGAGTCGGACGGGAAGGCCATGGAGGGAAGGAAAGCGAGGGAAAATAGCGTACAGGCGGCAGGGGGTGGAAAAGAAAGACGCCCGGCCGGCTGCGGCGCTCGAAAGAGCGTCCGCAGGCACGACTGGGCGTAAGGAAAGTAATAATCTACTGCTGCGTAACGGTCCACTCCGTGAAATCCCATACCGTTGTACGCGCTCCGTCCCGCAGCTCCATCAAGCCGCTGCCGACAGCGGAATGCAGCAACGGATTGCCGATCAGCGGCCAGCGCTCGTACCGGACGGGGTCGCCGTTGATCGAGCGTTCCCCGTCATACGTGATGCGCAGCACGTCGCCCGACAAGGCGGTATAGGAGATCGTTGGCACAGCCGCATCGATGGCCGAATCGTCCAGCCTCGTGCTGTCCAGCACCTGCTCGCGAAACCGGTCGAGCGCGACGCGGATAGCCGTCTGTTCGTCCAGACCAGCGTCTTCCTGCTCCGCGAAGCCTGCAGGGTCGACGGCCTCGACGACGACTCCGTTCTTCAGCCCGTCACTGCGCAAGCGGCGGTGACCGCTGCCGTCTTCCACCCACCGGTAAGGCCGGAGCGGCCGCACGGCGATCAGGACCGAGCCTCCATGGGCGAACAGCCAGCCGGACGCATCCTCCGCAAGCTCGAGAATGGCGGTTCCGGAGATAAAGCCGTCGATATAAGGATCGCGGTCGGACGGAAACGGATCGCGCGGCCCGTACTGGTACGTCTCTCCTGCCGGTATGTTCACTAGCGAGACCAGCGCCCCATTGCTCTGAACGATTTGCTCGTAAGGCGAGGAGCCGATCCATTTCTCGACGTAACGCTCCTCCGCGCGGCCAAAATCGGGAAACGGATGATTGAAGAACAGGACGCCCGACGGCTTGTCGGAATCCCAATCCAGCGACCAGCGCCGCGTTTGCCCGGTCATGACGACGTCGCCCTGCTTGCCGTCCGCCATGCTGCCCAGCGTAAATCCTTTAGTGACATAATTGTACTTGTATACGCCGGCGCGGCTCACGTAACCATAGCCCTTGATCCGCACTGCGGCTCCCGCCACTTCGCTCGTGCGGTGATTGTCGTTCGTCGTCTCGCCGGTGCCGATCACATCGTGCGTTTCCCGGTGCTCGAACGGAACATCACGGTTTTGCGCAAGGCCGACGATGCCCGCGGGCGCGCGGTAGGCGGACAAAGCGTTGATGGCCGCATAATGGCATTCGCCATTCGCGAAGTCCGGCTCGCGTCCCCCGAAATAAAGCCACGCTCCCGTCGTCCCGGCAGCCGCGTTCGTGAACGTCTCGGTCGGGTGATAGTCCCGCGAATGCGCTCCGGTGAATATACCGTTCAGCCAATCGCCGGCGGTGTTCGCCAGCAGCCAGTCGATCGCCATGCCCGCCTTCTTCCGCAGCTGCGGATCGAGCGTGAAATCGTACAGCGTTGCCAGCGTGTTGATATAGAAAATGCTGTACGTCGTCGAATCGAATTCGCCTTGCCCGTAATGCGTAATACGCGTGAAATACCGATTCAGATATTCGGCGCAGCGGCTGCGGACGTCGGCGGCCCGCTCCCAATCGGGCCAGGCTTGCCCAGTCAAATAACCGGCCACGGCGTTCATAATGCGGTGATTTTCGGTGCCGCCCTGCAGGCTGTAATGGTCGGCTGCCGTCATGCTTTCCTTCACTTTTCCGCTCAATGTCCCGTCGTACGTATGCCCGAACCGGAGCATCGCGTCGATATTGGCGTGGCGGAAAAACATCGCCGCGTTACCCGGATCGTCGTTCGACTCGGCGATATGCCGCAATGCCGTATCGGTCTCCACGCCAAGCCCGAGCCGGGCAATGGCATGAAACATCCGCCTTCTCGGCACGTCGTCGTCCGGGATCGGGCACCGGATCGTCCGCTCCAGCAGCAGCCGTCCCCGGGCGGCAAAAGCTTGATCCTGCGCGTCGTTTCCGGTCTGCGGCGTGAAGACTGCTTCTATGTCCTTGTTCATGGCTTCCGTTTATCGCTCCTCTGTTTGGCTATGGAATAGCGCTTTATGGGTTATCCGGCCCCTCGTATGCGACGATCATGTACGTTTCGTTTTCCGCAAGACCCGTAACCGTATAGCTGGTTTGACCGGAAAGGGGCAGCGTTTGCCTGATGCCGTCCCAGCCGATCACCTCCAGCCGGTCGGAGCCCGCGGGAATGCCGGAAACCGTATAGGAAGTGCCGGGATGATTCGTCCAGTAAGGCCGATTTTGCCATACCCACATTTTCTTGCCTGCGCCTTCCAGCACGTATTCTCCGGTTTGCTTCGGGTCGGCGGACACGAGCGCCATGCCCTCCGCGGCGGCAAGAGCGCGCTCCAGCGTCTGCCCGCGCGCCGTCGGCGTCCACGGGGTCAGACTCGTATTCAGGCCGTACAAAGGGTCGGCTGCCTGCGATTTGAACAAGCTCCATGGGAACGCCAGGCGGGAAGCCGACGTCTGTCCGTCCTTTTTCACGACGCCCACGCTGTCCCAGAACGCGGTCAGGAACCCTTTGGCCGCTTCCTCCTCGGTCACGCCGCGCTTCTTGTAGTTGAACTCGGTTGTGTAAAAATGAATGTCCGCGGTAATGCCCGACACGCTTTTGATCGAATCGAAATTGCTCTGCGCGGAAAACTTGTACATCCCTTCCATAGGGGCGTATTGATAGTCGAAATACGTATGCAGATCGATGCCGTCCAGCTTGCCGTCGTTCCACAGATCGGCTATCGCCGGCCCGTATCCCCTCAACGTGTAATCGCTGTGGCTGTTCTGCCGGGCGAATCCGCCCGGGATCGCCTTCAGCGCCGGATCGACGGAATGGATGCCGTCCGCCAGACCCTCCAGAGCATCGTGGTAGGCCGGCTTCGGAATCACGTTCTCGACGTCGGGTTCATTCATCGCGGCATACACCGTAATGCCCCAATCGGCGATGCCGTGCTCCTGCCCCCATGTCCCGTTCGGCCGAAACCGTTCGGCAAAGTCATGCCCGATATCGTACCATTTGTCGTAATCGCCGAGCGGCGTTCCTTGGCTCGCATACGAGCCGTAATATTCGAACAGCAGCATCGGCGTAATGCCGTACTCGTAAGCTTGCAGCATAAGGGCGTCGAGCCGCTCCGGCGTCGGAGCGCCGCCCGCGTAGTAGTAGTTCGGGTACATGTTGATTCGGGCCATGGATGCTCCGATGTCGTTCAGCGCCTGGAATTGGCTGGCGTAGGTCGTGCTTCCGTTGGCAAAGTTGCCTGCCCCGACGATCGAGCCGACCGGCTGGCCCGCGTCCATGCCGTGAACGGTCGTCGCCCCCAGCAAGGTGCCGGCCAGCAAGGACAACACGATCGGCTTCGCCTTCTTCGCGATCTTTGACAAATCCCATTCCCTCCTCGCCACTTCTCCTTGCTATTTCTTCATTTGCTTTTCCGCTTCTTTTTGCAGGTCGTTCCACTGCGCGTTGAATTCCTTCACCTTCGCCGGCACCTGGGTGTATACGTCGAAGTTGTCGTTGAACAGATTTTGTCCGAGCCATGTAATGAATCCTTCGAAAGCGACCTCGGTTCCAGGCATATTGTTCATCATGCCGACGCCCTCGTCGTTCGTCTTCTCGACCTGGTACAAAATCGCATCGGTGACGTCTTTTTTGTTGATCGTCTTCTCCCACGCCTCAATTTGTTCTTTTTCCTTGGGGAAAGCCGGGATCGTAATTTTTTGCTTAATCTGCTCCAATTGACCTTCGTTGTCGTAGGCCAAAAATTTAATCAGGTTCCACGCCTCTTCCTTGTTCTTGCTCGTGGAGGACAACGCGATGCCGTCAAGCGCGCCGTAGCCCTGCTGCTTGCCCGGTCCGACCGGCGCAGGCACGACGCCGTAGTTCAAGCCGGCTTCGTCGAATTGCTTCATCTTCAACCAAGTGAACGACATGCCCGACGTTCCTTTGGCAAAGCTGGGGCCGCCGGCCAATCCTTTCGCCTGCGTCACCTTGCCCGGAGATAAACCGTCCTTCACGACCATGTCGCGGAAAAAGTCGAAGCCTTTAAGCGCTCCCTGACTATCCAGCGTCATCTGGCTGCCGTTCGGGTTGAACGTCGTTCCTCCCCATGCCCCGCCGACGATATGCAGCATATTCGGCAGCGACGCTTCGAAGGCATGCACCTTGTTCTCGATCAGCTTGCGGCCCGCGTTAAGCATATCCTCGTACGTCCAGCTCACTTTCGGCTCCGGGATGCCGAATTTCTGGAACATGTCTTTATTGTAGAAAATCATGAATTGCGAGTGAATCCACGGCATGGCATAGCGCTTACCCCCGTAAACGCCGCGGGTTTGCAGGGACGGGTAATATTTGGTCATATCCACGCCGGTTTTCTTGATGTATTCGTCCAGCGGGACGACCCAGCCTCTCGCCGCATATTCCCCGGCGCCTACGTTAGGGCTGACGCGAAGAATGTCGATCTGCTCGCCGGAAGCGAACAGGGCGGTGTTGGCGGTAATGATGTTCTCCCCTTGATTCGGCTTGACCATGTCCACCTTGACCGTCACGTGCGGGTTTTTCTCCTGATACTTCTTGATCGCCGGCGCCAAGTCCTGATCGAACGTATCGTAAGTGGTATGCTTGATGACGAGCGTGATCGGGTCTTTCGGCTTATTCGTCTCCGGCTTGCTCTCTTTGCCCCCGTCGGCTCCTGACGTGCCCGATGAACATGCCGCCGTCGTTACCGCCAGCATGGATGCCAGCATAACCGCCGCCGGCTTTTTCAACATCTGCCCCTTACTCACATGGAATACCTCCCGTATTGGTGTTGCCCCCGATTTTGCCGGAACGCGCTGACTCCCGGCTGTTTCCAGCCTATCGCACCGCGAAGCGGTTTGGAATTGAAGCTCTTTACTTCTCCTTGAATTTGTTTACCGCCGTGACAGCGCTTACTCATAGCGTGCGGGAAAGCGGATCAGCACGGTCGTTCCCACCCCTTGCTCCGAGGAATAGAACAGCCCGTAGGCCGGCCCGTACACGAGTTGGAGCCTTTCGTTCACGTTTTTGATGCCATAGGAATGAGGCAGCTCCAGCGACCGGCCGGAGCGGAAACAGCCGTTGATCTCGTCCAGACGCTCCTGGGCGATCCCGCCGCCGTTGTCGATGACCCGGAGCACGATATCGTCGGCGTCCTTCCAGCCGTCCACCCGGATCCAGCCATTGCCCTCCTTGTTCATAATGCCGTGATGGACGGCATTCTCCACCAGCGGCTGAAGCAGCAGCTTCAGACATTTATGGGCGTATACGGCCGGCTCCACGCTGATATCGTAGGCGAATTTCGTCCCGTACCGAATCTGCTCGATGGCCAAATAATTGCCGATATGCTCCAGTTCGTGCCTTACCGTGACGATGTCCATGCCGCGCGACAGGCTTTGCCGGTAATACCGGCCGAGCTTGGAAACGAGATCCGTAATTTTGTCAAAATCGCGGTTTTCGGCCAGCCAGACGACCGAAGCGAGGGTATTGTACAGAAAATGGGGATTGATTTGCGCCTGCAGCGCGCGGATTTCGGCGTTTTTTTCCTTGTGATGGCTTTCCTGAAGCCGATGCAGCAGCTCGTTCGTGCGGACAATCATCTCATTGAAGCTTTCGCCAAGCATGCCGACCTCGTCGCGGGAACGAATCTCCGCCTTGACGTCGAAGAAGCCGGAGCGGACTTTGCGCATGACCGCCGCCAGCCGCTTGATCGGGAGGGATATCGAATAGGCGATACCGAGCGAACCGACCAACGATGCCCCAAGCACCAGCAGCAATATGACGGCAAGCCCCCGCATGATGCGGTCGCGGTCGCTAACCAGCTCGGAGACCGGAATAGCGCCGATAATGACCCAGTCCACGCTTTCCAGCTTGTTGAACACGAACAAGTAAGGGATGCCCCGGTAGTCGCGGACGAAGCTTCCTTCCTTTTGCAGCACGGCCTGCATATACGTATAGCTGTACTCGAACTTGCCTACACCACTGCGCTCCGTCCCGGAGATGACGATGCCGTTTTTGTCGATCACGTGGAAGATCGTGCCGGTTGGCACGTCGACGTTTTTCAAATATTTGTAAACGCTCTCCTCGGCAATGTTGACCACAACCGTTCCACGGTAAGCGCTGACGGCGGAATCGAATACTTCCCTGGTCAGCTTGAGCACATTTTCGTCGGCATGGCGCTCGCTCGAATAATCGATACGATGCGTCGGAATCCAGGTCAAGCCCTTGGAGTACCGATTGTTCGAGAAGCTTAAATAGCGCCGTTTCGTTTCCTCCGCATTGTCGGCGTCCGAACGGAAATCGTCGGAGGGGATAAACAGCCCCCTTTCCTTATTAAGCAAAAAGACCGATACGATGCCGGGGTCCGAGTCGATATATTTCCCGATGGCGCCGCTCATTCGCTCCTTGTCCCGTTCGTCCTGCAGAAGCCGTTCGGAGGCCAGCTCGCCGATCGCCGGATCGTTCAGAATCAGGTTCGAAATGCGAAGCAGCATATCCATGCGCGAATCGATCAGCTTGTTCGTCTGCTCCAAAATGTTGCGGATATTCTCCGTCCCTTTCTGCTCCATCTTCTCGGAGAATAGCGACAGCGAGAAATAAGCGCCGACCGTCAGGGCGAATGTGACCATCACCGCGGTCATCAAAAAGATTCGAAAAAAGATACGGGTGCCGAGCAAGCGGACGAACCAATTGTCCCTAGGCACGCTCATTGCTCCCGGTACTCGGTCGGATTGACGCCGGTCACCTTTTTGAACAGGGTGCTGAAATAGAACGGGTCCTTCAAACCAACCTCGAAGGTGATCTCCGACACCCTCATCGTCGTGCCGCGCAGCAGATGCTTGGCTTTCTCGATGCGCGTCCGGGTCAAATATTCCGTGAACGTGCAGCCCATCTCCTGCTTGAACAGCCGGCTGAAATAGGACGTATTCATCTGCAGCTCCTCACTTAACCGGTTGATGGACAGGTCCTCGATGCGGTAATGAACGTCTATGTATTCGACGGCCCGCTGGATGACGGAGCGCGTCTTGTTACCCCGCTTGTCGCGCACGAAGTCGGAGATTTCCGCAAACATCGTCCGCAGCCCGCGCTGCATGTCGTCCATCGTCCGGTAATGATCGACCGTAGAATACGGGTCGAAGTCCTTGCCGTATATTTCCTTGAGGCGTACGCCGGATTGCAGCAGTTGCCGGAGCGCCACGGCGAGAAACTCTTTCATGTACAGCTTGATGTCCGAAATCGGCAGCCCGGCGCTGCCGCGGATAGCGCCGAACACCGCGTCAAGCTCGCCTCGGATGCCCGCCTTATTGCCAAGTCTGACCGCCGTCGTCAGCTTCTCGATATGCTTCTCGGATATTGTCACCTGGTCCGGCTCGTCTTCGAAATTGATATAGTCAACCGGAATAACGCTGTTGTCGCCGATCAGAAAGCGGTACTCGAGCGCCTCCAACGCTTCCTGGTAGGAGCCCGCTATCCCCTCCAGACCGAGCTTGACGCCGCCCAGGCCGATGGATACCGGCATATCCAGACTCGCGAATACGTGCGCCTTCAACGTTTCCGGCAAGTCGAACAGATGGGGCAGCTCTCCGTCGTCCCCTTCGACAATGCACACGATATTCGCGTTCAGGCCGCTGAATACGACGGCCCGTCTCCGGTTGCGCATAAAGCCTTCGATCTCGTCCCGCAGCATGAGCAGCAGCAGCTCTCCGGCATCCACGCCGTTCTGCGCGCCGGCGGAAGGGATCGTAACCGTCTCCGGCTCGACGACCCATACGGCAAAACGTTCGCCGGTCAAAGCGATCTCCAGCGAATCCAGCTTCTGTCGCGCCTCCCGCTCGTTCATGCGCCCCTCCACCAGCCGGGTCAGCACTTTCTCGCGCAGCAGCGGGAAGCTTTCCTGCAGACGCTTCATCGTCAGCTGGAGCGTCGATTCGGCACGTCGGTGGCCGGTAACCTCCTGCTTCGCCTGAAGTACGATCTGCTCCAGCTCCCGGCTTGTGAACGGCTTCAGCATATACTTCATTGCGGAAAATTCGAGCGCCTGCTGGGCGAACTCGAACTCCTCGTAGCCGGACAGCACCACGATCTTGATATTGGGGTGAAGCTTGCGCGCCTCCCGGCACAGCTGAATGCCGTCCATGTACGGCATATGAATATCGGTAAGCAGGATGTCGACCGGCCCGTTCTTCAGCATATCGAGCGCAACCTTGCCGTTCTCGGCCGCCCCGACCAGTTCGATCCCCATGCCGGACCAATCCATCTTGTTCCGGATGCCGTCGCGAATAATCAATTCATCGTCGGCCAGCAGCAATTTGACGGTCATTGCCATTCCTCCGATCCATCGCATTGTTGTGGTAATGATACCGTTTACATAAAAATGTCGGATCAGGCCTCGTCCCTTCGGCGCCAAAAAATTCCGGCACCGGAACGCCTATGTACGATTGTACCAGACCGGGCTCCGCTGTCGGAATGGACATTTTTGCGAATTCCTTTAAACCGTTTACCTCGCCTTAAAAAGACAAACGGCAGCCTAGGACGAATCCTAAACTGCCGCTATAGAAATGACGCGTCCCGAGCAATTATCCTTGGATGCTCGCTTCTTTTGAATCAGAAACTTGTCGATCCTTCACCCGCTTTAACGTCGCTACGATCAAAAAGCTGACAATCACCAGCAGTAGCCAGGAGCTCGCCTTGCCGAAATGGACCATTCTCCACGACACGGACTGATCCGGATATTCCCAAGCTCCGAAAAAAGTAGCGACGTTTTCCGCCACCCAGATAAAGAATCCGATCAGCGCGAAAGAGAGCGCAAGCGGCATCCGATATCGCGTTCCGCCGACCTCATACGTGACCCATGTCCGCCAAAATACGAGCAGCACAAGCGCCGACAGCCACCAACGAACATCGATCCAAAAATGGTGGGTGAAGAAGTTTAAATAAATCATCGCAGCAAGCGGTACCACCACCGGGAAAGGCGGCCATCTAACCAATCCGACCTTCAACCGCCGCCACGCTTGGCAAAGGTAACTCGCAACGCTCGCGTACATGAATCCGCTGTATAACGGAACGCCGAATACCTTCGAGTACCCCTCCTCGGGGTACGACCATGAACCCATATGTACCTTGAACAACTCAAGGGCCAGGCCGATCAAGTGAAACAAAGTAATTACCTTCACTTCATCGCGCGTTTCCAGGCCGGAACGGACCATCCACCATTGCATGGCGAGGCAAATGAGCAGCAGCGCGTCATACCTCGGAAGCCACGGGATCTGGACATGCTGCGTTAAAGCCAACGAAGCGAAAATAACAACGGGAAACAGACAAGACAGCGCCTGCTCCCAACCAAAACGAACAAACTGCAGCCATACCCTCATGTTCTTCTCACCACACAACGATATTCACACCTATCCATTTGATCCTCGAGCGTCGTCGTCGCTTTTGTACTCCAGAATATCTCCGGGCTGGCAGTCCAATGCTTTGCAAATGGCTTCTAAAGTGGAAAATCGGATCGCTTTTGCCTTTCCATTTTTCAATATGGACAGGTTGGCCATTGTGATTCCAACCCTCTCGGAAAGTTCCGTTACGCTCATTTTCCTTTTAGCCAGCATCACATCAATATTGATTATCATCGCCATATTATTCACCTCAGACCGTCAGGTCGTTCTCAGATTTGATATCTATGGCATTTTTCAATAGCTTTTGAAGAACGGCCGCAAAGACTGCAATTACCAGGGAAGCAAAAATCATGACCAATCCGATCACGATGACACCCGGGGCGTCGTCTCTCTCGGCTATGAGATAAAAGAGCGGCAGACCCAATACATACAAGCCGCTGATTGTGATTGCGCAGTATTTTATCTTTTTTAAGGCTGTAACAGATAATTCCGAGAAAGCGTCGTTCCTGTCGATATAGCTTAAAAGTTTAAAGGCTTGGTACAGAGCGAAGTAAAAAGGGATTGCCGTTGCATACAAATCAATAAAAACGAGATATTTCAGATACGTCATATCGGGATACAATTGTGCCACATAATTCCCAATCTCGGGCACCAGAAATAGGCACAAAGCAAGAACCGGAATTCCCATAAGAACAACAGCCAGCTTTAAAAAGAGTGTGGTTCCCCGTTCCATAACATGCACCTCACTTGTTTTTTTCATTTTGATCTTAACACGATTTTTATCGTTTAACAATAAATAATTATTGATTATAGTTGTGTTTTTATTATTTTAGATAACTTTAGACAAAGAAAAAAAGCAGAAGCGGGGCCTCTGCTTGTCACTACTTGCAAATGTCTTGAAAAGCTTCGTGAATATCGTTGAATTGAAAAGAAAATCCATGCTCTTGAAGCCTCTGGGGGATCACCCAACGGCTCTTCAGAAGGAGCTCCGTTTCTGTTCGGATGAAACAAGCGCCGATTTCCAATAACCATCCGGGGAGGGGCATACCGACCTTTTTGTTCATGACCAAGCGCAGTTGTTTCATGAGTTCACGGTTTGTAACGGGGTTAGGCGAAGCGCAGTTGAAGATTCCGTTTAATTCTTTATGTTCCTTTAGGAATAGGACAATTCGCAATAAATCGTCCACATGGATCCAACTAAACCTCTGATGCCCCGGCCCTTGCGCACCTCCAAGTCCGCAGGCAGCCAAGTTTTTCAATGGACTCATGACTCCGCCGTCTCTCCCCAAAACAATAGATATTCGCAAGGCTGCTTGCCTCGTTTTCGGAAGCGTAAAGGAGAAGAAAGCATGCTCCCAGGCTTTGGCTACATCAACAGAAAAACCCGAACCGATTTCCCCATGCTCTTCCGTCATAGGGCGATCTTCCGCATGTCTATAGATCGTCGCTGTGCTGGAGTTTATCCAAAGCGGGGGCGGATTGTCGCATAAAAGCAATGCTTTTCCAAGTAAACCTGTTGTCTCTGTTCGGGATCTTAAAATTTCGTCCTTATTCTTTTGATTATACCTGCAGTCCACGGACTTCCCTGCCAAATTCACTAACAGTTCAGCCCCCTCCAGCGCTTCCGTGATCGCGTGAAGATTGCTCCAAGCTATATTCCCGGGCTTTCTTGAGATGATCTTTACTTCGTAACCGCGGGCTGCAAAGTTCTTCATAAAATAATTCCCGATAAAGCCCGTTCCTCCGGCCAACACAATCTTTCTGCTCAACCTCATAGCCCCCAGTCACTCAAAACCCCGCGTTTTCCTTATCATAGCCTCCCTTCGGCACATCCAGTAGTTCTAACTTTCGTAGGTCCTCTTTAGGAAATGGATTCCGCTATGCCTCCTTCCCTTGGGAAGGTTCTCTCGATCCGAGCCAAATCATCTTTATCCAGCTCCCAGCCTATGGCGTTTAAATTATCAAAGATGTGTTCCTGGTTCGCGGCTTTCGGGATCGTAACCAATCCTTCCTGCCTTAACACCCAGTTCAACGCCACTTGGTACGCCGACTTGCCGTGTTTTGCCCCTATAGACTCCAATAAAATTCGTCCTTGTGACCCGACCTCCGGAAATCCTTTCCCGCCAAATACACGAGGAGCATATCCAAAAGGCGAGTACCCCATAATCGCCACTCCATGTTTCTTGGCGTAGGGTAAAATCTGACTCTCTATCCTTCTATCGTTCAAATGGTAGGCTACTTGATTGCAGACCAGCGGGACATGGCCTAAATGGGATTGAGCTTCTTGCATGGAATGAGCGGAAAAGTTGCTTACCCCGACATATTTAACCAATCCCTTGCCAACTAATTCAGCCATAGCCCCCATCGTCTCCGAAATATCGTATTGCTGACTGGGCCAATGTTGTAAATACAAATCAATGTGATTTGTCTTCAAACGCTCTAAACTTGACTCTGCTGCTCTCAGAACACCTTTGTACGAACAGTTTTTGGCAGAAACTTTCGTCACCAGAAATACATCATTTCTTACATCTTGGATGGCTTGTCCAACAACCCTTTCCGCTCCCCCATGGCCATATTCTTCGGCAGTATCGATAAGGGTAAGCCCGTTTTCAATGCCAAAACGCAGCGCTTTTATTTCGTCGTTTTCCTTATATTTCTCTTCCCCAAGCTTCCAAGTCCCTTGGCCTATAGCAGGAATAATCACTTCCGTATTGCCTAGCTTACGATATAACATGCATAACACCTCCCAAAAACACTTTTATTACCACATCCCATGAAAAACAACAGAAAATTTTGAATATTATTCCATTAAACCATAGCATTTGCGAATCTGTGTATGCCGAAATCCTTTAGAGACGAGCCTAGAATGGCATTCCTTAGTGGATGCAAGTTAGGAGTAAATCTTAGTTCGATATTCAAACTTATTAGTTTTTCTATAAGGTTATCGAGGGGTTCAACCTCAATTGGTTTTACTATTTGAGTTGATATGTAGTATCCAGCATACTCGTCAAACAATTGAAAAGTTTCGATAGGCAAATTATATCTAAAAGTGGTTGTACTCTTGATACGCTCATACCAATCAGTCTCAACCACTACGAAAGTATCCGATTGGGTCATTCCAAAAAATGTAGTGTTATCTTCGTCAGAAATCTCATTATGTCTGTAATAAACAATTCTCGGGCAGTCCCTGGGAAAATAAAATGTTCATGGACATCATCGATTGCCCAAACAACAGGAGGCATATTCCTCCGATTTTCTTTCACTCTTGGCACAAAAATCTCAATTGAGCTTTCCTCGCTAAAATGAAATAACTTCACGCGACCGCCTCCCATCCCGAAAGCCTCGTCCAAGCAGATTACTCCATTATCGGCTCATTAACTTAAATCAAATGTAGTCCACCCAGCATCAAGAATCATTTTCTGTAGAGCTAAAAATTTCTTCTGATTCCTTAATTCCACTTTGGAATAGGGGATCGTGAAGAACTCGAAATAAGGGGGCTTCGCACAGAAGTCCCTATGCCCAATACATTTACTCTGCCTACTAAACTGCTCGTATTCTTCTTCAGTCCAATTATTATTTCTTTTGTGACAAGCAATCCAATTCTCATTACATTCTTTAAAGCTCACTATAATCTCTTCGCCTAATTGGTTTATAAAACTTAAAGTTTCAGTTGTCAGCTTTATATGTTGCAATACTATCACCTCAGAAATGGCACCATTGCTATCCATGCTTATATATCTAGCTCATACACGATCAGACCACTCATAACGCTCAAATTTGACGATGAAACAGAGCCACCCGCTACTAATTGACGAGCAGCTTCAAAATACGGATGGCGTGACCGGTACTGTCTTCGTGTCTCTCCTCGGAGATTCTGACATCCAAGACATGCTCGCCTGGGGAAAGACCATCCGCAAATAGAACAATTTTAGGCCGGTAAAACATCGGACAATAGCGGTCGAAAAGCTGCACGGCTCGCCATTCTCCCCCGTCGACCGACACCTGGACATCGCCGGTGTCCATGCCGGCCAGCATCGATATCCCTCCCGCCGTGCCGGTAAACGGAATCCGGAATCCGGCTCCCGGCGATTCTGCGACGAATATATCCGCCGGAGGCGTCCAGTTGCACGTCCGCTCGGTCGTCCAGCCATTGACCGTCCGCCAGCCCGATACATTTGCCGCTTTATCCGGAGACACCAAATCCGCGTTCTCGTAGCAAAAAGGATCTATCGGCGCCGGCAGGTCCGCGATGTTTGCCGGCTCCGAAGCACGTGCTTGTAAAGCTTCTTCCAAAAAATGCTCCATAAATCGGCCGTACAAGGAGTACCCGTAATCGTTCGGGTGCACCTCATCGCCGCTAAGTTGCTCCCATTCCAGTTTGCCGGATTCGATCATCCGATAAATCTCCCCGGCGATATGTACCGATGGAATCCGGTAATAGTCCGCCACTTCTTCGTGGTGGAAAATATTGAGCTGTCCCTTGCCGTTTGCGGAAAATTGCTTGATACCCGGCTTATTGGCCAAATAAAGAAAGCAAATGCCGATCTTCGGGTTGATCCGCTTGGCTTGCCTGACGATTCCTTCCATCGCTCTGACCGATTCGGTCCGGTTTCCGGCATCATTCACCGCGTATTCGACAAACAGCAAATCAACAGGCCCGTCCTTGAACACATGCTCCTTAATCCGGAACGCGCCATAAACGGAATCGGTTCCGCCGATAGCCGCATTGACGAAGCGAAATGCAGTCTTGGGGAAACTGCGCTCCAAATAACGGCATGTCCATGCACGGTAGCTGCTGTGACTTGCATCCGAGGCACCGGCTCCAGCTGTAACCGATCCCCCGATAAAAGCTACCGTCACCGGCTGACCGCTATTCAACTTAAGCGCTGTCGGATTAATCCCGCCACGGATGATATAATCGGTAAAACGGCCTTCCCGCTTCGAGGATACCATTCACTCATCTCCATTCCAGTCTGTTCTGACTTCGACATTCGACGCCTTAAACGTGAGGAAACGGATCTGTCCTACAGCTTTTTCGTCAATAAGAGCTCATCGTCCTGACGATAGTTGCCTTGTTCATAGGTTTTAATCGCAGCATGGTTTCTTCTACCTGTTAGTACTTTAACACTTTTCACTCCGCGTTTTTCTAAGTTTTCTTCCAAATAAAGCAGTAATGAAGCGGCAATGCCCTTTCTTCGAGCGTCTTCCTCCACATATAATTCGGTAATCTCTCCTTGAAGCCCGTTATAGCAAAATGATCGAAAACTCTGAGCGCAACCAAAACCAACGACTCTGCCGTCTATTTCTGCTACAGCAATCAATTCAGCGCTGTCATTTAGGCTCTCCAGTATGTCTGCGGAAGGCCTTGGGTCACCGCCGTTAAACGCTTGATTAAGCCTTGAAAGTTCATTTGCATCACTTGGGCCCGCCAGTCTTATCCTTGCATCCAATCTCATTCACCCCATCCCATTATAGATTATTGCATCGCATCCAGTTATGCGCCAAGCGTTACCCGTTGGTTGTATGCTCGCCATGTCTTGCTTGCACATTCTTTATAATTTCATAAACACAAAGTTCGATATCCTTATCGGAGCAATCAACAGTTTGATCGCTATACTTCATGTATAAAGGAGCTCTTTCCTCGTAGACATCCTTAAGACGTTTTCCTTTCTTAATTACAATGCCTCTGGTTGCTATGTTTAAGAGTCTCCTTTCAATTTCATCATAAGGGACATGTAAATAAACAATCGTTCCACCCCTTTGAAGGGCATTCATCGCTTTTTCCGAATAGACTACGCTTCCGCCTGTAGCGATCACGCAATGGTCCAGTTGCAACTCGGACACGATCCGTTCTTCGATCTCCATAAATGTTTCTATGCCATCCTGATCAATAATATCTTGTAACAGCCTGCCTTCCTGTTGTTGGATAACAATATCCGTATCGACGAAATCCATGCCTAAAGCTTTTGCAAGCAGCACTCCCAAGGTGCTTTTGCCGGCCCCAGACATACCGATCAGTACGATATTCATCGTTTCCTTCACCCCTGTAAAATCTCGGTTTAGAGTCAATCGATACGAATTTCATAAAAAGCGGTCGGGTATTGGTTTAGAATCAAAGCCTCCCTAACTTTCACAAAGCCCTGCTTCTCATAAAATTCGCACAATCGCGGCCGGTCGGCAGCGCAATCCAGTCTCAAGGTATGTTTGCCTCGCGCAGCGGCCATCCTCTTGGCCCATGTTATCATCTGTGCCGCCATTCCTGTCCGGGCATACGACCTTCTTGCGGCAAGCTTGTGCAAATACAAGCACGGCTTGTGATCGTCCGCTCCGAATAGGAGGTCTTTCTCCTGAAGGACCATGGTCGCAACGGCCTGCTGGTCCAGGAAGCCCAGATACATATCGGCGACCGTGTAGCTGTCCAGCAGCCCCCGGACCGAATACTGCTTTTCGGTCCACATGTCCCTGCCTTCTCGTTTCAGCCAAAGGGCCGCCTCTTCCAGAATCAAAGACACTTCCCCGATTTCATCCTCGCGGATTCTCCTGATCAAGAGCTCCGCTGCTTCCGAATCCATCTGCAAATTGCCCGCTCCTTTGTCCTTCGGCTGTCACACCGTTCTCATATAGACATCGCTTAAATGGCCGGCTTGATAATACGGATACTCCATCTTCTTCTGTACCACGCACAAATGCTATTCTCAATCCGGCATCAGCCCTCTCTTCACTTGGAAAATAAAATAAAAAAGCATCTGATCCGCGATGATCAAATACTTTGCCCAGGCGTACGGCATTTACAATATGCGCTCCCTTGTGGTGATCCACATTACGCCAGTCGCGCATACCCGATATGTATTTTATTATACACGTCGTTTCCTTTTTTGCCCATCTGTTCGTGAAAATGTGGCGAGGCTGCCTATCTATACCAGAGCCTATTGAGCAAACGGGCAGTTGAAAATATATCATTCGTGTCCGAGCCATGCTATTGACAATCCCGCTACTACGTGTTACTTTATAGCAGTAGTAAGTATCACTTGATACCAGTGATACAGAATAGCAAGGAGTGATTGTGCTGGAAAACCTGACGGAAATGCTCAAAGGGGTGCTTGAGGGCTGCGTCCTTGAAATTATAAGCCGCAAAGAAACGTACGGCTACGAAATCACACGCCGGCTGAACGCCCTCGGCTTCACAGATGTTGTGGAGGGAACGGTGTACACGATCCTAATCCGGCTCGAAAAAAACAAGTTGGTGGAGATTACCAAGAAGCCCTCCGATATGGGACCGCCGCGAAAGTTTTTCGCGATCAACGACGCCGGGCGCGAGGAACTACGGAGGATCTGGGAAAAATGGCAGTTCGTATCATCCAAGATTAACGAGTTAAAGGAGGAACAACAATGAATTTTTGGGAAAAAATCACCGGAAGTGACATGACTAAAGAATTTAAAACGTTTGAAACGCGAGCAAACAAGCTGCCAGCCGATTATCAAGCGGCATGGGAGAAAATGAAGGTCAATCTTTGGTCGCACTCGGATTTCACCGGTCGCAACCTCATGCCAATTTTTGACGGTGTGCTTGGCCTGCTCGAAGAAACGGCCGCGGACGGTCAGAGTGTCCAAGACGTTTTGGGTGACGATATCACAGGCTTCTGTAAAGCGCTGGCCGGCGAAGAGGGGGCAAAGTCTTTGCGCGACAAGTGGCGCGAGCAGCTCAACAATAATATCGCTAAAAAATTAGGCAAATAGGAGGATAACATGAGAATACAAGATATGATCGAAGGCAAAAAAGAGTGGCGAGCGCACATGGCGCGCGTCAAAGCGCTCCCGCAAGATTATCAGATTGTTTATAAAGAAATTCAAAAATATCTCTTTAAGGTCGGCCCTGTTGAGCTAACCGACGGAATAAGTTTACTCTCGGGAATTATCGATCTTTTTGAAGAGGGCGCGGCCTTGGGAAAAGGTGTGCTCGAAGTGACGGGCAGTGACGTAGCGGCTTTCAGCGACGATCTAATCAAAGATTCCAAAACTTACGCCGACATCTATCAAGAATCTGTTGACCAAGAAGTTAACAAGGCCATGAGAAAGGTTACGGATAAAAAGTAAAGGGGGATCGGGATGGAAAAAGCAATTGAAGTGAAAGGTCTGCGAAAGTCTTTCAAGGACAAAGAAGTCCTAAAGGGCGTCGATTTTGAAGTGAAGCGAGGCGAGATTTTCGCCCTGCTTGGCTCCAACGGCGCGGGCAAGACGACGATTGTCAGAATCCTCACTACGCTGCTCCAACAGGACGGAGGCACCGCCACTATAATCGGATTTGACGTCGCGTCAAAACCCGAGAATGTGCGGCAGGCGATCAGTCTAACCGGGCAATTTGCCGCCGTGGACGAGATATTGACCGGGCGGGAAAATCTTATCATGATCGCCAAACTGCGCCACCTTACAAATCCGCGTCATGTCGCGGATGATTTACTGAATCGCTTTGGCTTGAACGACGCCGCCGACCGCAAGGTGTCCACCTATTCGGGCGGTATGCGCCGCAGGCTCGACATTGCCATGAGCCTGATCGGAAAACCGCAGCTCATTTTCCTCGACGAACCAACCACAGGCCTTGACCCCGAGGCACGCATGGAGGCTTGGACGATTGTCAAGGAGCTTGCCGACGGTGGCACAACGGTATTCCTGACCACTCAGTATTTGGATGAGGCTGAACAGCTTGCCGATACAATTGCCATTTTGCATAAGGGCAAGATTATTGCCAATGGCACGCTGGAGGAACTGAAGAAGCTGTTCCCACCCGCAAAGACGGAATACGTGGAAAAACAACCTTCATTGGAGGAAATATTCCTCGCAATCATTGGTAAATAGGAGGGGAAGTCACAATGAATGAGCATTTTTTCAGCGACATGAGCGTGATGCTCGGACGTTCCATGCGCCATATTTTGCGAAGCATGGACACCATCTTCACGGTTTGCATCACTCCGATTGCAATGATGCTGCTATTCGTCTATGTGTTTGGCGGTGCAATCCAAACCGGTACGGATAACTATGTGAATTACCTGTTGCCCGGTATCCTACTCATTGCGATTGCAAGCGGTATATCCTATACGGCGTACCGCCTGTTTTTGGATAAACAACGGGGCATCATTGAGCGGTTCCACTCCATGCCGATTTCGCGTTCCGCCGTGCTGTGGGGGCATGTGCTTACCTCGGTAGTATCCAACGTCATTTCTGTTGTCGTAATCATTCTCGTAGCGCTCATTATGGGCTTTCGCTCATCGGCGGGGGTACTGTCCTGGCTTGCCGTAGCCGGAATACTCGTGCTGTTTACGCTGGCTTTGACTTGGGTCGCGGCGATTGCCGGACTGTCTGCGACATCGGTGGAAGGCGCAAGCGTGTTTTCCTATCCGCTTATCTTCCTGCCGTTTATCAGTTCGGCCTTTGTGCCGACCGAAACGATGCCGTCAGTCGTACGCGCCTTTGCCGAAAACCAGCCGGTGACCTCTATCGTAGAAACCATTCGTGCACTATTGTCGAGTCAACCGGTAGGCCATGATATCTGGGTCGCTATTGCGTGGTGCTTAGGGATACTGATCGTCGCCTATCTATTTGCGGTGCGCGCATACAAACGGAAAGCAGCTTAATGTTTGCCAGTGACGTTCTATCACTCCTTTAATGTCAGAGTAATGGGGAATAAAGATAACCAGGGAGCAGACTGCCACGGGCGCCTGTTCCCTTTTTATTGAAGTAGGCGTCAAATCGTGGATGTCGTACTTTTTAGAACGAATTATTTTTGCCTTTGTTTTTTCGCCTACCTCATCTATTGG
Source organism: Paenibacillus hodogayensis (assembly GCF_039536325.1). NCBI lineage: Bacteria > Bacillati > Bacillota > Bacilli > Caryophanales > Paenibacillaceae > Paenibacillus > Paenibacillus hodogayensis. The sequence goes on from NZ_BAAAYO010000010.1 coordinate 448,098, forward strand.
TAGCTCCCCGGGAATCTTCGCTCTAACGATTGCAGCAAATACGGACATCTTCTGCTCGCTGAACTAACGGTGCACGAAAGCTGAATCATACAACAATGATGAGGCTGCCGAATCGTACCGGCAGCTTCGACTTATTACTCCCCAACGAGGCTTCTTCAAGTACCGCTATTTCGCTGTAACCATTCTTTCGCCCGCCGGCAGGATGGACGCAGATACGACGATCTCCATAAATTTGTTGGCGGCAACGGACATCGGAGCTTCCTTCAAACGGACGATGCCGAAATCGATCATCGGCAGCGGTCGATCCAGCTTCACTTCATACAGAGTGCCGGCTTCCAGCTCTTCTTTAATAAATTGCTTGACCACGCACGAAAGGCCCAACCCGGCTTTGGCAAAATCGATCAAAATGTCCCGGCTGCCGATCTCGAAAGCGGGTTGAATCGTTAATCCGTGTGCGGCGAAAAATTGATCCAGCGTTTTTCGGGAGGTCATATGGTCCGGGAAGACGACAAGCGGATATTGGATTAACCGCTCCAACGAAACGGTATTGTCGGAAAGGAATTTATATTTTTCGCCGACCACAAAGCAGTCCTGTACGGTCAACACGTTCACGGATGTCATCATGTTGTCGTCTACGGGCGTCCGGACCAGGCAGAAATCGATGGTCCCGTCTCTCAGGTGCTGCAAACAGCCAAGCGTCGAACTCGTGACCAGCTTGATTTTAATATCCGGATAATGCTGTTGAAAATAAATAAGAGACGGCAGCAGCACATAGCGAATGGTGGAATCGCTCGCCCCGATTCTCACTTCCCCGCTGTTCAGATTGACGACCTCGCCCATTTTTTTCTCTGCCGACGAAATAAGCCCGTAAGCTTGTTCGATAAAAGAAAAAAGCATCTTGCCGTCAACCGTCAGTTCGACGCCTTTCGGTGTTCGGACAAATAGGTTCAGCCGCAAAGCATCCTCGAGCTGCTTGATCGCCAAACTGGCGCCCGGCTGTGTCAGATGCAGTTGTTTGGCCGCTTTGGAAATAGACCCCGCTACGGCGGTGAAATAAAAAATGCGGTAAAGCTCCAAATTGATGATGGTTATATCCTCCCGTAATACCCGTTATCCGATATAATTATTTTCCTTAATGATACATGCGGGGTAAGATGGTTACAAGAATCATAGACTTATTCATCATACAGTAGTGGGGGCGTTTCATTCATGGCGGTACAAGAAGCGGTAATCGGAATCGACGGAGGCGGGTCTTACACCAGGGTCATGGTCAGCGATCTTCAAGGGCGTATCCTTTCCTATGCGGAAGGAGGCGCATCGTCCATTCATAAAGATAGCAACGCCGTCCAGAACGTTCGCTCGGCTATACAGGATGCTCTTGCGAAAGCGGAATGCAATCCGTGGAACGTAAAAGGGCTTTGTGCGGGTATTGCCGGATACGACTCCGAGAATGATTTGGAATGGGTCGAAGCATTGACTGCCGTAGAAGGGCTGGATGGTCCGAAGCAGCATGTCAATGACGCCGTCATCGCTCATGCGGGTGCGTTTCTCGGGGAGCCGGGCATCGTAGTCGTTTCCGGTACCGGGTCGATCCTGTTCGCCATTACGGAGGACGGTACCCAGCGCCGAAATTACGATTACCGCCATTACGCCTCGAGCGCAGCCAGATTTCTTTCCTATGACTCGGTTTTCGAGATGTTGGCCGGCCATGTTCACCAGTCGGACCAGCAAATGATTGAAGACGTTCTTCGTTACTGGAACGCCAGGGATATGGATCATTTCCGCAGCATAGCCGCGGGCGGTTTCGTGGAAGACCGCCAAGAGCGCGACAAGCTGTTCGGACAGATGGCGCCGATCGTAACCGATGCCGCTTATGGAGGGAGTCGTCTGGCCCGGGTCGTGTGCGACAAGGCCGTCCGCGAAATCGCCGTAGGCGTAGAAATACTCGGTTCCTGCTTTCACAGCGAACGTGTCGCGGTGACGGGCATCGGCAGCGTCATCAACAGCCCCTATATGAAATCGGCGCTTGCCGCCAAGCTGCAGCCAGGACGCAACAAACAATATCGCCTTGCCGATCCTGCGTTGTCCGCGGTGTCCGGTGCGGTGCTTATGGCATTGAAGCACGTCCGTGCTCCGCTTGGTCCGGACACACTTCGGGAAATAGGCAAGCACCCCCGGTCGGCTTATTGACGATTAGAAACGTTTCGTATACCGGATGAATGCCCTTTAGCGCAGAGAGGCTGCCGAATCGTGCCGGCAGCTTCGTCTTGAGGGCTTGTTCCTCCCCCCTCAGTGCGCTAAAACGAAATCGCGGTGTATTAGGCTTCGTCGGAGGGCCGATATATTTCTTTCTTAAAGTAATAATGCCTGCTCCCCGTCGGAGCATCTTCGAATACCGCCACTTCGCTGTAACCATGTTTTCGATAAAAATCGGGCGCTTGGAAACTGAAAGTATTCAGCTTTAAAAAGGTGCAATTTTTTTCTTTGGCGATGTCCTCGATCTGATTCAACAGGCGGGTTCCGTAGCCTCTGCCCCTTAACGATTCGTCTATCCAGAGAATATCGATTTCAATCCAATTCCAGCAAAGAACGGCCAGCATTCCGCCTACCACTTGGCCATCCGTATTCTTAATAGCCAAATTGATTTCCTCGTAACGGGAGCTTAACTCCTCATGCACATGCTTGGAGTTAAATTCGATCAATCTTTTTCGGATGTATTCGCTCTCTTCTTTGCTCCCGAATGAAATATCAGCTGTCATGGGACCCTCCGTTATCTTCGTCAAGATCACTCTTTGGCATAACGAATCTTTTAATAGTCAGACCCTTCTCCAACTCGAAGCTTTTCATATCTTTATTCGAGTAGTCCTGTAAAATGTTCTGAAAAATTCTGCTTATAAGGATACAATCGCCTAATGCGTTGTGGCGGGGTACATCGTTATCCCCGATCTTATAATAGTTAATCAAATAATCCGTCGAAAAGATGTCATTCCATTCACGATGAACATTTGCAAATAATGCCTTTGTATCGATAACTGTATTTGGGAACAGCTGCAAACCGTGAATTCGGCAATGCTTGTCCAGCATCGGGAGATCGTACTCATAACCAGCCTGAGTGACCAACACCGCTTCGCCGCAGAAGTCGAGAAACTGCTTATAGACTTCGGGAAAAGCCGGTGCATGCAGCATTTCTTCATTGGTAATTCCGGTTAACTTCTCGATAGCGTCCGGGATAAGCTTAGGAGATTTCACTAATGAATCGAACTTACCGATAATCTGCCCATTTTGAAATAAGATAGCGGCGATTTGAGTAATGTATTCCGTCTCAACATGAATCCCTGTTCCTTCCAAGTCAAATATACAATAAGGCCGGTTATGCAAATTCTCTACATAAACCCCTTGTATCGTATACTCTTCCTTTGATAAAAAAGAAATCTCCATGGTAAGCCCTCCTTTACTCTAAATCGATAGCGGGTTCAACTGCACCGCCGCCTGCTTGCCGCTAAGCTGGATGCCGGTTGCGGGACGTCCGGAAGGCTTCAACTCCCGGATCAGCCGCTCCAGCAGCTCCTTGGCCTGTTGGCCCTCCTTGCCTTGAATGCGGACCGTAAACAGGACAGAGTCGCCGGCCAACAGGATGCGGTGCGCCTGCTCCGCCTTCGTCTCGAAGTCATGGTCTTCGATGCGCGGCGTCAGGCGGATTTCCTTGACCTTGGCAGGCCTGTCCCGCTTGCTCGCCTGCTGGGCCGCCTGTTTGGCCGCTCCGGACGCAATTAGCCGGCACGGCGGCGGGCTGCTCATCAGCGACTCGCAGACAAGGTCGACCTTCAGCTTGCGGGCCATTGCCAGCGCCTCCGCGGTCGAGACGATGCCCAGATCCTCGCCATTGACCCCGGTCAGCTGCACTTCGGACGCTTTAATTTTTTCGTTCATGATCATTGTGGATACCCCCGAACTTTCGTTATAATGATCCATATTACGGGTTTGAAGGGGATTTTTCAATGAGCGACAGCTACAGCAAGCAAATGGAAGAGCAAATCATCCGCAATTACGAACGGGACGAGCATATGATGATTCTCGTCTTCGCCCAATGGTGCGTCAACCACGACCTGGATCCGACTGCGCTGTACAACCGCGCCTACCCGGATCAGCCGGCCAATCCGGTGCTGCAGCAGACGATCGAACTAACCGTACCCAAGGACGAGGCCGGCTTCATTCCCGACGAGACGCTGCTCGGCGTGCTGTCGATGTTCGGCAACGAGGAGCTGGCGTATACGGTCACCGAGGAGATCGGCAAACGCGGCAATCGTCCGCGCTGATGCCTGAAGCGCCATTTCGCGGCCCAGCGACAAAGACTGCATCGTCATGTGCGACGGGACCTCGGACGGTACCAAGTCCATTCTTCAAAAAACGGCCGCCTTCAGCGCAAGCTGAAAGCGGCCGTTTTGGGTTTAATCGGGCGATATGCCGATCCGGTAACCGTTCCTTTTCGACCAATCGCCGTTGTACCCGGGTTGAAAAGAGAATAAGGTCGTTCCTGGCTTAGTGGACGGTCACCGCGACACGGTTCGTCTCCACTGTCGTCCCGTCGATGGTCGTCTGTGCCCATACCTCGGCGGTCCCTGGCAGCTTGCCGACAAGCTTGCCGTTCTCGAAGCCGACGACGGACGGATTGTCGGTGAACCATACCGGATGGCGGCGCTCCAGCTTCTCAATCGTCCTCCCCGCCTTGTCCAGCAGCCCCGTAATCGCCGGCTCCGCCCTTTCCCCAATCGCCAGGCTCGCCGAGGAAAGCTCCAAACGGGCTCCTACAGGCTGGGCGATCAAGCCGGGTATCGTGATTTTCAGCAGATCCGTTTCTTCGGTCAAATAGAAGTGGCCGAAATCGTCCTGCGCCAGACGGTTGTTTTTGCCCGCGTTGCGAATCAATTGCTTCTGCTTCGTGACCGCATCGATGCGGAAAAACTGGTTCGCTTGGGTGCCGTAGACGTTGCCGTCGGTCCCGATTACGAACTGGGTATCGCGCCATACCGCGCTGCTGTACGAGCGCGTCACGAGATTTTGCCGATGCACCACCTGCCTCGTATTCGGGTCGAAGATGAACAGATCGCCCTCCGCCGAGCCCCAGATGTTGCCGTCCGGTCCGACGATCAGCTCGGTGATCGCCTTCTTGCCCGGCACCGGAACCGTCTCGAACACCTTCTGGTTGTTCGCCACATCCCAAATGAACAGCTTCGCCTCGGTGGCGGTCGGATCGATGCCAAGTCCGCCCCAAATGTTCGAGCCGCCGTACACGAGCCCGTCCTTGTACGTGACGGCCGTCACGCTTTGCTGATCCACCACGTTCCAATAGACCTCGCGTTCGTTCGTCTCCAGGTCGTAGATGACCAGCGAACCGCCTAGGAAGCCGTATTTCGGCACCGTGCCGATTACAAGCTTACCTTCCTCCGGCATCACGGTGCCTGCCAGACCGCGGTCCTGGTGACCGACATTCGAGGCGGTGAATATATACTTCGGATTCGGCGCGGCGACCGACTGGCGGTCCCACGGCAGCGCCTGATCATATTCGTATACCCTCATTCCGGTATAGGTAACGTAATAAATTTTGTCCTTGTAGCTGTAAATCCGGTCGGTCTGGCTGCCAGGCACCGTCTGCTCGACGCCGACGGATTGCTTGGAATACTCCCGCCGTTCCCCGGTTACGGGGTCGTACATCGCATTGCCGCCGACAACGAAGGCGCTCACATGCATCAATCCGTCATTGCCTTTGGCTGCGGAATGCAGGCCGCTCGGCTCGCCGAGTATCGGAATGGGCACCGAACGGACGGCGCCGGTCGCCGGATTGTACTTGAACAGATTTCCTTCCGCTATCGCCACGAGCGAATTGCCGGGAAAAGCCGGATCGCTCAGCTGCGCGAACGTGAAACCGTTGACGTCGAAGCCCGTATCCACGCCAAGTCTCGTATACTGTTTCGTGCTGAAATCGTAATGACCCAGCTCCGAATAAGCGGTATAGTAGATTTTGTCGTCATCGGGAGAAAGCGGCGAGACGAGCCGCGACGTGACCGTATCGTTCGTCGACTCGAACTGGCCGGTTTGCAAATCAAAGGCCAGCGTCGCTCCCGGGGAAAGCCGCATGAACAGCTTGTCCTCGACGATGCTCATGTCCCATACGAATTGCGCCGAAGCAAACTGCGGCGGAAGCGGAATTTCCGTCTTCGTCCCGGTATCGCGGTCATACCGGATCAGGTGAGCGTGGGAGCCGATGCCGTAGTAATAATCGTTGCGATTCGCATCGTAAGCGACGGAGTACAAATAATACTCGTCAGGCGTAGCCGCCCCCAACTGCACCAGCTCATTCGTTACCGTGTTGTATTCGAAGGCGATATTTTTATTGTAGGTACCGCCCACCAGTTTGCCGTCCGGACCGTTCTTGAGATCGTATACGGCAGCGCCCGGCAGCTTCTTCACAAAATGCACCTTGTCTTCTCCGGGCGTGTAGGAGAACAGGTTCGTCGGCGTCCCAGTCATGTAAACGGTTCCATCCGGTTGAACAGCGAGCCCCCGCAAATATTCGCCTTTATAGTACGTTCCGTATACCGTATCCTCGACGGTAATCTGCTTGAGCACCGTCTCCGCGTCCACATCGATCACAAGCAATTGGGCCGGAAGCGCCTGCAAGGTAGCGTAGGCGAGCGTGCGGCCCGACGGCTCCTTGTAGAATACTGCGCGGGCAATATCGATATTGTGAATAAACGCTCCCAGATTGGTCAACTCGTACTCGACGGTGCTCGCATTAGATAGCCTCAAATACAAATCGTCCACGTTCGTCGCCCCCTTCCCGGCATTCTGGGAATAGATCAGTACTCGGGCATAGGCGCCCAACGCCGGCACGTCCGCTTCCAAATTGTATTCGGTCCACGCCGTACCGGGCGTCAGCGTCACGAATTTGTTGCTCAGGGCGGCGTTGACGACGTCGTCTGTCGTCTTCTTGTACGTACGGATGCCGGCATATACCGTCCCAGTCGTTTGGGCCGCCTGAAGTCTTAGCAGCAGAGAATCGCCCGCGGACACTTCAATCGGATCGCTGTAGGCGACGACGGCGGTTGTCGTCGAATTATCGACGACCCGCAAGCTGTTGCTTCCTTCGCTGCCCATGCTGTCGGTTACCTCCATCGTGATCCCCGCCGGATTCGTTCCCCGCAAATTCCACCCCGGGATCGGCCGGTTCTCCTCCGGTGCCATCTCAAAGCCCGGATTGACCAGCAAATTCGGCGCCTCCGTATCGGCTCTCGCCGGAGCCGCTCCGCTCAACAGCGCGGACGCCAGCAGGACGGCCGCGACGGCTGTGCGACATGCCTTGCGATATGCCGTGGCCCTCAACTTGATGCTCATCATACATCCCTCCCCATCTATGGCATAGGAATGACCGCGTGCCTTGCGGCAGACAGCCGTCCCCGATGCGCCTCCTGCGTCGTCTTGCTCCTGTCCGGCTTCCGTCGGCGGCTCTGAGGCCGGTCGCTCGCTTGCCGTAGAATCTCGAGCCGCCCGTCTAACCGCCGTCGCGCCGGTCCGCTGCCGGCAAAACCCGTCCGCCCGCAGCTTCTTCCTTACTGGCCGACGGCCAAGCTGCCTCCATGCCGCCTTACTTGCTCTTTTGTTTGGCCAACTCGGCCTTCAGCTTCTCGTCCAGATCGCGCAAGGCGGTATTGACGTCCGTCTTGCCCTGGGCGACGTCAACAAAGCTTTGACTAAGCAGGTTTTGCTGCGTCACGCCCGGAATGTCCGTCAGCCCCGCCTGCCGTTTCTGCGTATAGGGAATCGGCGGATAGGCGTTGATGGCGTCCATGTTCTTTTTGCTGTAGACCGGATGTCCCTTTCCAAGCGCCTTTTGCACTTCCGTACTGCTGAGCGTCGTCGTAATGCCTTTGCGAGAGTCCTCCATCTGCAGCTCGTCGGACAGCATCGTCATGATCATCTCGAAGGCGTCCTCCTTATGCTTGCTCGTGCCGGTGATCGACCAGTAGGCCGGGCCGCGCTGCGGCATCAGCTTGGGCGCACCTTCCATGATCGGATACGAGACCAAATCCCAGTTCAGCTCCGGCGGAAGCACCAGGTAAACGCTGTGCTGGTTCGTCATCAGCGCCACGTTGCCTTTGGCGAACGCCTGGCTGTCGAGCGCGGCCGTGCTTTCGATCGTATTGTTCGGAATTTCGTAGAACCGTTTCAAATTGTTGAACAGCGTCGTCCAGCGCGCCGGATCGGCCAGTTTGTCCGCCTTCGGATCGAGGATCGGCAGCGAGAACGGATTGTCGCGCAGCAGGTTCGTCGGATGCGAGCTGAAGCCGCGGTATATGACTCCGCCGTCCACCCGGGTCATCTTCTTAGCGAGCTCGTACAGCTCATCCCAGGTCATGCCGTCCTTTGGATAAGCGACGCCGAATTTGTCGAACAAATCTTTATTGTAGTACAGCGCCTGCGGAAAGTACGGCGGCACCGGCAAGCCGTACAACGCGCCCGTACGGCCGACGTCGAGAATTTCGTCGATGAACACTTTGTTGAACCGGTTCAAGTCGTATTTGGCATTTTTCACAAATTCGTTCAGATCGAAGCCGAGACCCAGATCGAGATAGCCGCTCACGAGCGTCGGCACGTCGGTGCGGATCAAGTCCGGCGTATTGCCGGAGGCGATCAGGTCGTTGATCGTCGAGCCTTTTGCTCCCGCGTAATATTCCACTGTAATGTGCGGAAATTTCTTCTTCAAAGTATCGCGGAAGCGTTCGTCAAACTCCTCCGCCTTCACGCCCGCCGCCAATATCCTCATCGTATACGGCTCTTTGGGCTTCTCCTCCGGCTTGACGCCACCGCTCTCGGAAGCTCCTTCGTTCTTCTGACCGCAAGCCGTCACCAGCAGCAGCAGTGACAGCGCTCCCGCCGCCCCGATCTTTCTTATTCTCGCCATATTGCCCGTCGCCCCCCATGGACTGTTCCTGATTTGGTCTTGCAAAGTCCTGCGCATACCTTGCCGTTCTCTCGATCCGCCCTCCTTTTCTAACCCTATACTAACCCTATATTCAAAATACGGCTTTTTGTAAGCGTAGTCAATGCATCTGTACCGCTTTTTTCATGTCTTTAAAATGTCTATATGCTACCGGGCTCCACGACAAAAAAAAGGTACCCGGGAGCTAGAGCTCCGCGAATACCGGAAATCCGATCAACCCGACGCAAAAAAGCCCCTTCGCTGTCGCGAAAGGGCATTCCCTACGTATATCAACGCTTTTCCGTCTGCAAAAGTGTACACGGGTTACGACCGGACGGACGGATCGTTGGAGACTTGACTCGGACTACCGACGATCGGGACGAAGGAATCGACTTTCTCCATAACGTCGGCCAACGTAAATCGGCGCAAGTAATCGATCGTCTGCTGCTCGGCGCCGGACATAATTTTGGACAGCTCCACGTCCAGCAGATCTCCGGCTTCCTCGCCGCAGCCGACATTGCCATCGGCCTCGGCGCTTTCGGCGGTGCATTCCGTCTTGACGGCTACGTAAATATCGGCCAAGGTGACGCAGCTCGCCGATTTCTTCAGCGTATAGCCGCCGTCGCGTCCTTCCCTCGCTTCGACAATACCGGCTTGCACAAGCGATTGCAGCACCCTTCGGATAAAGGTCGCATGGGAGTTCACCTGGCATGCCATGTTCGCGCTGGAGAGCATGCCCCCGCTGCGCGTCAGCCATACGAGCGCGTGTACGGCAACTCCGAAGCGCGGCGGCCCGACGGCGCTGCCCCGGCTATTCGTTGAACCCATCGCAGTCACTCCCATCGATTGTTCCCAGAAGTATTTGTATCGCCTTGCCTTCTATTATATAGCTTTCCGGGATATCCGACAAACCGGTTTACGCCTGCGATCTCCACCAGCCGTCGTATGGCGTGACGGGCAGCTCTCTTTTGTGCCGGGTTGCCAGAAAGCGCGTCTCGATCTTCTCCGCAGCTTCGTCCGGCAGCGGCTTTCCTTCCAAATAATCGTCCAACTGCTCGTACGAAAGGCCAAGCTCCGTCTCGTCCGCTTGTCCGGGCTTATTGTCCAGCAAATCGGCCGTAGGGGTTTTCTCGTAGAGCCGGGCAGACGCCTGTAAATGCTGCAGCAGCTGCCGCCCTTGACGCTTGTTCAGCCCCGTCAGCGGGGTGATATCCGCTCCGCCATCTCCGAACTTGGTGAAAAAGCCGGTGAGCGCTTCCGCCGCATGATCGGTGCCGATCACGATTGCCTGACCGGCATATGCGCCGAACAAATATTGAACGACCATGCGAATGCGGGCTTTCACGTTACCCTTATCGTAATCGCGGATCGCTTCTCCCGTCGCTTTGGCAAATTCGGGCACGAACGCGTCCGTTACCGCCTGAATGTTGAATACGTACGATTGATCCGGCTTGATAAAATCGAGCGCCTGCTGAGCGTCTTCCTCGTCATGCTGAACGCCGTAGGGCAGACGAACCGCGATAAAGCGGTAGGCGGGATCGGAAGTTTCCGCGCGAAGCTCCTCAACGCACAGCTGTGCCAGCCTGCCGGCGAGCGTCGAATCCTGACCGCCGGATATGCCGAGCACCAGCGTCTTAGCCTTCGTTTGCAGCATATAGTCTTTCATAAATTGAATGCGCCCCCGCACTTCTTCCCCGGCATCGATGGCGGGCTTGACGTTCAACGCTTGAATGATGTCCTCCTGCAGCTTTCTCATCTCGAACCTCTCCTCTTCATAGCCTCACATAGGTCCCGATAAACCGGGCCACTTCCAAGTCGTACCGCTTCGGGTCGACCCGCCGCGCCAGAGCGTGCCCCGCACCGGGCACCACGAGCAGCCGCTTGTGCGCCGGACCGTTCTCGAACAATTCGTACACCATCTTGGTCGGCACGAACAAGTCGGCATCCCCATGAATGAACAGCGTCGGCGTGCGCGATTTTTTGACCTGCTCCAATGCCGAAGCTTCCCCGAAAAAATACCCGGCTCTGATTTTGGTCAGCAAGCTGGTCGCGTGCATGAGCGGAACGGACGGAAGACGGTACAACCGTTTCATTTGATAAGCCAGTTGGGCTTTGACCGACGTATATCCGCAATCCTCCACAATAGCTTTAACGTTGGGAGGCAGAGATTCCCCGCTGGTCATCATGACTGTCGCGCCTCCCATGGATACTCCATGAAGGACGATTTGCTCGCGGCTTCCCGAGTATGCGACGACTTTATCGATCCATCCGATGTAGTCCTTACGCTCCGGCCAGCCGAATCCGATATACCGTCCTTCGCTTCGGCCATGTCCGCGGGCGTCCGGGATCAGGACGTTAAAGCCGAGCGAGTCCCTGTACATTTCGGCCAGATTGCCCATCATTCCGGCATGCCCGGCATAACCGTGCGCCAGAATGACGGTCTTGTCCGATGGCCGGGCGGCTGCCAAGTAATAGGCGTGAAGCTTCAATCCGTCGGCGGACAGCAGACTCCATTCCGCGAACGCTTGCTTCCCCCACCACGCTTCGCCGCTTGACGGTGTGCCGACGGCCGAGCTGACCGTTGCGCCACTGACGTTGTTCAGATCCGGATTGCCGACCAGGAAGCTTTTCTCGGTGCGAGCTACGGCAACGCGGTAAAAATAGAAGCTGGCGGCCGTTATGGCGGCCAGGACGATCACGACGATCCACACGTACATAGGTAGCACCCTTTTGCCTGTTCTCGGTTTGTCGGCGATGTATTGCGTATGGTGGATGAAGCGGATCGCCGTATAGAACTATCATAGCAAATGTATCCCGGCTAAGCCAAGCCGTACGGCAGCCGGAAACGGCGCGCTTTTCGGCGGAAATGGGCAGAGGCGGCGTGCTGAGATGGCCGAACGAATAGACAAAAAAACGCCCCGATCGGAGATCGGAGCGGGATGGTTTTGTCCAGACGTCAGCCCTGCTGTCCGTCCGGATTACTTGCAGCCTTCGCCAGCAAATCCTTGACGGCGACGCTCACCATAATAAGGCCGGCGACGGGCGGCACGAACGAATTGCTGGCCGGCGGCTGCTGCGCCTTGCGGATTTCCGGCGCGTTGTCCGGCACGATCCGCTGGGTAACGTCCTCGCGGGGCTTGACCGGCTCCTCGGTAGAGAAGACGACCTTGACGCCTTTGCGGATACCGTCCTTGCGCAGCCGCTGCCGGATGACGCGGGCGAGCGGATCGACCGACGTTTGGGAAATATCGGCCACCCGAAACTGCGTCGGATCGAGCTTATTGGCCGCCCCCATGCACGAGATGACCGGAATGCCGCGACGTAAACATTCTTTGATCAGATGAATCTTGTACGTCACCGTATCCGAGGCGTCCAGCACGTAGTCGAGCGGCGTTTCGAAAAACTTCTCGTACGTCTCCTCGGTGTAAAACATCCGCAGCGCGATCGCGTCGCACTCCGGGTTGATCAGCTTGATACGATCGCGCATCAGTTCGGCCTTCGGCTGTCCGACGGTCGTCGTCAGCGCATGAATTTGCCGGTTGATGTTGGTCACGTCCACGACGTCCTTATCGACCATCACGATGCGGCCTACGCCGGTACGGGCCAAAGCTTCGGCCGCCATGGCGCCGACGCCGCCGATCCCGAGCACCGCTACCGTGCTCTTTCTCATGACGTCCAGCCCTTCCGGGCCGATCGCCAGTTCCGTTCGCGAAAACTGATGGAGCATAATATCCCTCCGTACGTGAAGTAACAACCTCTCGGCTTCCGAGCCGCTGGCGCAGAAGGCGCACATGCTTCACCCGCACGATGTGCCGACGGTTTCCGCATATCGGCCGCAGGGATGGCGATCGATAGACGCCATCCCGGGCAAGCACCTCATCAAACCTTATCCGCTCCGATGCGTGCATCGGCGTCCAACATTTGGCCCGCTCAGCCTTTCGCGGCGGCTTCCTTAACGGCGACACGGATAGACAAGTCTTCCAGCTGCTTCGCGTCGACCGGCGACGGAGCGTTCATGAGCAGATCGGTCGCGCTGGCCGTCTTCGGGAACGCGATCGTTTCGCGCAGGTTGGTGCGTCCGGCCAGCAGCATGACGAGCCGGTCGAAGCCGAAGGCGATGCCGCCGTGCGGTGGCGTGCCATACTCGAAGGCGTCGAGCAGGAAGCCGAACTTCTCGTTCGCCTCTTCGGCCGAAAAGCCGAGCGCCTTGAACATTTTCTCCTGCACGTCGCGTTTGAAAATACGCATCGAGCCGCCGCCCACCTCGTAGCCGTTGAGCACGAGATCGTAAGCCTGAGCGCGGATTTGACCCGGATCGGTATCGAAATAAGCCAGGTCCTCGTCCAACGGACGGGTGAACGGATGGTGTTCGGCCACGTAACGCTTCGCTTCCTCGTCATAGCCGAGCAGCGGGAAGTCGACGACCCAGGCGAACTTAAACACGCTCTCGTCGATGAGGCCGAGATCGCGGCCGATTTTCAGGCGCAGGTTGCCGAGCACGTCGGCCACGACCTTCTTCGTATCGGCGGAGAACAGCAGCAGGTCGCCTTCCTCCGCGCCGAGACGCTCTTTAAGCGCAGCAATCTCGTCCTCGCTGAAAAACTTGACGATCGGCCCTTTCCACTCGCCGTCCTTGACTTGAATCCAAGCCAAGCCTTTGGCTCCGTAGCGCGCCGCGAACGGCAGCAGGTCGTCGATCTCCTTGCGGCTCCACGTGCCGCAGCCTTTGGCGTTGAGCGCCTTCACCTGGCCGCCCTTCTTCGTTACGCTGGCGAATACTTGCACGCCGGAATTGGCCACGAGGTCGGATACGTCGACCAGTTCCAGGCCGAAGCGAAGATCCGGCTTGTCCGAGCCGTATTTGCCCATCGCGTCGGCATAGCTCAGACGTTGGAACGGACGGGCGATATCCGCGCCGACAGTCTCCTTGAACAGACGCGCGACGAGCTGCTCCATCAGCTCGAGCAGCTGATCGCGGGAAAGGAACGAAGTTTCGATGTCCACCTGCGTGAACTCCGGCTGCCGGTCGGCGCGCAGATCTTCGTCACGGAAGCAGCGGGCGATCTGGTAGTACCGCTCCAAGCCGCTGACCATCAGCAGTTGCTTATAAATTTGCGGCGATTGCGGCAGCGCGAAAAACTCGCCGGCATGAACGCGGCTCGGCACGAGATAATCGCGGGCGCCTTCCGGGGTGCTCTTCGTCAAGATCGGCGTCTCGATTTCCAGGAAGCCGTTCTCGTCGAGATAATCGCGGAATACTTTGGCCGCCTTCGAGCGCAGGTACAGCGTCTTCTGCATTTCCGGACGGCGCAGGTCCAAATAACGGTACTTCAGGCGCAACTGCTCGTCGATCTCGATGCCGTCCTCGATGAAAAACGGAGGCGTCTTCGCCGAGTTGAGAATTTCGATCTCGGTAATGCGGACTTCAATGTCCCCTGTTCCGAGATTCGGGTTCACGGTAGCCGGATCGCGCTCGACGACCTTGCCTTTTACCGCCAGCACGTATTCCGAACGCGCCTTGTCGGCAATTGCCAGCGCTTCGCCGGAGAAATCCGGGTTGAAAACGATTTGCACGATACCGCTCCGGTCGCGCAGATCGATGAACAGCACGCCACCCAGGTCGCGGCGGACCGCCACCCAGCCGTTCAAAATTACCGTTTCGCCCACATGGGCTTTGCTCAGACTTCCGCAATGATGTGTTTTCAGCATCATGTTTTCTCATCCTCCATCGATTCGTTCGATTATCCTAACCTTTATGGGGCAAGCTTCGCCTTCAGCGCTTCCACCAGCCGGCTCAGCTCGATTTCTTCCTGTTCGCCGGTCGCCATCGTCTTCACCATTGCCGTGCCTCGGCTCAACTCGTCTTCCCCGACGATGACCGTGAACTTCGCGGCGAACCGGTCGGCCGATTTCATCTGAGCCTTCATCTTACGGCTCAAATAGTCCTTCTCCGCCTTCAAGCCGCCGGAGCGAAGCGCGAACAGCAGGCGGGCTACCTCGTTCTCCGCCGTCTCGCCCATGCCGATCAGGTAGACGTCGAGCGGT
The DNA here is from genome assembly GCF_039536325.1 of Paenibacillus hodogayensis. NCBI lineage: Bacteria > Bacillati > Bacillota > Bacilli > Caryophanales > Paenibacillaceae > Paenibacillus > Paenibacillus hodogayensis. Next base: position 463,120 of record NZ_BAAAYO010000010.1, read on the forward strand.
CGTACGCCCGGCACCTGTACGCCCTGCGCTTCCAGCACGAGCAGTACCCGCTCCAGGCCGAGGCCGAAGCCGACGCCCGGCTGATCGAGCGCGCTGCCGCCGATCGTACCGACCAGACCGTTGTACCGGCCGCCGCCGCTGATCGTATCGATCGCGCCGATGCCGGCCGCTTTGTACTCGAACGCGGTGTGGGTATAGTAATCGAGACCGCGCACCATCCGCGGGTTAATGACATATTCGATGCCCATGTCGGTCAAGTGCCGCTGCACCTTGGCAAAGTGGGTCGAGCATTCCTCGTCGAGAAAATCGAGAATCGACGGCGCGCCCGCCCCGTACTGCGTATCGACCTTGCAGTCGAGAATGCGCATCGGATTGCGGTCATAGCGCGACTGGCAGTCTTTGCACAGCTTGTCCTTGACCGGAGCGAAAAACGTCTGCAGCGCTTCCCGGTATACCGCCCGGCAGGACGGGTTACCGACCGAATTGATCTCCACCTTGACGCCCTGGAGTCCGAGCTCCTTGTAGAACAAGTAGCCCATCGCGATCACTTCCGCGTCCAGGCTCGGATCGACGGAGCCGATCGCCTCGATGCCGAACTGGTGGAACTGGCGGTAGCGTCCCGCCTGCGGCTGCTCATAACGGAACATCGGTCCGATGTAATACAGCTTGGTGATGTCCGGCTCGCCGTACAGCTTGTTTTCCACGTAAGCCCGTACGACGCCGGCCGTTCCTTCCGGACGCAGGGTCATGTTGCGGTCCCCTTTGTCGGGGAACGTATACATCTCTTTCTCCACGATGTCCGTCGTCTCTCCGACGCCGCGCTGGAACAACTCGGTGTTCTCGAAGATCGGGGTACGGATTTCCTTGTAATTGAACCGGCGGCAGACGTCCCGCGCTTTTTCCTCGATGTATTGCCATTTCTCGACGACGCCCGGCAGCAAATCCTGCGTCCCTTTCGGCTTTTGAATGCTCATGTTCCCCCTCCTTCTGTCGATGTCGTTTCGATGCAAACACAAAAACGCCCCCGGCTCTTTGCCAGGGACGGGACGTTCGTTAGCCGAAATGCCCGCGGTACCACCCGCATTCGCGTCTGCTGCAAAGAGGTCGTCAGACCGCGAGACGAAAAGGTAAAGCCATCCGTCTCTTGCATGCAAAGCGCGCACTTAATGCGGTTAACGCCCGCCCTACGCGATACGGCTACTGTCCGCACGATTGCCGGCTTCCTCTAGGCTCCGTCTGCGCTTCGACTTGTTGCGCAAACGTCGTCCGGCCTTCCTGCGAAGTTCCCCGTCCGTTCTCCGGGATGTTATTCGTCCGTCCATCGCCGGGAAGCTTGCAGCCTGGGCTCCCCTCTCTGCTAGGCTTGGGTTCGCACTACTCCGTCCCATCACCGAATCGTGAAAGTTATCGTTATGATTGTACCAAGACGATCCGGGCAAAGTCAAGCGGCCTTCCTGCGGCAATCAGGGCAATCGCCTAAGAAAAATCGGCGGCAAAGCAAGGCTACGGACCCTTTGCTCCTCCAATCGCACTTGAAATCGGATTCCCTGTTTGGGTCATAGCAGGCGGAATCCGATCTCAAAGGCGACCGCTTCGCTTTTGCGGACCCAAAGGCTCCCCTCCGCCTTCTCTGCATAGCCGGACTGTGTCTCATGCAATTGCCCTGCTGCGGCAAGCGCGGGCATCCGGACCAATGCTGCCCTGTTCTCTCCCAAGACGTCGCCACCAGCGCGTGCTATACTTGAAACAGACACGGTCGTTTGAAGGACCGGAACGCTATAAGGAGATAATCCGCATGGAGCTTGTCGGTCATTGCCGCCTTTGCAAAGCCGCCGTTTATTGCCGGGACGGCTTCCTCGACGGGGTCACGGAAAACCAAGCCTTGTACTGCCATGCCTGCTTCGACGCCCTGAAGCCGGACACGGACGGACCGGACAAACCGGAGAGCGATCGTCAGAACGCGTCCCGGCCTCCTTCCGCCGACTGAACCCGACCGGAGAACCCGCAATAAGCAAAAAAAAACCTGCGGAAACGCTCCGCAGGTTATCCATGTTTTATATATGAAAAAAGGGGGTCGCTAATTAGTATAGGCGCCACACATTAACGGACGATGAAAAACAGATTACAGTCGTATTACAATTTTGACAACGGTAACAATACTGCCCTCTTGATCGGCAATTATGGCCTTGTTACGCGGACCACAACGATGTCGCTGAACGCGGAACCCGCGTCATTGATCAGTTCGGCCCTGTACTCATAGTCGCCCGGAGGGTTGCCGGTAATGGCCGTTACAGCCGTCTGCGCGTTCGGTGTGAGAGCGGCAAGCGTTTGCGTATCGACAAGGGTTCCGTTCTCGTACAACCGGTACTGGCTACCGTTCGTGCCCCACCACATATTCATGCTGATATTGAAGCTTCCGTCGCCTGCCCAGTTATTATGGGAAATAACGGGTTTGGCCGGAGCGGCTTGCGTCACCTGCACGGTTAGCGTCTGACTGCGCGTCGTCCCATGGGCATTGGTAAGCTCCGCCGTATACCGGTACGTGCCGTTCTTGCGGTTTTTGATTGTGGTAGCCGACGTTTGGGCCGCCGGCGAAAGATCCGTCAGAAGCTGCGTATCGATAAGCGTATCGTTTTCGTACAGCTTATACGTACTGCCGTTGTAGCCCCACCACATATTCATGCTCACGGTATAATTCCCGTCCATAATTCCGTTGTCGTGCCCGTTATCGTGGGCAAGTACGGGCGTTCCCGGCACCCCCGGTGCCGGATTGGCCGGAGGACCGCCAATAAGCGTAGCCTCTCCCCAGTTGCCCCGATTGCTTGCATTGCCGTCCAGGCCGTTCCATAGCCACTGCCGCTTCCGTACGATACCGTCCTCGCTGTCGTCAAAGCCAAAGTCAAACCGGAGCCGCCGTCCCTCTTCGGCGGTTGTGTGCAGCGCTACCCATGGAATGGCTGCCTCCAGCGAATAACCGTCTCCGGCGGGATGTTTGCGCACCGCCATATCGATGGCATGCTGCCCCGACGTATTAAACCATTGCCAATAGTACCCTCCGTCATTTGCAGCACTCATGATCAATTGACGGTCCGACACGAGCAGACCTTCCTTTTGTTCCGGCGCTTCGGAGCCGACAAACAGTTCGATAGCGTCCCCCTTCCAAACATTCGCGTTCTTAAAACTATTCATCATGGGCGTCGGGTCGGTCACTTCGGCAAATACATACAGGTTTGAAGGGTCCCAGGCAAACGAAAAGCCTGCCTTCATGAACATCCCGCCAGTACCGGTAATCCGATCGTCCATTTGCAGCCAAATTTGTCGCGACGAATCGTAGGCATCATCACGGATGCCATTAATCGCGATCGGTTGCAGCGTATAGGCGATCTCGGTCGTACGGTTCGCCGGCCGCACCATTTCATTGAAACTGTGCTGGAATGGCGCTCGTTCCCCGAGCAGCACGCGGTAAATATCGTCATTGCTTTGCTTGACCCCTTGTAAAAAGCCCTTGTACGGACGGTCCGCCACATTGATCAAACCCGTGTTGTACCGCTCTCCTGTAAGTCCTTCCCACCAGCGGCCGGTCGCCGGCTGGTCGAGATAATTGAACCAATGCGTGCCTACGATATAGCCGAGCGACGCGGCCAATTCCACGTAATTGCGGTACCGCAGCTGGCGCTCCTCCTGAGTTTCTGTCTTGATGACGCCGGAGTTCAGTCCCTGCTCCGTTGTGCCGAAGTTAAACTCGGTAATCATGATCGGCTTGTTCCCCGATTTTTCATGAATGGCCTGCAGTTGGCTGACGGCCAAATCTTTGGCGTAATAATTGTAGCTGATGACATCAAAATATTCGCCGGCCACTTCCGATAACAGATCGCGCAGCCGGGTATTTTGGGCGGCCTGATTCAGCCAGCGGTCCCCCAGGAACAGATGGTTCGGATCGTATCGGCGGAAGGCATCCGCAATGGTGCCGTACAGCTTCTCCGCGTAAATTCGGATGAACGCGTACAAGTCGTCCTGCGCCTGCGGAGTAACGACCGTAAGCGCCGTTTCGTACAATTCGCCGAACCCCCCGTACGATGTGCCCCAGCTGCTGTTGAACGCGCCGATATTATCGTTGTACCGCTCCTTGAGCAGATCCACGAACCGGCGTTTGGAAGCGACCTTGCTGGCTTTGGCCTTCGGAATAACCGTGCCGATTTTATGGAAATGAATTTCATTGTCCATAAAGTAACCGATCAGAGCCGGGTCGTCCCGGTAAGTCGGCAAGTAACGGGCGAACGCTTCGTCAATGTTTTGCGCGGCATTGTCCGCGAAAATATCGAAGTAATGCAAGCCGTCCACTTGGGCCCAAGGCATATTGGAGGTCGGAAGCATTTTCACGTGCGGCTCCGCCTCGCCCGTCGCATAGTTGCCCGACCAGGCGCCGACCGTATTGAATCCCCAGCCCTTGATCCGCTTCATCCCTTCCTTGACAAAGGCTTCTTCGTTATAAGGGGTGTCGAACTTGCGGATGCGATTGGCGATATAGGAAGAGAAGTCGGTGCTGCCCGGCCGGAAAGCCGTGGCAAACGGACCTGTTTTGCCAGGAATCCATTCGAATATTTTTTCCCTGCCGTCTGTTTTGGTATAGGTTTCGTTTGTGGAAATGGCATTAACCCCCAAGCTGAAAAACACATTCCCCGACGGAGTGACCATCACCGGCCGGCCACCGACCTGCTGAATGCTGAAATAACCCTTCCCCGATAGACCGTACTGCTGTGCGCTGCCCTGCAGGCCCCCGTACGCATCCCGGTTGGACGGAATGGCGAGGCTATTGTAATAAGCCGGGTCGTCGAGCGCGTCCTGCTGAAGCTGCGTATCGTCGGTCACTTTCGTAGGAAAATACGCGTGAATGACTTGGCCGTACCGGTCGATTTGCCAATCTGCCTTGGAGTGATAGCGCAGCGTTTTGACAAAGCTCGGAGCGCGTCCTTCTTTTTGCGCATACGTATCGATGACGGTCTGGGTCGTAATCGGGATCGCTCCGACGTATAGCCGGTAGGCCGTGTCCGTATTCTGTTTGTAATAAATTTGCGCCCCCACGGTATTCGAGGACAGATGCAGAGCCGTTTGGCCGTCAACTGCCGTACCGGATGGGATGCTTGCCGCAACCGATGCCGTGTTCAAGTTCAGAATCGTCTGGGAAACTTGCGGCGTCCAGCTTTTGTCCGCCCCCTCTAGCTGGATTTTCAAATAACGGGTTCCCTGCGGCAGCGCAAAAGCTTCGTACACGTACATTTGCCAGCTGGACACCACAGGGCCGGACGTATACGCTTGGGCCGTAACGGGATGATAAGTGACGCCGTCCGAGGAAGCGAGAAACTGTAAATCTTTCACCTCCGTGCCTATCCAAAAATAGGCGGATACCGTAAACGAAGCCAGATCGTAGTCGGTCTTGTACGTAAAAGACCCTGTCGCCGTGCTGTTGCGAGTTAATCGTCTGGTATCGCCTCCGAAGTTTTGCGGGTTCGACGTGTCGATCACGATGTTGGAGCTGCGGGCGAACAAATATTGAAAATGGTCCAGATTATCGATCAACCCCGGCTCCGTGCCGTTCAACGCAAAAGCGGAGAGGGGAGAAACGCCGGACTCTTGCAGCGGTTCTTGACGATAAACCGTATGGGGAACTGTGTTATTCCCGGTATCGGAAGGGATGCTTGCCGTTGCCGGGACGATCCCTCCGAATGTATCCGCTTTCACTTCATTCGGAAAAGAAGGCAGCAGCAGCCCAATAATAAGCATCCACACAAGCAATTGGACAATAGGTCTTGAATACAAAATAACATCCTCCCATATTATCGAATATAAGCAGCTTATCGTGTCGGTTAGCCTGCTCATTGAAGTCCTGTCACTTTTTTCGCGTCCATCCTCCTTTCGTATTTAAAATAGCAGAAGCCATCGCAAGCACCTATCTTCATTATTTGCGATCGGACTATTTTTCTCTTACGACCGTCCGTCTTTATTTGTGATTCCATCCATTTTTTGTGCGACATAACTATTAGGAAAGAAATAAAGCGCCCCCGTCGGAGGCGCTCTCTGCCTTACAGCTGCTAATTGTCGGAATCGTCGCATGCGCGACGAATTTTACTTCTTCTTCAATCCTTCGACCAAATCGCGGATCATCATATACGAATCGCCGTTGTTCAGCTTCTGCTTGTCGGCGATCCCATCGACGGTCGCCTGCTTCAGCAAGCCTTTGCCGATCAGCTCCTGTACGGCTTCCGCAGCCGGAACGCCGGAGCCTGTCGTCTTGGCAATCGTCCACGCCGCCTGATCGAGCGTAAGCGGCTGCTTGGCCGGCTCGGTTATTCCCGCTACGACGCCGCTCGGATCGCCTGAGAGCTTATTGACGCGCTTCACGCCCTGCATCAGATTCAGCATCCGCTGCGGGTTCGAATCCGGCTTCGTATCGAAGCCGCTGTTGTCGTAGCCGCCGATGACAAGCCCCATGCTAACGACCGTCTGCAGTCCGGGGTACGCCTTCTGCTGCATGAACTCCTCCGGCTTCGCCTCGTAAGCGGCCAGTTCCATGCCCTGCTTGTTCAGCATGCTTTGCAGCTGGCCGATCTGCTCCTTCGACGCCGACAGCTGGCGGAAGGTGACGCCTTTGTCCATCGCCAGCTTGGCGGCGGCCCCGGCCGCTTCCGCCGTCGCCATGCCGACCGGAATGACCCGGGCGCTGCCGTGCGGAAGCGTATCGAAGCTGGCTGAGCGGCCGACGACGAGCAGGTTGTCGATCTTTTGCGGCACGATCGAGCGGAACGGCACCGCGTATTTGACCGGATGGCTCATGACCGCTCCATTGTCAGTGGGCGATGTGCGCTGAATGTCGACCGGGTATGAGCCGAAAGCGATACGGTCCCATTGGTCGCGGTTTTCCAGCACGTCGAGCATCGTCATCCGGTATTCGCCCTCCATATGGCGCGTCTCCCGGATATACAGCTCGGGCGCCGTGGCGTCCAGCTCCAGTCCTTCAAATTCCGAATACAGCTTTTTCATATGATCCATGACGTAAGGCAGTTCTTTTTTGCCGATTTCGAACGCTTCCTCGCGCGATTTCGGATCGAGTCCGTCGATGCCGAATATTTGCAGCGCGTTGATCAGAATCGTATTGTCGTTCTGGCGTCCGATATTCAGCCCGCGCATCTTGACCCGCTCCTTGTTGTTCGGCGGGTATTTCTGCATTTCCCCGTAGCCCCATGCGCTGAGTTCGTTGGCGTCGGTGTTCGGGTCTCCGTCTTCTTTCAGCCGCTTCTGCACTTGCTTCCATACTTCCGGGGTGACGTTTTTCAGACGGAATACGAGTGTAACCGCCATACGCGACTTCTCGTCGCCGAGATCCGCGCGTCCGATCGTAAACGGTACACCTGCGGCGGCGGCAATATCGGCATCCTGAGTAGCGTCGATAACCGCCTTGGCGGCTATTTCCTGCTTCGTGCCGTCGGCGTTCGTTACGGTCACACCGACGATCGTCTGCAAGCCATTTGCCCCTGCGGCGAGCTTCGGTTCGATCGCTTTCGTCTTAAGCAGCAGGTCGATATTTTTCTCGTTCGCGACCATTTTGCGGAACGCATTGGCTGCCGTCACTACATCGAAGGAATCCCCCTCCACCTGCTTGTACCATTCCATAAAAAGTCCTTGATTCAATATGTGCGTTTTACCGGGTATAATGCTGTTTTTCTCTCTGTCGTAATTGTGGTCCACACTATTGAGCCAGCCGAGCGTCATCAATCCGCCCAGGATAGCCCGTTCGTGTCCGTCCACGAGCAGCGTCTTCAAGCCGTTGCGGGCAGCCGATACAGCGGCGGCTACTCCTTCCGGATCGGTGCCGACGACGATGACGTCGTAAGCGTTTTTGGCCGCGGCAACGGACTGCACCGGTTCCAATTGTCCCGGGGCGGTCGATGCGCCTCCATCCTTCCGATCCCACAACAGCCCGATGGCGGTAGCGGCCGCGATCGCGATTGCTACTCCGATCAGCGTCAGCAAAACGACAACATTTTTGCGTGCGGTCCTGCGGTCTACGTGGCGAGCCATGAATCCCATCCTATCTCATATTGTAAAATGACATTCAAAGTGTATCATAATCGGAACATTCGGGCAAAAAACGAGCGTTTCCGACGGAATCCGACCGGCGGAAAGAAAAAAGGACCGCCCCGCTCCCGCCATGCTACCGCTGCTGCGACAGGATGGGGGGAGTAGGACGGACCGGTGACGGTACTGGCGGGAATCGAGACTGCTGACGCCGAAGCGAGTCGTGGCAGCAGCGTCTTCAACGTTTGATGGCGGCTCCGACTTATGGGGAGTCTACGATGATCGACGCACTGTCGCAATCGCAGGCTTGCGAGAATTCTCCAACGATCCTAGACGTTCCGGCTTACGGGTAAAATGTGCTGGCCGGCGTTGTCGTCGGGCACCAGCGGGCCGGGCGGAGGAACGCAAGCAGGGCGTCCTTGGCCTTCGCCGTGCCAATGTAGAACAGCGCCTCAGCCGCGTGAGCGCGGACGTATCGGTTGTCGTCCTCGAGCGCCGCGACGAGACCCGGCACCGCCTCTTCGGCCGCGGCGCCCCATTTGCTAAGCGCCAGACCGGCCGTAAAGCGGACCTGGGCGTCGCTATCGCTCAAAGCCGCGGACAGCGCTTCGACGCCGGCGCGGGGCCGCGCTTCCTCGCGCCAGGCGCCGATCGAGCCGAGCGCGTCCACGGCCGCGCAGCGCAGCCGTTCGGACGGATTGCCGAGCAGACCGGCGAGCGCCTGCACGACCACGGCGGACGAAGCGGAGCCCTTCTGTTCGCCCAAGGCGAACACGGCGTGGAACACCGTCTCCTCGCGGCGGCTGTCCAGCGCGGCAAGCAGCCCGCGGAGCGCTGCATCGCCCGAAGCGGCCAGGCCGTGTGCCGCCAGCCGCGAGACCCGGACGTTCTCATGCTCCAGCGCGCGCAGCAGCGCCTCCAGACCGGCTTCGCCGGAGCGGGCCAAACCGTAGGCGGCATTGAGCGCTACCGGCTCAAAACCGTCGTCGAGCGCCCGCTCCAGCGCATGGAGCACATCCGGCGAAGTCCCGGAGACGGCCAGTCTGTCGCTTGCCTTCACGCGGAGCCCGGCTTCGTCGGCGCCAAGCTCCCCGAGCAGCCGAGCCGTATCCGTATCCGCGGCCCCCACATCGGGCGCCCAATCCTTTTCGCTGCCGCCCGTTCGGCCGCAGAGCCAGTTCCAGGTATCCTTCCACATCGCTTCATGCGGATAGACCGTCTCGCCAATGCCGTCCGGGGTCCGCCACGACGGCTCGCGGTTGTCCCAGGACGGGGCGGTCGGCGCTTGCGTGCGCATAAATTCGAACTTGAGCATGAACCGTTCCCTGCCGGCCACATTGGCTGTCGAGCGATGCCATATATCGTAATGGATCAGCGCAAACGTTCCCGCTCCCCCCGCCGCTGTCGCTTCCCCGGCGCTTTCCTCCGCAGCGAATGTGCGGGTTTCGTAGTTTTGGGTTCCCGGCATAACGCCGGTCGGTCCCAGCTCGAGCGGCGTATCCTGCGGAAAGTACATGATCATCGCCCACCACGGCCGGTGATTGCGCATCCGTTTGTAACCCCAATAGCTGTCCTTGTGCCAATTGCCCGGCTGCGGCGAGCTGTTGTAGTGACCGTGCCGGTGCGCATGCATCATGTAGCCTTCGCCGAGCACGCTCGTCAGCCCTCCGGCGACGACTGGATGATCGAACACCTTCTGCAGCTCCGGAATGCGCGGCAGCAAATTATTGCCCGGGTTCCCTTCCGTTCCGTACACTTCGCTGAGTCTGCCAAGCAGCTCCTCGTGAAACGATGCCGGAAAATCGGTTTTCAGCAGCAAGTATCCCTGCGTAATAAATTGTCTCATTTGCTCGTCTGTCAATAAGCGAATATCGTTGCCCATAGGAACGCCCCTCCACACTGCATTGGTTTTTACACCTTTACTATGCCGGAAGAAGAGCGCATTGAAAATGGAGGAAGCTCACCTTCATTTGCACAAAACGAACCTGTTTATCGCGAATTGGCGAGGGCCATCATCCCCGTCGTACTTTTAAAGCCAAGTCCTAGTCCTTGCTCTGCTGCCGCGCTTTTGAGCTTACCGTGCCGTTCAGCTCATCAGCTGCCGGTATTCCGTCGGCGCAAAGCCGGTGTGCTTCTTGAATAGGCGGGAGAAATAGTACAGCTCCATGCCGATCGAGCGGGCTATGTCCGATACGGGCTGTCCGGTAGCGGTCAACAGCGACTGGGCCGTTTCTATTTTCAGCCGGTGGACGTATTGGATCGGCGACATGCCGATACGCTCGCGAAACTGGCGGATCAAGTAGTTGGGGTGAAAATGGACAAGATCGGCCAGCTGCTGCACCGTTATGTTCTCATGCAGATGGGCTTCGATATACTTCAGCAGCAGGTTGACGTTATGCATGGCGCGGTCTTCGTCTTCGTCTGCAGCGCGGAACGGCTGGCGGTCCGGCATCGCGCTTTCCAAAAACAAGCTGACGATTTCCAGCAATGTCGCCTTCTGCATCAGCACCGCCGAGAAGTCGCGGCTCTCGTAATGACCGATCAGCCGCGTAAACAAGCCGCTCAGTTTCTCCTCGTCGGTCACGTCGATAAAGGCGGGAGTGCCGGCAATGCGGAAAAGATCCGTGTCGCCGATTTTGGCCGTAAAGTGACACCAGTACTTTCCGAAAGCGTTCTCATCAAGCGCGTAGTAAGACTGCTTGACGCCGGAAGGCATGACGAATAGCTGCCCTGGTTTGGGATAGTAAGTGACGCCGTCGATGACCAAGCATCCCGACCCTTCGCGGATATAATAAAACCGGTTGAAATCCGGAATAAAATTCATTTGCCGCCATTTCATATTTACTTTCGTATAATTGGCCAACGACAGGTGAACCTGCACGTTTGCCAGCAAATGGCGCAGCCGCGACAGCGATTTGCTCCGCTTCATCGTCATCGGCTCCGCACCGTCCCCGCCGTCTTCATAGCCCTACGCCCCTCTCGCTTGCGGAAGATCATCGTTCCCGCATCTTACGCTTCAAGCTTACCACAATCGCCTGCCGTCGGCACCAGACGGCCGCTTATGGAAGTCTGCCGAAGGTGGAGCTTTACGGGCTTTCCCGGCAAGGATGCACTAGCGACGAATTTCCGTCCATGTGCCCAACCATGCACAAAGACGCCAGCGTCCACCATTATGCTACGGGGACGAAGGCGTCGATCGGCAAACAAAATGAACCGCGAGCGTGGCTCCGAAAATAGAATGACCTGGAAACGGTCCCGGTCCCCGCATGGCTAAGGTCGCAAAGGCTTTCGTGTCGCATGCTTGACCGTAGCCTGTCCGAAAGCCCACTCCCGCGACGCTTCAACGGCGAACGAACCGGTCTGCATCCCGGCCGATTCGTGAACGTCGTTATGCAGCATCCGGTTGGCGGGCTCGAGCAGGATCATTTCTTTCTTGGAACGGCGCATAGAGAGGTCTCCTTGGAAAAGTACTGTATTACCAGTTTCTCCAAAGGAACGGTAAAACATAAGCCGGTTCGGCGTAAGGCAAAAAGCCCAAACGCCGGACGCTTCGAAGCGT
>NZ_BAAAYO010000010.1:474786-500944 GCF_039536325.1 Paenibacillus hodogayensis
TTGCTTAGCTTGTGCCGATTAAGGGCTGACATTGCACTAGGTCGCAGCCGCAGCCGCCAGCCGGGCCTGCTTGCGGCGCTCCTCGCGCTCCGACTCTTTCAGGCGCGGACAAGTGAAGCAATAATAGCCGCCTTCGGTCTGGTAGTATTGGCAGCATACGTTTTTCATCCGCATCTGCTTGCAGGGGTCTTTCAAATCCTCGATCCAGCGGATTTTTACGTCGAATGGACTTTTGTTCCTGCCGAATACGTCGGCCGGCATACTTCTCAACAGCGCATAGTCGCCGGAGATATTCTCCTTCTCCCGCTCGCTTTGCGCCGCCAGCAGCCATTGCTCCGTGGAGTAATTGAAACGGGTCGGCAGCACGCCCCACATTTGGCCGGCATCGACATTCACCGAAGCGGCGACCGACTCGTAAAGGGGCCGGATCGTTTCCCCGTACAGACTTGCCAGCTTTTCGTACAGCCACGTCTCGCGAACGGCCGGGTCAGCCGGGGCGAACGTCCCGCCCGACCGGGTTAGCTTGAATGCGACGCCGTATTTGTCGTCCTGGGCGTACAACTGCACTGTTATGTTGTCCAGGGAGCTGTCGAACGACTTCCCTAGACACGATAGACTGTACTGGAGAGCGAGACAGAAGCCCGCCAGTTGGGTGCAAAAGTAAGTGCCCGCGGCTACGGGAACGAGCGCCTTCATCAGCGGCGTATACGCCTGCAGCAGCTCATCCATCGCCTTCCGCTCCATAAGGCGGGAAGCTTCGACCGCATATACGATCCGTTCCTTATCCTGCAAGCCGACGTTGAACATGCGCAAACCGTCCAATCTGGGTCCACATCCTTTTTCTTCCGCTCATAATGATAATCATTGTCATTATAACAGTGAAAAAAAGACCCGTCAACGGCTCTCCAAAAGGAGCGTAACGGGTCCCCAGTTCGTCAATTGCACATCCATCATCGCGCCGAACACGCCGGTCTCCACCTGCAGCCCCTGTTCCCGCAGCAGGCCGTTAAACGTCTCGTACAACGGCTTGGCGTGATCCGGGCGGGCGGCAGCCATAAAGTTCGGACGTTTTCCTTTGCGCGTATCGCCATACAGCGTAAACTGGGATACCGATAAGATGGCCCCTCCGATATCGGCTACGGACAAATTCATCTTCCCTTCGCCGTCTTCGAAAATTCTCAGCCCGGCCAGTTTCTCGGCCAAATACCGGGCGTCTTGCTCGGTATCCTCATGAGTGACGCCGACGAGCACGACAAGGCCGCGCTCGATCCGTCCGACCGTTTCCCCGCCGACCTTCACGCACGCGTCCTTGCTTCTTTGCACCACAACTCTCACTTGCGCCCCGCTCCTTGCTTTTCGTCTGCGTCTGCGTCAGGACTGCATAATGCGCTGTACCGAATAGATGTCCTTGACGCGTTTGATCTTCTCCACGACCGACTGCAGGTGATCGATGTTTTTGATCAGAATGGTCATGTGGATAATGGACATTTTGTTTTTGTCCGTTCGCCCCGAGACGGCGGAGATGATCGTCTTGCTCTCCGACACCGCCTGCAGCACCTCGTTCAACAGCGCGTACCGGTCATGGCCGGTAATCTCGATCTCCACATGGTAATTGGCCTCGACGCTCGATTCCCACTCGACGTCGATCATCCGGTTTTGATCGTCCTCGTCTCCGCTCGGAATATTCGTACAGTCCTCCCGGTGAATCGACACGCCCCGCCCGCGCGTAATGTAGCCGATGATCGGATCGCCCGGCACCGGATTGCAGCAGCGCGCGAAGCGGATGAGCATATTGTCCACGTCCTTGACGCGGACGCCATGAGTCGGACGGCTCTTTTTCTCCGTCAACGTCTTGACTTCCTTCAATTCGCTCGTCAGCTCGAGCGACTTCGCCTGCGCTTCCTCGTTCTCCTTGCGGATCTTGTCCGTCAGCCGCGTACAAACCTGCGCCGCCGTAATGCCGCCGAAACCGATCGCGGACATCATGTCCTCGACATCGTTGAAATTAAACTTCTTGGCGACTTCCTGCAGGTTGTCGTCAGTGACGACCAAATTGCGTTCCAGCCCAAGACGTTTCAGCTCGCGGTCGATCGCGTCCTTGCCCTTCTGAACGTTCTCCTCGCGCTTCTCCTTTTTGAACCATTGCTTGATTTTACTCCGCGCATGCGAGGACTGGGCGATTTTGACCCAATCCTGACTCGGTCCGTAGGAATGCTTGGACGTCAATATTTCCACGATATCGCCCGTGTTGAGCTTGTAATCAAGCGGTACGATCCGCCCGTTCACCTTGGCCCCCACCGTACGGTTGCCAATCTCCGTATGGATGCGGAAAGCGAAATCGAGCGGCACCGAGCCGGCCGGCAGCTCGATAACCTCTCCCTTGGGAGTAAATACAAATACGAGGTCGGAGAAAAAGTCCATCTTGAGCGACTCCATAAACTCCGCCGCATCGTGCGTCTCCTGCTGCAGCTCCAATATTTCGCGAAAGAAATTCATCTTGTCGCCGAAGCCGCCGGACGGCACGATCGAGCCTTCCTTATACGCCCAATGCGCCGCAATCCCGAATTCCGACGTTTTGTGCATGTCCCATGTGCGGATCTGCACCTCGAGCGGCTCCCCGCTCGGTCCGACAACCGTCGTATGCAGCGACTGGTACATATTCGGCTTCGGCATGGCGATATAGTCCTTGAACCGTCCCGGCATCGGCTTCCACAGCGTATGAATGATGCCCAGCGTGGCATAGCAGTCTTTAATATTCTCCACTATGACGCGAATGGCCAGCAGATCGTATATTTCGTTGAACTGCTTGTTCCTCGACGTCATCTTTTTATAGATGCTGTAAATATGTTTGGGACGGCCGGAGATGTCGCCTTCGATGCCCATCTCGCCGAGCTTGTCGCGGATGCTGTCGATAATTTCTTCGATATATTTCTCCCGCTCGGCTCTCTTTTTCTGCATCAGGTTGACGATTCGGTAATATTGCTGCGGGTTCAAATAACGGAGGGCGATGTCCTCCATCTCCCACTTGATGGCGGAAATACCGAGCCGGTGAGCGATCGGGCAAAAAATCTCCAGCGTCTCGTCCGCGATCCGCCGCTGCGCCTCCTCCGACTGAAACTTGAGCGTGCGCATGTTGTGCAGACGGTCGGCCAGCTTGATGAGAATAACGCGGATGTCCTGGGCCATCGCCACGAACATTTTGCGGTAGTTCTCGTTCTGCTGCTCTTCCTTCGATTTGAACTTGATCTTCTCCAGCTTCGTCAGGCCGTCGACAAGCATCGCGCATGTTTTGCCGAACTGCTTGTCCACCGTATCGAGCGATACCGTCGTGTCCTCGACGACATCATGCAGCAGGGCGGCAATGATCGAGGTGACATCCATCTGCATATTCACCAAAATTTCGGCAACAGCCAGCGGATGCAAAATATAAGGTTCCCCGGATTTTCGCACCTGCCCGTGATGGGCCTGATCGGCGAAATCATACGCCTCGCGGATTCGAATGAGGTCATTAGGTTTCAAGTATGCCGCCGCGCGTTCCAGTAACAGCTCAATGCCCATCGTTCTATACCTACTCCTGCCACATTTCATTTTCTCTCCATTATGCCTTTCCTTAGGGGGCTTCGTCAACTGAAACGGTTCAACTTCAGCGTCGGACGGAGCGGTTTGTTTACCTTGACCAGCAATTTATTTCCCGGAAAATATTGCTCAAGACCTATAAAAGAAGCGCGGAACCGACCGAAATAGGTCGAATCCGCGCCGAAGGCCGGCGAACCGGAGCTAAGCCGGCAAGCTGCAGCGTTATGCGTCAAGCCGCTTAATATTGGATCAATGACATGACGTCGATGCCGTTAAGCTTATCCCGGCCGTTCAAATAAGTCAGCTCGATCAGGAAAGCCGCTCCGACAACCTCGCCTTGAAGCTGGTTAACGAGATTGATCGTTGTCGAAATCGTCCCCCCGGTAGCCAGCAGATCGTCTGCGATCAGAACGCGCTGACCGGCCCCGATCGCATCCTTGTGAACGGCCAGCTTGTCTTTGCCGTATTCCAGATCGTAGCCGGCTTCGACCGTCTCTCCCGGCAGCTTGCCGCTTTTGCGGATCGGCACGAAGCCGATGCCGAGCGCGTAGGCGAGAGGAGCTCCGATTACGAAGCCGCGGGCTTCCGGTCCGGCTATCAGATCGATGCCTTTTCCCCGGTAATGATCCGCAAAGCGGTTGATGACTTCCTTGTACACGGGCCCGTTATTCAGCAAAGTCGTAATATCCTTAAAGCGGATGCCCGGCTGCGGAAAATCCGGTATAACCCGGATATGCTCCTTGAAATTCATCCTATTCCCTCCATGATCCGAATCGGCTGCGCCTGCAGCCTGCTGACAATCCATTCGGTCAATTGCTGACCGTTCGTATATACGAGCATCTGCTCCACATCGCCGCGCGCCTGTCTGCTCCGATAAGCGGGCGATTCGCTCATGTCCCTTTTGCGGGGGGCCTCCGCCGTCTGCATCGTTTGTCCGCGGCATTCGATAAAGTCCAGCTCCTCAAATACGGTCAGCATAAAGCGGATCATCCCTTCGGACAGCCCCAGCTTGCGGCGGACCGGCTCCAGAAAGGCGACGCTGGCAAGGTCCCACGATTTTTTGTGCAGCACCGTCTGGTATACGGCTTTGAACGAATCGCGCGAAGGCACGGTCGCATAATCGCGGTCCCAATCGGCAAATGCGGCATAAATGCGCACGGCCCGGCACTGTCCGAGCATCCGTTCCATGCTCTCCATGCTGTCGGGCAGCGAAGCGAGCAGCACGTCCTCTGCCTCGGCAAAGCGGCCCTTTCTGGCCTCCGCGTTTAAAGGAACGACGCCCTGCTGCGCATCAAGCGCCCATAAGCCGCACGGCACACGGTCCGGATCGATAAAACGGGTAGGCGTGCCGGCCTCGACGACGATTGCCGTTCGATCCCTCTCCTGGCGAAGCGCGGCGGTTACTTCGGACAGCTTGTCTACCGCCTTCCGCTCGCCCCTCCAGTCAAACACCTGCACATGCGGAACGCGCAAATCCTGGATGACGATTTGCGGACGCCGCACGCCGTTCCATTCGTTGATTCCCAGCTCGCCGAGTATATCGATCCTAGCCGTGGCGGATATATGCTCCAGCTGAGCGCCCCGGCCGAAGCCGAGCGCTTCTACCCCAGCCGCGGCCGGTTCCTCCGGACGGCCTACGAGCAGCTTCATATGCTGGCGGTCTTTGCCGAGCGTCCGCTTCTCGGTCACCTGCAGCCCGTTCAGCACGAATTTCGGGGCGGGATTGCCCATCCCGAACGGCGCAAGCGCCTCGATTTGGCGGATGCAATCCACCGTCACATCCTCCAGAGTGAACAAGGCATCCGCCTGCAAAACCGGAACGAGCTGCTCGTCGTCTAACCATTCGTCGGCAAGCCGGTTCAAGCTTTCGCGAAAATCGGGCAGCTTGTCCCGGTGAACGGTCATCCCCGCAGCCGCCTGATGCCCGCCGTAATGGTCCAGCAAGCCGGCGCAGCACGTCAATGCCCGGTACATATCATACCCGGGAATCGAGCGGGCCGAGCCTTTGGCCAGTCCCGTATCCGGATCGATGGCGAGGACGATGGCGGGGCGATAGTAGCGCTCCAATAGTTTGGCAGCCACAATGCCGATGACGCCGACGTTCCAGCCTTCCCGGGCAACGACGATCACTTTGTCCGGCTTGTCGTCTCCGATGAGCGACAACGCCTCCTTGGTCATGTCTTCGACCAGCCGCTGCCGCTCCTTATTCAGCTCGTCCAACGAAGCGGCGATCTGCTCCGCCTCTTCGCGGTCGTTCGTAGTCAACAGCGTGACCGCATCGCCGGCATGATCCAGACGACCGCTGGCATTAATGCGCGGAGCCAAGGAAAATCCCAAATGCGTAGCGGTTACCTCTTTATCGGTGATCCCCGCTGCGTCCAGCAGTGCCTGTACGCCGACAAAACCGCTTTTCTGCATCCGGGCCAGGCCAAGCTTGACGATCGAACGATTTTCCCCGAGCAATGGCATCAAATCGGCTACGGTGCCGATAGCGGCGATCTCCAACAGGTCGAGCGGAGGCTCGCCGAGCAGCGCATGCGCAAGCTTGAATGCAACGCCTACGCCGGCTAGCTGCTTAAACGGATACGGGCATCCGGGCTTCTTCGGATTCAGCACCGCCGCCGCCTCGGGCAGCAGCTCCGGAGGCTCGTGGTGATCGGTAACGACAACGTCGATGCCGAGCTCTGCCGCATAAGCGACCTGCTCGCGCGCGCTGATGCCCGTATCCACCGTGATGAGCAGAGAAACGCCGCTCTCCTTGGCCCGTTCGATCGCCCGCAGGTTCAGACCGTAGCCTTCGTTAGCGCGATGCGGTATGTACGTATCGAAATCGGCGCCCAGCCGGCGCAGCAGGTGGGTCATTAAAGCGGTGCTGCTCACGCCGTCGGCATCGTAATCGCCGTATACGCGGATTTTCTCGCCGCGATCCAGCGCTTCGCGAATGCGGGCTACCGCCAAATCCATGCCGTGCAGCAGAAAAGGATCATGAAAATGATCCTTTTCTCCTTTGAGGAAACGCTCCGCTTCCGCGATGTCGGTCAGTCCCCTCGCCGCAAGCAGCTTCGCCACGATGGGATGAAGCTTCAGTGCCTTGCCCAGCACGTCCGCAGCCGCGCCGTCCGCAGCGCCGATATTCCATTTTGCTTTCGGTAGAAGCACGTCGCGCCTCCTTCTGTCCCTTTACGATCCCTTTGCATAGGGGTTGATATCAATGAAGCAATGTCGGGAAATCGGGATGATCCGAATCGACGTCTTTGTACGGATACCCGGGATCATAAGGATTGACATGAATGAATACGTCGGACACATGACTGAAATTGCTGAGCAGTTGGTGCTTGACCGCCTTGCCTATATCATGGCCTTCGACAATTGTAATTTTGGGGTTGACGCTGATTTTAATATCGACGATGACATAATGGCCGTGCTCTCGGGCGCGCAGTTCATTGACGGCGATAACGCCTTTGACGCGCTGCGCCGTTTCGAGCAATTCTTCCGTTTCTTCCTTATGAAGCACATGGTCTATCGTAGTATGGACCGATTCCCGCACCAGCTTGTAGCCCGTGCGCAGCACGAGTACGGCGACGAATACCCCGGCGATCGGGTCCATGTAATACAGCATCGGCTGATCCATATATTGGCCGAGTACCGCGCCGCCTACCCCGATCAGCACGGCGACTGACGACATAACGTCCGTCCGGTGGTCCCAGGCGCTGGCGATCAGCGCATGGCTGGACAGCTTCTTGCCGAGCCGGAAGTTGTATTGAAACAAAAACTCTTTCACCACGATCGAGATGCCGATGGCGATAAGCGCGTATTTTTCCGGCGCCTCGCTCACTCCGTTGAACAGCGACTTGACGGAGTTCCAGCCAATCTCCAGTCCGACGAGTAGCAGCAGCACGGACACGACAATCGCGGAAACGGAATCCGCTTTGCCATGTCCGTATGGGTGGTCCTCGTCCGGCGGTTTCTTCGCCGCCTTCAGTCCGAACAATACCGCTACCGATCCGGCGACGTCGGAAGCCGAATTCGCCGCATCGGCAAGCAGCGCCTTGCTGCCCGACAGCCAACCGACGATTCCCTTCATGACGGCCAGCGCAAGGTTTCCGATAATTCCCAGCCAGGCCGCAAATTGCGCTTTTACGAAACGCTGATCCGACATGTGGCCCCCCCTAACTAGTTCCCCCAAAAGGGCAGGCTCCTTTCGGAGCCGGTTCCGAACCCTTTTGGCGGAGCCCCCTCTTTGGTGTGACAGCCGATTTGGCCGATTGCTTGCCGGTTTACGGGTTCGCTTTGGCCGGCGCTCCGGCTTTGACCGATTTCAGGGACGATCTTTTCAGCAAATACCAGAGCGGAGTCGCGAGACAGATCGACGAGTATACGCCGCTGACGAGACCGATCATTTTAGCCAAGGCAAACAGCTTGATCGATTCGCTGCCGAACAAATACAAGCAGAAGGCGGCGATCAGTACCGTAACGACGGTATTGATCGAACGTCCCATCGTTTGCCAAATGCTGTCGTGAACGAGATCGTGCAGATCCTTGTCCGTTTTCAGCTTGGCAAAGCGGAGGTTTTCGCGAATCCGGTCGAGAATAACGATCTTGTCGTTGATCGAATAGCCGATTGTCGTCAGCACGGCGGCCACGAACGGCAGGTCGACCTCCAGACGGAATATCGAGAACACCGCGATAACGAAAAAGGCGTCGTACAAAATCGTAATGATCGCCGCTACCGCGAAGCGCCATTCGAAACGGATCGTAACGTACAGGCTGATCGCGATGCTGGCGATGCCGACAGCGATCATCGCTTTGTTTTTCATTTCATTGGCCATGTCCGGCGAAACCGTATTGACCTCGGGCGAAACCTGGCTTCCGAACACGTTGGTAAACTCGGTGGTCACCTTCTTGATCTGTTCCTCGGTGAGCACATCGTCGTAGCGGGCCGACACGCGGTCGTTGTTGGCCCCGCCGATCGTCAGGATGACAGGCGAGAAGCCGGTATCCGAGAACACCTTCTCCACCTGAGCCTTATCCGTCGATTTGCCGAGGGCGAGATCTAGCGACGTTCCCGATTTGAAATCGACGCCATAGTGCATGCTGAACGCCAGCACCATAATAATACCGATCAGCGTTACGGCCGAGGAGGCGATAAAAAAGATATTGCGGTGCTTGACAAAGTCAAAGTGCCGTTTAAAGGTCACGTATCTCAGCCTCCTTCACGCCGAAATACGTCGGCTTTTTGAAAAGGTTTGTCTTGAGCAGCATATGGAGCAAGTATCTCGAGAACAGCACGTTCGTCAAAATACTGATGATAATGCTGACGATCATCGTCAAGGCAAAGCCGCGAATCGCGCCGTTGCCGATGAAATAGAGCACGCCGCAGGAAATGATATTCGTGATATTCGCGTCCATAATCGTCCGGAACGAATGCTTCGACCCGGATTTAAGCGAGGAAAGCAGGCTTTTGCCCGAACGGATCTCTTCCTTTACCCGCTCGAACTTGATAATGTTGGCATCGACCGCCATCCCGATCCCGAGTATAAGCGCGGCTATGCCCGGCAGGGTGAGCGTCGCATTCATCAGATAGAAGACGATGAGCACGATCCATGTATACATGATCAGCGTAATCGCCGCTACAATGCCCGGTATCCGATAGAGGGCGATCATGAACACGAGAATGAGCAGCGCTCCGATGATGCCGGCCTTGACCGTCTGCTCCAGCGATTGCTGGCCAAGGGAAGCTCCGATGGACTGGGTGTACTTTTCCGTCAATTTCAAAGGAAGCGCACCCAAATTGATAATATCCTTTAGTTGCGTCGCCTCGTCGTACGTGTAGTTTCCGCTGATCGTCGCCTTGCCGTCGGTCAGCACGCTTTGCACGACAGGAGCGGACAACTGCTCTTCGTCCAAATAGATGGCAAGCGGCTGGTTCAGCAGCCTGCGCGTAACGTCGGCGAATTTGTCCTTGTCCTTCACTTCGATCTGGATCATCGGACGATTCGTTTGGTCGAAGCCGACTTTGGCCGCGCCCTCGACGAAATCGCTGCCGATCATTTCCTTCTTGCCGTCAGGTCCGCGGAAGGTCAGCTCCGCCGGCTTGCGCAGCAGTTCGCGCACCTGCTCCTGATTTTCCACCCCGGCCAGCTTCACCCGAATCCGGTTCGTCCCTTCGGTGGTCACGTCAGGCTCGGCCACGCCGCTTGCGTTCGCGCGCTTCTCCAGGCTTTGCGCCGTCTGGATCAGCGAATCCCGGGTTACTTCTTTCCCGGCCTCTACCGGCTCGGCCACGTACAAAATCTCAAAGCCGCCCTTCAAATCAAGACCAAGCCTGATTTTCGGAAGCAATCCGGGGCTCGACCAAGCGACGACGCCTAGCGTAATGACCACGATAAGCAGAAACGCCGCCAATCGTTTGATGTTCATTGTGTGCGACTCCCTTCCATACTCAATATTCCTATTATAACCACCGCCGAAAATCGAGTCAATTTGACGGAATGGCTCGCCGCCATCCTAATTATTCCCGAAAACGGAGGGCTCCTCCAAACTTTGGCACTTTGACCGTCCAACGACAAAAAAAACAGCCGCGTTCCGGTTAGAAACGGGCGTTGTTGCGGTATATGCTCATGGTCATCCAGTTCATAAGCGTCGTTACCTTGAGCGACAAAATGTCGTTGACCATCTGATGCAGCAGCGGCTCGCCGTTCTTCTCGTACTTTTCGCTGAGGCAGTTCCAAATGTCCGTTCCGGCGACGTGCTCGTAGCCGAGCATCCGGAATTCGTCGGCCTTGCTGCGGCACAGTTCCTTGATCGTTGCATCCATCTCCCGCTCCGACAGCCGGATCTGTTCGACCGGTTCGCTAACGTCTTCAGCCATTGAGAAACCTCCCCGCGCGGCGGTTGCCTTTCCCCGCATTCGTCACGCTCTATTATTTCGTCGGCGAAGCCGCCGATTCCTTCCGCGCGCCTCAGGTTCGTCCCAAAAAACTTGCATGAGCCGCCTCCTCGTCCGCATATCCATAAAACAAGCCAGTCCATCCCATTAACGGAAGGAAGAACCCGCCTTGAAGAAGCAATCGTTCATCCACGGGACTATGATTCTGCTCGCGGCCGGCATTGTCAACCGGATACTCGGCTTCGTGCCGCGCATTGCGCTGCCGCGCGTCATTGGCCCTGAGGGGGTAGGGCTGTATCAGTTGGGTTATCCGTTCATGATCGTCGTTATCACCATCATATCCGGCGGTATCCCGCTTGCCGTAGCCAAGCTTGTCGCCGAAGCGGATTCGGAAGGAGACGAGAAGCGAATCCGTTCGATTTTGCGCGCATCGTTAGCCATTACCGGCCTGCTAGCCGTCTTCTTCACTGTATTTTGTATCTGGGCCGCCCCATGGATTACGTCGCGTCTACTGACGGATTCCCGCGTGATCCATACGTTTCTCAGCATGTGCCCGATCTTGCCGATCGTTGCCGTATCGGCCGTGTACCGCGGCTATTTTCAGGGGCGCCAAAATATGACCCCAACGGCCGTCTCGCAGGTCGTCGAGACGCTTGTGCGCATCGTCGCCATGCTCGTATTCGCATCCTTGCTGCTTCCTTACGGACTGGAATGGGCCGCGGCGGGCGCCATGATCGGCGTCGTCGTCGGCGAACTGTTCGGCATGCTCGTGCTGCTGTTCAGCGTCCGTCAAAGCCGCCCGGCGGCGGGACGCGGGCCCTCGGACCGCAAGCCGGTCGGAAAGCCCGGCATCTTCCGCCCGCGCGAGCTGCTCGCCATCGCCATACCCGTTACAGGGAGCAAGCTTGTCGGTTCCGCCTCGTATTTGCTCGAGTCTATACTCACCGCCCAGAGTCTAGCGGTCGCGGGCGTCGCCACCGCGCTGGCCACTGCTCAATACGGCGTGCTCCAGGGAATGATTATTCCGGTTCTGCTCCTACCGGGAGCGCTTACGTATTCGCTTTCGGTTTCGCTTGTGCCGACGCTCTCGGAGGCCGCGGCACGCAACGATATGCGGACGATCCACAAGCGGCTGCACCAGTCGCTCCGGCTCGCTCTGGTGACGGGGGCCCCTTTCGCCGTCATCATGTTCGTGCTGGCCGAGCCTCTCTGCTTCTATTTGTACGGCAATGCCGAAATCGCCAAAATGCTCAAAATGATGGCTCCAGTGGCGATATTTTTATACTTCCAGGGCCCTTTGCAGGCCGCCCTCCAAGCGCTCGACCGCCCCGGAAGCGCACTGATGAATACGTTTGTCGGCGCCGTCGTCAAGCTTGTTCTGATCGTCTGCCTGGCGTCCCGGCCGCAATGGGGCATTCTCGGCGCGGTCGTGGCGATCAATGCCAATATGGCGCTCGTCACCCTGCTCCATTGGCACAGTATGTCCAGGCTGCTGCAATTCCGCATGCGCGCCGTCCATTTTATGAAAACCGCTCTCGCCTCCGCGCTGATGGGAGCGGTCTGTTACGCGGGGATGAACTTGATTTGGACCCAGGAGCCGCTTATCCGGTTTATCGGTGCGGTCCTCTCCGGCTCCCTTGTCTATCTGGCATGCATTTTTGCGCTCAAGCTGGTCGACCGCAGCGACATGACGCGCATCCCCGGCTTTAAAAAGAAGTGAAGCCCGTTACCTTTTCTTGTTCATATACAGCCGGCCGCGGTGATCGATAGAGCAAAAGAACACTTTCTTGAAGTCGTTCACCCCTTGGGCTTGCAGCTGATTTTTTAGCCAAAAGCGGGTTTTTCCGATCTTTTCCAAGTTCGAATCCTGCACTTTACCATCCAGGATCAACGACAAAGGCAGTCCTTCGTAGCGGATTTGCGGATACCCGGCGGCGGCACCGGTTTTCCCCACTCCTTCGCGCTTCTCCTTTTCTACGACAGATAGCTTGCCTGACGTCTCGAGGTAAGCAAATTCGACATCGGCTATATTCGGCACCTTTTGCTCGCGGAGCTGCATCGCCAAATCGTCCAGCGTATACCGCTGCTTGCGCATCTCCGCTTCGTTCAGCCGCCCGTTCTCGATCAGCGGGCTTGGATGACCTTCGAACCAGAGCCGCAGTGTCCGGCTTTTCAAAGTAAGGAAAGCAAGCCCGATTTGAATCAAAACCAACGTAACCATCGGTACGACCCCTTCCATAAGCGGCATGTGCGGATCGTCGATGACGAACGCAGCGATTTCGGCGATCATGATGGAAATGACGATGTCGAAGATGGACAGCTTGCCGATTTCCCGCTTGCCCATCAGCCGCATCACGAAGAATACGACGAAGTATATGAAAACGGTGCGCCAAAATATAGCCCAAAGTTCCATCCAGCAACGACCCCTCGCACGTCCAGATTTCATTGGTATTCTCACCCCTATTGCCCAGCCTCATGCAAAGGCGGGGCAATCAATAATTGCCATGCCTTGTACTAATTCGGCCAAGTTCCCCATACAATGGGTACTAAAAGCAATCGAAAGGTGCGTGTACGCCATGAATTCCATTCCGAAACTACCAAGATTCCGCATAACGTCGCCGCTGCTTTCCGGTATCGTAAACGCGTTCATCTGGCTTAGCGTCGGAGCCGTGCTTGTCTCCCTAATCGTTTCGGCTACGAATATGACCGAGGATTCGCTGACGGGGGCAACCTTTCTCATTCACGGGATCGCTTCGTTGTTCGGCGGCTTTTCCAGCGGCAGACGGTCGGACAACAAAGGCTGGTACCACGGTGCGCTGCTCGGTCTGATCTACACGGCGATCGTGGTGCTGGTCGGCTTTCTCAGCTTCGACGCCGGACTGGGCAAAGACACGGCCGTCATGCTGGCTATATCGCTGCCCGCTGCGGCTGTCGGCGGCATGGTGGGCGTCAATACGAAGAAGGGATAACTGGTAATTCCGATTCTTTCACCTTTCCCTCGGGGTGTGATATAATATCCTAGTTCTCGTCGTGCCATCCACCATATTTTAGGGGGACACCATGTTTATTATACAGTCGATGACCCATGCAACCGTTCTGATCGTCATTACGATCTATGTGCTGCTGTTCTTCTCGTTGAAAAGACATCCTTTATACCCGTTCCACGCTGCGGGCTTGTTCGTACATGAGCTGTTCACAAACCGGAAATATTTATTCCACTTGCTGGGTATCGTAATCATTCTGTTTTTCAATAAAATCGAATTGACCCTGGAAAGCAAAATGAAGCACCATAGCGATTTTACTCCCGCCGTATTTGGTCTAGAGGGAAATTTCGTTTCTATTTTTCAAAAGGTATTTGAGAACGGGGCACTTACTTCCGTTCTCACGTTTTTTTATGTCGTCGTTTTCCCCGCCATCATGCTGACCTCAATCGGCGTGTACACGTACCAGCGTCAGTTTAAGCTGTTTTACGCCGTTTGCTATGCGCTGATGATCAATTACATGATTGCGATCCCGTTCTATTTGTTTTTCCCGGTGACCGAAGTTCACGCTTTTAACCCCAATGTCAAATTTTTGATGCTGGAGGCGTTCCCGACGTTCGAGAACGATTACAGGCCGTTATCCGGTCTGGATAATTGCTTCCCGAGCTTGCATACGTCCATATCGGTTACGATGGCGATGATCGCTTTGCGGTCCAAAAGCTTGTTCTGGAAACGCTTTGTCCCGATCGCCGCCCTCATCATCATCTTCTCGATTTTTTATCTGGGCGTACACTGGCTGACCGATATGGCCGGCGGTACCGTGCTCGGCTTGCTGGCGGCACGCATCGGGCTTCGCATCAGCGAAGGACGGACGATCTTCGCAGGCTCCCGCGGCCTCGACGTGAAGAAACGAAATATGGACGGCAAATGGTAAGCGCAGGGCGAAGATTCCGCAACAATTGTCGCACAAAAAAGCAGCCTTCTCGCTTGGAGAACGCTGCTTTTTTCAATATTCCACCTGAAATCGTCAGTCCTTCTTTTCGATGGCGGCAGACTTCTCCGCCGCAGCCGGTGCCGTTGTGGAGATCGCGTTTACCGCCGAGCGGTCGAACGTCAGCTTGGTCGCATCGTTGACGCGCAGAACGACGATATCGTCCGTAATTTCCAAAATCGTTCCGTGCAAACCGCCGATTGTCGTGACCTTGTCCCCTTTTTTCAGCTGGTTAAGCATACTGTTGCGGTTTTTTTGCCGTTTCTGCTGAGGGCGAATCAACAAGAAATACAGTACGGCGAACATCAGAATAAACGGGACGATCGTAGTCAACAAACTTCCCGTTCCCGCTGTCGTTCCAGCGGCGTCGGCCAAATTCCACATAAGCAGGTGCCTCCCTTTTTTCTTAAAATCCGCGGTCGTTGTCCTTCATCCCATACCGGTCGAAAAATTCGTCGCGGTAATCGAGAAGCCGGTCTTCCGCAATCGCTTGTCTTACGTTCCGCATCAAATCCAGCAAAAAATGCAGATTGTGATACGTGGTCAACCGGATGCCAAACGTCTCGTCCGCCTTGAGCAGATGGCGCAAGTAGGCGCGGCTGTAGTTCGTGCAGGTGTAGCAGCCGCAATTCGGATCAAGAGGTCCGAAATCGCGGGCATGCTTGGCATTGCGGACGACCAGCCGTCCACCGCTCGTCATGACCGTGCCGTTGCGGGCGATCCGCGTCGGAAGCACGCAATCGAACATGTCCACACCGCGGATGGAACCTTCCAGCAGCGCGTCCGGCGAGCCGACGCCCATCAAATAACGGGCCTTTTGAGCGGGCAGAAGCGGTACGGTGCAATCGAGCATACCGTACATCAGCTCCTTCGACTCCCCTACGCTCAGTCCTCCAATAGCATACCCCGGGAAATCCATGGAAGTCAACTGCGACGCGCTCTTCCGGCGCAGATCGGCATACATTCCCCCTTGGACGATAGCGAACAGAGCTTGGTCGTGAGGACGCGCGTGCGATTGGAGACAACGCTCCGCCCACCGGGTCGTCCGTTCCAGCGATTTGTCGACATAATCGTAGTCGGCCGGATAAGGCGGGCATTCGTCAAACGCCATCATGATATCCGAGCCGAGGGCGTTCTGAATTTCCATAGCGATTTCCGGAGAAATGAACAGCTTGTCGCCGTTCAAATGATTGCGGAAATGAACGCCTTCTTCGGTAATTTTGCGCATCTCGCTCAGGCTGAACACCTGAAAGCCGCCGCTGTCGGTTAAAATCGGGCGGTCCCAATTCATAAACTTATGCAAACCGCCTGCCTCCCGCACGATGTCGTGACCGGGGCGGAGGAACAGATGATACGTGTTGCTCAAAATAATGTGAGCATCCATCTGTTTAAGTTCTTCCGGACTCATCGTCTTGACCGTAGCCTGCGTGCCTACCGGCATAAACGTCGGCGTTTCGATAACGCCGTGAGGGGTATGCAGCCTGCCGAGCCTCGCTCCGGACTGCTTGCAAGTTTTGATTAATTCGTAACGGACTGCTGTCATGGATTATCCTTTCTTCGTAACTAATAAATGAACATCGCGTCGCCAAAGCTGAAAAACCGGTATTTGTTCTCGACGGCCTCCCGGTATGCGCGCCGGATCGAATCGCTGCCGGCCAGCGCGCTGACGAGCATGACAAGCGTCGACTTGGGCAGATGAAAATTCGTAACCATGGCGTCCACCAGTTGGAACGTATAGCCGGGATAGATGAAAATACCCGACCAGCCGTCGCAAGCCTCGACCGGTTTCCCGGCGAAGCGCCCGGCGACCGTCTCCAACGTCCGGGCCGACGTCGTGCCCACCGCTACGACGCGGCGGCCTTCCGCCTTAGCCGCATTGAGCGCGGCTGCCGTTTCTGGGGGGACGGAATAATATTCCTCGTGCATCGTATGCTCCTCCACGCGGTCCACCGACACCGGGCGGAACGTGCCGAGGCCGACATGCAGCGTAACCGTCACGATATGCACGCCCTTGGCGGCGATCGCCGCCAAATACTCCGGCGTAAAGTGCAGGCCGGCGGTCGGCGCGGCGGCCGAGCCCGGGTGACGGGCGTATACCGTCTGATACCGTTCCCGGTCGTCCAGCCGTTCTTTAATATAAGGCGGGAGCGGCATGGAGCCGAGGCGTTCCAGTATTTCGCGGAAGATGCCCTGATAGGCAAAGCGGACGATCCGCGCCCCCATCTCCCCTTCCTCCTCGACGGTTGCCTGCAGCAGAGGCTCCGACGCCGGGTCTTCCGGCGAACCGCCGCCGAACACGATCACGGCTCCCGGCTTCAGCCGTTTCGCCGGCCGGGCCAGCGCTTCCCAGCGGTCTTCGCCTAGCTCCTTCAGAAGAAGCAGCTCAACTTGAGCGCCGGTGTCCGCTTTTACGCCAAAAAGCCGGGCGGGAATCACGCGTGTGTCGTTCAACACTAGCGTGTCGCCGGCTTGCAGATAATCGATCAGCTCGCTGAACGTATGATGCCCGATTGCCCCGCTCGATTTATCGAGCGTAAGCAACCGGGATGAAGTGCGGTCGGTAAGCGGCGTCTGAGCGATCAACGATTCGGGCAATTCAAAATCAAAAGCTTGTACATCCATTTCCGTCATTCCTTAGTTATAGTAATCCCGGTGTAATACGTCTGCAGGATTCGCTTATAGTCCTGGCCTTGCTCCGCAAGCCCGCGCGCGCCCCATTGGGACATGCCGAGTCCGTGTCCGGAGCCGTTGCCGGTGAGCAGAAACTGCGGCTCCTTCGTGATGGCGCGCACGTTTCCTCCTTGGCCCACGACAATCGCCGTCGAGGAGACCGGCTTGGTCGCTCCGTCGGCCCCGACCGCGTAAAGCGTTCCTTTGGTTTCCGGCAGGCTTCGGGTTAGTCCGCCTGCTCCCCATACAGTATACCTGCCCGTCTCTTCGATTTCAAACCGGGTACTCGGCGCATCGAACAAGGCGCCGCGGAGCTGATCCGATTTGGGCATCGCGATCGGCTGGCCGTTCGCCTTCAGTTCGACCGCGCGGCCCGAAGGCCCCCGCTTGCTGACCTCGAGCGTTTCCAGCTTCCCCTGCACCGGCTTGGTCAGCGCTGTATTCATTTGCTTCAGCAGCGCATCCGCCGTATAGGGTCCGCGCATCCAGGCATAGTCGTTCGACTCCGCGACTTTGCCGAGAGATACGAGCTTTTCGCCCTGATTAACGGTGCCGATTGAACCGTTCTTCACGTCGTCGACGTAAGGAAGTTTGCGTATATTCACCCCGGCACCTTTAACCGTAACGATCGGCAGTCCGGCTTTGTTCCGCTGGCCGCTATCGGTCGCGAAATCTTCGCGGATATAGCCGACCGTTCCGTTGGGCAGCGCGACTTGAAACCATTGCGGCTTGCCTTTTTGCGCGCCTTCGTCCGGGCTTGTCGTAGGGCGAAGGTAGGCAATCGGCTGACCCCACACCTCTTCGGGATCGCCGGTCATGCCTCCTGCATTGGCGAAGAAGAACGGCGCGATGATCGACCCGTTTACGGTCAGCACTTCGCCGGCCGTAGCGGTAACGGCTGCGGCGATGCTCGGGGCCTCTTTCTCGATGCCGTAATACACCTGATCGGCGGACGTGTCCGATGCGTGAGCAGTCCCGTATTTCATCCCGAGGCTAAGCGCAAACGTCCGGGCCGACACGGCCTGCGCCTTGAGCGCCTCCGCCGGCCACGATGGACTCATCTCGCCGCCGACGACGGACACCAGATAATCCTCGAGCGGGAGCTCATTGATCACAGCGAGCCTTCCGTTGGACTGGCTTAGCTCAAACCCGCCGCGGTATTGGCGTCCGCTTTTCTCGGCAATCGCAGTCCCGCCTTCTTTGGACGCGATCCATACTTTTTGAGTTCCCGGATTGAACGTATAATGGCTGACCGCCGCAGCCCCAGCAGCCGATGCCGTCACGTCTTCCCGTTTCAACAAATACGACGTAGCCGCATCGACCGGCAGAAGCGTTATTCCCGGCGCGAGCTGAGCGGCTTGCGCCCGCAGCGCATTCAACTGCCCGGCATCGGCAGCCTCGCCGATCCAGACCTGATAGGCGGGCTGCTCGCCAGCTTCCAGCACGACGACCCAAGCATCCAGCCCTTTGAGCTTCAATGCTTCGGCCTGCTCCGCCGCAGTCTGTTCCGTGGGGTAAGAGCCGGCGATCAAATGGAGCGGCCCCGTCACGACGGACGGCGATCCTTTCATCAATGCGGCAGCAGCTGAATTGGCGGCAATGCGTTGTTTGGCCGCATTCGCCTCTTCCTGGGTTGCATAAACACCGGCATACACTTGATACAGCGTCTTCCCGAGCTTCGCCGTCCGGAACGCGTAGGGCTTGTCCTGCGAGTTGGCGAGCGCCTGCAGCAGCAGCTTGGCGGCTTGCGCATCAGGCGTCTCCAGCAGTTGAACCTTATAACCGTCCAGACTCACGCGCACCGGCGCCCCCGGCGCCGCCGTCGTCCACGCTCTCGTGACACCGTTGGCGGCGCGTATGCCCAGATCCATCCCTTTGGACGACGATAGCGTGACGGTAGGGACGGTTACATTGTAGTTTTTGCCATTAGACAAAAATAACGCGACGCGAATTTGCTCCAGCTTCGGCACCGCGGCCTCACTTTCCTTCGATAAAAGGGGCACGCACAGCACTAGCGCAAGCAGCGCGGCGACCCAGGCTTTGGACCGCCGGGGCCGTTCTCGTCTCGTCACGGGTTCATCTCTCCTTAATCGTTCATTTCTATATAAGCTGAAAACCTTCTAGTACAAAGTCAGACCTTAAACCGTATTCGTGGAATGGACGAATCCG
Source organism: Paenibacillus hodogayensis (assembly GCF_039536325.1). Taxonomy (NCBI): domain Bacteria; kingdom Bacillati; phylum Bacillota; class Bacilli; order Caryophanales; family Paenibacillaceae; genus Paenibacillus; species Paenibacillus hodogayensis. The sequence goes on from NZ_BAAAYO010000010.1 coordinate 494,063, forward strand.
TTGCACCGCAAGGGAGCGAGTCTTTCCGAATACACAGGATTAGCTCTGACTTTGTACTAGGCGCCTCCATCCGCATTCGGGACGGGCAAGCCTAGGTGGCGATAAGCGGAGGCGGTAACCGTCCTGCCGCGCGGCGTTCGCTGCAAGAAGCCGATCTGCAGCAAATACGGCTCGTAGACGTCCTCGATCGTCTGGCTTTCCTCGCCGATCGTAGCTGCGATCGTGTCCAGCCCGACCGGACCACCGCGGAAGTGGGTCATGATCGCCCGCAGCATTTTATGATCGATCTCGTCCAGGCCGAGATCGTCAACCTGAATCATCCGAAGCGCCTTTCTGGCAATTTCCGCGGTCATGATGCCGTCGCCCTTCACCTGGGCATAATCTCGCACCCGCTTCAGCAGCCGGTTGGCGATTCTCGGCGTTCCGCGCGAGCGTTTGCCGATCTCGTCCGCCGCCTCCCCGACGATATCCGCCTGCAAAATATCCGCCGTGCGGCTGACGATATAGCTCAGCTCTTCCACGGTGTAATATTCGAGCCGGCTGACGACGCCGAACCGGTCGCGCAGCGGAGCCGACAGCAGACCGGCGCGGGTCGTCGCGCCGACAAGCGTGAACGACGGCAAGTCGAGCCGCACCGAGCGCGCACTCGGGCCTTTGCCGATAATGATATCGAGCGCGAAATCCTCCATCGCCGGATACAGCACCTCTTCCACGGTGCGGTGCAGCCGGTGGATTTCGTCGATGAACAGCACGTCGCCTTCCTGCAGGTTCGTCAATATGGCGGCCAGATCGCCCGGCCGTTCGATCGCCGGCCCCGATGTCGTACGGATGCTGACGCCAAGCTCATTGGCGATAATATTCGACAGCGTCGTTTTGCCAAGCCCGGGCGGACCGTAAAGCAGCACGTGATCCAACGCTTCCTTGCGCATTTTGGCCGCCTCGATATAAATTTTCAAGTTTTCCTTTACTTGCGCCTGGCCGATATATTCCGCCAGGTAACGGGGTCGCAGACTGAGCTCCGCAACCTCCTCCTCCATCATCAGATGAGCGGAAATGATCCGATCCTCCATTAAACAGCCGCCCTCCTTGTTGGTGCCCGAACGTTAGCGAACGCTGCCGCCGCGCCGGTGCTCCCGATCGTCCGAAGCAGCTTCATCCGGCGTAAAGCGCCTGAAGCGCCAGCTTGATCAGAACGTCCGCCGAATCGTCTTCCTTGGATTTCGGCTTGACCGACACCCAGGCCCGGTCCGCCTCCGCCTCGGTGTAGCCTAGCGACAGAAGCGCTTCCTTGGCTTCCGCCCACGCACCGCCGCCGGCGGACGACGGCAAAGCCGCCTCCTGCATGGCGGCCGTCAGCAGCGCGCCGTCGAAGCCCGACGTAACCGCTCCGAGCTTATCCTTCAGATCGAGGATGATGCGCTGCGCCGTCTTCTTGCCGATGCCGGGCAGCTTCATCAGGAATGGCACGTTCTCCTGCTGAATAGCGCTGACTACGGCTTCCGGACGGCCGCCGGACAAGATGCCCAAAGCTACCTTGGGACCGATGCCCGTGACGTCGATCAGCCTGCGGAACAAAGACTGTTCTTCGCGCGAGCCGAAGCCGAACAACAGAATAGCGTCCTCGCGAACATGATGATGTATGTATACCGTCGTTCCTTCCGCTTTGTCCGGCAAGGCGAAAGGATTCGGGCAGAAGACCCTGTAGCCGACGCCGTGTACGTCAATGACGGCATAATCCGCCTCGCGATGCGCCACCGTGCCGCGCAAAAAATCGATCATCGTTTCTCCACTCCGTTCAGTTTTTGCTGCAGCGCGGCAGAATGCGCATGGCAGATCGCGATCGCCAGCGCGTCGGCCACGTCGTCGGGCTTGGGCGCGGCGCTGAGCTTGAGGAACATCCGCACCATCTCCTGCACCTGCTTCTTCTCGGCCTTGCCGTAGCCTACGATGGCCTGCTTGACCTGCAGAGGGGTATATTCCGCAATCGGGATTCCTTGCTGCACCGCGGCGAGCATCAGCACGCCTCTGGCCTGGCCGACAGTCATTGCCGTCGTTACGTTTTTATTGAAAAACAATTTCTCGATCGCCATCGCGTCCGGCTTGTATTTATCGATCAAATGCACGGTCGCCTCGTACACTTCCTGAAGTCGCACGGCCGGGTCGGTCGTCGACTCCGTCTGGATGCTCCCGTACTGGACGGGAGTCAGCTTATGCCCCTGCTTGTCGATAAAGCCGAATCCCACGATCGCAATGCCCGGGTCGATACCCAATACGCGCACTACAAAGCCCCTCACTCTCGACAATAAGCGAACATATGTGTTCTATTTGCCATTATAACAAATGAAACGAACGTTGGACAGCGTTAAGCGGCTCCGAACCGGACTAGGCAAATGCAGGTATGGGGATTAGAATGAAATGGAAGTCGGATCACCGGCCGGACCGGCCGGCCAATCGTCAGGAGGAACACCATGAAGCCAAATATTTTCTTGAAAGAACTCGAATATTTGATCCGTGCCCGGTACAGCGTCATTTACGTAGATACGATCGAGGAGGAACGCGCCCTGCAGCTGGTCGAGCAGGTCGGGTCCGGCCTGGGCAAGCGGATCGTGACCTGGACCTGTACGCGGGGTCTGGAGCTGAACGGCAAAATCATCGACAAAACAGCCGATTTCCGCGCGGCGCTACACGTGGCCGGAGAGCTGGCCAAGGAGCCGACCTTGTTCGTCTGGTTCGATCTTCATCCCTACATGAAGGAATACGCCTCTCCGGTGCCCATTCGCGCCTTCCGCGAGTTTTCGCAGCAAATCCGCAGCGGGCTTCCGTCCAATTCGATCGTCATCTCGCCTGCCATGGATATTCCGCCGGAGCTGCAGAAGGAGATTACGATTCTCGATCTGCCGCTTCCCGAGCTGGAGGAAGTCAAGCAGATTATTATCGAGTTTGCCGACGTTTACCAAGATAAGCCTGGCGTCACGATCGACCGGTCCAAAGAAATCGTCGACGCGCTCGCCCGCGCCGCAGTCGGCCTGACCCGCGCAGAGATCGAGAATTGCTTGGCGAAGGCGCTTGTCAAGGACCGCAGCCTTTCTGTGGACGATGTAGCTGCCATGCTTGAGGAAAAACGGCAAATCATACGCAAATCGGGCATACTCGAATACGTCGCCACCGAGCATATGCAATTGGACGACATCGGCGGCCTGCAAAATTTGAAGCGTTGGCTGGAACGCCGCCGCGCGTCGTATACGGAGGAAGCCCGCACATTCGGCATCGATTGGCCGAAAGGCGTGCTGCTGGTCGGCGTGCCGGGCTGCGGCAAAAGCCTATGCGCGAAAAGCGTCGCGGCGGCATGGCAAATGCCTTTGCTGCGCCTCGATCTCGGCCGGGTATTCTCTGGACTGGTCGGCTCGTCGGAAGCGAATATGCGTACCGCCTTGGCGATGTGCGAAGCCGTCTCGCCCTCGATCGTCTGGATCGACGAGATCGAGAAAGCGCTGGCCGGATCGCGGCAAGGCTCTTCGGATGGCGGCACTGCCACACGCGTGTTCGGTACGCTGCTGACCTGGATGCAGGAGAAGAAAAGCCCCGTCTTTATTTTCGCTACGGCCAACGATATCGCCAAGCTGCCGCCGGAGCTGCTGCGCAAAGGCCGGTTCGACGAAATCTTTTTCGTCGATCTGCCCAACGAAGAGGAGCGCCGCGAAATTTTCCACATCCATCTGTCTCGCCTGCAGAGGGACCCTGCCCGCTTCGATCTGGACAGGCTGGTGGAGTTGTCCGGCGAAACGCGTTGGGGGGAAGCCGTCAGGCTGACCGGCTCGGAGATCGAGGCGGCGGTCCGCGAAGGCTTGCTGGAAGCGTACTACAGACGAACGGCGGAAGGAGACCCGCTCCGCGATCTCGAAACCGCGGATATCGTCAGCGCCATCGAGCGTTCCGTACCGCTAGCCCGCATGCGGGGAGAGGATATCAGGGAGATGCGCGATTGGGCCAGCCAAAACGCGGTGCGGGCCAGCGCCCCGGCAGCGGGAACGGCGGCCTCTTCCTTGGCGGCGGACGCCGGAGAGTCGACTGTAGGACGAAGCATCGATTTTTAAGCCCTGCTGGAATTGAAAAGAAGACCGCCGGTTCGCCGGGAGGCTCTCATCCGGATTCGGACAGGGAGCCGCCTGGCTGATCCGGCGGTCTTCTTGTTGCGGCCCGGTTTTGTCCGGACTTTTGACTGGCCTTGCTCATGTCCCCGTTCCCCGGGCGGACTTCATCACCCGTTCGCTTTCCTCTACGGCGAACTCGCTGAACGTCGACAGCACGCTGTTATACTCCTCCATGTCCAAGACGCGGATTCCTTGCTTCAACTGACCGACGGCATCGGGGTGCAGACTGCTTTCCAGATACCCCATGTTCAGCTGAAAAAAAGTACGGATCACTTTCTCGTCGTCCGGCGGTCCTTCGAACAAGGACAAGTTTCCGGTTTTGTCCAAACCGAAATAAGCGTTGCTCTTGCAGGCGGGGGACAAGTCGTCGATATGCTCGGAGAAGCTGACGCTGCCGTCCTCGCGAAGCTCGACCTGCCATTCCGGATGCTCCGCATGCAGCTTGATCGCATCATCGGGCCCCATTCGGCCGATAAGCAAGTTTTCCTCGCCGCATACGTACGTCTTGTGCATGAAAACGTCGCGGATGCCGCCGGACTCGCGAAGCTGCTTCCACACTTGCAGCGTTTGCTCCGATTGCCGGTCCTGTTGCGCCGTTCCGCCTCCCGGCACGGCCATCGTTTGCGCCACATCGCGTCCGGGAGCGTCCGGAGAACCGTAAGTACGAAAAGTCAATAGCCCGGCCGTCGCGGCCACGATGAAAAAGCCAAGCGACAACCATCGTCTTTTTTGCCGAAGACGTTTCTTCAGTTGCTTGTACAGGCTTGACAAGTTCATGAGAATCCCCTTTGCGGTACTAGATTTTTTTTCTAGTTTTCCCAGCAGGGGATTCCCTTATACACAAGAGCCTATACGGTATACCGTTCCCGAATCGATAAGATCAGCTCAGACTTGTCACTAGTACAAAGTCAGAGCTAATCCTGTGTATTCGGGAAGACTTGCTCCCTTGCGGTGCAAGGGATTCGTTCATTCCACGAATACGGTTTAAGGTCTGACTTTGTACTAGCTGCGAATCCAAGGCTGATTTTGCTTTTTGGACGACTTGGTCGCCGTTTTCTGCTTGCGCTTCGTTCTCGTCTTCGTGCTGACCGTCAATTTCGTCGGCGGCGCTTTGTCCGTACGCGTCGCATCAGCCGGTTCGAACGGAGCGAGACCGATATCACCGGTGCGGTCGTCGCGTCCGACGCAGCCGCAGTCCTCGGCCTGCATCAACGAGGCATGCGGAGACAACGACGACGGATAAGCTTCGGCCGGCATCGCGTAAGGCATGCCGAACATTCCTTGTGCCGGATATCCGTACCCTTGCTGGCAAGGCAGACACGGGACGCCGGAAGCCGACGGTATGCCGAACGGCTGCTGCTGAGCGAAGGGGGATACGTTAGCCGGTGCCTGGGACGGATGCCAGCCGTCGATCGGGAAAGGTGAGGCCGAGGCGCCTCCGATACCGGGATATTTCTCCTTGGAAGCGGGCACATGGGCGACAGGCGATACTTGCGGCGCATTCGGTCCCATGGCAAACGGACTGAATGCATTGACATTAGCCTGCTGGGCTTCGACCTGCTCATTCGGCGCATGGTGCTCGGGCATTATCGAGTTGTTGTCATAGCCCCATGGGAAAGCCGAGGGAAACGACTGTTCCGGGCTTTGTGCAAACGGATGGAACGGCTGGGCGGTCGGGGTATTGGAGAAGTAAGGCATCATTTGCGGCATCTGGTTCATCGGCTGCATCATCGGCTGCATATTCATGGGCATAGGCATGGGCATAGGCATGGGCTGCTGCATGTGGCCAAAAGGCGAAACAGGATGCGATTGGGACAACTCGGGCATCATCGCATAAGGCTCGGCCTTGCCTTTACCTTTGCCTTTGCTTTTCCCGTGATCGACCGGCGCCACCTGTGCCGGTTGCAAGTTATAAGGCTGGAAGGCCTCCATCGCCGGCATCGAATACTGGAGGAACGGAAATTCGGCCTCATGATCGGCCATCTTCGGCTTGGTGCTCTCCGCATGCTCCTTCTTGCCGGGCCATACCGGCAGCTCCGGCTTCGCTTCCACGATGGCCTCGACATGCACATTGACCGTTTCCGGCATGTGCTTTTCCGCGGCCAACTGCTCGTTCACATGCTCGTTCATGTGCTCATTTACATGTTCATTCATGTGCTCGTTCACATGCTCATGCATGTGTTCGTTCAAGTGTTCGTTCATGTGCTCATTCAGGTGTTCGTTCATTGGTTCGTGCAACTGCGGATTGACAAGGTTGTTCGCATGCCAATCGGTGTGCTCTGCCCCTCCGACTGCCGGTTCGGTGGCGAGATGCCCGGTATCGGTCGGCGTCTCTTCGGCGAGGTTCGGAATATACACGATATCGCCGGTCATGAGCACGTTCGGGTTTTTCAAATGCGGATTCGCATCGATAACGGCCTTGAGCGGCACGTTCCATGCTTTGGCGAGCTTCCACAACGAATCCCCTTGTACGACGACGTGCTTATGCACGATCGCTCCTGACGGAGCCGGAACGCTTACGGCCGCAGATGGAATTTTAATTTTCATGCCGACGTCGATTTTGTCGGGATTGGCAAGCTGGCTGTTGAATGAAATCAGCTTTTGCAGCTCGATCCCATACTTTTTGGCGATGTGAAAGAGCGTTTCTCCCTTTTTCACCAGATGGATTTTCACCGGACTGAAACCTCCCGTTGTCTTGAAATAACAATACAGTGTATGCAAGCTTTGGGCG
>NZ_BAAAYO010000010.1:500996-1291532 GCF_039536325.1 Paenibacillus hodogayensis
CTGCGCTGTGGTAAGCGAATATCGGATAAGAGCCCAAGGTGCGCACTTGGCAGCCGATAGCCTCGATTTCCTGTAAAGCGGCGGGAAGCAGCACGGTATCGAGCGACATCTCGATATCCATATAGAAATAGTAACTGCCAAGTTTCTTCTTCGTCGGCCGCGACTCGATTTTGGACAGGTTGATGCGCCGCCAGGCAAAGGCCGAAAGCACCTGATGCAGCGCCCCCGGGTAATCCTCGGGCAGCGTGACGAGGATCGTTGTCTTTTGCTGGTCGGAGCAGTGCTTGGCCAGCCGGTCCTTGCCGACAACGATAAAGCGGGTATAGTTGTTGTCATGATCGGTAATGTTCTCGGCCAACAAATCGAGTCCGTACAGTTCGGCCGACATGCGCGTGCCGATCGCAGCAACCGTCTCGTCCCCGGACTCCATCGCCATTCGCACGCCTTCCGCCGTGCTGCTCACATATTCGAACTCGGCGTTCGGCAGCTTGCTGCGCAAAAACTCCTGACACTGCGCAACCGCCACATCCTTGGAGACGATGCGCCTGACCGAGGCGAACTGCGCTTCCCCGGAGGCGGCCGCAGCTGGCTTCCGTCCGATCAGATTTTGGATGGACGGGTATACCCATTCCCCTTGGATGGGCAGCGTCTCTTCTTCGACTAACAGGTCGATATGATGTTTGACCGAACCTTCAATCGTGTTCTCGATCGGGACGACGCCATAATCGACCGTTCCGTCTGCCGTTGCCGCGAACACGTCGGACATTAGCGCATAGGGCACGAATTCGTAAGGCCCTTCCGCGAAAAAATAGCGGGCCGATTCCTGGGACACAGTCCCTTCGGGCCCGAGAAAAGCGATCCGTTTCACGTGCGATAAGCTCCTTCTCGTCGACAGTTCTTGGAAAGCCAATGCTGCCTTTTTTCAGATCGTATCACTAATGGATAGCGGAATGCAATAGCTCTCGTAACGTACAAAGCTCTTTAAGCCGGCGCCTCGGCCGGATAAAGAGCTTTGAATGGCGGTCTGCGCTTTACGCGTGGACATGCGCCCGGATATTATCGATCAGCGGCACGGCAGAGTCGAAATGCGTCAACACCGTTGCGCCTTCCGCGCTCACCTTCAGCCACATCGTGTCCGCCTCGATGCCGTTGGCGCGCAGCGTATCGATCAGGAAGCGCTCCAGCTCCGCTCCACGGCCTTGCTGGCCGTCCGCAAGCGCCAGCAGTGTCGGTCCCGCCCCGCTCAAGGCAACGCCCAGTGCGCCGTGATCTTCCGCAGCTGCCAAAATATCGCTCATGCCTGGAACGAGCGGGGCGCGGTACGGCTGATGCAGCGCATCCTTCATCGCATAGCGGATCATATCGTAGCGTCCGGTGCAAAATGCTGCAACAAGCAAGGAAGCATGACCGATATTGAACACCGCGTCCTTCATCGGCACCTGCTCGGGCAGTACATGGCGCGCCTTCTCGGTCGAGAGCTGGAAGCGCGGAATCGCGACGAGCACCTCGAGGCGATCATCCGGTACGACACGGATATGCTCTGCTCGCTGGCCGTCCCAGAATGCAACCGTCAGCCCGCCGAACAACGAGGCTCCGACGTTGTCGGGATGCTTCTCCAGCGCCGACGCCATCTGGAACAGCTCGTGCCGAGACAGCTTGTCGCCGATCAAAGCATTCGCCGCCACCAGTGCGCCGACGATCGCCGAGGCGCTGCTGCCGAGTCCCCGGGTCAGCGGAATATCGCTGTACATCGCGATATCCAGTTCGGGGCAATCCACGCCGGCTTTTTCGAATACTTGCTGCGCCACCTTGTACACCAGATTGGACTTGTCGGTCGGCACTCCGGTCATCTGATCGCCGTACAGCCGAATTTCCGTATGCTCGGCGACGCCCATCTCGATCCAGGCGTACAGCCCGAGCGCCATCCCCAGGGCGTCGAAACCCGGACCCAGATTGGCCGTGCTGGCCGGAATTTGTACATACACTTTCGAATTGCCGGGCTGGCCGGCTTTATTGCTTCTTTCCCCCGTCAAACTCATGCGTTAGCGCCCTCCAGCCTGCGAATGGCTTCCACTTTCTTTTTAACCCTCGACGCGGTACACGCTCTTGATCATCTTGATCACTTCAAGCGACTCGAATTCCGCCAACACCCGGTTCATGCTGGCCAGGCTGGCGTTATGCGTCACGATTACGATCTCGGCTTCGGATATCGTCTGGTTCGGCTGCTGTACGACCGATTCGAGACTGACCTCGCACTCGGCAAACACTTGCGTAATTTTCGCCAACACCCCGGCCTTGTCCTCTACATGCAACCGCACAAAAAATTTGGAGGCGATCTGTTCTTCCGTTTTCAGCTTCTTTTCTTTGTACGGTACGAACATCGTCCGTCCGTTGACGCCGAGCTTCAGGTTTTTGACGACGGCGACCAAATCCGCCACTACCGAAGTGGCCGTCGGCATCTCGCCGGCACCCGGACCGTAGAACATGGTTTCTCCTACCGCTTCCCCGTACACGTATACCGCGTTGAACACGCCGCCTACCGATGCGAGCGGATGCGTCTTGCGCACGAGCGTCGGCTGCACGCTTACGCTAATCAGATCGTCCTGGCGCTCGGCGATCCCCAGCAGCTTCACTTCGTAGCCGAGGCTTTTGCCGTACTGGATATCTTCCTTGGACACTTGGGAAATGCCCTTCGCCTGAACGTCGCCAAGCCCGAGGCTTGTATGAAAACCGAGCGTGCCAAGAATGGCCATTTTGCGGGCCGCGTCAAGCCCCTCCACGTCAGAGGTCGGATCGGACTCCGCATAGCCGAGCTCCTGCGCTTCCTTCAACACGTCTTCGTAGGAAGCTCCTTCCTGGCTCATTTTGGTCAGGATATAGTTGGTGGTGCCATTGACGATCCCTATAATTTTCGTAATCCGGTCGGACGAGAAGCCCTCAATCAGCGTGCGGATGATCGGGATGCCCCCAGCTACACTTGCTTCATATAATACGTCGCAGTTTTTCTCCGCGGCTTTGTTCAATATTTCCGGTCCGTGCAGAGCCATCAGGTCTTTGTTCGCCGTAACGACATGCTTGCCTTTGTCCAGCGCGGCCAAAATATAAGTCTTGGCCGGCTCGATGCCGCCCATCACTTCGACGACGATGTCGATGTCCGGGTCGTTGACGATGTCCCAGCCGTCTTCCGTGATCCGGTCCGCCTCTACCGCATAGCGGCGAGCTTTGCTTTTATCCTGAACGAGCACTTTCTCGACGCGGATCGTGGACCCTACCTGTTTCTGCAAATCGTCCTGATGCCCTTCGATGATCCGCAGCACACCCGTTCCGACCGTGCCCATGCCGAGCAATCCCACTTTGATTGGTTCCATCGTTTTTTCTCCTCCTGATCGTAAACCGCCGCGCCTTTCTTCCGACGCGAACGGGGTATACGTATGTGTGCATCGACGCCGTCGTTACGAGCCCTGGCCGATCAGCAATGCCTTGCGGACGCCGTCCTGATGACGAATGACGTCCATAAGACGGGCAGAGTTGTGATTGCCCATCTGCGACGTATCGATAGACAATACGACATTGGCCCTTCCCTGAAGTGGAATCGTCTGGTGGATCGTCAGCACGTTGCCTTCCAGACCGGCAATCACCGCCAGCACCCGGGACAAAATACCCGAACGGTGCTCCAGATCCATGGAGACGGTGACGAGACGTTCCCGTTCCAGCCGGCTCAGCGGATGAATGCCATCCTTGTATTTATAGAAAGCGCTTCGGCTGATGCCGACCGCCTCTACTGCTTCGTGTACAGTCTTGGCCTGACCGTTGGCCAGCAATTCCTTGGCCTGCATGGTCTTGACGACGGCCTCCGGCAAAATATCCTCCCGGACCAAATAGTAGCGTTCGGTGCCGTCGATGCCATCGTCCTTGGAATCGTTCACGGTGGTGTCGCCTTCCACGGCCATCGTCCTCTCTGTAAAGACTAATGTTTCTACATAGTGGACATTATACCGAAAAGGGAACGTGGCGGCAATAGGCGAAACTGAAAACTTTTCATGGGAGACGTTAAGCAGGGGCGGATCAACAGGTCGCAGCCGCTTTGACTTGCCGCCGTTTTATTCATATGCTTATTGGCCTTGCTTCCGCACGTCACAGCGGTTGCGGCTTCCGGCCTGCCATGCTAAGATGGGTAGCATCGCAAATAGACCGGCGCCGTCAGGGGCGCTGCCGATCGGAGGAACGCACCATGAAATGCCGTATGATGGCCGCGGCCATGCTTTTTCACGACGACGAATTGCTGATGATGGAACGTTCCATGAGCCGCACCTTGAACCCCGGCATGTGGGCTGCCGTGGGCGGTCACTTGGAGCCGGACGAGCTAAGCCGTCCCCGCCACGCATGCTTGCGCGAAATTCAGGAGGAGACCGGATTCGGTCCGGACGATATCGCCGATTTGAAGCTGCGCTATATTTTGCTGCGCAATAAGGAAGGCGAGCTGCGGCAGCAGTTTATTTACAGCGGCCGGGCACTGCGCAGAGACTTCGTCGACACCGACGAGGGGGATCTGCATTGGGTGCCTGTCGCTGAAGTGCTGGACCGCGATCGCGACATCCCTTACATATACCGGAAGACGCTGGAGCATTACTTCCGTACGGGGCCGTGCGACCATGTTTGGGTCGGCGTCGCCAACCTCGACCCGCCGTCCGGGCAGCCGCGCGTCGATTGGGTGCCGCTGACGGACCCTAACTATTAAAAGCGATTGTATCGGGGTGTGCGGATGATTGTAGGGAAGGATCTGTTAGAAGGGAGCGCCGCCGATGGCACGTTTGCAGGTGGGGGATGGGTATTGGTTGATGGTTGATGGTTGCAGGTTTCAGTTGCAGGTTTCAGTTGCAGGTTGCTGTTTGTTGGTTGACGGTTGCGGACTGTAGCTGGGGTTGCGGGTCGGTGATTGCTGACTGGTGATTGCAAGTTTTCAGTTGCAGATTATGGTTAACTGTTCCGGGCTGCTGATTGTTGGGTTGCTGTTGAAGGTGCGCCTCTCGGTTGCGGAGTAACGGCCACAGCCGAAGAGTAATGCTAAAAAGAGTACTATCCTGGCACGAGAGGGTCCTTTTGCGCGGGATAGTGTTCGAAAGAGCATAAATTCGGGCAAAGGGGCTGAAAATCGGCCCTTTTTGGACCGATTTTCTCCCGTTAGTGCTCCAAAGCGCATTACTTCTGCGAACCCGGTCATTTTGACGGGGATTAGTGCTCGAAAGAGCATAACACACGGCTGCTGGTCATGGCTGCCAATGGCTACTCATGTCTGCTCATGGCTACTCATGGCGCTCATCGCTGCTGCCCATGACTGCTTCACAGCTGCTCATGGCTGCCAATGACTACTCGCAGCTACCCACGGCCGCTACTCACGGCCGCTCCTACCCGCTCCTGGTTCTTCAGACCGCTCCTGCCCTCTCGTCTCTCTGCTACAATGTAACAAGCATGTATCCGCCTCGTCTAACTGCGAGCATCAAAATCGTCCGGCAAACAATGGCGAACGTCTCTTTTCCGCCGGATGGCCGAATTAGGCAATGCTCCTCGACTAGTCGTCTACATCCCCAAAGCGCAAAGACGGTCAATCCCCTCGCCTTACAAGCCCAAGAAAAACTGCATAATTTTATCGTGCAGACCAGGCAGTCCTTCATGACCGAAATCCGGGTAAATTTCCAGCGTCTTCGGAGCGGTTATTTTATTGATCGCGGCAAACTGGGTCGAAGGCGGACATACGCTGTCCATCAGCCCGACACCGAACAGCATCTCCGCGCGAATCCGCGGTGCCAGGTTCTGGATATCGATGTAGCCGAGCCGCGTGAACACCTCGTCCTCCCGTTTATGCTGCGGGTCGAACAACCGGAAATACGTGCGAAGCTCCTCGTAAGCGTCCTTGGCCAAATCCATCTCCCATACGCGGCGGTAATCGCTCAGGAATGGATACACCGAAGCGGCTTTCTTGATACGCGGCTCCAGCGCGGCGCACGCCACGGTCAGCGCCCCGCCCTGCGACCAACCCATCGCCCCGACGCGGTTCGGATCGACATCGGGAAGGCCCATGACGATCGAAGCGAGCTGCGCCGTATCCAGAAAAATATGGCGGAACAACAATTGTTCCGGCGCATCATCCAACCCCCGGATAATATGGCCGCGGAATGTATTGCCGAAAACGCCCCCCGTGTCTTCCGACTTTCCGCCTTGCCCACGGCAATCCATCGCCACGACGGAATAGCCAAGCGCGACATAAGGCAGCTTATCGTACCAGTCTCCGGCACTGCCGGAATAGCCGTGAAATTGCAGCAAAGCCGGCCCCGGCTGAGTCAAGCCTTTGGGACGCAAATATTTGGCATGCACCCGCGCACCCTTCACTCCGGTAAAGTAAAGATCGAAACAATCCGCATAAGGCAACGAGATCGGAGCCGGAACAAGCTCCACGGCTGGGTCGGTCGATCTCATTTCCTCCAAGGCTTTATCCCAGTATTCATCGAAATCGTGCGGACGTGGCGTCCGGCCTTCATACTGTTGAAGCTGCTTTAGCGGCATGTCAAGCTGTGGCATATGCATCATCCTTTATCCTAGTATAAGTCCCAATCCTAACGGGTCTTGCTTGCGCTTCCTATTCTTCCCCAGTCATTCTACCACGGAATTCTGCGAACGAATACTGTCCCGCGGCGACTTGTACAGAATATTCCAGCCCGCCGATTAACGAAAAAGAAGAAGCCAGTTTGGTATGAATACAAGCCAAAATGGCAGTCCCTACACCAGTCTCCGAATTGATAGGAATACAAGCCAAAACGGCAGCCCGGACACCAATCGTCCGAACTGCCGCGCTTTTTCCAGACTACCGGTTTAATCGTACCGCCCCTACTGCTTATACCTCCTCAGCAACGGGCATACTACAGCACACCTGGCGGTCCCCTGCCTCGATCAATCCGCCGCTTGCTTCCTTACCGCCGGATTGTTCCCTATTCGGAGAATCGTCACGATCATCAGGCACACCATCAGCGCAATGACCAGTAAAGCCGAAGTGATGCTGCCAAACGCGTCTATCGTAAGTCCGATGCCCACAGGGCCAAGGGAGCCCAGCATGAATCCGCCGAACTGCATGTTGGCCGACCAGGAAGTAGCTTCCTCCACGCCGGCAGCTTCTTCGAGCGGAAGAAGCAATGCGAGCGGGAACAGACCGCCTGCGCCGATTCCGAGAAACAAGGTCGCTACCCATGGAGAAAGGTGGAGCAGCAGCAGGCCAAGCCCGATCAGCTCCGATACCCCGCACAGAAGCAGCCAAAACATGCGGTTACCCGTTCGTCTTACGAGCATCGGCATGAACAAGCTGACCGGAACTTGAATGACGGTAAACAAGGTGAGGATCAGACCGGATTGCGCCTGACTCAGCCCTTGCCCTTTTACGAAAAAAGCCAGCCATGCCGTGACGGAGTAAAAGATAGCCGCCATGCAGCCAAAAAACAGCATAAACCAATACACCTTCGGGTTCGTTCTCGGGTTGGAGGCCGGCTCGGCCGGGGACGATGCTCCCTGTCCTCCCTTGCTTTTGCCCAGAAGCGGCAGCAGCAGCGCGGCGGCGATAAACGCGAAGATGCTCCAGAAGCTTAACGCCTTCTGCCAGGAGCCGTTCATTCCGTGAAACAGCGGAATCGAAAAGCTGGAGGCAACCGCCGCCCCGACGACCATCGAGACCGAATACACACTGGTGACAGAAAGCTTGTCCGGAAAATATTTTTTAATGTACCCGGTAAGCAGCGGACCGGCTATACCGATGCCCATACCCGAAAACAACGCCGTGACGAGCAGCGGAATCGCGTTGCCGGTAAACGCCCGGACGAGGGTCGCCGCGCCGATCAGCAGCATCGCAAGAAGCAAAGAACGTTCGATTCCCAAACGTTTGCCCATGCGTATCGACAACAGGGCGAACAAGCCCATGCAAAATACGGGGAGCGTCGTCAACAAACTGGCTGCGGCTCCGCTCATGCCCAAGTCCGTCTTGATCACATCAAGCAAAGGACCGACAGACGTAATCGACGGCCTCAAATTCAATGAAATGATAAAGAGAACGACAATCCAATAGAACATGCGCACCTCCACCAACTCCTTCTTGTTGTTCTAAGGTAAAGTGTAGACCTGCCCGATCGATAGCACAATACTATTTTTTCTATAAAAACGATAGTATAATCCTATACATAAGGGAGGGAAGAAGCATGGAGATCAGGCAACTGCACTATTTTCTCAAATTGTGCAACGAGCTGCATTTTTCGGAAGCGGCTTATCAACTCGGCATATCTCAGCCTACCTTGAGCCAGCAAATACGCGTGCTGGAAGATGAGGTTGGCGTTCCGCTGTTTGACCGGATGGGGAAAAAAACGGAGAAAACCGAGGCAGGAGCGATCTTGGAGCATTACGCCATGCAAGCCGTCCGGCAACTGGAGAACGCAAAGCAGGCGATTGCCGATCTTACGGCGATGAACGCGGGAAGTCTGCGCGTAGCGGTGCTGCCGTCCGATCTGGACTACCGTCTGACGGCGCTGCTCATCGAGTTTCACAAGGAATTTCCGCGCACGAAAGTTCAGGTTGTCCCTTCGCTGAACATCGTAAACCAGGTGTTGGACAATGAAGTGGATATAGGCGTCGGTCTGTCTGCCAAGCCCGACAGCCGTCTGCACCGGACTCCGTTCTATACCGAAACGTACAGCTTGTACATTCGCCAAGACCATCCTCTCGCGGAGCGGAACGTAATCTCCGTTGAAGATTTGGGCGCGGTTCCTTTGGTTATGTATCCGAAAGGCTTTTACGGGCGAGATCTGATCGACGCCTGGTGCCTGGAACGCCAAACGTCGATCGATGCCCTGATGGAAACGGGCTCGGCCGCTTCGCTGTTCCAACTCGTTCAGGCGGGGATCGGAGGGACGATCCAACCGAGCCGATTAATCGAAAGCTTGCGCTCCACCGACATCCGGTCCGTGCCGATTCAGGACTCGCCCGTTCGAGATTTGGAAATCGTTTACCGCAACGACAAATATGTAAGCTTGGCTGCCAAGACGTTTATTCGGCGGCTGGAAACTTTCTTTCAAGGAGACGGGTAAAGAACTTTCCTGATTCCTTATATATCATGCCTCAGAATGGAGATCGCCTTGCGCGCCTCCTCCCGGTCGTCCATCGAAAAGGTCTGGCCTTGGACGAGCTGGTACGTCTCATGGCCTTTGCCTGCAATCAGCACCGTATCCCCGGGCGCAGCCAACGCCACCGCGCTCCTTATCGCCTGTCTACGATCCGCGATCAGCTCGTATTCGATTCCGTTTCCAGCCTCCTGCAGCCCTCGCTCCACATCGGCCATAATGGCGGCAGGGTCTTCGCGGCGCGGGTTGTCCGAGGTGACGATCACCCGATCGCTATGGAGAGCGGCCAGTCTGCCCATCGTCGGACGTTTGGCACGGTCCCGGTCTCCCCCGCAGCCGAATACGGTAATGATGCGCCCTTGCGCAAAACCTCGCACCGTCGCTAGCGCGTTCTCCAGTCCGTCCGGCGTGTGGGCATAATCGACGAGTACAAGAAAAGGTTGACCTTCGTCGACGATCTCCATCCGGCCGGGAACGCCGTTTAGTCTCTCCAGCGCTTCGCACGCCAAAGCCGGCGGAATTTGTTCAAGCAAGGCGCATGCAATCGCCGCAAGCGCATTGTACACGTTAAAAAGCCCGACCATCCGCAGCTTGACGAGCGCGTTTCCAGCGAACGACACGAGCTCGAATTCCGCTCCCCCCGGCGTTAGACGGACAGCCTTGGCCATAACGTCGGCTTCCCGTTCGATTCCGTACGTCACGATCTGCGCTGCCGTTTCCCGGCTCAAATAGGTCGTCGCCGGATCGTCGGCGTTCAGAACGGCGAACTTGCGCTTCGCGACATCCGGAGAAAAGCCGTTACCGAGCCGGGAAAACAACCGCCCCTTCGCATGCAAATACCGTTCCATCGTGCCGTGGAAATCGAGATGATCCGGGGTCAGGTTCGTAAACACCGCGGTCCGGAACTCGCAGCCCCATACCCGGCCCATATCCAGCCCGAGCGAGGTCACCTCCATGACGCCGAACTCGGCGCCCCGCTCCTTCATTTGACGCAGGCTTGCCTGCAGCTTGTGCGGCTCCTTCGTATTGATCAAGTCTGTCTCTACCAATTCGCCGCCGATTTTCAGCCCGATATTGCCCATTACTCCGGTACGGTTTCCCGCGTGCTCCAGAATGGCTTCGAGCATATGCGCCGTCGTCGTTTTGCCGTTCGTTCCC
Organism: Paenibacillus hodogayensis; assembly: GCF_039536325.1. Lineage (NCBI taxonomy): Bacteria > Bacillati > Bacillota > Bacilli > Caryophanales > Paenibacillaceae > Paenibacillus > Paenibacillus hodogayensis. Next base: position 511,304 of record NZ_BAAAYO010000010.1, read on the forward strand.
GTGATGCCGATCAGCTTGAGGGCGGCGCTCGGATACCCGTAGAAATGGCATGCCATCAACGCCATGGCCTGGCGCGCGTCGCGCACCGTCAAGGTCGGCGCATCCAGTCCGGTGTCCCTTTCTACGACGAGTCCGGCCGCGCCAAGCCGGAGCGCTTCCGCCGCAAACGGGTGCCGGTCTTCCTGAAACCCGTCGATCCCCGGCACGCATACGAATAAATTACCGGGCTGCACCGTTCGGGTATGCATCGAGAATCCGGTAATCTCGACGTCCATGTCTCCGTCCGTACGGACAACAGTCAGCAATTGCGCCAATTCCTTTAACTTCATCGGGCTTTCCTCCTATTACACGAGTTTTTTGTTTATCATAAGGGACACAGCCTGGACAGCGCCAGCGATAATTGCCGCATTTCATCGTCCTATGAGTGTTTCGATTCGAACTCCGGCACGAACCTGTACGGACAAAGTTCCGCAAACAAAAAAAGACGACCCCCGGCCCCACAAATCCTGTGGTCAGGGAACGTCCCGAAAGCGAGCGCAGCGGCTCACTCCTGTTCGACGAATTCGAATTCGAAGTCGCCGATTTGTACCATATGGCCGTCTTTGGCACCCTTTTCGCGCAGCGCCGCTTCGATGCCGGACTTGCGGATCGCTTGGCCAAAGCGCAGCAGCCCGTCGTACGAGTTCATATTCATCCGCTTGAGCATCCGTTCGATACCGATGCACTCGATAATAAACAAATCGTTCTCGCGGCGGATCGTAAACGCGGTGTCGTCGTCTTCCTTCTCGAACGTATACACTTTCCGCTCGGTTACATCCGCTACTTCTTCGACCAACGGAGCTTCCGGAATTTGATCCAGCAAATCCGCGGCACGGTACAGCAGCTCCTGCACGCCTTGGCGGGCTACCGCCGATATCGGGAAAATCTCGATCTGCTCGTAGCCGTCGCGCCGCAGGTTTTCCTTGAACCGCTCCAGATGCTCGTCGGCCCCGGGCATGTCCATTTTGTTCGCCGCGATAATTTGCGGACGCTCTTCCAGCTTGGCGCTGTACAGCCGCAATTCCTCGTTGATTTTGAGCCAATCGTCGTACGGATCGCGTTCCTCGGTAGCCGCCATATCGACGACATGGACAATGATCCGCGTACGTTCGACGTGACGCAAAAACTCGTGACCCAGTCCGACTCCCTCATGCGCGCCTTCGATCAATCCCGGCAAATCGGCCATAACGAAGCTGCGGCCTTCGCCGACATCGACGACACCCAGATTCGGCGTAATCGTCGTAAAATGATAGGCGCCGATCTTCGGCTGCGCCGCAGACACGACCGACAACAGAGTCGACTTGCCCACGCTTGGAAAACCGACAAGACCGACGTCGGCCATTACCTTCAGCTCCAACACGATCCAGCGCTCTTGGCCCTCCTCGCCCTTCTCGGACAAGTGGGGAGCCGGATTGCGAGAGGTAGCGAAGCGCATATTGCCGCGGCCGCCACGTCCGCCTTTGCCTACGACAACCTCCTGCCCGTTACGGGTCAGGTCGGCGATCACTTCCCGGGTATCGTCGTCGACGACGATCGTGCCGGGAGGAACGCGTACGATCATATCCTCGGCGCTAGCCCCGTGCATGCCCTTCGTCTTGCCCCGCTCGCCGCGCGGCGCCTTGAAATGCTTCTGGTACCGGAAATCGATCAGCGTACGAAGCCCTTCGTCCACGCGGAAAATAAGGTCGCCGCCTTTGCCGCCGTCGCCGCCGGCCGGGCCTCCCTCGGGCACATACAGCTCGCGGCGGAACGAGATGATGCCGTCCCCGCCGTCTCCGCCTTTTACATAAATTTTCGCTTTATCCAAAAACATAGGTAACACCACTTTCTATTCGCCAAGCGGCACGTAAATGTCGATAAACGCCCCGTCTTCTTCATATGACGCTGTGCCGCGAACCCGTTCGTCGGCGTTGTACGAGAGCGCCAGCTCGTTCAGCTCCTGCTTCAAGCCCGGACCGTTGTAGCTGCCGACGTAACCGAAACCGATTACTAGCATTTGATCCCTCAGTTCCAGCTTCAGCAGCAGCTCATTCGGCTCGCCGTCGCTGCGCATGCCCGCATGCCGCACGAACGCTTCGAGGACGCAGATTATCGCGTCGGTCACCAACTGCGCTTGAACCGGCAACGAAGCGAGCTGCAAGCCCGGCTCCGGTTCGACATCAAGGCGGATGGACCGGCTGCGCACGCGAAACGACTGCAAATAGACGATCAGCGCTGGAATCCCTAGCTTGGCGATGCCGCTTTCACGCGACATCCTTTCTTTTAAGGCTTCCATATAATCGCGCATTTTATCATACTTTTTCAGCTTCAAGTAGCCGTACAGCACTTGAACGTCGTTCATCCAGTCGTGCCGGAGGTGGTTGATCGTCTGCACGAACAACCGCTCCTGTTCGCCATGCAGTCCGTCCGCTTGATCCGTTTCGTAGCTTCTGGCGTTTAGCTTCATTTCATTTCCCCGTTCACGGTCAACTTCTCCCACAGTATAGCATGACGCTTGCAAAATAAAAACCCCCGGTCCCGTTCGACCGGAGGCTTGTCATCATACGATTTCGGATGCTGCTGCAACCGGAGCGGCTTCCACAGGATAGACGCTTACTTTCTTGCGATCGCGTCCCCAGCGTTCGAACTTCACGACGCCTTCGATTTTTGCGAAGAGCGTGTCGTCCGTACCGCGGCCAACGTTCTCGCCCGGGTGGATCTTCGTTCCGCGTTGACGGACGAGAATGCTTCCCGCCGTTACCGTTTGACCGTCGGCACGCTTTGCGCCAAGACGCTTCGCGATGCTGTCACGGCCGTTCTTTGTCGAGCCTACGCCTTTTTTCGAGGCGAACAACTGCAGGTTTAATTTCAACATTGGAGTCAACCTCCTTCTTCTGTTATCGTAGTCTTGATTGCGATATATTTGCCGTACGCTTCCTCAATCGACTCGATCATGACGACCATCGATTCGAGGAGCAGCTGAATTTGAACGGATAGAGCTTCGTCCGTATCCTCGGGAATACACACCTTCAGCAATCCGTCGCGCATCTCGTTCGGAAGCGACACGCCCGTCAATTTCTCGACGGCGTTGACCGTGCCTACCGTTACGGCGGATACTCCCGCGCATACGATATCGTGGCCGTGTTTTCCGTATAGAGCGTGACCGGTTACAGCAAAAGCGGCGATCTTCCTCCGGCTGCGGGTTCGTTCGATGTTCACACGGATCATGCTTGCCGCATCCTTTACGCTTGGATGCTGTCGATGATCACTTTAGTGTACGGTTGACGGTGGCCTTGCTTGCGACGATAGTTTTTCTTCGCTTTGTACTTGAAAACGATGATCTTCTCGCCTTTGCCGTGCTTCTCCACTTTACCGGAAACAGATGCTCCGGCAACGAGCGGAGTGCCTGCTACCAATCCGTCTTCCTTCGATACGGCCAATACACGGTCAAACGTGACAACGTCGCCCGAGCCTGCTTCCAGCTTCTCGATGTAGATAGCGTCTCCCGCTTGCACCTTGTACTGTTTGCCGCCAGTTTCAATAATAGCGTACATAGTTTGTGCACCTCCTCATGTCATAAGACTCGCCTTGTCCAGGTGGCCTGTCCGTCGGCTTGCGCCGGCCGGCAACGCGCTTAGGTTGACCCGACTCGTGCGGTTGCAGCATGTGCAAAGCGCACATACCCAAGTATTCTACCACAGCCCCGGTTATAAAAGCAACTATGATTTCCGCCGATGATGGGGGGACCGCTCCGACGGCACTTTCCCCGTCCCTCCGCACATATTGCAGGCGGTGAACATGGAATCGTCCAGACTTTCCCGCGCCTTCTTGCGCGTAATCTCCATCAGTCCCAGCTTCGTCCAGCCGACGGCGAACGTCTTCGTGCGGTCGCGGCGGAACGCCTCCTCGAGCAAAGCTGCGATCTCCGCGCGATGCTTGTCCGAAGTCATGTCGATAAAATCGACGAGAACGATCCCGCCGATGTCGCGCAGCCGCAGCAGCCGGGCGATTTCCTCCGCCGCCTCGGCATTCGTGGTGAACACGGTAGCCTCGGGATCGTCGGTGCCGGTAAATTTGCCCGTATTGACGTCGATGACCGTAAGCGCCTCCGTCCGGTCGAGCACGAGATAGCCGCCGCTTTTCAGCCAAACTTTGCGCTTCATCGCCCTCTCGAGCTGCTCCCGCACTTTGTAAGCGGACTGCACGTGTTCATGGCCTCTGTAAATATGAATCCGGTCAGCCAGCTCCCCGGACATCTCGCGCACCCGGTTGACAAGCACTTCGCCCCTCACCGGATCGTCGATCACAAGCTCGTCCACATGGTCGGTGAAAGCGTCGCGCACAACCCGGTCCAGCACTCCGGCTTCGCGGTACAGCAAAGTCGGGGCGCCGCTCGTCTCCGAACGGCGGACGACCGAGCTCCAATCGTTGCGCATGACGTTGAAATCGCGCTCCAGCGCCTCCAGCGTCTCGTTCTCCGCGACCGTCCGGATGATCAATCCTTCGCCTGGCCTGCGCAGCCGTTCCGCGACGTCCTTGAGCCGCGACCGCTCCTGTTCGGAGCCGATCTTGCGCGATACCCCGACATAGTCGGCGTTCGGCATATAGACGATCCAGCGGCCGGGCAGTGAGAAGTGGGTCGTGATTCTGGCGCCCTTCGAACCGAGCGGCTCCTTCGTCACCTGGACGAGCAGCTCCTGGCCCGGCTTGACCAGCTCGGAAATAGACGGCTTGACAGACGGGATTTTTTCCAGATGAGCTGGAAGCAAATCGTCAATGTACAAAAAAGCGTTTTTTTCCAGTCCGATATCGACGAAAGCGGCCTGCATGCCCGGAAGCACATTGACCACCTTCCCGTTGTATACGCTGCCGACCAGTTGCTTCTCGGCCGACCGCTCGGCGTAAAACTCGGTTAACACCCGGTCCTCCAGAAGTGCCACTTGGGTCAGCGAGTCCCGGCAATGAACGATAATCTGTTTCAACTAAAACTCACCACCTCACCATGTAACCCTTCTATTCTAACACGAAAACGTCGGAAACGGCACTTCCCGGCACGTTCAACTGAAAATATGCGTAGAGCAGCTTTTGCTCCGGCAATACGGCCTGAACGCGGCCCCGATCGTTCATAATGTAGATCAGGTGGTACTTGTCCCTCATAAACAAACGGACGATGTCGGCGATTTTGCGATGATGGTAAATTACGATGGGCTGGGCAAGAGTCCCCCTATCGATTAGACGCGCCATAACCGGCTCCCGGTTCATTAAAAATCGCACGAAGCGCAGCGACGCGTGCCGGTAACCGTACCAGTTCGAGTAGGCGAGAAACAACGAGATCGCCAGAAGGTTGAGGTGCACCCCCGCGGAAAGAATGCCGAGCAGCGAGGCTGCAGCGAGCATAATGGAGAGCAGCAGGCTGATGAGGCTGCACAGAAACAGCGTCCGGTAATACGGCAGCCAGCGGCTGATCAGCGCCTGCATCACCTTCCCGCCGTCGAGCGGCAATACCGGCAGCAGATTGAACAGGCCGATCATGATGTTGGCGGTGACGAAATAGTGGCTCCAGCCCGTCTCCCACCAGCCGAGACGGCCCATGCCGACGGCAAACAGCGCCATCCAGCCATTTTGCAGCGGTCCGGCCAGTGCGACCGCCGCCTCCTGGAAGGCGCTGGAGCGGCCCCGGTCGTCGGTCTCGGCCACGCCCCCGAAGGGCAGCAACTCGACGCGCACTACCGTCCAACCGAAGCTGCGCGCCGCCGCGACATGCCCCAGCTCGTGAATGAGCACAATGACGAATAAGGTCAGCAGCTCCACGAAATAACCTGTCGCTACGGACAGCAGCATCAAGAGGGAGAACAAAGGGTGCAGACGAAACTCGATGCCTCGGCATTTAATCAAAAGGAATCACTTCAGCCGGGTCGATCGGCTGATTATCCTTCTTGACGGCCAGGTACAGCTTGCCTGCCCCGCCTGCCGCATCCGTCGCCGCGACGCCGACCGTCTCTCCCCCTTGAATCCAGTCGTTCGGTTTAAGCCGCGTGCTCTGCAGCCAGCCGTATGTCGATTGCAGGCCGCCGGCATGCTGAATGACGACGACCGTTCCTTTGTCCGTTCCGGTATTGACCGCGGCAACCCGTCCCGTATCGAGCGCAGCAACCGCCGCTTCCGGTCCGGTGCGAATCGTAATGCCAAGCTCGCCGTCCTTGGCGGCTTCGACGATTTTGCCATGGACGGGAGTATAAAGCCGCTGCGGCGACGGCGAGCTCGCTTTCTGCGCCTGAGGGTCGGATTTGATGCCCAGCGCGGGCAGAAACGCCGGCAGGCCGCCAAACTCCCTTTCATACCAAGCCGACATCGCGGCAAAATCGTAATCCTCGGTCAAGGCGGTTCGCACCCACTGACGGCCTTGCTCCGCCAACGGATGGTTCAGCTGGAATACCCCCCATACGGCGCCGAACAGGGCGACGCTGACCACCAGCTTGACCCCGATCTGCCGCGTACTCGGCGGCTTCAAACCGCCTCCGCCTCCGCTCCTCCATTCGCCCCCCGATGCTCGGCCCGCTTGTTCGAGAGAAGACCATCGTTCGCGCTCTTGGCTTTTCCATACATATTCCGGATCGTCCTCTTGGCCGTACTCCCATTGCAGCGGCAGCGGCTCGCGCAATCGGTCTTCGCCGGGAGAAGATCGTCTGTCTTCGGGTCTTCCATCCGGGTCCGCGGGAACCCGGTAAGGCTGCGGCTCGCGACTATTCCACGCAGCGCCTGTCCAGTCCGGTGCGGATCTATGCGGATGTTCCCCGCGCTCGGACGCCACAATTTGCTTCATGCGGTCCATGCGCCGCTTGCGAACACTTGATTTGACTTCCATCGGCGTTCCCCCCTCATTCGCCTCGCCACGCCGGGGAGGCAGACAGGCTTCTCCCTACATCTTATGAGGGGCGGACAAGGGGTAGAACCGCGCGCAGGCGGTCTTGCGAGGGCAAGAGCAAGCAAAAAAAACGCTCCTCGCGGAACGCTTCATCTCAAAAATGTATTGTGTAGTGAACGAGGTGCCGGCTTAACCGCTCGTACCGTACAGCGACTTCTGCTCCTGATGCACATGAATGCTCAGCACGATGCCGACGGCCATCATATTGATCATCAGCGAGGAGCCCCCGTAACTGACAAACGGCAGCGTAATGCCGGTTAGCGGCATAATGCCGATCATCATGCCGATATTTTCGAAAATTTGGAACACGTACATCGATACGATACCGATAATAATGTACGCGCCTGTCCGGTTCTGGCTTTGGATGGAAATATAGATCATCCGGTAAATCAGCAGAAAGTAGAGCAGCAGCAGCACCGACGAGCCCACGAACCCGAACTCTTCCCCGATGACCACAAAGATCGAATCGGAATATGGCAGCGGAATGAAGCCCTTCTGAATCGAGTCGCCGTTCATATACGTTTCCCCGGTCAGCCCGCCCGATCCGATCGCCCGCATCGAGTTATGCACCTGGTATTTGGCGTCCGCCGAGGCGGCGTCGGGGTCGATATACGTATGGATCCGGTTCACCCGGTGCACCCATTCGCCTCTGTCGTTTTCTTTCAAATATTGAATGACGGGATCGTAGTAAATCTGGAACAAATAAAAGAACAGCGCGATAAAGCCGCCGATCAAAGCCCCGCCGATCAGCACATGCGTGTATTTGATATTCCCGATCCAGTACAGGACGACCAGCACGACGAGAAAAATGATCGCATTCCCCAGGTCCGGCTGGATAACGATCAGGGCGACCGGCAAAGCGACCATCAGACCGATGGGCACAACCTCGCGCCAAAACCGCAACGGCTCCCCGTCCCGCTTGGCCAAGAAAGCGGCGATGGCTATAATGGTCAGCAGCTTGACCAGCTCGGCAGGCTGAAAGTTGAAGCCGAATGGCAGCAAAAACCAGCTTTTGGCCGAGTTTTTCTCGGCGCCGAACAAATACACTGCCACAAGCAGAATGATTCCCAACGCATACAAATACCAGCCGCCCTTAATGAGAATCCGGTAATCGAACAGCATTGCGGCAAACATGACCACAAAGCCGACCGCGAAGTTGATCATATTCCTGACGTCGGTCCCTAGAAAAAGCGGATCGTTCGCCGTCGCGCTATGTACGACAAGCGTGCTGATGACCATAAACAAGACCATGAGGACGACGATCGACCAATCTGTTCGTTTCAATTTGTCCAGCAACTTCGTCTCATCCCATCCCGAATAGCTTCTTCACTTTATGCATAACTCCGCTTTTCTCTTCCAGCGGCATGAGCGGCACCGTGTCGCCCAGTATGCGCCGGGCGATATTGCGGTACGCGATAGCTGCGCGCGATTTAGGATTCATGACCGTCGGCTCGCCGCTGTTGGCCGATTTGATGACCGCTTCGTCGTCGGGAACGATGCCGAGCAGATCGATGGCCAGCACCGAGCAAATTTCGTCGATGTCGAGCATCTCGCCCTTCTTCATCATCGTCGCCTTGACCCGGTTGATGATCAGCTTAGGCCCGTGCACCTTCTCCTGCTCCAGCAGGCCGATGATCCGGTCCGCATCGCGCACCGCCGCAAGCTCCGGCGTCGTAACGACGATCGCCTTGTCGGCGCCGGCCACGGCGTTTTTGAATCCTTGCTCGATACCCGCCGGACAATCGATAATGACGAACTCATAGTCCTTCTTCAGCTCCAGGACCATATCGCGCACCGCCTCCGGCGACACGGCGTGCTTGTCCTTCGTCTGCGCAGCAGGCAGCATGTACAGCTCGTCAAAGCGTTTATCCTTGATCAGCGCCTGCTGAAGCCGGCAGCGGCCTTCCGCGACGTCGACCAGATCGTATATGATGCGGTTTTCCAAACCCATCACGACATCCAGATTGCGCAACCCGATATCCGTGTCAACCATGCACACTTTTTTGCCGAGCAGCGCCAGAGCGGTGCCCACATTGGCGGAGGTCGTCGTTTTGCCGACGCCGCCTTTGCCCGATGTAATGACGATTGCCTCTCCCATGCGAATCATCTCCTTTACGTGCCTCCGAACGGATGGTCCGGCCGCAGCCGGTGGAGTTGGTTGATTTTGTCGATTTCCATATTTCCGTCGCGAATATAGGCAAACTCCATCGTGGCGTCTTCGATTCCCCATTCGTCCGGCGGGCGGCTGATCACGTCGGCTATGCGAAGCTGCGTCGGGCGCATATACGACGCCGCGATGAGCGAGCGGTCGTTGCCGCTATAACCCGCGTGAGCCATTCCCCTGAGCGCGCCCAGCACGAAGATGTCTCCCGTGCAGAGCACGGCCCCGCCCGGATTGATATCGCCGAGAAACAACAGATGGCCGTCGTGGCTCACCGTCTGACCCGACCGGATTATTCCTTTGCGCACCGTAATACGGTCAAGCAGCGGATCGGCGGAAGCTTGCGACGCGACGTCCGACTCGATGCTTTGCACGAGAAGATTGCCCTTGCGTCCGATAATATCTTTGATCGCTTCCTTGTCTGCCTCGCTCGACGTCCGTTTCCCCAGCTTGATATGTACATGCACGACCGGCCCCGTCAGGATGTTCCGGTGCGTATTGTCGAGCTTATGTTCCAGCTCCTGCAGCACTTCGGCAAACGGGCACGAATCGTCAATCACGAATATGAGTCCATCCTTGACTCCCTTGATCGTAACGAGATGCTTCGTTTCCGCCATTTCCGCAAAATCCTCCTACCCAAAAACAATTCTCCGGCGCCGCGTGTTTCTCCTGCCGTCCATGCCCGGCTTCACTTCTCTTCCGACTCCCGATCCGCCTCGTCGTCCTCCAGCCATTTGCGCATCGGCATATACAGCAAAAGCGCGATCAAAGCGTTGAACAGCATGCTGGGCAAAATCCCGTGCAGGAACATCCATTGATAACCGGTTTGAACGATGCTCAAAAACAGGTGATAAATGCCGAAAACAAGCGAATCGTACAGAAACGAGCCGAGCATGGCGGCTATGAGGCTGATGACGATGCCCCGGGTCGAGAAGCGGAATGCGGAGCCGAATAAATAACCGACCAACCCCATGCTGAACGAATAAATGCCGAGCGCATGGCCGTAATAAATCAAATCCTGCAGCATGCCGAACCCGAGTCCGTAGGCAAGCCCCTGATAGCGGTTTTTGAATAGCGACGTGAAGATGACGCCGACCAGCACGAGATGCGGGGCGACCAGCGCGGAAGACCTCCACGCGGCGGGGATCAGCCACTGCAGAATCGTGCCCTCAAGCAAAAACAAAGCGAACAAAATAAGAAAGATCCGGTAACGGCGCATGCTTCACCTCACAGATCCGGCACTTGGATGACAAATACTTCGCGCAGATGATTGAACGAAGCGAAAGGCTTGACCAGCGCCGTATGAGTGATGCCGAACTCCCCTTCGTCGCGCGAGACGACCTCGCCAATCTCGATTCCGCGCGGAAACAGCTGCCCCATGCCGGATGTCACGACCACATCGCCGGGCTTCATCTTGTCCGTCTTCGGAATTTTATTCATCACGAGCAATTGTTCTTCGCGCTTATAGCCTTCCAGAATGCCGAAAGATTCGTTCTCGTTCCCTTTGATCGTCACAGCGATCGCCTTCGTGCTGCTGGAATCGAGATCGGTCAGCAATTGAACGTTGGAGAAGAACGGCGAGACGCTGACGATGCGGCCGATCAGTCCGTCGACGGACATGACTCCCATGTTCATCTTGATGCCGTCCTTTTCGCCGAGGTTGATGACGATCGTACTGTTCAACGGGTCGGGACTCGAGGCATACACTTCGGCAATGCGGTATTTGTAGTTGTTCGATTGCTGCTGGCGTTCGGTGAAGCCCAGAGCGTCCTGCAACCGCTTGTTTTGCGCCTCCAGATCGTTCAGACGCGCCGTATCCTTCGCATACTGCGTCAGCGTCTGCTTCATCTGACGGTATTCCTCGTACAATACCGAGATCCGCCGCACGTCCCCGAAGAAGCCCGATACGGCCCTGGCCGGCTTGTTCAGCACTCCTTGCATCCAGGTGACTGTATCCTTCATAAAGCCTTCCGGCGCAGACATCGGTCCCTTGCCGCCGTATGTAAAACCGATGATCGCCACGAACACGATCACCCCGGCCATCAGGATAATCAGCCTTATATTTCCAAACCATTTGAACAAAGCGAACACCTTCCAACGTCTGGCCGGTCAACGCAGCCGCGCCCTCTCACCTTGTCGCGCGGCCGGCCGGCGCTGTCGTAGCGATTTAACGTCTCGATCTCGAACCGGAACCGGATCTTGTCGATTTAAACAAATGAATGTTGTCCAACGCCCGGCCGGTTCCGATCGCCACGCAATCGAGCGGGTGGTCGGCTACGAGCACCGGCATGCCGGTCTCCCGGGCAAGCAGCTTGTCCAGGTTGCGCAGAAGCGCTCCACCGCCTGTCAAGACGATGCCGCGATCCATAATATCGGCTGCCAGCTCCGGCGGACATTTCTCCAGCGTCGCCTTCACGCCTTCGACGATGTTGTTGACGGTATCGGCCAACGCTTCGGTAATCTCGTCCGACGTGACCGACATCGTTTTGGGCAATCCGCTGACCAGATCGCGGCCGCGAATTTCGATCGTTTCCGGCTTCTCCATCGGCAGCGCGGAGCCGATCTCCAGCTTCAGCTGCTCGGACGTGCGCTCTCCGATCATCAGATTGTACGTTTTCTTAATGTACTGCATGATCGCCTCGTCCATTTCGTCGCCGGCGACGCGAATCGACTTGAACGTCACGATCCCGCCGAGCGAAATGACCGCGATCTCGGTCGTGCCTCCGCCGATATCGACAACCATGCTGCCCGTAGGCTCCCATACCGGCAGGTCGGCCCCGATGGCCGCGGCGAACGGCTCCTCGATCGTATAAGCTTCGCGGGCTCCCGCCTGCTTGGTCGCGTCCTCGACGGCGCGCTTCTCGACCGCGGTAATGCCGGACGGAACGCAAACCATGACGTTCGGACGGCGCGGAAACAGCACGCGCTGCTTTTGCGCCTGCCGCAAAAAGTAATTGATCATTGTCGCGGTCGTCTCGAAATCGGCGATAACGCCATCCTTCATAGGACGAACGGCACGTATATTTCCAGGCGTCCGGCCGATCATTTTCTTGGCCGCATCGCCGACTGCCTCGATCGTTTTTGTATCGGTACGCAGAGCGACCACGGACGGCTCTCTGACCACTATTCCTTTTCCTTTGACGTACACAAGCGTATTGGCTGTCCCCAAGTCAATCCCCAGGTCCTTCGAAAAACTACCTAACATAAGGTGTGCGATCTCCTTTCATAAGAGAGAAAAGCTTCCTGGATCGAAGCCTTCCCACGAAGCCGTCATTCGGCGCGGATCTTTTGTCCGTCCCCTCATTATATTACATCAGACCTAGTTCCTTCAAACTCACATTTCGCTTGTCCCCGATTATGACATGATCGAGCACGTCGATGCCGATAACGGACCCCGCTTCGACCAGCCGGCGTGTAATGTCGACATCTTCGGGGCTCGGCGTCGGGTCCCCGCTGGGGTGATTGTGGACGCAAATGATGGAGGCGCTGCTCCGCTTGATGGCCGCAAGGAACACCTCGCGCGGATGTACGATCGACGCGTTCAGGCTGCCGATCGACAACGTCTCCTGTCCGATAACGTGATTTTTCGTATTCAGAAACAAGCAGACAAAATGTTCCTTCTGCAAATAACGGAGCTCCTCCGCGACCAGCAGCGCCACGTCCCCGGGGGAACGGATCGTGACCGTGTCGGGCTGCGACGTTCGAACCACCCTCCTGCCCAGCTCGATGCAGGCCTGAATCTGCAGCGCCTTCGCATGCCCGATCCCCTTCAAAGCGGTCAGCTGCTCGATATTCATCTCCACAAGCTGGCGTAAACCTCCCGCTTCGATCAGGAGACGTTGGGCAAGCGCCACCGCGGACTCCTGGAACGTGCCGGTTCTCAGCAGAATGGCCAGCAATTCGGCATTGCTGAGCGCCTTTGCCCCGTCCCGGAGCATACGTTCGCGCGGCCGTTCCGATAGCGGCATATCGCGCATGGTATATATGGGTGTTGCGGAGGATTCCATCATTTCCCCTCTTTCGACAAAAATGGGATTGCTTCTTATCCTTCCATTATACCATTACATACGATAGTATACGAAATGGTTCGAAAAAAAAGGGGCCGGAATGTCCGCCGTCCAAAAAAACATCCCCGCCGGTAACGACGGGGAGAAGATTGCCTTGCAAAGCGGCCTCTAGCCGCCGCCGGATGCCGAGCGTCCGGTCGAAAACGATTTGATCTGGGCGGAAGGCATCGAGTTGGATTCCAGACCGATGACGTCGGGAATCGTCAATATTTGTTCGAGCGCCTTCAGCAGCCTGTCGGAGCTTGTCGTCCGGAGAGTAAAGCGTAGCTCCATCGCTCCTTCGACCTCTGCGCTGGCCGAGTGCATAACCAAATTTTTAATCTGGATACCCTGCTCGCCGAACTTCGTGGCGATGATGCCAAGCATGCCCGGCCGATCGTAAATTTTGATCACGACATCCTGATTGCGGCGGTTGCGCAGCAGATACTTCTCCCATTTGTTAAGCAGGAAGAGGCTCACGAGTACGAGAAACGTAGCAAGCGAGGCCGGATAATAAAAGCCCGCTCCGACGGACAGGCCGATCGCCGCTACGACCCACACCGAAGCGGCCGTCGTCAGCCCCGATATGCTCGGTCCGTTGCGGATGATCGCGCCCGCTCCGAGAAAGCCGATGCCGCTTATGACTTGGGCGGCAAGCCGTGCCGGATCGGTCCGCACGTTCGGCTCCTCGATAAATTGCGAGAACCCGTAAATGGATAAAAGCATAATCGACGTTGCCCCGATGCACACGAGAATGTGGGTGCGGAAGCCGGCAGCATGATTGCTCCATTCCCGTTCCAAGCCGATCAAGCCGCCGAGCAGAACCGAGACGACCATGCGTATAGTCAAATCAAAATTGGAAATATGCCAGACGCTTTCATTGATCATCGCATTTTGCACTTCCTTATTCCCCATACTATGCGCCGGCGGCATGTTTCGAGTGCGGTATAAGACCTGCCGAAATAACTTAATGAATAAGTAAATAAGTTTGAAAAACGGCTCCGTGTAAACCAAAACGCCTGTCCCGCTGCGCAAGTCAGCCAAGCAAGCCAGGTCTTCGGGTTGTCTCCGCGTCCCCACCCGATATCCTATTTGATCCACCGTAGCATTAAGGAAGCATGGATGAAAGCGGATAGACCGCTTTCAAAATGTTTAACAATTATTTAACATTATGGCTCCTTGCTATTCGATTGTCAATAGGCTGGAGCGCTCTCATGTAAACAAATATTCCATACGGCAAAAGAGACGTGCGGCTTCGGCAACCGCACGCCTCTTTTATGCATTTCTTCCGGCAATCGTTCGCGACGAGCTCCCCGACTATCCTTGAAAAGGACGGATCCCCCAATGCAATAACAGCTGGTAAAGGAGGCTCAAGGGAAGCCCCATCACGCTATAAAAATCGCCTTCGATCTTTTCGATAAACAAGGCTCCCGATCCCTGCACGCCATATGCTCCCGCTTTATCCATCGGCTCGCCCGTCCGGATGTACGCTCGTATTTCCTTATCGCTCATCGGCCTGAACGTCACCCGGCTGACGGTATGTCCGACGAGCGCCCTCGGCTTCCCGTCCGCCCCCTCCGCCGACACCCGATACCGGCCGACGTCTCCGAACGGCATGACGGTCCCGCGGCCCTCCGCCACGGTCGGCGGCAAGGTGCATCCCGCGTCTATGCACGTAATGCCGGTGTATACCTGGTGCGTTCGTCCGGACAGCGCGCGCAGCATGGCAAATGCTTCGTCCCCGTCGGCAGGCTTGCCCAAGATGCGTCCGTCCAAAACGACGACAGTGTCGGAGCCAATGACGATCGTTCCCGTCTGTTCCCCGTTCCGTCCGGCTACCGTACCCGCTTTGCGAAGCGACAGCTGTTCGACCAGCTCGTCCGGCGGCGTGCCCTCCGGCATCGTCTCATCGACGTCGGGAGCCTCGATAAGAACGGGCAATCCGATCGTTCCGATCAGCTCCCGTCTGCGCGGAGAGCTCGAAGCCAGCAGAAGCGTCGTTTGCTGTGACATAGTATTCATTCTCCTTCTCCTTCTGCTTTCCAAAGCTAAAGCCTTATCCGGCTTGTCCGCCGCGTCCCTCGTCACATTTTCCGGTATATCCATATGGCGGCGGCAATGCCCAGAATGCTGATGACGTTCAGCTTAAGCTGTAAAAACAAGCTGTATTTGATGACATTCAAATCCGCTTTCGGCTCCCACGTAATTTGCGCCGATTTGGTCAAAAAGCCGAGCCATGTGACGGACGCCAGCAGCTGCGTGACAATCGCGGCGGCCAACAGGCCGAGCAGCAGGAATAGCACCAGCATGAATCCGTTTTTTTTCATCAAAACCCGCCCTCTCCTCCGACAATCGCGTATGGCCTGTTCACGGACCTAATTATACGATGGACGCAGGCGGTTGACAATGAGCCCTAGCGCATGTCCCGGACGTACGCAATGGAACATATTTCCTGAATACTTCCACCCCGCTCGACATGTACAATGAAGATGGGAGGGGACTGCACGCATGAGACGAATGAACACCGGACTGATCAAGCTGCTTCTCGCAGCCGGCTTCCTTCTTGCCGCACCCGTCCAGGCCAGCGCCGCGAAAATCGTGGTCGATGCCGGACATGGCGGCTCCGATCCGGGAGCCGTAGGCGTTAACGGACTTTACGAAAAAAATGTAAATATCAGCGTCGCCCGAAAGCTTCGCGATTTGCTGACCGAGCAAGGTTACGACGTAACGCTTACCCGGGATTCGGACGATTACATAAGCCTCTCGGATCGCGTCGCAATGACGAATAAGGAGAAGCCCGACCTGTTCGTATCCGTCCACGCCAATTCGCATACGAACGCGAACGCAAGCGGATCGCTCGTCCTTTATTACGACAAAGACTTCCCGCAGGCCAGCTACCCTTCGAGCGAGGAGATGGCCGCGCTTACACCTCAAAGCAAACGCCTCGCATCGCTGGTGCAGCAATATATGGTCGCGAAGACCGGCTTCGCGGACAACGGCCTCGTGCCAAGCGCCGCGTACGTGATTCGCATGGGACAAGTTCCGAGCATCCTGGTGGAGACGGCGTTTCTCAGCAATGCGTCGGACGCCGCCCGGCTGGCCGACGATTCGGTACGGCAGAAGCTCGCCGACGGAATCGCCAAAGGCGTTGCCGCGTATTTGCCTCTGACGCTTCCCGGAGGTTTCTCCGACATTGCCGGACATTGGGCCCGCGACGCCATCGTTCGCCTGAAGGAAAAAGGGCTTGTAGAGGGGGACGGCGGCGCATACAGACCGGACAAGCCGATGACGCGGGCGGAATGGCTCACGATCGCGGACAGGCTGTTCTCATTCGGCGACAAGCTGAAGACGCCATCCGGCACAACGGGCCAGACGACCGTCACGGGCCAAGTTTACCAAGACTTGCCCAAATCGCATTGGGCGTACGGGACGTTCCAGAACGCCATCCGACTGGGCTACATTAGCGGTTATGAGGACGGCTCGCTGCGGCCCGATCAGCCGGTTACCCGTTCCGAAGTCGCCGTGCTGCTGGAACGGATGACCGACGGCTCCGCGCAGGGATCGTGGACGAAGACGGCGGATTTCGCCGACGTGCCGGCCACGTATTGGGCGGCCGGATCGATCTACCGGCTGAAACAGAAAGGCATTATGAACGGCGTGACCGACAAAACGTTCGCTCCGGCGAAAAACATGACCCGGGCCGAAATGGCGGCGATGGTCGACCGGCTGTTGGCCCAGAACGACAAGGCGGGCCGCGCCGTCCAGACGGACGGCTCCGGTAAGCCGGCAGCCGTCCCGAATACCGGAAAACCGGCCAATCGCTAGGTGTTGTAAGGTCGCGATACCTCAAGAAGGACCTGTGCGCTGCATGCGCGCAGGTCCTTTGTTCGTTTGTGCCGTTTATTGCACCCTGATTGCCCCGAGCAACTCGTTTTCCGCGAACAGCGCCTGCATAAGCGCCGACTGCGCGGCCCACAGAAACGCCGGCGACGGATTTTTCTTGTACTCGTCCATGGACGTGACGGCGGTGCTCATCGCGGTGCCCCATTTTTGCAGCATTGCCTTTTGCTCCTGGGCGAGCCCCGCTCCGAACGAACCGCTCGCGCCTGTCCATGCTTGATGGGAGGTATGAATCGACTGAAGGGTCGAATCGTCGATCGCCGCCGGCGTCTTCTCCTTCAAGCGGGCTGTAGTGAAATTGGCGATCGTCTGGAGCAGCTTGCGGTTCTGCGCGAAAAATTGCTCGGGCGCCCCGGTCTGCTCGCCGGACCATCTGACCTTATCCGCCGCCGGCAGCGTGATCGGCTTCAAAAACAGCTCCATCTGCTGCTCCTTGAGCGTCTGGCTTAACGCCAGAGCATCGTCTCGGCTGGGGGACATGCCGACGTATACGTAAAATTTGTCGGACGGCTGCACGAAAGCGGCAAGCCCCTTTTTCTTCAGCTCGGCTACCGCAGCGTCAGCCCCTTGCTGATTGGAAAAAACGCCGTTTTGCAGCAGCGTATACGATTGCTCGGCGATTTTGGCCGATACGGAGGCAGCCGCTGCGGAGGCAGCCGGAGCCGCCGGCTCCTTGGCGCCGGACGACGCCGCTGCCGAGTCGGGCTGCTTCGTCTGCGGATTCGTCCCGGCGACCTGCTGCTTGCCTGTCGCTTCAGGGACGCCGGGAAGCTGATCCTCACCTCCGAACATCGACAATACGAAGAAACCGATCAATACGCCGGTAGCGACCGCCCCTGTGACCGACGCAACGATTTTCAACCAAGGGGTAACGGGATTCCGTTCGTGACCGGTACGAATCGTGGTGACCGGCCGGTTGTTACGATCGTAACGATCGTAACGGTCGTAACCTCCGGGCAGTTGTCCAGGATCGTACTCCTGATCCACGATAGGTCCCTCCCGCTCGACGGGATAACGATCCCGGTTGCGTTCCCTCTCCCGCTCCTGCTTGCGTTCCCGGTATGGTTCCCGGACGGGCTCGGGGCGGCGCTCTTCGCGATGCTCCGTATGCTCGGCTTCGCGAATCATCCGCTCCACCCGTTCGGTCTCGGCTTCGAACGGGCTTTTCCAAGCGCCGAAATCGGTCGTGAACTGGTTAAGCGGACCCGTATCGAATATTTCATCGCGCCGCTTCTCTGCGCGAGGCTCCGGACGCACGGACGGCTCCGCGCGGTAGACGTCCTCGGGACCCGGCAGACGCGTGTCCTCCACGACGGTAAACTCTTCTTTCGATAAAGGGATAACCGGTCTGGGTTCCCTGCGGACCGTATCCCGTCCCGGCTCGTCGAATCGGTACGTAATTCTCGCCTTGTTCATGCCCGGTTCACTCCTTGTCCCTGAAAACTGCTTGTTCTCATCTGTATGCGGGACAGGCGGGCAATATGACAGTATCATGCGTTTCCGGCGGCAACAAAAAGAAACCGATTCCCTTTCGGGCTATCGGCCTCCGTCTGGTCTCTTCATAGGCAGTATGGCTTACGAGCAGAGCCGCCGTTTGGCGGCCGCGACCGTCAGCCTTCCCGTTCGGCAAGCGCTTTGGCAAGGGCGTGGGACGCCTTCCAAATGTCGCCCGCGCCCATCGTCAGCACCAGATCTCCGCTGCGGACGAAACTTAGAAGAAAAGCGAGCACTTCGTTCACGGACGAAATATGGCGTACATGGCTGTTGCTGTTCAGCCGGATCAGCTCCACCAGCTTCTCCGAACTGATTCCTTCGATCTGCCGCTCTCCGGCCGGCGAATAAATATCGGCGATAACGACTTCGTCCGCTTCTCCGAACGCGCGGCTAAACTGCTCGAACAAAAAATACGTCCGCGTATACCGCTGCGGCTGGAACACCGCGATAATCCGCTTGCCGGTCGCCTTCGCCGCCCCGATCGTGGCTACGATTTCCGTCGGATGATGCGCGTAATCGTCGATGACGAGGATGCCTCCGGATTCGCCCAGCACCTGAAAGCGCCGCTTCGCGCCGCGGAACAGCTTGATCGCCGCGGCGAAGTCGGCGAACGGAATGCCCGCCTCGCGGCAGACGATGAAGGCGGCAAGCGCATTGTATACGTTATAGCGTCCCGGAACGGACAGCTCCAGCGTACCGAGCGTCACGCCGCCGTGACTGACCTCGAACGACACGCGCCGGTCCCCGAGCTTGACGTTCAGGGCGCGGTAGTCGGCTTCCCGATCCAGGCCGTACGTCAATGTCGTGCCTGGAGCCGCGGTGGCGACAACCTCGCGCACTTCGGGGTCGTCGATGCAGACGACCGCCTTGCCGCCCTCGGTCACCTGTCCCAAAAACTGGGCGTACGCCTGCTTCAGCTTATTGAAATCGCCATCGTAATTTTCCAGATGGTCGGCTTCGATATTGGTCACGATCGCGTACTGCGGCCTGTACCGCAAAAACGAACCGTCGCTTTCGTCGGCCTCGGCGACGACATAATCGCCGGAGCCCGCCTTGGCGTTGCTGCCGACATTCATAATCTCCCCGCCGATAATATAGGTCGGATCGAGCCCGCACTCCTCCATGACGAGGGAAATCATCGACGTCGTCGTCGTTTTGCCGTGCGCCCCGGCGACGGCGACGCCTTTGCGCGACTCCATCAGCCTGGCCAGCATCTGCGAGCGGTGCAGGATCGGAATGTTCAGCCGCTCGGCTTCCGCCATCTCCACGTTGTCCCCGGACAAGGCCGTCGAATAGACGACGACATCCGCCCCCCGGACGTGACTGGCCGCATGGCCGATAAACACCTTGGCTCCCTTGGCCGCCAGCTTGTCGGTCAGCTCCTGTCTCGTCAAATCCGATCCCGTCACTTTGAAGCCCATCTCCAGCATCACTTTGGCAATCGCGCTCATCCCGTAGCCGCCTATACCGATAAAATGCACCTGCTCCGTCGTATTCACACTCACGCTCACCAGCCTTTGTCAGAATCTTTGCGGTACAGCATCCAGGATCGCACATCGGAGATCAGATAGAGCGTGCCTGTCACGACGGCCAGGTCGCCTTCGCGGTCCGTACGTTCCGTCAGCAGACGAAGCGCCGTCTTCCAATCCGGCTCCACGGTAATATCCAGCGACAGATTCAGCTCCTTCAGCATATCGCGGGCCAGGCCGGCCAATGCCTCCGCCTCCGCTTTCTTGAAGAAGTCGGGCTCGGTCACGATCAGGGAATCGGCCAGCGGCAGCAAATGCCGCAGCACGCCCTCATGCTGCTTGGTCGGCATCATGGCAATCATCATATGCAGCTTGTCGTACCGGTAGACGGTGCTCAACGCTTCCGCCAGCGTCTCCGCTCCTTCCGGATTGTGCGCGCCGTCCAGCAGCACGCGCGGATCGCGGCTAACCATCTCCAGCCTTCCCGGCCACTGCGCCGAGCTCATGCCTTGCCGGAACGGCTCCTCGTCCAGCACGACGGCATAATACTGCCGCAGCACTTCCAGCGTCATCAGGGCGACGGCCGCATTTTTCAACTGATGAGCCCCGTTAAGCGTAATGTCGATATCGTCAAGCCGGCGGAACGGTCCCGAGAAGCGGAGCGTCTGCCGATCGAGATCGGAGCGGACCGGCTCGAAGCGGAATTGCTCGTTCATCAGATAGAGCGTGCTCTTGCGCTCAGCCGCCGCCCGGCGAATCGACTCGATCGCCTCGGGCTGCTCAACCGCGCTGACGACAGGCACCCCGGGCTTGATAATACCGGCCTTCTCTTCGGCCACCTGCGCGAGCGTCTCGCCCAATATTTCCATATGATCGTGACCTACGTTCGTAATGACCGATACGATAGGCGTCACGACATTGGTCGAATCGAGACGGCCGCCAAGGCCGGTTTCCCATACGACGAAGTCCGGGTACGCCTCCTTAGCGAAGTACAGCACGGCCAGCACCGTCGACACTTCGAACATCGTTGGGGCTCCCCATTCGGTTTCGGCGATTTCGTCGAAAATCGGCTTGATTTCATTGACGAGCGCAAGCAGCGAATCGTCCCCGATGTCACGGCCGTTGTATTGAATCCGGTTCTGGTACCGTTCGATAAAAGGAGAAGTGAACGTCCCCACGTCATACCCGCACGCGATCAGCGTTTTCGTCAAAAAGGCGCACGTGGAGCCTTTGCCGTTCGTTCCGGCCACATGGATAAATTTCAGCCGTCTTTGCGGAAAACCGAGCTTCTCCATAAACAGTTCCATCCGCTTCATCCCCGGACGAATGCCGAATTTCATCCTGCCCGTTATCCAACTTACCGCTTCGTCCGCCGTCCGGAAAGCCGCCTGCGCGGCATCGGTCGCTCCATTCATACGTCTCATCCCTTTAATATATGAATTTGGTCCGTGAAATTGATAGTCATCGGTCCATTTCCGGAAAACGGCCTGAGGAGCGCCCTCGCTCCCCAGACCGTTCCGTCTGCCTATCGTTTCGGAGGCCGCCCATGCAGCCGGGTATTCAACATCGCGTGCAATGCCCTTGGATTACCCTTTCAGCTCGGCAAGGCGCGCTAGCACCTTCTCCCGCTTCTCGGCGTAATCGTGCATCTTCGCTTTCTCCTCCTCGATTACCTTGGCCGGCGCTTTGGCGACAAAGCCTTCGTTGGACAGCTTCTTCTCCACGCGCTGCACTTCTGCGGTGAGCGTCTGCACTTCCTTCTCCAGCCGCGCCAGCTCCTGCGCGATGTCGATCAGCCCGGCCAGCGGCAGGAACAGCTCCGCACCCGTCACGACGGCGGTCATCGCCTTCTCCGGATGGGCAAGCGACGTGCCCAGCTCGAAGCTGGACGTATTGCAGAAGCGGCGGATATATTCTTCATTGCGCTGCAGGATGGACAGCGTCTCTTCGCCGGACGGACGAATAGCCAGCTCGATCTTCTTGCTCATCGGCACGTTCACTTCGGCCCGGATATTGCGCACCGCCCGGATCACATCCATCAACAGGTTCATCTCCGCCACGGCGTCGGGAGCCTCCAGCTTGGCGTCGTAAACCGGCCATTCGGCCAGGACGATCGTGTCGCCTTCGTGAGGCAGATGCTGCCAGATTTCTTCGCTGATAAACGGCATGAACGGATGGATCAACCGCTGCGTGCGGTCCAGCACGTAAGCGAGCACGGACTGCGTCGTCTTCTTGCCCGCGGCGTCCTCCCCGTACAGCGACAGCTTGGCGAACTCGATATACCAGTCGCACAGATCGTCCCAGATGAAGTTGTATAGCACCCGTCCCGTTTCGCCGAATTCGTAGATGTCCATCAGCCGCGTCACTTCCGCAGCCGTTTCGTTCAGCCGGTGCAAAATCCAGCGGTCCGCCGTGCGCAGCTCCCCGCCAAGGTCGATATCCGCAGCCGAGAAGCCTTCCAGATTCATAAGCGCGAAGCGCGAGGCGTTCCATATTTTGTTGGCAAAATTGCGGGCTTGCTCTACCCGTTCCCAACGGAAACGCAAATCCTGACCCGGCGTGCTGCTTGTGGACAGCATGTAACGCATGGCGTCGGCGCCATACTTCTCGATGACTTCGAGCGGGTCGACCCCGTTGCCAAGCGACTTGGACATTTTACGGCCCTCCGAATCGCGGACGAGACCGTGAATGAGCACGTCTTTGAACGGTATTTGGCCAGTGAATTCGAGCGAGCTGAAAATCATCCGCGACACCCAGAACGGAATGATGTCATACCCCGTAACGAGCAGGCTCGTCGGGAAATATTTGCGCTTTTCGGCCGTATCGTCCGGCCAGCCGAGCGTGGAGAACGGCCAGAGCGCGGAGCTGAACCAGGTATCCAATACGTCCTCGTCCTGCTTCAAATGCGTTCCTCCGCAATGCGAACACGCCGTCGCGTCTTCCCGGGCAACCGTGATGCCGTCGCAATCGTCGCAATACCATGCCGGGATGCGGTGCCCCCACCACAACTGACGCGAGATGCACCAGTCGCGGACGTTCTCCATCCATTGCAAGTACGATCTTTCGAACCGATCCGGGACAAAATTCGCGCCCGCGCCGGACTTCTGCGCTTCGATCGCCTTTTCCGCCAGAGGCTTCATGTTGACGAACCATTGCGTGGACAAGAACGGCTCGACAACCGCGCCCGTCCGCTCGCTGTGACCGACCTGATGGACGTGCTCCTCGATTTTGAGCAATACGCCCTGGTCTTTCAAATCCTGCACGAGCTTTTTGCGGCAGTCGAATCGGTCCATTCCTTGGTACGGGCCGGCGTTCGCATTCATGACGCCGGACTCGTCCATGACGAGAATCCGCGGCAGTTCATGGCGCTCGCCTACCTCGAAGTCGTTCGGATCGTGAGCCGGCGTAATTTTGACGGCGCCGCTTCCGAATTCCTTGTCTACGTATTCGTCCGCAACAACCGGAATTTCCCGGCCGACAATCGGCAAAATCAGCATTTTGCCGATCATGTCCCGGTAACGCTCGTCATCCGGATGAACGGCGACCGCCGTATCCCCGAGCATCGTCTCGGGACGAGTGGTAGCAACCGTAATATGGCCGCTTCCGTCCTTCAGCGGGTACTGGAGATGGTACAGTCCCCCTTGAACCTCCTTATGCTCGACCTCGATATCGGACAGCGCCGTACGAGCCACCGGGTCCCAGTTAATAATCCGTTTGCCGCGGTAAATGAGCCCTTTCTCGTAATACTGGACGAACACTTCGCGAACCGCGCGGGACAGCCCTTCGTCCAGCGTAAAGCGCTCGCGGGAGTAGTCGAGCGAGAAGCCCACTTTGGCCCATTGCTCGTGGATCGTGTTCGCATACAGTTCTTTCCATTCCCATACTTTCTCGAGGAACGCTTCCCGGCCCAGATCATGTCTCGACAAGCCTTCGCCGCGCAGCTTCTGCTCCACCTTCGTTTGCGTGGAAATGCCGGCATGGTCCGTCCCCGGTAACCACAATGCGTCGAAGCCTTGCATCCGCTTCATGCGGATCATAATGTCCTGGAGCGTGCAGTCGAGAGCGTGGCCGATATGCAGCATCCCCGTTACGTTCGGGGGCGGGATCACGATGGTATAGGGCTGGGCGTCCGGACGCTTGCCCGCTGCGAACACGTTATGCTCCAGCCAGTAAGCGTACCATTTCGCTTCGGCCGCCTTCGGGTCGTACGTGGTCGGCATAGATACCGACGAAGTCGATTTCGTTTCCTGCAATTCCGTCATGAACAACAACCTCCCGTTTCGTTCGCCGCCCACATGCAAGCGGCCAAAAAAAGAAAACAAAAAAGCCCTCCGCCGCAAAGGACGAAAGGCATTGCTTCCGTGGTACCACCTTTATTCCGCGCCGTTCCTACCGAAACAAACGCGACACTCGAGCAGATAACGGCTGCGGCCGGCCGGTTCTCCGTGCTGCCCAACATCCCGCGCAACGGCGGAGAACGATTGTGCGGCATGACCGGCGACTCCGGGGCGACTTCGACAGTTACAGCCTGCGGATCCTCACAGCGTCAAGCGGTCCGCTCTCTGAAGGTTTGGCTGCCTACTACTCCCCTTCCAAGTCTTTGCTTATCAGATGGTCCCCTTCAATGCAGCGGAACCGGCGTCCAAGCCCTGTCTCCACTTTTGGGGTTACCCCTATATTAAACATTTTGCGCGGTTCAGTCAATGAGCCATCCGCTAATCTCGCTTGAACATTTGCTTGGCGACGTAGATGACCACCGCGATCAAGGCCGTAATCCACAACGCCTGGTAAATGGATTGGACTGTCGATCCCATGACGGCCTCCATTCGTCCGTATTTCCTTCGGCTCGACCTTATCATCAGCATATCCAATGGACGGGGCTTCATACATATAGAACAGGAGGCAATCGGGGCGAACCGTCATACACGATGATACCGACAAGCTCGTCACCTTAGCCGGAACGATCCGAAACGAGGTGAAACGCGTTTTATGGACAAATGGTGGTGGAAAATCCGGTATTCCGTCAAAGGGGTCCTCTTTCCGCTGATCTGCATTCAATTCGTGCGGACGCTGCTCTTGCCCACCGGGCTGGACGTTTTCATTTTATTTGGCCTGTTTTTGCTCTATCTCGGCTTTTTGCTCAACGTCTACTGAGGCCATCCTGCAAAAAGAACGCGTCGCCGACAGCCTGAGGGCCGAACGGGACGCGTTCTATTTTCTAAGGAATATACAAGATCTGGCCTTCGGACACTTCGGTATCGCTCAGGCTGTTGTGCAGGCGGATTTCCTGCGGCTTGCGGTCGTATTTGCGCGCGATCGATTCCACCGTATCGTCCTTATGGACGATGCAGAGGCGCAGCGTGCGAAACTGCTGCTCTTCGTTGGCGGATAAAAACAAGTTTTTCCATTCCAGCACATCCGAGCCGCCCGTCTCCGCCACAGGCTCGGCTGCTGCCGCGCCCGGTTCGCCGCGCCATGACCTTCCTGACCGCGAAGCCGGAGCCCCCTGCGGTTCGGACGCCTTCTTGACCCGGTAATCGTCCGTTTTGCTCAAATACGATTTCAAATCGAACGCGGAGCCCCCCTCCGGCTTCTTGCTGCCGAAGGCGATCTTCATCTCGCCCTTCTCCGCCTCATCGGCGGCAGCCTCCACCGCCTCTTCCTGACCGCCGTCGTCAGTCGTCGTAGAAGCCGGGGCTCCATCATATTCATTCAAGGCCTCGTAGTCTTCAAAATTGTCGTCTGGAAGCTGATCGCGCGGCACCGGCAGCTGCGCGGAACTGGTTATGGCTGCGGACTCACTATCCGAAGCGGCTTGCTTCGGAGCGCTCCGTTCCGTCGCGGATTCCTGGAAGCGGGCTCGCTGCTGCTCCCTCCGGGCAATCTCCGCTGCCTCCGCCTGTCTCTGCAGTTCCTCCAGTCGCGCGGTTTCGGCGGCTTCCTGCTGCTGGGCCTCGGCGGCTTCACCCTGGAGCGGCTCGCCCGGCTTCTTCAAGGCGCCTCCTTCAACGGCCTGTACGTTCTGGGGATACTGTTTCAGGAAATGGCTGCCCAGGCTTTCGGTCTTCTCGCCCGGCTTAAGCGAAGGTTCGCTTGCCTTGAACAACGGTACGGTTGCCTTGAGCGGAGCCTCGCTCGGCTTGGTCGCAGGTTCGCTCGGCTTGGGAACCGGCTCGCTCGCCACGATCGCCTCGGGGTGCGGTTCGTAAAACTCGTTGCGGCCCGCCGCGGCACCCGGTTCTGCTCCGAACGTCTCGTCCGCCTTGGCCGTTTCATGCACGAACAAGACCTCTTCTTCCTCCCGCCACGCTTCCGGATGTCCGGACAGCATTTCGATGCCGCCCAGAGATAATACGCCGGTCACGTTCAGGCTGCGCGAGGAGAGCAGATCGATATCGAAATTATCGATCTCCACCGTAATGTCGTCCACGCTTCGAATGCGATTGACCGGCAGCGTAATCTCCACCGGAATCGTATGCTCCAACCGTTTCGTCTCGCGCGACTCGCCCTCCGCTTGTCCGGAATACGCGCCGACGAGCAGCAAGTACCCTTTTACTACCGCTTGATCCCCTTCGACGGTTACGCGAATTTGCGGGGTCAATTCGACCTCATCCAGTTCTTGTATCGCGGCTACGCTTGCCGGCAGATGAACCCGCTCGTAAATATCAAAGCGTAAGCCCGACTGCTGTTCGCTCACTGCAATTCCTCCTTCCATAACGTCCTGTCCGATACGCTTGTGCGGAGTCTCTACGTCAGTCTGCTCTTATGTACCGGATCGTTCTCAAGAGCGTTCTATAACATATATATGGACGAAGGAAGAGGCGCATGACACGTTTTTTCCAAAGTTTGCTCCAAGGCTACCGGAGCCGCTTGGCAAAGGAAAGCGTTCATGCTTAACGCAGGGATATTAGACCTTCCGTCTTTTGGCCCTTCGATAGGCAAAATAGACTATGCCGAGCAGAGCCAGAACGAATACAAAACCGATCCCGTACAGCTCGAGCGGAAAGTCGAATACGTAATACTGCTTCATCGTTTTGTCTCCTGATTTCATCGGGATTTTCCTTATATTTTAACAAAGCCCCCACCCAAAACCAAACAAAAATATGATATGATGATGGTTGGCAACATGGAAGATACGATAAGGAGAGGAACCGCTGTGAGCACAGCTACCCAAATATGGGCGAGTACGCGAAGAGAGCTTGGCGGATGGAGCTGGTTTAAGAAAACGCTGCTCATTTTTGCGCTGCTTATTTTCGCAACGTCCAGCTTTTTATATTTGACGCCTCCCGGACTCGCGATACGCGAGTTTCTGGCCCAAACGGTCATATCGACTCAGCACCGCGATTGGGCATGGATCGTCGTCGGCAAGGAAAAACGCAATTATATGGTAAAAATGTCCCATCAATTCACCGAAACCTCGGCGCTTGAAAAGCAGGACATGGATCTGATCAAGCACGATCTGGTCCGCAAAGAAAGATCGGTTGAAGAGCTGATCAGCGAGCCGATCGAAATTTCCGGACAGTTCTGGAAAGGCAAAATGATTTATGTATACGACCCGACCTCAATACGCGTCGTCGTGCCGAACAAAGTAGGCGAGGGCGAACGGATCAGCTCGATGGCGATCCGCACCGGAGCGGTAGCCGGCATCAACGGCGGCGGCTTCATCGACCCGGACGGACTCGGTAACGGCTTCGCCCCCATCGGACTCATCATGTCCGGATACGAGCCGATATTTGCCGACGTCGAAGCGGACACCGCTCAACATATTATCGGCTTCACTCATGAAGGAACGCTTGTCGTCGGCAAATACAGCCTGCTCGAACTGCAGAAGATGGGCGTCAAGGAAGCCGTATCGTTCGTCGCTCCTCGCCTGATCGCCAACGGCAACGGGCAGATCACCAGCGGCGACGGAGGCTGGGGACGCGCTCCCCGTACCGCGATCGGACAAAAGAAAGACGGCACCTTGATCTTCGTCATCATCGACGGCCGTCAGACGAGCAGCGTCGGTGCGACATTGAAAGAAGTTCAGGATTTGCTGCTCAAGGAAGGCGCGGTTAATGCTGGTCTGCTCGACGGAGGCGCCTCTTCCGAGCTGGTCGTCAAGGGCGAGGTGCTGACGAAGCCTTCGAGCCGTTACGGCGAGCGGAGACTGCCTTCGGGCATTCTGGTATATGACGATCCGGATTCCTATAAGGCGGACCGGATTTGGGACGGTTTGAACAAGATCGATCCGGGCGGCCGATACGACCATCCCGATTTCTTGAAGGAACAAGCCGAACAAAAAAAACAGCAGCAATCCCAGCCGCAAAAAACGGAACCCGACAAAACGCAAGCTCCCGGCCAGACGGACAAGCCGAAAGAACCGGCTAAAAACGAACAAGGCGGCACCGGAGCCAAAACGACCACCCCGCCCAAAACGGAAAACAACGGCGGAGCGGCATCCGACAAAGATAAACCTGGCGGCACGACCCCGGACGCCGGCAAATCGGGCACCCCGGCCGGCAACGGCGCGGGAGCAGGTGCCCCCGCTTCCGGCGGCGCTGGCGAAGGAACGAAAAACACGCCTGCGACGGGCGGCAACGCAGGGCAAGACAGCGCCACTCCTCCGGCGGGCAGCAGCTCAGGGCAAGGCGGCGCTACGCCTCCGGCGGGCGGCAGCTCAGGGCAAAACAGCGCTACGCCTCCGGCGGGCGGCAGCTCAGGGCAAAACAACGCTACGCCTCCGGCGGGCGGCAGCTCAGGGCAAGGCAGCGCTACGCCTCCGGCGGGCGGCAGCTCAGGGCAAGGCAGCGCCACTCCTCCGGCGGGCGGCAGCTCAGGGCAAGGCAGCGCCACTCCTCCGGCGGGCGGCAGCTCAGGGCAAGGCAGCGCCACGCCTCCGGCGGGCGGCAGCTCAGGGCAAAACAGCGCTACGCCTCCGGCGGGCGGCAGCTCAGGGCAAAACAGCGCTACGCCTCCGGCGGGCGGCAGCTCAGGGCAAGGCAGCGCCACTCCTCCGGCGGGCGGTAACGCAGGGCAAGCCGGCGCCACTCCTCCGGCGGGCGGCAGCTCAGGGCAAGGCAGCGGCACTCCTCCGGCAGGCGGAGCGCCTCAATCCCCGGCGACCCCGACGAATGGCAGCGGTGCAGCCAAGTAATTCAACTACATACGCGAATTGCAACCGCTGTACCGCATTGTCAACACCATGCACTTATCGCGACAATGAACAAACGAGGAGCCCATGCGCCGTAGCATGGGCTCCCTCTATTTCCAATATGATTTTCGTTACTTTTTAAGTTCGAACACTTTAAATTGGTTGTCATCCACTTTTGCCAATAGCTTGCTGTTATCGACCTTGTATATTTCGGTTCCCTCTGCAAATTCGTTTGATGAAAAATCATTTTCCGGCAGCGGATGACCGGCTTTTTTCTTGGACACCATGCCAACCTTTTGAATCGTCCCGTACTGCTCTTTACAAACCAACTCTTTTCCAATAAATTGTTGCTTATTATAGGTTAAAATGGAAGCTTGGGTCGCATTCTCTCCGCCGCATCCGGCAAGAAAAACGATCGTCAAGGAAAAGAGAGCAAGAATGAATACCCGTTTCTTCATGTTCGTTCTCCTTTCGTATTGCACGCTACGTCTGCAAGTCGGTGGCGTCGTTTAGTTTATGGCGCCCGCGCAGCTTGTGCGCCTTCACCTTTTATACGAAACAAGCATCTGGTTTGTTGCAGCTAACCTCGGGCTTTGCCCGCAATACGCACAAAAAAGCGTTCCCCCTCCTCTTCGAGAAGGAATGGAACGCTTTTCTTTTTCGCCTGGACGCCCCCAACCCTTACAAGAGCGCCAATGCGTTATAGTTCGCCTCGATCGTCGCCTCGATATCTTCGTCCGTATGGGCGGTGGAAACAAACATCCCCTCGAATTGCGAAGGCGCTACGCTCACGCCCTGATCGAGCAGATTGCCGAAATAACGGTTGAAGCGGGCCAAATCCGACGTCTTGGCCGTCTCGTAATCGACTACTTTCGTTTCCGTGAAAAACGGACATACCATCGAACCGATCCGGTTGATCGTGGACGGAATGCCGAGCTTCCGGGCGTTGTCCGTAAAGCCTTGCTCCAGTCGGGCCGATTTCCGTTCCAGCTCCTCGTACACGCCCGGTTTGGCCAACAGCTTCAGCGTCGTATATCCGGCGGCCATCGCCAGCGGATTACCCGACAGCGTGCCTGCCTGATAGATCGGACCGCTAGGCGCCATCCGTTCCATAATGTCCCGTCTGCCGCCGTATGCGCCAACCGGCAGACCGCCGCCGATGACTTTGCCGAGGCAGGTCAGATCCGGGGTAATGCCGAATACGCCTTGCGCGCAATGGAAGCCGACGCGGAAGCCCGTCATCACCTCATCGAAAATAAGCAGGCTGCCGTACTGGTTCGTCACGTCGCGGAGCCCTTGCAAAAATCCCGGAAGCGGCGGAACGACGCCCATGTTGCCGGCCACAGGCTCGACGATAATGGCGGCGATTTCCTCGCCGAATTTCTCGAAAGCCACACGAACCGACTCCAGATCGTTATACGGCACCGTAATCGTGTTGACCGCTACGCCCTCTGGCACGCCCGGACTGTCCGGCAGCCCGAGCGTAGCAACCCCGGAGCCCGCTTTTATGAGCAGGGAGTCGGCATGGCCGTGATAGCAGCCCTCGAACTTTAAAATTTTGTTGCGTCCAGTATAGCCGCGCGCCAGCCGGAGGGCGCTCATTGTCGCTTCCGTCCCGGAATTGACCATCCGCACGATCTCGATCGAAGGTACCCGCTCGCAGACGAGCTTGGCCATCTCGGTTTCGATTTCCGTCGGCGCCCCGAAGCTGGTGCCCTTTTCAGCCGTCCGCTTGATCGCCTCGACTACTTCCGGATGGGCATGCCCAACGATGAGCGGACCCCAGGACCCGACATAATCGATAAACGTATTGCCGTCGATATCGTACACCCGAGAGCCGCTGGCCCGTTCGATGTAAGCCGGGGTCAAGCCGACCGATTTGAAGGCGCGTACAGGGCTGTTTACGCCTCCGGGAATGTACCGCTTCGCTTCCTCGAACGCCGCGGCCGATTTCGCGTCCGCCCGTTTGCGCTGTTGTTCCGACATCCGTCCACACTCCTAGTAAGGATATTTATCCGATATGAATACTGTTCGTCTGAAGCCCCCGTGTGGTAAAATACGCTCAAGAAGCCATAAGGCAAAGCGGGGGTTAACGGGATGATGGAAATTTTGCGGCAAGTGCCGCTTTTTTGCAAAATGAACGACAGCCAGTTGCGGTACATCGCCGAGATTTGTACCCGCAAGACCTACAAAGCCGGAACGATACTGTTCCGCGAGAAAGAACCCGGAAGCGATTTTTATATCGTGCAGACCGGTTCCGTCAAGCTTTATTTAACCAGTCAAGGCGGAGAAGACAAAATATTATCGATCTTCAGAGCCGGAGAAAGCTTCGGTGAGCTTTCCTTGATCGACGGCAAGCCGCGCTCCGGCAGCGCCCAGATGCTGGAGGACTCTTCTCTGATCGTACTTGGCGCCGACAGCTTTCTCGGGCTGCTCCGCGCCAACTTCGACATTGCGCTCAGCGTCATGCAGGAGCTGGCGCAGCGGCTGCGCGATACGAACCAGCACGTCCACGACCTGACCTTCCTCGATGCGCGTTCCCGCGTCGTCAAAAATTTGATCTTGTTGGCCAACAAGAACGGCTCCCGCAAAGCAAATGCCATTCACGTCAAGCTTGCGCTCAACTTCGACGAAATCTCGCGGATGGCCGGCGTGCAGAAAAACGTGCTTATGCAAGTGATCCGCGATCTGGAAGACCGCCGCGTCCTCTCCGTAGGAATCGACGAATTCGTCCTGCATCTGGACAAGCTGCGCGGCGGAAGCTGACGGAGCCAGGCCGCTTCGATCCGGCCACTGTCGTTCCACCAGTCCGCTGCGTCCCGATCCGCACTAAGATCGTCAGACCCTCGCTGCTCACAGCTTGTGGTCAAAAACCGCCGGCCAGGTAGGTTGCAGCCGCTTCGGCCGCAGCCTTGGCCTGCCGGACGCTGTCTGGGATGCCTACGCCCTCGAACGCGGGTCCGGTGACGTACACGCCCGGCATCGTCGTCTGAAGGGCTTCGCGCAATTGGCGAATGCGCTCCACATGCCCAACCTCGTATTGCGGCATTGAATGATTCAGCCGCGCTATTTCCACGAACAAAGGCTCCGCTTCAATGCCCATCAGTTCGGCTACATCTTGCCGAACCCGACGGACGATCTCTTCGTCGGACAGTTCCTTCCAGCCTTGATCACCGGCCCGTCCCACGTAGCAGCGGATAAGCGCCTTCCCTTCGGGAGCCGTGTGCAGCCATTTGGACGATGTCCAGGTGCATGCCGTTATAAATCGGCCTTCCGTTCGCGGAATGACGAAGCCCGAGCCGTCCAAAGGGTGGGTCATCGCTTCCTTGTCGTAAGCCAGCACGACGTTGGCTACCGAAACGTAGTCCATCTTCCCCAGCCATTGCGCCTCCGGCATTTGGCCGAGCAAAGGCGCTATGGCAAATGCGGGCATCGCCAGTATAACCGCATCCGCCTCCAGCCGCTCACCCTGATCGAGCCCGATCACGTACTGATCGTTGTCCCGGACGAGTTCTTGAACCGCCGCTTGAATATCGATCGTGTCCTCCAAAGCGTTGCGGAGTCCTTCCAATATCGTGACAAGCCCTCGGCGGTACGTCAGAAACACGCTCTTGCGATGCATGAACGGGATCGCCTCCGTTACCGGCGATGGCGGCGGCGTATTGAGACGGCTTGCGGTCATCCCTTTCATCAAGCTGCCGTACTTCTGCTCGGCCTGCTGAAACTGCGGGAAGGTTGCCTCCAGACTGAGCTTGCGCGCATCTCCCGCATAGATCCCGGCCAGAATCGGCTCGGCGATATGATGAAGCACTTCCTTGCCGAGCCGGCGTTCGAAGAAATCCCCGACCGACTCGTCTCCCGTTTCTTTACGCCGCGGCAGCATAAAGTCCATGGCCGCCCGCGCCTTGCCTGCCGGGGATACGAGCTCGGAGCCGAGAAACGGCTTCATTTCCGTAGGCACTCCGAGCACGAGTCCTTTGGGCATCCGCTGCAGCTTGCCCTTATGAACGATATACGTTTTATTCGCCTTCGGGTTCGTTCCCGTCAGCTCGCCTTCAAGGCCCAAGTCCCGCGTCAGCTCGATCATGGACAGCTTGCGGGCGAGAAACGAATCCGGTCCCTGCTCGATGACGAACCCGTCGCGGTGCAGCGTACGGATTTTACCGCCGAACAGATCGCTTTTCTCCACGATCGAGATATCGGCTTCGATATGCCGTCTCTCCAGCGCGTTCCTGACATAGAAAGCGGCGGTCAGGCCGCTGATGCCACCGCCCGCGATGACGACGCGCTTGCGCGTTCTCTCTCCCATGACGACAACGTTCCCCCTTTGAAAGCCCGCCTACGCTTCGGTAAGCTGCTTATAGACGACATCGCTCAACGTCTCCATATACAGAGGGTCGGTGTTCAACGATGCCGTCCGTTCGAGATGCATGCCCAGCCGTTCGGCCAGCTGTTTGCACTCGATATCGATATCGTACAGCACCTCGAGGTGATCGGATACGAAGCCGAGCGGGCAAATAAGCACGCGCTCGACGTTCTCCTCGCGATGGATCGTTTCCAGCACGTCCATAATATCCGGTCCGAGCCACGGTGTAGCTGTCTGTCCGGCGCTTTGCCAAGCAAACTGCCAGTCGCCGATTCCGGCAAGCTCGGCAACCGCCTTGGACGAAGCCAGCAGTTGGTCCGGGTACGGATCGCGCATTTCCAATATTTTTTCCGGCAAGCTATGTGCGGAGAACAGCACCCTGACGCCTTCCTTCGACTCGAAACGATCTAGCGCCGCAGTTACGCGATCCGCCAGCGCACGGATCAGCTTCGGATGAAGATGGTAGCTCTTCACGAAACGGATTGGCAAGCCGAGCGGCTCGGCCGTCTCTTGGGCCCGTTTCATATAGCCGCCTACGCTCATGGTCGAGTAGTGCGGAGCGAGTACGACGCCGACCGCTTCGGTTATGCCGTCGGCCGCCATCTGCTTGACCCCGTCCTCGATGAACGGCGATGCATGCTTCAAGCCTTGGTAGCATTTGAACTCCAGTTCGGGGTAGTCCCGATTCAGCGTCTGCTCGAGCGCCTCCACCTGGCGGTTCGTATTTTCGCGCAGCGGGAAAAAGCCGCCGACGATTTTCTCATAGCGGTCCGTCAGCGCCTTCAGCTGCTCTTCGGAGGGCGGCGATCCGCGCCGGATATGGGTGTAATAAGCTTCGATCTGATCCATGCTGGCGGGCGTTCCGTACGACATGACAAGAACGCCTATTTTCCGTTTCGACAATTCAGTTCGCTCCCTCCGCAACCCGAAGCTTGGCTATAGCGCTCTCCGAGTACCGGTGTATGAAATCGGTCAATGCTTTCAGCTTATCAAGCGATGCTTCCGGGAATAAGCCGTGACCGAGGTTGAAAATGTAGCCGGGGCTTTCCAGTCCCTCGTCGATCAAAGCTTGCGCCTGACGCTCGATCAGGTCCATCGGCGCCGTCAAAATATACGGATCGAGGTTCCCTTGCACGGCAAAGCGGTCGTTCAGACGCTGCCGCCCTTGACGAATCGGCACCCGCCAGTCCAGTCCGATGACGTCGGCCTTCACGCCGTGCAAGTCCGGCAGAAGCTCGCCCGAGCTGACCCCGGGGAAATAAATTTTCGGCTGCGGCAAATCGGACAAGCCTTGGAAAATGCGTTCGATTGTCGGCAGCACGTACGTCCGGAAATCGGCGGGCGACAGTGACCCGACCCAGCTGTCGAACAGCTGCACCGCCTTCGCTCCGGCAGCGATGTGAGCGCGTAAATACGTTATGACCATATCCCCGAGCTTGTCCATCAGCATAAACCAGACGTCTGGCGCACCATACATCATTTCCTTCGTCCGGATATAGCTTTTGGACGGACGGCCTTCGATCAGATAGCTTGCGATCGTAAAGGGAGCGCCGGCAAACGTGATGAGCGGCACTTCCAGCTCGCGGTCGAGAATGCGGATCGTCTCGATAATGTGGGATAGGTCGCCATCCACGTCGATCGGCCGCAGCTTGCGCACATCCTCGGCGCTTCGCAGCGGATTGTCAATGACTGGCCCGACATTTTTGACGATATCGAAGTCGATGCCGATCGATGCGACCGGATTCATAATGTCGGAATACAAAATGGCGGCGTCAACGCCCAGCTTGCGGACCGGCATCAACGTCACCTCGGCGGCCAGCTCCGGCTGCTTGCATATGTCGAGCAGCGAATGCGTTTCTTTAATCTTGCGATAATCCGGATCGTACCGTCCGGCTTGGCGCATATACCAGACGGGAAGCCGGTCGACCGGCTGCTTGCGGCATGCCCGGATAAAGTTATCGTTATAAGCCATATTCGGTTCTCCCCTTCTATTCCGCGCTTTGTAAGGAAGGATTCTAGCTTCCTGTTTCCAACTTTCATTATGCCCCATTTCGCGCGCCGTAACAACCAAACCGCCGTATATAATCCGACAAAACTATGACAATGCGCTAGAGAGAAGCGCCTCCCTCTTTTCGACAGAGGCCGACGATTTCTTCCAAAAAATATAATTTCCGTTTTTGAAACTTTTCGTCTTCTGCTGCGTCTTATGTTATATAGCAATTGAAAGCGGTTACCCGGAAAGGAGGAGACGCGAATGGACAAACCGCCGATGGAGCCGGAATTCGGAGAACGCGCCGTGGATCAATGGCAAAGCTCGCTGCCGAAGCCGCTGCGCACGTTCAGCTATTTCTTTTTCGGTCTTGTTGCGCTCGTCAGCGTGTTCGGCTGGATCGTATCGCCCGGGAGTTGATCGGAAAGCCTGAGGGCTTATTATCCAGAACGACGGGGGGACGCATGTTGAAACGGGAAACGTCATAAAAAAGGGCTCGACCGGAACGATAGCCGGGAGCCCTTTTTTTCATGCCATTTTTTAACGATCCTGCAGCCAACGGGCCGCGTCTTTGGCAAAATACGTAATGATGATGTCCGCTCCCGCGCGCTTCATGCCGAGCAGCGTCTCCAGCACGATCGCCCGCTCGTCCAGCCACCCCTGAAGAGCGGCAGCCTTCACCATCGAATACTCCGCGCTGACGTTGTAGGCGACCAGCGGCAAGTCGAACTGCTCCTTCAGCAGCCGAATCACGTCGAGATAAGCCAGAGCCGGCTTGACCATGAGCATGTCCGCGCCCTCCAGCACATCGCTCTCCGCCTCGCGCAGCGCTTCGCGCAAGTTGGCCGGGTCCATCTGGTACGTTCTGCGGTCCCCGAATTGCGGCGTGGAATGGGCGGCATCGCGGAACGGACCGTAGAAAGCCGACGCATACTTGACCGAGTAAGACATAACCGGCACGTGCTCGAAGCCGGCATCGTCCAGCCCCCCGCGGATCGCCTGCACGAAGCCGTCCATCATGTTGGACGGAGCAATGATGTCCGCGCCCGCTTCCGCCTGCGAGACGGCCGTCTTGACGAGCAGCTCGAGCGAAGCGTCGTTGTCGACGTCGGCCCGGCCGGTAAGCTCGTCGCGGCGGACGACGCCGCAATGGCCGTGACTCGTGAACTGGCACAGGCACGTGTCGGCTACGACAAGCAGATCGGGCTGCCATTCCTTGATTTTGCGCGTGGCCCGCTGCACGATCGAATGGTTGCCGTACGCTTCCGAGCCCACCTCGTCCTTATGATCCGGAACCCCGAACAGCAGTACGGCCTGGATGCCCAGTCCGGCGATTTCCTTAATCTCGTCCTCTAACAAATCCAACGACCAGTGGTATACGCCGGGCATCGAGCGAATCTCTTCCTTAACCCCGGTTCCTTCGGTGACAAAAATCGGATATATAAAGTCGTGAGCAGACAGCATCGTTTCCCGCACCAGATTGCGCAGCGCGGACGATGTACGCAGTCTACGGTTGCGAACTACAGGAAAACCCATCGTCTCCACCCTTTCGTCTGATTAATCCGCCGTTCCGCCGGCGATTGCCTCCACCAGCGAAGCGACCGTCGCTTCCCGGGCCGTCGCGTGCAAGTGCAAGCCGGCTTTGACCGCCGTCTCCGCCGTGACCGGCCCGATCGCGTACAGCTCGATCCGGTTCAGCAGCGCCTCCGGCTCCGGCTCTCCGAGCCTTCGGAGCGCCTCGAGCAGGTTCGTCACCGTGGACGAGCTGGTGAAGGTCGCCGCGTGAATCGAGCCCGTCCGGAGCAGCTCCAGCGTCTCCTCGCCGTCTTCCAACGATAACGTATTTTCATAAACGTCTGCTACGTCCACATGCGCGCCGAACTCGCGCAAGCCGTCCGCCAACACCGAGCGCGCCCGGTCTCCCCGAGGGAAAAACACCCGTTCGCCCGGTTGAACGAATTGCTTCATCAGCTCCAGCAGCGACTCGGCCTGAAACGACTCGTTCGGCACGAGATCGGCCACCAGACCGCGCCCGAGCAGCGCCTCCTGCGTCTTCGGACCGACCGCGGCCAGCTTCGCCCGGTGCAGCGACCGGACGTCCGTCCGCAGCTCGGCCATGCGCCGGAACGTAAAATCGACGCCGTTCGCGCTCGTGAACAACAGCCAATCGTACTGCTCGAGCCGTCCGAGCGCCTCGTCCAGCGCTCGCAGGACGGGCCCTTCTTCCGGCTGACGCAGACGGATGACCGGAAACTCTACAGCCTCGCCGCCGTATTCCTCGATCAAGCGGACGAGCTCGCTCGCCTGCTCCCGCGCGCGCGTGACCAACACCCTGCGACCGAACAGCCGACGCTTCTCGAACCAGGCCAGCTTCTCGCGCAGCTTGACTACGTCGCCGACGATAATAATCGCCGGGGATTGGATATCCGCCGCCTTGACCAGCCCGCTTAACGTCTCCAACGTCCCGACCACGGTCCGCTGCTCCATCCACGTCCCCATGCGGATCACCGCCGCCGGCGTATTGGAATCCCGGCCGTGCGCGACCAATTGCCCGCATATCGTCTCGATATTGGCAACGCCCATCAAGAAGATAATCGTTCCCGAAGCTCCCGCTAGGTTATCCCAATTCACATTGGAATACGTCTTGTTCGGATATTCATGCCCGGTGACGACCGAGAATGAAGAAGTAAAGTCGCGGTGCGTCACCGGAATGCCGGCGTATGCCGGCACTGCGATGGCGGACGTGATGCCCGGCACGATCTCGAACTCGATGCCGTTGTCGGCCAGCAGCTCCGCCTCTTCGCCGACGCGTCCGAATACGCTCGGATCGCCGCCCTTGAGCCGGGTTACCGTCTTGCCCTCCAACGCCAGATCGACCAGCATCCGGTTAATTTCCGACTGCTTGATCATATGCTTGTCCGGCAGCTTGCCGACGAATATTTTGTCCGCTCCCGGCTTCATCTGCCGGAGCAGACGCGGGTTGGCCAGACGGTCGTATACGACGACGTCGGCCCGCTGGATCGCTTCCAATCCGCGGACCGTAATCAGCTTCGGATCGCCGGGACCGGCTCCGACCAGATATACCTTTCCTTTACCCATTGCTGCATCATCCCCCGAGCTCGGCTATAATTCGGTCCGCTCCTTGCTCGATCATCTTGTCGGCAAGCAGATCGCCAAGCTTGACGGGATCGCTGTCCCGTCCCCATTCCTTGATCAGACGGCTGCCGTCCGGTGTGCCGACGACGGCCATCATCTCCAGCACGGTTCCGTCATCGCTTTCCTTGACGACGGCGTGGGCGCCAATCGGAATTTGGCAGCCGCCGTTCAGACGGCCGAGAAACTGCCGCTCCGCACGAACCGCCAGCGCGGTTTCCGCGTGCTGAAACCGGCCGAGCAGATTGAGCATGAACGCGTCGTCTTCGCGGCATTCGATGCCGAGCGCTCCTTGCGCCACAGTCGGGATGCAAATGTCGGGCGATAAATATTCGCTGATCCGATCCTGCCAGCCCATTCGGTGCAGTCCCGCCGCAGCGAGCACGATGGCGTCGAAGCCTTCCTTTTCGAGCTTGCGCAGCCGCGTATCAATATTGCCGCGAAGCGATTCGACCTGCAGATCCGGGCGGTACGCGAGCAGTTGGGCGGAACGGCGCAAGCTGCTTGTGCCAACGCGAGCCCCGCGCGGAAGATCGGCGAGCGAGACGTTGCCGCGGGTAACGAGACAATCGCGCGGGTCTTCCCGTTCCGGCGTCGCCCCGATGGCGAGCCCCTGCTGACGCTCCCACGGCATATCCTTCATGCTGTGCACCGCCATGTCGATCTGGCCCCCGAGCAGCGCCTGTTCGATCTCCTTGACGAACAAGCCTTTTCCGCCAACCTTGGATAACGTCACGTCCAAGATTTGATCGCCTCGGGTAACGATTTTGTGCAGCTCGAACCGGCACTGGATGCCCGCTTCGTCGGCGATCCGCTGCAGCCGGTCGATCACCTGATTCGTTTGCGTTAAAGCTAACGCGCTCTGGCGCGTACCTACCGTAATCGTTCGCATCTTCTCTCCGCTCTCCCTTCGTTCCTTACGGTTTTTGCACGCCGCTGTTGTCCGGCGGCGCTTCCCGCTCCAGCCTCTCCGTGAAATGCGCGCGCAACTCGTTCCATCGCCCGGCCCGCACCGCTTCGAGCGCTTCGTCGCCGAACAGCTCGGCCAGCAGCTTGCGGCGCCGATCCGGGTCGTCCGTGCGGCGGAGCACCTCCAGTCTGTACGCGGAGGCAAATTCCAAAAACGCATCAATATCCCCACCGACAGCCGCTTCGATCCGGTCGCGGATACGCGAAGCGGCCAGCGGATTCGTCCCCGACGTGGAGACGGCCACCAGCAGATGCCCCCGGCGCCAGACGGCCGGTACGACGAACGTGCACAGCTCGGGACGGTCCGCCACATTGACGGGCTGTCCGCGCGCCGATGCGTCGACATGGACGCGTTCGTTCACGTCGCTCCGGTCGGTCGCGGCAAAGACGAGCGCCGCCTGCGCTCCGTCGCCTGCGGCGTACTCCCGCCGATGCACCGTAACCCGACCCGCTTGCTCCCATTCGGCAATTCCAGCCGTAACCGTCGGACTGACGACCTCGACGGCCGCCCGCGCGGCAAGCAGTCCCGCGATCTTCCGCTCGGCGACCCGCCCGCCTCCGACGACAAGACAGCTTCGACCGGCCACATCGGTCATGATCGGATACAAGGCGCGCATCAAGCTCACATCCAAATCCAATGATGAAACCCGGAATACAGGTTAAATAATGAAAAATTGATGACCACGATCGTAAACGCGGCCAAATTCCAAAACGCCAGCATATAGCCAGTCTGCTTCCCGGAAAAGCGCTGGAGCAGATAAAACGCATACACGGCCAGACTGAACAAAGAGCTGAGTACCTTCGCGTCGGCGATCAGACGCGTCTCGCCTTCCAGCACGATCTTGGCGATTCCCAGCACGACAGCCAGGATCAGCAGCGGAATGCCGATCATGACCGCCCGGTACGTATAGCCTTCAATCTTGTCCAGACTGGGGAATCGGTTCATCACTGTGGACCATTGCTTGCCCTTGAGCTTCCGGTGCATGAACAAGTACATGCCCGACAATAAGGCGGCTATAAGGAACGCGGCGTAGCTGGCGATCGCCAGCGTAATATGAATAAAGACGAGTTCGTCCTTGGCCTCCCACTGCCTGCTGATTGGCGTAGCCGACGGATCGCTGAAGAAGTTCAGCGCCAATATGGCAAAGCCTGCCAAATTCAGCAAGAACAAGAGCAAATCGAGCCGTCTTAAAAAGAAGTTCATCATGAGCGAAACGGTAACGAGCATCCAGCAATAAAAGAATAAGGCCTCGAACATCGTCAACACCGGTATGTAGCGGTGCTCGGCCACCCGAACCGCGATGAAGCCGGTTTGCAGCAGCCATACAAATGCAAGCAGCCCCGTTCCTAACCGCTTTGCACTCCGGTTTTTGGACGCCAAGTCGGAGAAAGAAAACAGCAGGCTCAGGGCATACATATATAAAATCGCGTCGTAAATCCACGTTTTGGCCAGCATCGCGCCTATCCTCTACGAGCCGGCCAGCAGCTCGCCGGCCGCCAAGGCCGCAAGCGGCTTGCGCTCTCGCTGTTCCGCCAACAGAGGAGGAACATCTTTCTTCAGCTCCGCCATCGCCGACTTGTCCGCCGCGCGCTCGGCTTCCTGATCGGCTTTGGCGTTCTCCACCAATTGCTCGAGGCCGAACAGATCGGTGAATAGCTGGATGGCCTCTTCGCCCTTACGCTCCCCGGCCAGCTCCTTGATCCGCATAATCGGGTCCCGCATCATTTGGTTCAGCATGCTTTTAGTGAGTTTGCGAATGACTTTGATTTCCCGCTCGTCAAGCCCGCTCAGCTTGTTCAGCATGCTGTTCATCGTTTCGTCGTAGATGGCGACCGACTTGTCTTGCAGCGCCCGGATAACCGGGCTGACGCCGAGCAGCTTGTACCACTGATCGAACGCCTCGATTTCCTTATCGATCATGATGCCGATCTTGACCGCTTCCTTCTGACGTCCGCTTAAATTCGTTTCCACAATAAGCTCCAGGTCGTCGATATCGTACAAATAAACGTTTGCCAGGTTCGCAATATCCGGATCGATATCCCGCGGAACGGCGATATCGATCATGAACAACGGACGAGAGCGGCGGCACCGCATCGCATTGGCCACCATCTCGCGGCCCAGCACGTAGCCGGGCGCCCCGGTGGAGCTGATGACGATATCCGCCTTGCCGAGCTCCTCGCCCAGCCGTTCGGACGGGATGGCTTTGCCGTTCACCTTGCCCGCCAGCTCGACCGCCTTATCGAACGTTCGGTTGACGACGATCACCTTGTTCGCTCCGCCGGAGGTCAAATGCTTGAGCGTCAGCTCGCTCATTTTACCTGCTCCGACGATCAGAACCGTCTTTCCGCTGAAATTACCGAATATCCGCTTACCGAGCTCGACGGCCGCATAGCTGACCGATACCGGATTGTCGCCGATCGACGTCTCCGAATGAGCCCGCTTCGCCAGCGTAATCGCCTGCTTGAACAGCGTGTTGAACATCGTGCCGGTCGCCTTCTCCTGCTGCGCCTTCAAGAACGCATCGCGAATTTGGCCAAGAATTTGCGTCTCCCCGATCACCATCGAGTCGAGTCCGCATGTCACCCGGAACAAATGGTCGATTGCCTGGCGGTCTTCGTAAATATAAAGATAGTCCTTCATCCGCTCGCGCGGGATGCCGAACCACATTTCCAAAAAATTGCGCACGTAATGACCGCACATGTACAGCCGGTCCACGACCGCATAAATCTCCGTCCGGTTGCAGGTGCTCACGATGACGCATTCCAGTATGCTCTTCGTATCTTTCAGCTGTTGCAGCGCTTGAGGAAGCGAGTTCTCTTCAAAAGCAAACCGTTCCCGAATTTCGACGGGAGCCGTCCGATAATTCAGACCTACCGCAATGATATGCATCGCGTTCACCTGCCTTCCGCATCTAAAATCTTTTCCCATTATACCATAGTTCGACAAACGTAAAAGGACAAAAGTTTGACTAAATCATGACAGGCCGTTTCGGTATCTCTTGCCTTTAGTGTGATCGGAAAAAGTGTCCGGTATTCAAAACTTTACCGGAGCAGCTTTTTCTTCAACAGCTCGGCCAGTTGTTCGTCAAGCTTCGCCACCTTGTCGTTTTGCGACGAAACGAGTTTACCCGACGAAGTAAGCAGCTTGCCGTAGCCTTCATACACGTCCTTGAAGGCGCGCGACGCCTCGCCCAGCGCTTCCTTCTCATCCGCCTTAAGCGCCCGGCTCCCGCCGATCTGCAGCCGCAGCACGCATTGCACCAGTTGCTCCACCGAACGGAGCGGCGTCAGACGGTCGTCGCCCACCGCTTGGACGAGCCGTTCATGGACGTAATTGGCCGAATAGGCGGACAGCCGCAGCGCGTCCAACTCCTTCGTATCGCCCGCCTTCGTCGCCTCGGCAAGCGAACTGTTCAGCAGCTCGATCTGGAACTGGGATACCTGAAACAGCAGCAGCGAAGCGTTGGCCGACTCCCGGTGCTGCGTCAAATAGCCGTAAATGCGTGAAATCGGCCACAGGATGAGCAGGAGCAGGGCAAGCCACAGCGCCATTTTGCGCAATCCCGCATGTCGTCCCATACAAGGTTCTCCTCCCCGATATACATTGGAACCTACCTATCAAAGCCCGCTCCGACAACCGCTATGCCGGACGGTACGGACACCTGACTTCGTACATGTTCCATTGTATGGGACGAACAACAAACAAATAACCATGGTTTCCCATGGTTATTTGCGCCTTGCATTTCGAGAAAAACCGCCGTTCCAAGCTTGTTCTTACTGTTTCCTTACTTCGCCAACGCTTGCTGATCCATCACGGGCGTTTCGACCGTCAGCTCGCCGAGACCGCGAATCAGCTTCTTTGCATAAGTGCGCTCGGGCTTAAGCACCGAGACCAAGTAATCGATGGCCGCTTGTGGGTCGACCGTTTCTCCGCACGTGTAACAATCCAGGGCCGCGAATCCTTTCTCAGGATACGTGTGGATAGAGATGTGGCTTTCCGAAAGCAAAACCAACACCGTCGCGCCTTGTGGTTCAAATTGCTTGGCTTGCACGGACAATACCGTAGCCCCGCAAACTTCTGCCGCCTCAACCATCTGAGCCTGCAACCATTCTGCATTGTTCAGCAGTTCAAAATCGGCTCCCCAAGTATCAACAGCAACGTGTCTTCCGAAAGTTGAGTATTCCATCTTTCGGTTCCCCCTTCCTAGGAATAAAATTGTTGGATTTCATCCGCTAGGACCTACGTCATTCACTTCTCGAGGGAATAATCTCTCGCAACATTACATGTCCTGAGTGAATCCTGGTTCCTATATTGTTTTCAACGAGAATAAAAATAACATCTATTGCCCACAATTGCAATACTTTTTTTTGTAAAGGAACAAAACGATTCGCGCCCCGTATTCTTCCCGTTGTCACAGTATGTGCGGAGGGCGGGTTTGGTGCCAACGTTTTTCTAGTCGCGCTCCGGCCCGGGCGTCTCCGCGTGATGTTCTTCCCGCTGGTCCGAGCCGCACCGCAGGCAAAACTTGTCGCCCTCGTCCAGCTCGCCGTCGCAATTGACGCACCGGATCGTAGCTTCGATCTCCACTGCAACGACCATCGTTTCGGGAGCTGTCTCGAACCGCTTGCCGCAGTCCGGGCAAAACCGGGCCGAATAAGGCACCCGTTTGCCGCAGGAGCATGTCTTCTCGCGATTGAGCCGCTGCAGCTCCAGCTCGAGATTGCCTATTGCCCGCTCCAGGGCATCGATCTGCATCGTCAGGCGGGCAATCTCCGGCTCGGCCGCCTTCAGGTCGCCCTGCCGGAAGGCGGTATGCGCCGCGACT
Organism: Paenibacillus hodogayensis; assembly: GCF_039536325.1. Lineage (NCBI taxonomy): Bacteria > Bacillati > Bacillota > Bacilli > Caryophanales > Paenibacillaceae > Paenibacillus > Paenibacillus hodogayensis. The sequence continues at coordinate 555,754 of NZ_BAAAYO010000010.1, forward strand.
CCGATCTGCCGGTGCACGTCGCGGATTTGCTTGCGTTTGCCGGATATTTGCGCCGCCAGCTTCGTTACCTCGACGGTGCGCTGCGCTTTGTCGGCAGCCCGGGTAGCGCCTTCCTTCAGTACATCCAGCCATTTCTTCATCCTAACGCCCCCTTGCTTGTACGGACACCCGTATCCAAAAAAAAGAGCCTCGCGGCTCCTTGTGTTCCAGGTAGGACAAATGCGTCAGGCTTCCAGTTCGAACAGCTTGCGGGCAAGCTGTGTCAGCTGCTCATCCACGCCGCGTTGGTCGTCCGTCGTGTCCGAACGATTGCGTTTGTCGAGCAATTCATCGATGCGGGTATACACGGTCTGGATTTGCCGTTCCACGTGCTGCTTGCGGTACAGTCGCTCGAATTGGCCGACCGTATCCTTGTATTCGTATACGAGCTTATGCTTACCGGAAACGATCTCGGAAATTCGTACGACAGAACCTCGTTTGTACACATAGTTCATCGTAAAGGCAGGATATATCCGGTTTACGATCGCATCGCCCTTGAAACGCGACACGGCCTTGCGGATGAGATTGGACAGCAGCGGATCGTTGACGCGGCACGAGCCTTCGCATACGAACTTCCCTTTTCTGCGCTCAAACGCCAGGACGACTTCTTCTCCGGAATTGTCCTTCAGTATAATTTCTTGATCTCCATTTTCTGCGACTTTCGCCTGGAGAAATACGTTTTCGCTTTCAAACAACTGGATAAACTGGATCATTTCGGCTTCCGTTAGAGTCAAGCAGGTTTTGACATATTCCGTCGCTAACCGCTGAGCCATAAAAATCCCTCGATTCTCTTGTTTAAACCCAACAATCCATCCCGACCTATAGGGTCCGCTTTGAATGGATCCAACTGCGTTACCTTAATTAATTATACTATATCTCGCCGTAATATTCCTGCTAAATTTTCGCGGAAAACAAGCAAAATCCAGAAAAATCGGCAGCCAAGCGCAATTTGTCCGCAATGTTGTCTGGATCTCTCCGGATCGCTCCCCAATTTCGCGTATTCGCAGCCGCATGTTGCGAAATTGCCGGATATGCGAAAAAGGCAAAGAAGCGGACCGCATCAGTCCGCTTCGTTTCCCGCCGCTTCCGGACGCGCTTGCTCCGCATCGTCCGTATGCTGCAATATGTGACTCCACAGCTCTTCCTTGCCAAGTCCCGTCTCCGAAGAGAACATGATAACGCGGTCGGTCCCGCGCACGAGCAGCGTTTCCTTGACCTGCTTCAAATGCTTGGGCCACCGGCTGCGCGGAACCTTGTCCGCCTTCGTCGCCACGATGCAGATCGGAATGTCGTAATGGGACAGCCAATCGTACATAGCCGTATCGTCGCGGCTCGGCGGATGGCGCAAGTCCACCAGCAAGATGACCATGCGCAGCCGGTCGCGGTTCAGTAAATACGATTCGATGAATTTGCCCCATTGCTGCCTCTGGGACATTGACACTTTCGCATACCCGTAGCCGGGCAGATCGACGAAAAACAGCTTCTCGTTGATTTTATAAAAGTTGAGCGTCTGCGTCTTGCCCGGCTGCGAGCTGGTGCGAGCCAAGTTTTTGCGCTGGATCATCTTGTTGATCAGCGACGATTTCCCCACGTTGGACCGGCCGGCCAGCGCAATCTCCGGCAGCCCGTCCTCCGGGTACTGATCGGGTCCGACCGCGCTTATTACGAATTCCGCTTGAGTTACGTTCATTTCCGGTTTCTCCCTCCAGCATCAAGAAATCGAGACCGGACGCACGAGAGCGTGCTCCAGTACTTGATCCATATGATGCACCGGAATAAAGGTCAGCTCGCCGCGGACCGTTTCCGGAATTTCGATCAAATCTTTTTCGTTGTCTTTCGGCAGCAGGATCGTTTTGACGCCGGCACGGTGAGCGGCCAGCGACTTTTCCTTCAGCCCGCCGATCGGCAGCACGCGACCCCGAAGCGTGATCTCACCGGTCATCGCCACCGATTTGGATACCGGTATGTTGGTCAAGGCCGAGATGAGCGCTGTGGCCATCGTAATGCCCGCAGAAGGGCCGTCCTTCGGAATGGCGCCTTCCGGGATATGGATATGAATATCGTTTTTCTCGTGAAAATCGGCGGCTATGCCGAGCTGTCCGGCTTTCGAGCGCGTATAGCTGAAAGCGGCCTGAGCCGATTCCTTCATCACGTCGCCCAGCTTACCGGTAAGCGTCAGTTTCCCGTTGCCGGGCATAACCGTCACCTCGATCACCAGCGTGTCGCCGCCGACCTCGGTCCAGGCGAGCCCGTTGACCGCCCCGACCTGGTCCTCCTGATCGGCGATGCTGACGCGGAACTTGGCCGGTCCGAGGAAGTCCTTCAGGTTGTCGACCGTTACGGCAACGGTTTGCTGCTCCCCGCTGGATACGATCATCTTCGCGGATTTGCGGCAGATGGTGGCGATTTGCTGCTCCAGATTCCGCACGCCGGCCTCTCGGGTATACTCGCGAACGACCTTCATGAGCGTTTTCTCGTCTGTTTGCAGTTGTTCCTTCGTCAGCCCGTGATCGTTAATCTGCTTCGGCAGCAAGTAACGGATCGCGATTTGCAGCTTCTCGATTTCCGTATAGCCGGGAATGTACAGCATCTCCATCCGGTCCAGCAGCGGACGCGGAATGTTGTGCACGGCATTGGCCGTCGTGACGAACATGACGTTCGATAAATCGAAGGGCAGTTCGATATAATGATCGCTAAAAGTTCCGTTTTGCTCGGGATCGAGCACTTCAAGCAAAGCTGACGCCGGGTCTCCCCGGAAATCCATCGCCATCTTGTCGATTTCGTCGAGCAGCATGACCGGGTTGTTGCTGCCGACATTTTTCAGTCCCTGCATGATGCGGCCCGGCATCGCTCCGACGTAGGTGCGGCGGTGGCCGCGTATTTCCGCTTCGTCGCGTACCCCGCCAAGCGAGATGCGCACGAATTTGCGGTTCAAGGAACGGGCGATCGAGCGGGCGATCGACGTTTTGCCGACTCCGGGAGGACCGACGAGACACAAAATCGGCCCCTTCAGCTTCTGAACAAGCTGCTGTACGGCCAAATATTCAAGCACCCGCTCCTTCGGTTTCTCCAGACCATAATGGTCCTCATTCAACACGTCCTCGGCCTTGCCTATGTCCAGGTCGTCCTCGGTACGTTTGGACCACGGCAGCGCCAGCAGCCAGTCGACATAGTTGCGGATGACCGCGCCTTCGGCCGAGGTGGCCGGCATTTTCTCCAGCCGGTCGATTTCCTTCTCGATCTTCTCGCGCACTTTATCCGGAACGCCCGCTTCCTGCAGCTGCGTCCGCAGCTCCTCGGCCTCGCCCGCGCGCCCTTCCTTCTCGCCCAGCTCTTTCTGGATCGCCTTCATCTGCTCGCGCAAAAAGTATTCCTTCTGCGTCTTTTCCATCTGCTTCTTGACGCGCTGGTTGATTTTGCGCTCCAGCTCCAATACTTCGCGCTCGTTGTTCAGGAAGTTAAGCAGCTTCTCCAGCCGCTCCCGTACGTCGACCGTTTCGAGAATGTCCTGCTTGTCTTTGATTTTCAACGACAGATGGCTTGTGATGACGTCGGCCAGACGGCCAGGCTCGTCGATATCGGAGACGGCGGCCAGCGTTTCCGGAGTCACCTTTTTGGACAGATTGATGTAGTTCTCGAACTGGCTCAGCACCGTACGCATAAGCGCGTCGATTTCCGAATCGGTCGTTACCTGCTCCGGCAGCTCTTTGACCGTCACTTCGTAGTATTCGGTGTTCGCCACGTATTCCACGATTTCCGCGCGCATAACCCCTTCTACAAGCACCCGGATCGTTCCGTTCGGCAGCTTGAGCATTTGCCGCACTTTGGAAATCGTCCCAACCTGGTAAATATCGTCCTTCTGCGGTTCTTCAATATTAATCTCCGACTGCGAACAGAGAAGTATCATTTCGTCGTCGACCATAGCCTGTTCCAGAGCCTTGACCGATTTTTCGCGGCCAACGTCCAGATGCAGCACCATGCTCGGGTAAACCAGCAGCCCCCGCAACGGAAGAAGCGGCAAGCGGCGTACCTTCGGCTTATTCGGACCCATGCTTTACGCACCTCCACAAGCTTCATCGATAGCGAACGGTTTTAAGATTCCCCAACATTCTATCAAAACTGCACGTAAAACACCAATTTGCCGCATCCCGTCTGCTTGTTTAAGCGAGGCCGGGTTGCGGCAAATGGGCGGACGGCGGCCCGAAGCAGGGCCGGCCGAAACGCCGGGGCGATACAAGACCCCGCTGTTTTAAGCGGAGGCCATTTACGGAGCACCGACCGTTCAGCGGGGCTCGCGCGCCTGCAAATAAGGAAGCGGCGACGCAATCAACACATCCGCCCCATTGGCTACGTTAAACGATGCCCCTTCGCCGGCAATGCCAAGCGCATGGCGAAGCACTTCCTCCACCGTATCGACGGGAATGACCTGCAAGCCGTTCAGGCCGGCGAATATTTCCTGCCAATTTTCTTTGGGGATGATGACCTTGGTCGCGCCCGCCTGGAAGGCCGCCTCAACTTTGGCCACTACGCCGCCGACAGGCTTCACCTTGCCGTGAATGCTCACTTCCCCGGTCATCGCGATATGATTATCGACCGGGATATTGCGGATCGCCGAAGCGATCGCGGTCGCCATCGATACGCCGGCGGAAGGACCGTCGATCGGAATGCCGCCGGGGAAATTGATATGCAGGTCGTAATCCTGCGGGCACATCTCCAGCCGTCTCAGCACGGTCAGAACGTTCTCGATCGAGCCGCGGGCCATACTTTTGCGTCTCAACGTCTTGGAGCCGCCGCCCATCTCCTCCTCGTCGACGACGCCGGTAATGGTAAAGGTTCCGTGATGCGGAACAGACGCGGGAATGCACGTCACTTCGATCTCCAGCAGCGTCCCCATGTTCGGACCATAAACGGCCAGACCGTTGACGAAACCTACCTGCGGCAGCAGCGGCACCTTTTTCTCCGGTCGCGGCGTCAGTTGGCTGCTGTTTACCACCCATTCAACGTCGGCGGCCGTCAGCTCGCTGCGCTGCTCGGTCATGGCCATGCCGGCGGCAAGCTGGATGATGTTGACCGCCTCGCGTCCGTTCGTCGCATAGCGCTGGACGACCTCGATCGCTCCGGGAGCGTCCTTCAGGCCGATTTTGGATACGGCATTGCGCGCGATCTGGGCGATTTCATCAGGAAGCAGCGGGCGGAAAAAGATTTCCATGCACCGCGAGCGGATCGCCGGCGGTATTTCCTGCGGCGTACGCGTCGTCGCCCCGACCAAGCGGAAATCGGCGGGCAACCCGTTTTGGAAAATATCGTGAATATAACCCGGTATATTCATATCCTCGGAATTGTAATAGGCGCTCTCCAAAAACACCTTGCGATCTTCGAGCACTTTTAATAATTTATTCATTTGGATCGGATGCAATTCACCGATTTCGTCGATAAACAGCATACCCCCGTGCGCCTTCGTCACGGCTCCGGCTTTGGGCTGCGGTATACCCGCTACCCCCATCGCTCCCGCCCCCTGGTAAATCGGGTCATGCACAGAACCGATCAACGGGTCGGCGATACCCCGCTCGTCGAAACGGGCGGTCGTCGCGTCAAGCTCGACGAACTTCGCATCGAAGCGGAACGGCGACGCGGCATTTTTCTTCGCTTCCTCAAGGATGACTCGTGCGGCCGCCGTCTTGCCGACGCCCGGCGGGCCGTAAATGATAACGTGCTGCGGGTTAGGTCCGCACAGAGCCGCCTTCAGAGCCCGCAGCCCTTCCTTTTGGCCGATAATGTCACCCATAGTGGCCGGACGGGTTTTCTCCGCCAGAGGCTTTGTGAGCGAGATGGAGCGCAGCTTGCGCAGCTTGTCCATCTCCTTGCGCGACTCGCGGTCGACGGCCGTGCGGTTCGTTTGCTGGTTGCGCAGCAAGTTCCAAAAATACAAACCGATGACAACCGCGAAAAACACCTGAATAACCATGAGGATAATGCTCAAACTCATTGGATCCATCCCTCCTGACTGCTTTGCTTTCACATACTTGGTAGTATTCCCCTGCCGCATTCCCGTTAATCGGCGAATGAGAAGAAAATGTTTGAGCTACCCTACACGTAGGAAGCCAGACTCAGACGGAGGGTGGAATCATGAAACGCTGCGCTATCGCATGCCTGTTTTGGCTCGCCTTGTGGCTGCCGCTGACGGACCGGACGGCATCCGCCGAGCCGTCTCCCGTCGCAGGCGTCGACGTGCTGATCGACGTAGGCCACGGAGGCATTGACGGCGGAACGTCTCACGGGGATTTGCTGGAAAAACAGTTGAATTTGATGGTCGGCAAAAAGATTTATGACCGGCTGAACGCCATGGGTATCCGCGTAGCGATTAACCGTACTCACGACTTTGCGCCCAGCGACGATAACGATTGGTTAGCTACCCGCTCCCGCCATCTCCGCGATCTTGCCCAGCGCAAGCTGCTAATCGATGCGCTGAACCCCAAGCTGACCGTCAGCATCCATACGAACTGGGCCAAGAATCCTTCCGCGCGGGGGCCCGGCGTTCTGTACCAGTTGAATCAGCCAAGCCATATTTTGGCCCACCTGCTGGCAGACCGGCTCAATGCGCTTTACGGCACGAAGGCGGTTCCCTATACCGGCAATACGTTCTATTTGCTGCATCGCTCCAAAACGCCTGCGGTGATCGTGGAGATGGGGTATATCAGCAATGCGTCCGACCGCGAGATGTTGACCGGCAAAGCCGGGCAAACCAAAATAGCGGAGGCTGTCGCCTCCGCCATCGTCGATTATTTGATTGCTTTTCACGTCCATTAAGATACCAAAGCTAGGAGCGTCCGGTACCGCCACCGGATGGACAACCCGCTTCTCCAAACACGCCGCCGATTTGGGACGGGCCGTTTCTAGTACAAAGTCAGAGCTAATCCTGTGTATTCGGGAAGGCTCGATCCCTTGCAGGCATGGGATTCGGTCTATTCCACGGATACCGTTTAAGGTCTGACTTTGTACTAATGCCGTCTTCCGGGAATTGTTCCCGTCCTTTCGAACTCGGCCACGATCACGTCGATTTCCTTCTTCAATTCGTCGACCAGCTCCGCCTCCGGCACTTTGCGAATCATTTCCCCGTGTCTGAACAGCAAACCTTCGCCGCGGGCGCCGGCAATGCCGATATCGGCTTCCTTCGCTTCCCCCGGTCCGTTAACGGCACAGCCCAACACGGATACTTTGATCGGCACCTTCAGCTTCTCGATATATTTCTCCACCTCGTTGGCGACCGAGAACAAATCGAAGTCGAGCCGTCCGCACGTCGGGCACGATACGAGCGTGGCCGCATTCGTAATCAGGCCGTACGCCTTCAGCATCTCCCGCGCCACCTTGATCTCCTCGACCGGGTCCGCGCTGAGCGAGATGCGGATCGTCGAGCCGATTCCCATATGGAGAAGCGCTCCAAGCCCGGCCGCACTCTTGACGGTGCCGGAGAACAGCGTGCCGGATTCGGTAATGCCCAGATGAAGCGGGTAATTGAACCGGGACGCCGCCTGGGTGTAAGCGCCAATGGCCATAGGCACGTCCGATGCTTTCAAAGACACAATAATATCGTGGAAATCAAGCTCCTCTAAAATGCCGACATGGTACATGGCGCTCTCGACCATCGCTTCCGGCGTCGGGTAACCGTACTTGTCCAGCAAATGCTTCTCCAGCGAACCGGCATTGACCCCGATCCGAATCGGAATTCCCCGCTCCTTGCAAGCTTTGACGACCTCGACGACCTTCTCTCGACGGCCGATATTGCCCGGATTGATCCGAACCTTGTCGATGCCGTTCTCGATAGCGGCCAGCGCCAGCCGATAGTCAAAATGAATGTCGGACACGAGCGGAATATGAATCTGCTTCTTGATCTCTTTAATGGCGGCAGCCGCTTCGCGGTTGTTAACGGTGACGCGTACGAGCTGACAGCCGGCTTCCTCCAGACGGAGTATTTCGGCTACCGTCGCCTTCACATCGGCCGTCTTGGTCGTACACATACTTTGCATGATGACTTCGTTGCTGCCCCCGATCGTCAGATCGCCGACGCGGACAGGTCTCGTTTCGGTACGATGGAACATCGCTTGGCCTCTCCCATGATACCAAACATCCCCCGCTCCGGCTCCGGCCAAAAAAAGGCTGGGGGGGCGGATTGGAGGAATGCTTGGTACTCTAGTTATATACGCTTTACGCGCTTTCTTCTTTTTTGTTCTTGACCGGTGCGGACTTGCCGTCCTTCGTCTTCAACTCAGGCGATATTTTGTCCATGACGACTTCCTTGGTCACGACGCAATTGATCACATCGTCGCGGGAAGGCACCTCGAACATGACGTCGAGCATCAGACCTTCGATAATCGCCCGCAATCCCCGGGCCCCGGTGTTCCGCTTGATCGCTTCCTTGGCGATAGCATCCAGCGCTTCCGGAGTGAACTCGAGCGTTACGTTGTCCATCTCCAGCATCTTCTGGTATTGCTTGACAAGGGCGTTTTTCGGCTCGGTCAAAATGCGCACGAGCGCCGGCTCGTCAAGCGGCTCCAGCGTGGATACGACCGGCAGACGGCCGACAAATTCGGGAATCAGACCGAATTTGAGCAAATCCTCCGGCAGCACGAGCGACAAATATTCGCCCGGCTTCAGGTCGGTTTTATGGCCTTCGCTGCTAAAGCCGATCACTTTTTTGCCGATACGGCGCTTGATGATCTGCTCGATGCCGTCGAAGGCGCCGCCGCAAATGAACAAGATGTTCGTCGTATCGATCTGGATAAACTCCTGGTGCGGATGCTTGCGCCCGCCCTGCGGCGGTACGGAAGCGACCGTGCCTTCCAATATTTTGAGCAGCGCCTGCTGAACGCCTTCGCCGGACACGTCGCGCGTAATCGACGGATTTTCCGACTTGCGGGCCACTTTGTCGATTTCGTCGATATAAATAATGCCCTTCTCGGCTTTCTCCACATCATAATCCGCAGCTTGAATCAGCTTGAGCAAAATATTCTCGACGTCTTCGCCCACATAGCCGGCTTCGGTCAAGGAAGTGGCGTCCGCAATCGCAAACGGTACGTTCAATATTTTGGCGAGCGTCTGGGCCAGAAGCGTTTTGCCGCTGCCTGTTGGACCGATCAGCGCGATATTGCTTTTTTGCAGTTCCACGTCTTCCAGCTTGTTCTGGGAGTTGATCCGTTTGTAGTGGTTGTAGACTGCAACGGAAAGCGACTTTTTGGCTTGCTCCTGACCGATAACGTATTGGTCGAGGATCGCCCGGATGTCTTTGGGCTTTGGCACATCCTTCAATTCCAGCTCTTCTTCGCTGCCCAGTTCCTCTTCAACGATTTCGGTGCAAAGCTCGATGCACTCGTCGCAAATGTATACGCCCGGACCGGCCACCAGCTTGCGCACCTGATCTTGGGACTTGCCGCAGAACGAGCATTTCAGCTGTCCTTTTTCGTCGTTGAATTTAAACATAGGATCACCTCCTATTGTTGGTTGATATGAGTGATGACTTTATCAATCAGCCCATATTCCACTGCCTGCTCGGCACTCATGAAATTGTCCCGGTCTGTATCCCGCTCGATTTTATCATACGGCTGGCCGGTGTGATGCACGTAAATCTCGTTCAGCTTGTGCTTTGTTTTGAGAATCCAGTCGGCATGGATTTTAATATCCGCCGCCTGTCCCCGGACTCCGCCAAGCGGCTGATGAATCATCACTTCGCTGTTCGGGAGGGCATACCGCTTGCCCTTGGCGCCTGCAGTCAACAGCAACGAGCCCATGCTTGCGGCCATTCCGACGCAAATCGTGGACACGTCGGGCTTGATGTACTGGATCGTATCGTAAATGCCCAGGCCGGCGGTAACCGACCCCCCGGGCGAATTGATATAGATGCTGATATCCTTCTCCGAATCCTGAGCGGTTAGAAACAACAGCTGGGCGATAACCAGATTCGCCACGTCGTCGTCGATGGCGCTGCCCAGAAATATGATGCGGTCTTTCAGCAGGCGCGAGTAGATGTCGTACGAACGTTCGCCACGGCTTTCCTGCTCGACAACCATAGGAATCAGGCCCATATCGTTCCCTCATTTCTTTAGTAAGCTTATGGTACATTACCCATTTTACCACGTTTAAACGCTCATGTCATTTTTGCCGCTGTTCTCAATCTATGTAGCCGGCGCTCAAACAATGCGCCCTTGGCGGCGACCGCATGCAGGAATCGTTCTTTTGGATAAACGAAAGGCACGCTTAAGAAACAACGTGCCTTTTCGTTATGAACGGTTCGATTTATGCTTAGGCTACTTCTTCCGTTGCTTTGCTCTTCTCGACAAGGAATTCAACCGTTTTCCGCGTAATCAGGTCTTTCTCGATCGAATCCAGGCTGCCATTGGCTCCCAGGATGGCGCGAAGCTCTTCTGCCGACCGTTGGTACTGTCCAGCCAGACGCTCCAGCTCGGCGGTGATTTCCTCTTCGGAAGCAGTAAAGCCTTCCGCTTTGGCAATCGCCTCGATCACGAGGTTGTTGCGAACGCGTCTCTCGGCGTCCGTGCGCATTTGCTGCTTCACAGTCGCCTCGTCTTGTCCGGTGAATTGCAGATACATGGAAAGCTCCATGCCTTGCATTTGCAGACGGTTGCCGAAATCGTTGTACATTTGCTCGACTTCCGATGTAATCATCGCTTCAGGCACTTCCACTTCCGCATTCGCGGCAGCCTTCTCGATGATCGCGGATTCGCGCTCTTGCTCGTTCGTTTTCGACTTGCGCTCCTGCAGGCGTTTCTCGATATCCTGCTTGAATTCGTCAAGGGTATCGAATTCGCTGACGTCCTTGGCAAACTCGTCGTCGAGCTCCGGCAGGTTTTTGCGCTTGATGTCATGCACAAGCACTTTGAATACGGCCGCTTTGCCTTTAAGCTCTTCGGCTTGGTATTCTTCCGGGAACGTGACGTTGATGTCCTTCTCTTCGCCTTTGGCCAAGCCTACGACTTGCTCTTCGAAGCCAGGGATAAAGCTGCCGGAGCCCAGCTCCAGGGAGTGTTTCTCGGCTTTGCCGCCTTCGAAAGGAACGCCGTCGACGGAACCTTCGAAATCGATCACCGCGATATCGCCGTTCTCTGCCGTGCCTTCTTCCAGCACGACAAGCTCCGCATGACGCTGTTGAAGACGCTTCAGCTCTTCGCCGATTTCGTCGGCGGTTACGCTGTCGTCCTTCTTCTCCACTTCGATGCCTTTATATTCGCCAAGCTGCACTTCAGGCTTCACGATAACCGTCGCTTTGAAAATAAGAGCTTGTCCTTTGCCGAACTGCTCGATTTCCACGTCCGGACGATCGACCGGCTCGATGGCCGATTCCTCGACAGCCTTCACGTACACCTCAGGAAGAAGAATATCCAGAGCGTCTTGATACAGGCTTTCTACGCCGAATCTCGCTTCGAAAATTTGCCGCGGCACTTTGCCTTTGCGGAAGCCAGGGATGTTGGCCTTAGCCACAACCTTTTTGAATGCGCGGTCCAAAGCCGTAGCGACTTGCTCCGCTTCGACCTCTACGTTAAGAACGACTTTGTTCTTCTCTATTTTTTCCCAAGTTGCTTTCATTTTATGCTTTCCCCTCCAAAAAATTTGCCGGTCCAACGCATGCCCGGCTCCGTCGCCACAGGCTCACGTTCTCAAATGGCCATTTAACCACTATATTATAACATAAGGCGTCTTCATTTCAAGTTTATACGTTGAATGTTACATATCGCCCGGGCTCGATACAGTCGAGAACAGCTTCATGACCTGCTGCGCCTTGTGTACGTACTTCGCGTCGGCCTCGGCCAGACCGTAGTCTGCGGCCAGCCGATCGTCGTCCGACCGACCCGAGGTCGTCTCCCGCACCGATCGGTGCAGAGCCGCCGCCCACGCCGCCTGTCCGGCCTCGTCTGACGCCAGCAGCTCCTCGTAAACGGTCGTGCCGAACACGAAGCCGACGAAATCGCGCCACGTCGCCTCGGCAAAATCGGCCAGGCCGGGCTCGTCCGCATCCATAATCGGCCGGCACTTGTCCGGAACGCTGCGGATCGCCGCCGGATATTGCCCATAACTGAGGGGAATGTCTCCGATCGCGATTACGATCGTCTGCCCGAGCTTGCGAATCTCAATCTGCCCGGTCTCTCCGATAGCGCGCAGCGCCTGCAGTCCGCGGAACTGGACGAGCGGATGCAGCCGGCTATCGGTCAGCCATTGCCGGATCGGTTCTCCGACAATTCGACGTTCCAGGCAGGAAAGCTGCTCCAGCGCCGTAATTTGCTGCTCCGCCGTTGCATGCGGGCCGAGCATATCCAGCAGCTTGCCGACAAATTTGGTGTCGTTCGCCGCCTTGGAGCGAATATGCCGCCTGAACAGCTCTCCTTCACTGGCCCGATCGTCCCCGTCCTTCTCGTCGTCCTCTCCGCCCATGCCGGCCATCAGATCTGCAATGCCCGGCTGAAAATCCGCCGAATCCTTCATCGTCTCGGGAAAAGCGGCCGTCAGCCATTCGAGCAGCGACTGCCATTCTTCTTTATACTGTGGATCTTCGCTCTGACATTGGAGCAAAAAACGGAGCATGCGCGCCGCCTCGGCGTAGCGTTCCCCCTCCAGCATACGGGTCAGCTCGTTCTGGTAATACTCGATCGTCGTCGGAAACAGAATTACGTTGTCCTGATTGGACGAACCGATTGCAATCACCGCCTTTCGTTGCAAGTTCACACCATCATTGTAGCAGAATTTTACAGCCCGAGGGAGGTTTTTTGCCGAATGTCCTTAGTATCCCATTTTCCCGACGACGAAACCGCACGGTTTGCCCCGATCGATCCGCTTTTGCAAATAAACGCGGAGTCCTTGGCGGATAAGCGTTTTCGTTATTGAAATCGGCCAGTCCGTGTGGTATAGTAATTCTCGCAGCTTTGTTGCGCGGGTGTAGTTCAATGGCAGAACTCCAGCTTCCCAAGCTGGTGGCGTGGGTTCGATTCCCATCACCCGCTTACCGCAATATTCCTTATAGAACGAAACGAAAAAGACGCTTCCCCCTGGTGAAAGGATCGGAGGCGTCTTTTTTTCGTACCGCTCTTTATACGTCAATCCCTTTGTCGCGAGCGAACAGGATAGCGCCCAGCCATTCCAGCTCGGACACGGTCATAGCAGCGGAATAGGCTTTCCGGGTCCATTGGCTGTCGGTTAGGAAGCCTTCCCGGGACAAACCCTCAAGCGAATCGCCAAGCATCTTCCACTGCCACGCCTCCAGTTCGGCCGGCTTCTTCTCATCGGTGCGGGCGGCCGCCACCCTGTCATAGCGGGCAAGATAATTTGCTTCGATTAGCGCAATCAGCTTGCCCGCATAATTCGGATCGGTGGCGTAACCGGCCGTCTGAAGCGCCCGGGCGGCACCGCGGTAATCCAGTTCCGCGCAACGCTCCCAAAAACCGGCCGCCCTGTACCGGCTGTTCGCAAGCAAATATCGACTGTGATCGATAATGCTCTCTTCCCAACTTGCGTACATGCGAAACCCGTCCTTGACGGTTACGAATCGTCCGTCCGCGTATTCGCCGGTAACGATGTCTTGCCCCGTCCCTTTGATCCCGAATAGATTGTTGCCCGGCGCAGCCATCCCCCACCCGCTTTCCAGCGCCGCCTGGGCAATCGTAATGGAGGCCAGAACGCCGATCCGGATCTGCCCGTCGACCGCAAGCGGAGCGATGGCGGTTATGAAGGTCGCTTTATCCATGCGGTTTGCATCCTCCCAGTCCCTCCGCGTTACACCTGAATTCCTTTATCCCGGGCGAATACAATCGTATTCAGCCAAGCCAGCTCCGATTGCGTCATCGTGCCGGTATAGGCTTTCTCCGCCCAGCGGTAATCGGTAATGACCCCTTTTTTGTACAAGCCATCCAACGAATCGCCAAGCATCTTCCATTGCCACTGTTCCAGCTGCATCAGGTCGTCTTCCCCTTTCCCTTCCCCTTCCTCTTCCTCTTCCTTCCGCTTGCTCCACCAGCCCTCGCTGCCGAACGACTCGTTCCGGTCGATGCCGATGCCGTTAACGACAACGTCGTTTTCGTATTGATAAATATGAAGGAAGTCGGCTTTCGCCCCGTTGCTCCATGCATAGGTCTGCCAAAACCGGGAGCAGGCCCCTGCCGCCCGGACTGCTTGCACAACCGCATACGAGCCGTATACGCCCGTAACAAAATTCGGAGTCGCTTCGCTGGCGGCGCGAATATATTCGATAACCGCCGGCATCTGCGAAGAGGTAGCATCGAAATCGACGGCAAAGTAAATGGCGCTGCCCTCCGGCTGACCGATGTCCGCGGCGGTTTTCACGGCGGTCGCCCCGTCGGCCAGCCCGGCCGCGCGTCCTCCGAGCGCCCGATCGGCCGTCGTCTCGAACACGGAGACGATGTTCAATCCGCTCGCGCTGATCAAATCCGCTTCTTCCTTCGTCAGCCGCTTCCAGCCCGAAGGAACGAGATACCGACCCGCGAACTCGAATCCGTCGCCTCGGAAAGCCGCCGCCGTCGCCGCCGTCAAAGGTGTTGCACAATCGAAACCTTTCGTCATTTCTGCTCACCTGCCTTCATCCGTTTGTTTATTTTATTCGCCGGGTTGTCCGCTTGACCGTGCTATCGCCTTTGCTTGTTTCAAAGCTGAAAATGACGGAATGTTCAGGTAAATCCGTCCATTTTGCATTGAAAAAATAAATTGCATTTTACATCGCCACGGTGATATAATGGTCAGCGTATCGCAAAAATGTCCCAGTAGCTCAGCAGGATAGAGCAACGGCCTTCTAAGCCGTCGGTCAGGGGTTCGAATCCCTTCTGGGACGTATATATGTTTCGATTGAACGCGTTAAAAAACACAGGAAAAACCCCAAATCCCTTATAAATAAAGGGATTTGGGGTTTTTCTTGTTAGTGCTATAATCATCAAGAATGACGTTTAATAAGTTAGGTTTTTTATTCATTATGCACTTTGTTTGCACACACAGACTAACTGGCTACTCATCAGAAAAATCGATGTAATCGATGCTGACCCCAAAAACCGAAGCAATCTTTAGCGCCAACGACAGAGGCACCGACTCAGGACAACACAGGAACACTTGTTCTTATTTTTTGTCTGAAATGTCATGCTATTTCTAAATGACATTTACTCGCAAATTCTTTGATATATAATAGAAATAAAAGATTTAGAAGGTGATGTGTTGGCCCTCCAGATCGGGAGGAGCCTATTAAAACATCGAATCAAGCGGGCAAAATTGACTCAGAAGGAATTTGCCAACCGCCTCGGCGTTGGGCAGTCTTTTATTACGATGGTTATCAAGGGAGAGCACACTATGTCCCTTGAGAGGGCTGTCAATGCGGCAAAAATATTGGACTGCGATGTGACTGATCTTCATGAATGGCTTGATGTTCCGTTATCGATGTTGCGAAAGGCTGAGGAGCAGGATGAGTAACCTTGCTTCTTTCTAGTGGTAAAATGTTACAGTAATTGTCATTAATCCTGTAAATTTATATACTATTACGCCACTTATTTGCGGTCGGCCCCATTGCGGTCCGGCCTTTTTATCGTTGCCTGCTTTTCCTCAAGCGCGTCTATCTGATTACAGATATCATGCAGCCATTCCATGTCCCCTACCTGATAAGCTGCAAGGGACATGTTTTTAAGGGCTACGAGGTCCCAGCAGTATTTGGCGCTGGCTGCGAGACAATGGGTCATATCAAGGACTTCGGTGTCGGTGAGCTGCCGGCGCTTCTGCAGAAAAAACAGTTCGGCGAGTCTGACATGATAAGGCATTACCCCCACAAGGACCACCACCCTACGCAAGCAAGAGCCCCCAAGACGAGGACAAGCCATGCGGCAATGTAATGCTTGCGCGGGATAAAGGCGTCGAGGCCTAAATCATTTGCATCATGTGTAGCAGTCCAAACCAAATAAATTCTTGCTCATACGATGTGGGTGTAGTTAAAAAGGAAAATGGGTGGTGAATAAGCATGAGTGGTATTGGCGGAATTGGCGGTTTTAGCTGCGGAGGTTTTGGGACTTCGACAGCAATCATCCTCGTTCTCTTCATTCTTCTGGTAGTCATTTCGAGAGGATTTCTTTATTAATCTGCCGCCCAGTCATTAGTACCGTCTGTTGCATAGTTTAAAGTGCGACCTGCAATTCCTCCTTGCCCCCATACCCCCCCTCCGGGCACTAGAGGCCAGAGGGGGCTATACCACAAACTCCACAAAGACCGGACTCCGCAAGAGTCCTTTTTTTAACGTCCTTCTGGGACGTATTTAGGTTCGTTTTAATGTTAACAAGAAAACCCCGAATCCCTTGTTTTATAAGGGCTCTCGGGGTTTTGTTGTATATTATACAAACCATACCGTTAAGATTGAAAACGATGATATAAAGGTACGTACTTATATAGCCTCTGAAGACTTGGATTTTGTTTGGAACAGCCGTGAAGTCATGGACGGATGTGGAAACAAGAATCCCATTTGCAAGACATCGCCAGAGCGTTGGACCGTGACCCGGATGAGATTGTTATATCGACTTAGCACGAAAAGGTATAATTGCTCCCCGACAGATGGCGAAGAAGTGGTGACAGCACGTGTAAAAAAACGTCATGCACCGGGATGCAATAATGCCGTCCTCCCTCTTAGGTCAACGTCGTTACTACGCCGGAATAGTTTTTATATTTAAGCTTTCCGTCCGCAGTATCTACGAACAGTGACCCGTTAGACGCTGCTGATTCCGAGAACTCCGTTACTTGCTGCGAGTATCTTACGAGGTTACCGGCCGGAATAACTGAAGGAACCTCTTCAATAACGTTACGTACGACATGGTTCCGGCTGTTTTTCATCCATTCGCGATTAAGAGACGGCTGCTGCCAGCTTTTGCCGAAACGTGCGTTCACGTTGATGTTCTCGAAGACGACACGGCCGGTTGTACCAACGTTTCGCACGCTCGGGCTCATGTTACCGTCAAAATTACGCAACGTGAATGTGCCGTGCAGCTTCGAGAACGAAAATTCGAGCGAATGCTGTTGGTTGGCGTGCAGCTTATCGGAATGGATGACGATGTTTTCAAGTGTCATGTTGTGTAAGACCGGTTCCAAATACACGCCGTCCGATATCGTTGGATACTGCGCAACGCCGTTCGTATCATACCCGCTAATCTCTCCCAACCCGATTGGAGATCGACACAAAGTATGGCCGCGCCATTTTCGAATGTCTGCGCGCACGGTGATTTCGTCAAGATATCCGGGGTCCGGTGCGCCTGTGCCCTGGAATGCGTAATAGTTGAATATTGGACGGTACCCGGTTAAAATGGTGCCGGTATCGATCAGCATCAAATCGACGGTAATGCGCTTGATGTTGCCCGCCTTTGTCTGACCGGTCTCCGTTTGCGGCATGAGTTCAACGCTACCATTCGACCGGTTCCAAGATTCCGCCGTATCATCGAAATAAAGCGTCGCGCGAAGGTTAATGTTAACGGTATCGTAATCGTACGCCGAGATAAGCGCGGACGATGTGCGCGGCCGGACCGCCGCCAATTCCACAGCGTGATTCCTGACGCCATAAACGAAATAAGCGCGATGGCAAAGCTCCCCGCGAAATTTAATAACGGCATCGTCGCCGGAATTGGCGAAGTTCAGGCCGTATTCACAACGATAGGCCGATGCGTCGATATAGATTCCGCGATTACTGCGCCAATTCGTCTTGTCACCGAACAGCGCGAAATGGAAGTTATTTTCTGCGTGCACCTGCTCGATGCGGATGTTTTCGTTACCGTCGAAAAAGTGAAGGCACGTCCATCCGTAATCGGTACCGCTTGGGTTGTCGACAAGGTTCGGCGTAACGAAATTCGCCGCCGTCTTAAACGTAATGCCCTTGATGGTAACGTTTTTACAGTTCGTAAACTTAAATACGTATGCGGCTTGACGCAATGAAAACGGGTTGTTATTGCGCACAAGAGACGCACCATCGCCGATGATCTCGACTGTACTCCATCCGTTGAAATCGAATAGAACTTCGTTGACCGCAAGCTCTAATGCATAATCGCCGGGCGGGATATATAGGCGTTTCTTTCCTTTGTGCTCACTAGACATCAACGCAGCCGCGCACGCTTTGAACGCTTCTGTATCGTTTGTTCCGTTACCTTTTGCTCCGAAATCTCTTACGCTTAATTGGTCCATCTTGGCCGCATGTGCCATCGCACGTGCTATTGTATCTGCCATTACACAACCGCCCTCCCTTTGACCGTCACATTTCCGCCAGCAACAGCGGACAAACGCGCGCGAAAATTCACGAGGCCAGTAGCGTCGAATTGCCACAACTCGCTGCTGCCGGTCGTTTGCGTGCTCAAAAACATATCGGACATCCTGATGCCCATAACCGGGTAATACGTTCCGCCGACACTGGCGCCCTCGAATACGATTGTCCTGCTCGTGCTCGTGCCGGTTATCTCGATCGTGAGTGTTTTGTATCCTCCTACATTAAAAATTGTACCTGTCCCAGCCGCAGCTACGCCGTCATGAAACGCAAGATCGACGGTTTTGCTGCCCACAATGCGTACATTTTGGCTGCCATCCTCATTAATCCCATCTGCCTCATTAGCAATGCTGTTGTCTGTCCGCACCATCTGTCCTGATTTGATTCCTAACGAATCCAGTAAACTCATACGTTACCTACCTCCATGAATTGGGCTCCGATTTCTCGGGCGATTACTGCGTAAACACATAGTAGCATTCGAAAATAATTTTTAAAACTTTACCAATTTTACATTTATTACACAATTGCAAAATGTCTAATTGTTCGGAGGACCATAGAAAGAAAGTAAGGTCCACGTTCCATCCTCAACTGGTAATAAATCGTGATGCGGCAGTAACGATTTGTCGTACGGAATGTGCATTTGTAGGCTAACATAGGTCAAGAACACAGCATTGACGCTAACCAAATCTACTTGCAGCCGTAAGGGGGAGATCCCGTTCGAATCCGTCATGTCTTGTTAACAGGGGCGTACAAACAGAAGTAATCGTATTGATCTAAGTCCGAATCGGGAGGTCCATGGGATGCAAAAAAAGGCCGGCATGACCCTAGCATGTATGAGTATAGTTACCCTTCTCTCCGCTTGCGGCGGCACGAAGAACGATAATAGCGCCACCGAAGAAAAAGAAAAGAAA
The DNA here is from genome assembly GCF_039536325.1 of Paenibacillus hodogayensis. NCBI lineage: Bacteria > Bacillati > Bacillota > Bacilli > Caryophanales > Paenibacillaceae > Paenibacillus > Paenibacillus hodogayensis. The sequence goes on from NZ_BAAAYO010000010.1 coordinate 574,981, forward strand.
GAGCCCTTTACGTTGTCAATTTACGCCGAAGACGTGAAGGCGGAAGAGTTTGACGATCGATTCCGAAAAGCGCTGGAGAAGAAATTTCCGCACATTACGTTCGAGTACCGTACGAATGGCAAGGATCAGACGATAGCGGATTTGGTCGGCGCCGGCTATGTGCCCGACTTGATTCGCACCTCCATTCCGACACTGAAAAATTCTTACCTGGATCTGCAATTGGGACAGGATTTAAATCCGTACGTCCAGAAGTACAAATACGATTTGACCCGCTTCAACAAAGTATTTGTCGACGAAATCATCGCGGCCGGAAGAACGGGCGAATTGTACGGACTGCCGGTTCCGCCCTTTTTCCCTCAAGTGTTATATTACAATAAAGATTTGTTCGACCGCTTCGGCGTTCCGTACCCGCAGGATGGCATGAGTTGGGATGAAATATACGAGATTGCCAAGAAGATGACCCGTGTGGACGGAAATCAAGTCTACCGCGGCTTTAGCGCCAATATGATGGCGATGCTTCGCGACAACCCGTATTCTACGCCGATCCTTGACCCCGCTGCCAATCAACTGGCCAACTTCGAGACGTGGCAGACGATATTCACGAACTACAAGCGTTTCTATGACATCCCCGACAATAAACCCGAGAAGAACGGGGTATGGGCCGAAGCGGACGCTTTCGCCAAAGGCAATGTGGCCATGCAGGTCGGTCAGCACGACATATATTTGGGCATTCCCAAGGAACTGAATTGGGATATCGTTTCGGTTCCGACGATTGCAGGCGCTCCCAAATTAATGGGACAACGCGGTCCGGCTTACTGGTCGATAACCAAAACGAGCAAGCATAAGGACGAAGCTTTCCAAGTCATTGCGGAAATGCTGTCCGATGAAATACAGATGGAGGACTCGAGGAAAGGCATTTTAACGGTATTGGTCAATAAGGACATCCAGAACGCCTTAGGAAAAGATCATCCTATATACAGCAAAAAAAATGTGAAAGCGATCAGTTATTATCAGCCGGCCGCCTATACGCCAAAACGCAAAACCGGCATGGCCGAAGTACCGGGCGGCACCCAACAAACTTTGATGGCAGAAGCGTTTCTGGACGTAGCGCAGGGCAAGGCCGATATCAACACCTCATTAAGATCGTTGAATGAGAAGCTGAAGCTGGAAGCGGAAAAAGCGGCGTCAAAAAATTGAATGGTCACAGCCATTCCTATATGGAGGAGGAAACCGAGTGATACTGGCTGGGTTCGGGACGGCCGATATGACGCCGAAGCCGGGGACGCTAACGTCGCTATTTATCGGCAGGCCCCTTGAGCGGATCGTGACACCGCTCCAGGCGAAGATATGCCTGATCGGCACCGGGGAGCTGTCGACCGCAATCGTCTCTCTGGATACGACATCTCTCTACAGCTGCGTGATTGAAGATATTCGCAGAACGGTTGCCGCTGTAACCGGAACGGCGCCGGACAAAATTATCGTCGTTTCGACGCATACGCACTCATCGCCGTATCTCCATCGTGCCGGGCAGGACTACTTGGAGCAAAAGCAATTGCGGTTTCTCGATTCCGACTATTATGAAAGCGTTTTACGAAGTGTTGAAAAGGCTGCCCTCGATGCATTGGCGGAGCTGGGGCCGGTCGATGTGCATTCGTCGTCCGGCGTTGTCAGCGAGGTTGCCTGCAACCGCCGCGTGCCGCTGCCCGACGGTTCGATCGGGATTCGTTTCGGCCGAGGCGTATCGGATGAGCTGCGGGGGTACCCGGACGGTCTTATCGATCCCGAGGTCCAATGCTTATGGTTTGCCGATAAGTCCGGCCAAATCGTGGGCAGCCTGGTCAACTATGCTTGCCATGCGACTTCCTTTAACCAATTTTACGATATTTGTTGGGATTATCCCGGGTTTGCGACAGAGGATATCGAGCGTAAAATCGGGGGAATAAGCTTGTTCCTTCAGGGATGCGCCGGCAACATAAGCCCGGGCAAGTATACGGTGGGGGAGCCGCTGGAGGATTGCCGAAGCATGGGTCGCCGCGTGGCGGACGCCGCGCACGGCAGCTTTCGCTCCGCCAAGCCGGTGCGGGCTGAGGCATTGCTGTATGCGAGCGAGACGGTACCGTCCGAGCTGCGCATATTCCATGACAAAGATGAGCTGGTGCGGATGCTGGATGCGGAGATCGCGCAGTGCCGCAACGACGACGATTTCCTTTCGGTGCCGAGCGAATCCCGCAGCGCGAACATTTTGACCCTAATGGAACGAATTGTGCTGTTGGACCGATATCCCGATTTGAGCATGCCTTCGGAAGTGACGGCGATCGGCTTCGGAGACGTCCGCATGGTGTTTTTGCCCGGGGAAAGCTTTATTCAAAGCGCGCTTCAGCTTAAAACGAAGTTCAGCCATCTGCACCTGATGGTCATGGCTTACACGGATTCATCGCTCGAATATGTGCCGAATGCCGAGGCGTACGAGGAGATTGGCGGCTACGAAACAGGCGAGAAATGGTGCTTCGCCGCTAAAGGAACCGCCGAAAGGCTTCTCCGTACGGCAGAAGAGCTAGTCGACAGTCTCGCATAGCTTCGCGGCACGTGAACTCGTCACATGTTGGCATCTATAGACAGAGAAACCGAATTTCGCGAATCCGTCCGTCAACGATACGATCAGGAATAGCCCGTCAGAATTAGCGAACGTCCATCACTCGCTAACTCCCGGGCTTTCTTCATTTTTTGCGCAAATCGGTTCAACTTGATGACAGGGACGCGAGCGGCTCCTGTTTCGTATGTATCATCTCGCGAAATTGTTTCGGAGGGATGCCGCGGACTTCTTTAAATACGCGGGTAAAGGTCCGGACATGCTCGAAGCCGACTTCAAGCGCAATATCGGAAATACTCATCGTTGTGGACATCAACAAAGCGATCGCCCGATTAATACGAAGCTGGTGTACGTAATGGGTAAACGTCTGCCCCATATGCTGCTTGAAAATACGGCTGATGTAGGAGGAATTCCAATGCAGCTCCGAGCATACCGAAGCGAGCGTCAGATCGTCCTGATAGTGTAAATGAACGTGCTGTAAAATGGTTTGAACGCAGTTTTTGGCATCAAGCGAGACGGAATCGTCCGCATACTGCTGATAGTGGATGCGGGTAAGGAACAGTATCGCTTCGAGCAGCTTCGAGCGCAGCGCCGTTTCCTTTCCGAAATGTTCGGATTCGTACTCCTGCAGCATTTGATCCAGTAATCCGGCCAAGTAGACCGTCTGTTCCTCGTTCAAGTGATAAAACGAAGGGAAATCGACTCCCGTTTTCATGAAGGCCATCCCCAGCTCGTGCTCGGTCGGGGACAGAAACAACACGTTGGTGTCGAACATGCAGTCGTATTTATAGATGGGGCCTTGCCCTACGACGATCTCGTGCAAATGATTCGGTAAAATGATAGTTGCGGTGCCCCGCTTGAAATGCTGCTGATTGCCGTTTAAAATTTCCGTGCCGGTGCCTTCCACCACAAGAGTCAGCTCGGCTAAATTATGATGATGCAGCGGCCAACTGGATGAAACCAAATTTTTCATAATGAAGAAAGGAAGCTTGCTTTTGCCGAAATGGCTGTGGCCCATCGCGTCTTGATACTTGGGATAGAAAGTCATGGCTCCATCACCCGCAACGATTTGTATGCCTCCATCTTAACATACTCCCATGGATCGTATGCATGTTTCTGCTATTCCCGTCAATATTTTGTATGTATGGGCCTCTCTACCGCGCTCTGCATGTCCGTCAATCCTTCTTGCCGTTATGAAATTCGGGGAAATCCGTTATAATGAGCATGTTGGCCCCATGTCGGGAGAGGAGGATCGGATCATGTCCATTCGCGTCAAACTGCTTCTGTCTTATACGGGGATGCTCGTCTTAAGCCTGCTGATGTTCATCCTGACCGCCGGGCTGTTCACGATCGCCTCCACCGGGGATATACACGGCCTTCGGGATTTTTACAAGGTCCACTACCGGCTCAATCCGCTGACTGAGCAGGAAGAATCGATTTTTCTCGAGCTAAAATCCATGGCCAAAAGCGAGCCGGACTCGCTGCACGACGAAGCCTTGCTGCGCGATTACGATTTCAAGCTGCGGACCGTCCGGGCCGGCTTGTACGTACGGAGGGAAAACGACCCGATCTTCGCATCGTATACGTTCCACCAGCCGGAGCTGGACAAGGCGCTGCCTCCTTACGATCTAAATAACAGCCAAATCCGCAATACCTTCAACATTAATGAGCGCTTCTACGCCTATGCCAAATTCGATTTTACGTTTACCGACGGGGCCAAAGGGTCCGTATTCGTCATTCGTGAACGCAGCCCGTTCGCCGAGCTGTCGCGCAAGCTGCTGCCGGTTCTCTCGCTGCTCCTGATCGGCACCCTCGTCGTGGCCAACATGCTGCTCTACCGGTGGATTACGCGCAGCGTCGTGAAGCCGCTCAATCTGCTGCGGGCTTCCGCCGAACGCATCCAGGAGGGCAATCTGCAATTCAAGCTGGACTTGCGTTCGCAGGACGAGATCGGCTTGCTCAGCGAGGCGTTCGAGAATATGCGTCAACGGCTGGAGCAATCCGTCAGCCTGCGGCTGCGCGACGAGGAAAACCGCAAGGAATTGATCTCCAACATCTCCCACGATCTGCGTACGCCGATTACGAGCATCAAAGGCTATGCGGAGGGCATTCTCGACGGGGTAACGAACACGCCCGAGAAGCTGGAACGTTACGTCGGCATCATCCATGCCAAGGCGGTCGATCTGGACAAGCTGGTGGACGAGCTGTTCCTGTATTCCAAGCTGGATCTCAAGCAAGTGCCCTTCACCCTGGAACGAACGGATGCAATGCGTTTTCTCGACGATTGCATCGAGGAGCTGCGTTACGATCTGGAGGAGCGCAGCATTGCCGTCGTCTGGGACCGGCCGCCGGGTTCCGGGCCGCTTACGGTGAAAGCCGACCGGGAGAAGCTGAAGCGGGCCGTGCTCAATATGATCGGCAATGCCGTCAAGTATATGGACAAGCCCGACAAACGGATCGACGTCTCGCTTCGCGCCAACCCGGAATCGGTCACCGTAGAGCTCCGGGATAACGGCCCCGGTATTCCGCCCGAGGCGCTTCCGTATATTTTCGAACGGTTTTACCGCGCCGAGCCGTCGCGCAGCGCCCTGACCGGCGGCAGCGGACTGGGACTCGCCATCGCCCGGCAAATCATCGAAGGCCACGGAGGCCGCATCTGGGCCGAAAGCGAGCCGGGCGTCGGAACAAGCCTGTTTTTTACATTGCCGCGACACGCGCACGAAGGAGGAGCCGATCCGCATGGCCCGCTTGCTGATCATCGAGGATGAAACGACGATCGCCGAATTGGAACGCGACTATTTCGAGTTGAACGGCTTCTCCGTCGACCTATGCCACCACGGCGCCGAAGGGCTCGATCTCGCCCTCCGGACCGAGTACGACCTGATTATTCTCGATTTGCAGCTGCCCGGGATGGACGGGTTCGAGCTGTGCCGCCTCATTCGAGAAGCGAAGGAAGTGCCGATCCTGATCATTTCCGCCAAAAAGGAAGAGATCGACAAATTGCGCGCCTTCCATCTGGGAGCCGACGATTACATTACGAAGCCGTTCAGTCCGAGCGAGATCGTCGCCCGCGCCAAAGCTCATCTGACCCGTTATGAACGGCTGCTGGGCAAGCAGGCGCGAGCCCGCCAAGACGAGACGATCCGGATACGCGGGCTTGTGATCGACAAAGCGTCGCGCCGGGTGTACGTGAGCGACACGGAGGTCGTCTTTACATCGCGGGAATTCGCCCTGCTCGAATTTTTGGCAACCCACCCGAACCGCGTATTCAGCAAGGAAGAGCTGTTCGAGCGTATATGGGGCATGGATGCGAACGGCGATATCGCGACGGTTACGGTCCATATCCGCAGGCTGCGGGAAAAAATGGAGCCCGATCCGTCCAATCCGCAATACATCGAGACGGTTTGGGGAGCGGGCTACCGGTTGACCGTATGAAGCCGGGCGGGAAAGCCGTTAATCTTTTGTTAATAAAGATGTAAGAAGCCCGTAATCCGGCGTTTCCGGAAAGTTTACCTTTATCCGTTATCCTTACAAGTGTAGAGCATAACGCCAACCACTTTAAGGGGAGGAACCACGGATGAACAAATATGCCAATAAAGTAGCAGCTATGCTGATAGCCGCAGCGCTCGGAGCGACCTCCGTTCCATATGCGGCGGTCCGCGTGCAGGCGGCGGAGGCGAGTCCCGCGGCGGTCGCGGCGTCGATCTCCACGTCCGATACCGTCATTCGCGCGGCGATTGAAAGCTTGCTTCGCCTCGGCATTCTGGACGGCTACGAGGACAACTCGATCCGCGAAAACCAACCGGTGAGCCGCGCCGAGCTGGCTAAAATGACCGCCATGACTTTCAACTTGAAACATAGCGCCAACGCAACCGCTTTGACCGATGTCGATCCGAACGCGTGGTACCGCTCGTACGCTTCCGACATGGTCGCGCTGGAGCTCATGCAGGCCGACAGCGGCCGGTTTGAGCCGCAGGCGACGGTGTCCGGTGAGGAGCTTGTGCAGATCGTAGCCAAAGCCTTGAAGCGCGACGTCATGTCCGTCCGCCACTGGCTGTCCGGCTACGGCTCGCCTGACCGGGCGGTAACGCGCGGCGAAGTGGCTCTCCTGCTCAGCCAGGCGCATCAGGCGATCCCTTCGGCCGAGGCACGCATTACGAGCGTAAAATCGCTGAACGCCATCGCGCTGCTGGTCACGTTCGACGCGCCGCTGACCGCGGACGACGAACTGTTCGCCAAGGCAAAGGAAGACTTCGTCTTCAACGACGGTTTGACGCTAACCAATCTGCCGCGTCTCAAAACCGGCTCGATCGCTTCCTATATCGTTCCGACGTCGGTGCAGAAGCCGGACGTCACCTACAGCCTGACGTACAAAGGCAGCCCGTCGGGCTCGTTCCAGGGCAGCTCCGCGAAGATCGACATGACGGAAGCCCGGCAAGTGACGAATGACACGTTCCAGCTTGAATCGCTGCGGTCCGCCGGCGTCGCCGATTACGGCTATATGATCGCCGCCTACAGTGCAGGGAGAGGCGCTTACGCCTTTATTACCGACGACAACCTGAGCGCCGACGGAAAAACGTATCAGGTCATCTCCTCCATGCAGGCCCGGCAGGTGACGATTACGCCGCAAGGGGGACAACCGATTACAGCGGCATACGTGCCGTTTACGCAATCCACGGACGGACGTCAGCTACCCAAATTCCGCTTGCCGCAAGGGCAAACGTTGACACCGGGGGTCAGCTACACGGTCACGTCCGACTGGTCAACGATAGCCAATCCGACCTTCACCGCCAAGACAATCGAGCCGCTTAAGCTTACATCCGCCAAGGCGCTTGGCGAGACATCGCTTCAAGTATCGCTGGCGGAAGATCCGGGCGACGAGCTGTTCGCCGGACGCAGCGTCGAGCTGACGTCGCCGGACGGGGACAAGTTGTCGGCAACGTATCGTTATTCCAGCCGGGCAGGAACGGACGGCGTGTTCGATGTGCAGCAGCACGGGAAGCTGAAGGCGGGTACGACTTACACCGTGACCCCGGTCGGCAACTGGGCGGACGGTACCGCGACGTTCAGCGCTCCATGAATAAACAACCGGTCGAGAAGGGACACCCCGTCCCTTCTTTTTGCCGTTTAAGGGGTGACATGCACGGCGGGCTTGCGGTATAGTAGAACATATCAAGGATACAGGGTGTGGGAGATGAGACAGGGGAGTTCTTGCGTCGGGTGTTTGACGGTGTTTTTCGCTTCGATAATTATCTTGACCTTTATGGGAATGCTCGCCCGCTATGGCTGGGTGATCCTTCTGTTGGCTGCGGCTGCGGGCATCTATTGGTACCGCAATAAGTCGATGAATAATCGTAAAGGGCAGGAACAAAATAAAACGGAAATCCGCGAAACCGCAGAAAAAATCGTGCTCCGGGTCGCCGCTCTGAACGAAGGGCTGGTTACTCCGATGGACGTGGTGCTCGCCTCCGATATGACGCTGGAGCAAGCCGGGGAAATACTGGAGGGCTTGCGGCAAAAAGGATACGCCAAGCTGCGCGTCGCCGAGAACGGCTCTTATGTATACCAGTTGGACGGGCTGCTGTCGGCCAAGCAAAAACGCGAGTCTGAGCGGCTGTAAGTCTGCTGCCGGCCGCAACAGTTCTAGTTTCCCGTACCGCTACGTTCCTTCCTGCACCGACTTGCGGCGAGGGTCTTTTTTTGTGCTTGCCAACCCGTACCGTATCCCCCAAACCGATGGAGTGAATAAAATCGATGATTTCGTTCGCCTTGACTTTGAAGCGCATGCTGACCGGCTTGATTCATGCCTTTAAGGAGAAAAATTTTCGCACCTTGTTCATTTTGACGGTGATGATTTTACTGTCCGGCACGCTGTTTTATTACCGGGTCGAGCATTTCACCGTTATCGACGCTCTGTTCTTCAGCGTCATGACACTGACGACCGTAGGCACGGCCGAGCTTGCGCCGCATAGCGATATGGGCAAGCTGTTCACGATCGTCTACACCTTTGCCGGCATCGGCATTATTTTCGGCTTCATTTATTACATCGCCCGCGGCATTCACGCCTCGTCGGCCTCCCGCGGCAAACGCCCCGACCCGGATGCGTAAGCCGCGCTCCCAGGGAAGCCTCCGCTCCTACAGATGTTTGCGGTTTACTTGCTCGTTGCGGATCATCTGCTCCAGCTTCTCCTTCAGCTTGACGTGAACCGCCGGCGTCTTCTTCAGCCCGAACAAGCCCCGCCGTTCCTTCGCGAGCAGCTTGAGCATGTATTCCTTCTCCTCCATCGTAAACATCGCTCGATCCCCTCCTTCTGTTATGTACGCTACTTCCGAGGCAGCGTTTCAGAAAATCGCCGAAACCGAAGAAAGGCCCCCTCCAATCAGGGGACCTTCCTACCACATCGATATGACCGGAATCGGGCCCTTCGCCTCGCTGCAATCGCCAGGCTGGACCGCCTTTCCTTCCGCACGCGCCAGAGCGTAATATTCATAATTTCCGATGACCGAGAAATCGCCCTGCATCACGCCGGGATAAGCGCGGTTCACCGAGTACACTTGGCTTTTGTGCGATTGGAGAGCCCGTCCCTTCTCGCTTCGGTAGTCTCCGATATCCACCTTGCCGGTTAAGCGACACGAGGGCCGGGGACCTTTCTCTTGGCAATGATCGTAATAATGAGGAATGCATACGTAATAAAAATGGGGAAGAGTTCCCGGCAAATAGTCCGCTTCCGCCCAGGCGACCGCCTTCTCCGTCGCTTCCGACACCGCAATATGATCGGGGTGCCCGGTCACGCCATCCGGCGGGAACGTCACGACGATATCGGGCTTCATCTCGGCAATCGTATCGCGAATACGGCGAGCCAGCCTGTCGTTATCTTCATCCTTCAACGTTCCGTCGGCATACCGGTATAAAATCAAATCGGATATTCCCAAAACCGAACAAGCCTCTTGCAGTTCCTCTTCCCGATGTGCGGCCAGCTGTTCCCGGGAACGAATGTCCAGACTCCCCGATTTCCCCCCGCAACCCGACGTGAGGCAAACGAGGAATACTTGATGGCCATGGGCGCTGGCTTTGGCTATCGTTCCTCCAGCAGCAAAAGATTCGTCGTCCGGATGGGCGAACACCAATAGTACTTTCTTCTTCATTTTTTCTCACAGCCCCTTGAATGTCGGTACCCAGGCCTTATTGTACCATAAATGAACGGCAGCGCGGAACACATCAGGGGCTACGGCGGGACTGCATTCAGCCCCTGGATTTCAAATAAGCCAGTCCCATCGCCGTAACGCCGTAAATGGGGTCTTTCTTCGCCGTATCCGGTTCGACGAGCGGGGCGAATTCCTTCGATTTGCGGATCAACTGGTCCCGGACGAGAATATCGTTTTGCAATACCCCGCCTTGCAGGATGATTTTAAACGGTTTATCCTTCAACTGCAATTGCTCCACGACTGCGCTAACGCCGGTATACAGCTCCTGAACGGCATCGGACAAAATGCGCTCCGCTTCCGGGTCTCCGTCCGAAGCGGCTTGGCTGACCAGACGGGACAGCTCGCCAAGCTTATCGACCGAATAATCGGAACCGTACACCCAATTGAACAGGTCTTCTTCGTTGTTCAACCCAAGACGGGGCAAAATCAAGCTCGCCAGCCCGGTTGGCCGGCCTCTGCCGTCGTATGATTTGAGAATGGCGGTGACCGCTTGTTTGCCGATCCAGTAGCCGCTCCCCTCGTCGCCGACGATATGGCCCCAGCCGCCGGCTCTTGCCGTTTCCCCGCGTTCGTTGATGCCGAATACGATCGAGCCCGTGCCGGCGATGACCAGAATCCCCGGTTGACCCGCTGTCGCCCCGGAGAGCGCGGCGAATCCGTCGTTTTCGATCATAATATGGTTCGCGCGGATCGAAAGCCGTTCCAACGATTCCAATACGAAACCGGAAATAATCGCCCTGTCGTAGTCCGTATCCAAGCCTGCTATGCCGAACACGGCGCAGTCCACTTCAATCTGCCCGTAGTCCGGGGATACGCCGGCATTCCGGGCCCAGTCCGCCAATGCTTCGCGGATGCCCTGAGTCAATTCCTCTCCGGCCGCTTCCAGACCGTTCCCCTGATAGTTGCACGAGCCTGCCCTTCCTTGCCCCAGCGTATTGCCTTCCGTATCGGCGATTACGACAAGACACTTGGTTCCTCCTCCGTCAATGGCCAATAAAGGGAGCTTCGTTTGGCTCATCAATCTTCACTCCAGCCGAGCAGCGTCTCGTCCAGCCGGCTTAGCGCCGCATGAACGTTGTCGCCGGTTTGTTGCAGCCAGGAACGCCGGGAAGCCAGCGTTTGCTGTCGGTCGTCGATCATTCTCTTCATTTCCTGCGGATTCGGACCGCCGGGCAAGCTGCGGATATGGACGAAATGCACAGGGTCCAGCGCCAGGGCAAGCGCTGCTGCGGTCAAAGACGAATCGCGTCCGATCACTTCCCGGGCGACTGCGTTCAACAGCGGAAGGGAAATTTCATTGGCGGCAATTCCTTCGGACATCGCCTGCTTCACGACGCCGCTGACGATATGGTGCGCCTTGCGGAAAGACAGGCCGTCGGTCCGGACGAGCGTATCCGCTAGCTCGGTTACCGTAGCGAAGCTGGCTTCCGTCCGTTTGCGAAGCACGTCCTTATCCACATCCACCGTGCCGATGACGGCTGCCAGCAGACGGTACATGTTGTCCATAATGTCCAGGCTTCTCCACATATAAGGCTGCATATCGTCTTCCGTATCGACGATGTCCCCGAACGGGGTGTTATGGATCATCGTCAATACCGTATTCGTGTTGCCTACGCAACTGGACAACAGCGCGCGCATATGCTCAAGCGACACGGGATTGCGTTTTTGCGGCATAATCGAGCTGATCTGCACGAACGGAGCGGCTACCTTCAGCACGCCGAACTCTTGAGTGCACCAGAGCAGCAAATCCTGCACGAGCCTGCCCAGATTGATCGCCGCGAGCTGAATCGCAGTCGACGCTTCGCCCAAATAATCGGCACCGCCGATCGCATCGTACGAGTTTTCGATCAGCTCGTCGAACGCGAGCAGCTCCATCATTTTCTCGCGGCTGACGGCAAAGCCCGAAGTCGTCAGCGCCGCCGCTCCCATGCTGCTGCGGTTGCAGTTCGTATAAGCGGCCACGATGCGGCGGATGTCGCGGTCTAGCGAATCAACGGCGGCCATCATGTAGTGGGCGAGCGTCGTCGGCTGCGCCTGCTGGGTGTGCGTATAGCCGATCATGACCGTGTCCGCATGCTCTTCGGCGAATACGAGCAAATGCTCCTTCAGGTGAAGCGCGGAACCGAGTACGACGAGCAGCTTTTCCCGCAGCACCATCCGGTAAATGCAGATCCCCATGTCGTTGCGGCTGCGCGCCAAGTGCAGATTGCCGGCGATATCGCCCGCGCTTTCCAGCAGCATATGCTCGACTTGGAAAAACAAATCTTCGAACTGTCCGGTATACACGGCTTCCCGCAAAGCTTCCAGATCCAGGCCGCGGATCGCTTCGGCGAGTTGCTTCGCCTCGTCCCCCGACACCAGCCCTTGCTCCAGCAGCATGATCAGGTGCGCTTTGTTAATCGCCATCATCGGCCCAAGCAGATGCGTCTTGGCTTCGTTAAAAGCCGGCGCCAGCACGACCTCCGCATACGTTTTGCCGGGAAAGGCGCTTCCTTCGGTTCTCATCCAATTATCGCGGTATCCCATCCTCATCTTCATCCTCTCTATATTCCGCTTCTTGTTGTCAGCCAGTTCCGGATCAACACGTTCATGTTTTTAGCGGCTTCCTCTACGATGCTTTGTCCCGCTTCCAGCGACGTATGGCGGATTTGTCCGGTGTAGCCGTCCCAGCCTTGCGGCGTCCCTTCCACGAGCACATAGGGCAGCGGGGATAAAGCCGCCGGGGAATCCAGATCTTCGTCGCCATCCTCAACGGATACGAGGTCCGGACGAAACGCCTTCACGGCGGACATCTCGTAAGGACCGCCATGACCTCGGCCCGGCGCGCCTCCGAAATACCCTTTCTCCTGCGTAAACGAAATGGCGGCCATCTGCCACCAATTGATAAGCAGGAAGCTCGCGTCCGGATATTTGCCGGTCACATACTCGGCAACGGTCCGCGACGGGCCCATATTGGCGTCGTGGGCGTTCAGCAAAATGATATTGCGGATGCCGAACCGGCAAATGTCCTCCGCAATGTCCGACAAATAGTCAATAAACACCGACGGACGAATCGAAATCGTCCCCGGGTAATGCTCGGTTTTGCCCGGACAAGCGGTATAAGGAACGACAGGGTAGATCAACGGGCCAAGCTCGGGATCGATCCGCTCCGCGAACCCTTCCGACAAGACGATGTCGGTGCCGAGCGGCGAGTGAGGGCCGTGGTATTCAACCGAACCTAGAGGTATGACCGCGAACCGGGTTTTCTCTAATGTCCCGGCGATCTCCCGGCCGTGTACGTTTGTAGCGAGCATGCGGATATAAGCCTCCATTCGGAATGGAATATGGAAGGCCCCGGATAGGGCCTTCCCGTATTGGTTTTACTGATGCTGGCTGATCATATTGACAAACATCCGGATGGAGCCCGGCACAAGGGACGGAACTTGCCGGTACCAGGCCACGCTGCTGTACGTGTACACGCCTTTGCCGTAATGCGCGGTCAGGAAAGTACCCGTGAATTCAGCCTCGCCCGGATCTCCGTTCGAGATCAGTTCCACGTACTCCTTGCCCCACTCTGCCGGATTGTAGGCGGAGCGGTCCTGCACCCAATTCGCCCAATCCGCTTCCGTAATCTTGTTCGGCGTGTTGAACATCGGGTTTTCGGGAGCGAGCGTCGTCACTTTGGAATTTTCGTCCGTGACGCGGAACTTGATGAGCGGCGTGCCGATCTTGATCGGATACGGCGCCAGCTCCGGCGTCCACTTGTCTTCCGGCTTATGGTATTGCACGACGAGGTTGCCGCCGTTTTCCACAAATTGAAGCAGTCTTTGATTGCTTGGAATCAGCTCCGGCCGGAAGGCGTAAGCGCGGATGCCGAGCACGATGGTATCGTATTGCGACAAGTCTCCGGACTCGATGTCCTGGGCGCTGAGCTTCGTGACGTCTACTCCGACTTGACGCAAATATTGGTCGATCGTATCGAAGCCGCTGGAGACGTAGCCGACTTTCAGCTTCTCCGGCAAAGCCAGGTCGAACGCTTGAATTTGCAGTTGAGCCGGTTCGATTAAGTATGTTTTGCCGATATGCGGGTAATCGATCACTTGCGCGCCTTTGGTGCTAACCGTTTCGCCGTTTTGGGCTTTCGCGGAGATGACATACTTGCCGTTAGCCGTAGCGGCCGACGGAATGACCGTGAACGCGGCGGAGTTCGTTTCTCCTTTGGCGGCGAAGCGAATGTCCACTGCGGCAGGCTCCACCTTCCAGCCTTGCGGTACGTCCAGCGATACCGAAGCCGTAGAAGCGCCAGGCGTATAGTTGCGCACCGTCACTTTGACCGGGATCGGCTGATCCGCCTTCAGCGTGTTGACCACCGTCGCGCCCGGACTGAGCGTCATCGAGTACGGCGGGAGCACCGCAACCGCATTTTGCGGAACGACGTTCAGCTTGGCGGACGTATTGAACGCCGTATATTCCACGTTAGCGCTCAAGATTGCAGGAGCGTAAGGCTGAAAATCCTCGGCATCCTTCGGTACGCTGACCTCGAACGTCGTTGATACCGTTTCCCCGTTGTACAGCTTGTCGAAGTCGGTTTTTCCTTCCGCCTTCGCTTCCCACCCTTTCGGGAGGTTCAAGCCGAGCTTGATGCTTTTCAGTTGAACAGAGCCGCCGTTATAAGCAGTTACTTGGACTTTGGTCTTCTGTCCGGGAACCAGCTCGCCGGTAGCCGGCTTGACCTTGGCCACGACGGATGCCGCTTCCATGCTGGCTTTATTGAGCTGCTCTTCCTTGACGCCGAGACGGTACAGCAAATCCGTCTTCATGCTCTTCTCCAGATCGGCGGACTGAACGGCCGCGAGAGCGGTTTGCACGTCGGCCTTCATATGGTGCACCTGTTCGGCCACTTTGGCGAAGTTCGGATAAGCGGCGATGACGTCCTCCGCATCCTTATGGAGCGATTGCAGGTTTTTCGCCACTTGGCTGTCCTTATGCTTCGCTGCCACTTCCTTGGCCAGATCGTCGAACGTATAGGCAATGCCGTCGAAGAAGCTTTTTTCTTTATCGCTTGTTTTTACCGTCGTATATTCGAGCTTGTAAAAGCTGTTGGAAGGACCTTCGTCATAAATGCGGCCCATCCCCTGGCTTTTGTGCATGAAGCGCGATTCTTCGCCAAGCTGCGTATAGGAGGCTCCGTAAATTTCGTCATAATCCCCGACCGGAACCGCTACCGTATAGTCCTTGGAGCTGCCCGGCAAATACATCTTCTTGATCTGCCAAGGCTGCAGCCCCTTCTCCAGATGCTCCGGGAACACTTTCTCGTCCGCCGCATCCTTGAACGCCCGCGTCGTGATCACATTAATCGCTCTATGATGGCCGTGTGTCGAGTCCTCGTTGAGGAACGACGGGTAGACGACATCCGGGCGATATTCGCGGATTTTGCGGATGATACGCTCGTAAGCGACCGAATCGCCCCACATGCTGAGCGTTTCGTCCGGGCTTTTGGAGAAGCCGAAGTCAAAAATCGGGTCGTTCACTTTCTCACTCAGCATGCCAAGCTTGATGTTCGTTATTTTGGACGCTTCCTGCAGCTCCCGGCTTCTGATCATGCCTAGCGCATTGTTAAGTTCGCTGCCGATCTCGTTCTGACCGCCTTCCCCCCGGTTGGCAATGACACTGGAGGTGTCGACGCCTCTCCCGAGAGACAGATAGGCGAGCGTCGCGCTGTGCTCGTCGTCCGGGTGGGCGCCGGTGTTCATGGCGCTGGCCACGGTCGTGAGCGGCTTGATCGATTTCCACAGATCGACGACACCCCGATCCGCATAGGCGGGTGTAGCCGGCATAACCGGCAGCAGCAAGCTTGCGGTTACCGCTGCGCTGGTGGCGATCGTGACTAATTTCGTACGCGCTTGAGTTTTGTTCAACCTAACTCCTCCTTATACATACCGATATTAGCGGGCGGGCAGTGGCCAGCTCCCCGCCACTATCATGACGTGGATGTAACCCCTAGGAGGTCGCCACATTATGACCAACGTTTATACTGCCGTTCCCGCCTTGTCACCTGTTAATCTGCGGGAAATGAAGAGGACGATGATGATCAGAGCAATTTGCAGCACGCCGTACGCACAAGCCGTTCCGAATTCGAACGAATACATTCTTTGGAAAATCTCTACCGAAATCGGCGTTGTCCGCGCCGTAAACAACAGAATGGAAGATACAAACTCGCCGATTCCCTGCACGAAGGCGAGCAAAGAGCCGGCCAAAATTCCGCTAAGCGCCATCGGAAAGACGACCCGTCTGAAGCTGTACCACCAAGTAGCGCCAAGATTGCGCGCCGCTTCTTCCACCGAACCGTCCATCTGCATCAGCGTGGCCGACGTGGAGCGGAACACAAGCGGCAAATGCCGTACGAAATAAGCAAGCGGCAAAATCCAGAAGCTGCCGATAAACACCTGATTAAAACTGAATACATTCGGTTCGCTGAATGCGGCGATCAGGTTGACAGCCACGACCGTACCTGGCAAAGCCCAAGGCAGCATGATCAGCACGTCAAGCAGCGTTTTTCCTTTAAAATTCATCCGAACGAGCGCATATGCCGCGGCTACCCC
Organism: Paenibacillus hodogayensis; assembly: GCF_039536325.1. Lineage (NCBI taxonomy): Bacteria > Bacillati > Bacillota > Bacilli > Caryophanales > Paenibacillaceae > Paenibacillus > Paenibacillus hodogayensis. The sequence continues at coordinate 591,358 of NZ_BAAAYO010000010.1, forward strand.
GAAGATGATATTGCCGATCGTCGCTATGAAGCTCATCTTGAAGCTGTTGGCGATTGGGCGCCATGTCCGGCTATCCGTAAACAGATCAATATAATGCTGAAGCGTATAGGACGGCGGGAAAATTTGCGTCGTCCATGTCCCGTCTGTTGAGAACGAGATCAGCACAAGCACGAGAATGGGCAGCATTAATACAACGACACCGATAAACGACAAGACCATCGATACATATTTGCCGGCCTTGCTCTTCACTTCCGTCCGGTGGACGCTGATCCCTTTGCTCATATTCTGATAATTGCGCAAGCCTTGGTACCACCGCATCACCATCAGGAACACGATGGACACGATGGATAAGATCGTGGACTGCGTAGCAGCCATATCCAAATTCCCGTTCGTCCGGGACAAATAAATTTGCATCGTCATGGTCCGTTCGATGCCGAAAATAAGCGGCGCCGTATAGGAAGCCATCGAAATCATAAATACGAGCAGCGAGGAAGCTACGATCGCGGGGGTCAGCATCGGCAAAATGACGCGCCTCCACACATACAGCCGACCCGCCCCGAGACTGGCCGCGGCTTCTTCCAGCGAAGGGTCGAGCCCTTTGATCGCCGAGGAAGCGGTCATATAGAAGTAGGTGTACATGGTGAACGTATGCACGACCAGTACGCCCCACACGCCTTTCAACGAGAACGGCACCTGATCCAGCTGGAACAGCCATTTCAGCGAGCGCGGGATAATGCCGCTTTCCGCATACAGAAACGTAAAGGAAAGCACGCCGACGAGCGGCGGCAGCGCCATCGGTACCATAGCCAGCACGACGAGCAGCTTGCGGCCGGGAAAATCGTACCGTTCCAGCAGGAACGCCATGGCCACGCCGACAATCGCGCACGTGATCACGCTGAGGACGGATAAGTACACACTCGTCCACAGAGCCTCCAGATTGGACCTATGCTCCAGGCTGAAGAATGCCCCATAGTTTTTCAGCGAAAACTTGTCGTCCGCCATAATGCTCTGCACGAATGTCTGGAACAGCGGATAGACGACATAAGCGAGCAGCACGAGAAACAACGGCGCGACGAGCACATAAACGAAATAGCGGGAAGTGGTTATCGAGCTCCAAAAACCGGCGGACGAAGTCGACGATTTCGCGTTCGCTTTCATCGTTCGCCTCCCAGGAAATAAACGCTCTCCTTCGGAATATGCAGCACCAGCTCTTCCCCGCGCTGCCGGAGCCGGTGTCCCTGATGGACGAACATCGCCCGAACCGGGGTGTAGCCGACGGAGGCGACATAATTGACGCTAATGCCGGTATATTCGGATATCGAAACGGTTCCCTTCATTATATTGGGCCCGTCCTTTTCCTCTGTCATTGCTTCGCGGATCGCTTCCGGGCGGACGGACAGCACGACGCTCCCTCCGACCTCAAGCCGACAGGCCGGAGCCGCATTGCCGATTATACCGGTCAGACGCAAGCCCGGAGCGATGGAGACCGTCGCTTCCTTGCCGTCGATCCGTTCCACCGTGCCTTCCCACAGGTTCGATTCGCCGATAAATGAAGCCACGAACCGGTTGACCGGACGGTTGTAAATTTCTTCAGGTACGCCGATCTGCTGCACGACGCCGCCCTGCATGACCATAATGCGGTCGGACATCGACATTGCTTCCGCCTGATCATGGGTGACGTAGATCGTCGTAATGCCCAGTTCCTGCTGGAGTCGCTTGATCTCCAGGCGGGTTTCTTCCCGCAGCTTGGCGTCCAGGTTGGACAACGGTTCGTCGAGGAGCAAGATTTTCGGCTCGATGACCAGAGCCCGCGCCAACGCCACGCGCTGCTGCTGTCCGCCGGACAACTGGTCGATGCGCCGGCTGCCGAATCCTTCCAGATGCACCTGCTTCTGCGCGCGCTCCACCCGCTCCACGAGCTCCCGCTTCGGCACTTTGCGCACCTGCAGGCCGAACGCGATATTTTCGAATACGGTCATATGCGGGAACAAAGCGTAGTTCTGGAATACCATCCCCGCATTCCGCTTGTTGGGCGGCAAGTTGGTCACATCTTGATTGCCGAATAAAATGCGTCCGTCGCTCGGAAAATAAAATCCCGCTATCATGCGCAGTGTTGTCGTTTTGCCGCATCCGCTCGGGCCCAGGAACGTGAAAAACTCTCCCGGCTGGATATGGATGTGAACGTCCGCCACTCCTTTTACATTTCCGAACTGCTTGCTTACATGATCGAGCATTACATCAATCAAGCACGGTTCCTCCCTTGATGAATTGACCGGGCGGAGGAACGCTCCGCCCGGACGGCCTTGCCCAGCTGTTATTTTCCGCCCTTGCCCTTGATGTTCTCATCCCAATACTGCATCCAGTCCTTCTCTTTGTCGGCCATCATCGTCCAGTCAAGGTTCAACGGCTTCAACTCGAGGCCTTTGAGCCATGCCGGCATATCTTTGCTCAGGTCGGTACGGGTCGGAATCTGGTACAGCTTCTCCGCGAGCTCTACGCGAAGCTTGGAATCAAACAGGAATTCGTAGAACGTTTTGGCGGCCGCCATGTTTTTGGCGCCTTTGACAATGCCTACGCCGTCGACGAGAATCGGTGCGCCGCTTGCCGGATAGATAAAGTCGAACGGTTGGTTTTTCGTTTCCTTCTGAATCATGATGTCCTGCAGGTTCCACAGCGACAAGGAGCCTTCCTCGCGCGCCAGCTTCAGGTACAGGTTGGTCGGGTCTTGCGCGTATTCCTTCGTGTTCGCGTCCAGCTTCTTCAGCCAGTCGTAGCCTTTTTGCGGCTCGGTGCCTTGACGCAAAATCATCGCGGAATAGATCGTTCTCATCGTTCCGGAAGCCAGTACGCCGCGGATGATGATTTTGTTTTTATATTTCGGATCGAGCAGGTCGTCCCAATCTTTCGGAGCGTCTTCTTTTTTCAGCGCTTTCGGGTTGTACATGATGACTTCCGGCAGCAGCATCTCGCCGTACCAGCGGTCCTGAGCGTCTTTGTACAGCGCCGGCACCTGGTCGGCGAAGCTCGGCTTGAAGCTTTCCAGCAAGCCTTCGTTGGCTGCCGTCATCAGACCGGACTGCGTGCCGCCCCACCAGAAGTCCGCCTGCGGATTCGCTTTTTCGCCGCGTACCCGCTCCAGAACTTGCTGGGCGCCCATCGTCAGCACTTCGACTTCGATATTCGGATTTTTTTCTTTGAATTTAGGAATAATTTCGTCGACCACGTTTTTGTCTCTGGCCGTGTAGATGACGAGCTTTTGCTTTTCAGGCGGCTTGGCCGTCTGCCCCGAGTTGTTTTCCTGCTTGGGAGCTTCCCCGGATTGGTTTCCTCCCGTTGTCGCCCCGCCACAAGCGGTTACAGCGAACATGGCGATACTGAGCACTGCGCCCGTCAGCCATTTCGAAGATTTTTTCATGTTTGTATTGCCTCCCTTTTTTATCATACTCTGGATGCGGCCTCGGATGGGAACGCCTCCAGAACGCTGTGAATGGCCCCCATAATGCCCGCGTGCTCTCCAAGCGAAGCAAGCTTCAGTTCGGGAACGGACGGCACCCAATCGGACAACGACTTCTTGATCGAATGCAATCCTTCCTCGCCGAGATGAATAAGCTCCCCGCTCAAGATGAGCAGCTCGGGATCGAGCATGCTTGCCATATTGGCGATACCGATCGCCCAATGCTTGCAGGTGTCGTCGAGAAGCTGACGCGCTTCCTTCATCCCCCGGTCCGCATAGTCGGCGATTTGTCTGATGATGCTGCCGCTTCCCACGTAAGGAAGGATGTACCTCGCCTTCTCGCGGACGGCGGAGACGGAGTAGTTTTTTTCGAATACCCCGAACTCCCCTTGTAAGCGTTTTCCAATTGGACCGATCATCATGTAACCGATTTCACCGCTGGCCTCTCTTGCCCCTCTGTATAATTGTTTGTCTATAACGATTCCGGCCCCGATCCCTGTGCCCACATACATGTAAACCAGGTTGGAATAGCCGATTCCGGCACCCCTGCGGTATTCTCCCAAAGTCATCAAGTTGACGTCGTTATCGATTATGACGGGCAGACCGAGCTTCTCCTCGATTTCTTTCCGGACAGGCAATCCCATCCATCCCGTACTTGGTGCATAACTGATCGTGCCGTCTCTGCGTCGGGTAATACCCGGCAAACCAAGTCCGATCCCCAACAGCCTGCTTTTATCAAAGCCGCTTCGGGCCAGAAGCACCTTGAGGCCTTCGGCAACGCTTTCAATTGCCTTCTCCCCATCCATCGGCGACGACAGCGAAATTTGGTGCCGGTACAGCGTGTCGCCCTTCAAGTCCGCAATAGCCAGCTGCATCGTGCTTCCTTCGAATACTGCCCCTACCACCCCGAAGGCCGCGAAGTTGTATTCCAGCAATATAGGCTTTCTGCCGCCTTTGGACGTCCCCATGCCGATTTCGTGGATGAGGCCTTCCTGAATCATTTCATCGACCAACGAGGAAACGCAAGGTCGACTCAGCTCCGTTAGCTTGGCGAGATCGGCTCTGGATACTCCCGTGTTGGCTTTCAGGCTGAGGAGAATATTTTCCCGGTTCATTCGTTTGATCAATTTGGTACTTCCCGGCTGAGCGCGACCAATCAATTTTTCACCTCCTTTTGTTAGTTAAGGTTACTAACAAAGTTTCGTTATGACTTGATTTTAGGGGAAGTGTTTGCCCATTGTCAACGGGAATTTCATAAATTATTAATATAGTGGGACGTTTTTTGTCCAATCTTACAAAGATTCCGCGTCCTTCATAGAGCCTTGTCGACAAGATTACCAAAGTCCATTTTGGCAAATTCGCAAACTTTAACAAAGTATCCGGCGGAAAGACGAAACAACCCGATGCGGCGGTCCCCGCATCGGGTTGTCGGTTGTCTATTCGGCGCCCGTCTCCGGTACCATTTTTCTGCGAAACTTTGCCAAAAACTCATAAACGATCGGAACGATGACTAGCGTCAGCACCGTGGAGCTGATCAGGCCGCCGATCACGGTAACGCCAAGCCCTTTGGAGATCAGGCTGCCGCTCGTGCTCTCGAAGCCGAGCGCCAATGGCAGCAGCGCCCCGACCGTAGCCAGCGCCGTCATCAGAATCGGCCTGAGCCGGGTAGACCCAGCCTCCAGCAGCGCCTCTCGCGGACTCAGGCCTTCGCGCTCCTTGTGCAGCACCCGATCGAGCAGAACGATGGCGTTCGTCACGACGATGCCGATCAGCATAAGCGCCCCCATCATCGCCGAAGCGCTGATCGTTTCTTTGGCCAAATACAGACCGACCAGCCCGCCGATAATGGTGAACGGCAGGGAGAACAAGATCGCGAACGGCGTCAGCGCCCCGCCGAACGTAATGACGAGCAGCAAGTAGACGATAGCCACCGCTGCCGCCATAGCCATCCCCAACTGGGTGAACGTCTCGTTAATCTGCTCGGTGACGCCGCCGAAATCGACGCGAATGCCGTCTCCCAGGCCGAGATCCTTGATCCGGCTCTGCGCGGTGCTGGACGCCTGCCCGACGTCCTTGGCTGTAATGTTCGCCGTTACCTCGACGTACAAGCGGCCGTCCTTATGCGTAATCGTGTTGGGCGAGGTGCCTTGGCGCACGGTTGCCACGTTCTTGATCGGCACTTGGATGCCGAGCGGGGACGACAGCTTGGCGTTCTCGATATCGCCAAGCGAGGAGAACGGTTGAGCGTCCGATTTCTCGTACAGGGGGTAGGGCTTGCCGTCAATCTGTACTTCGGCGAGAGCCGGACGCTCGCGCATCGGGCTGAGCCTCATCGCCAGCTGCGCTGCGGTTAAGCCGAGCTTGGCGAGCTTCGGCTGATCGGCCACGATGGCATACTGCTCGTACGTTTGCGACAGGCTCGACTCCACCTTCTCGAAGGAGCCCTCCTGAGCAAGCTCCTGACGGATGCGCTCGATGGCCGGCTTGATCTGCTCGAGCGAGTCGCCATAGACGGTCAAACTGAGCTTGTTGCCGCCAAATCCCCCGCCGAAGTCCAGCTCGCTCCATTTGCCGTCCTTGTCCAGGTTCTGCAAATCGCCGATCAGCGCTTCCTTCACTTGCTTGAAATCCGCCGTATTTTTGTCGTACTGCACGTAGAACAGCGCGGACTTGCCCGAACCTCGGCCCATCGGATTTTGCCCGCCGACGGAATATTGCAGGTTCGCTACCCCGGGACGGCCGAGCACGAGCTTCTCCGCTGCGAGCGCCGACGCTTCCACATCGGCTATCCGTTTTCCAGGTCCGGGGGTGTACGTAATCATCGCATACTTCTGCTCCTCCTCCGGCAGGAAGCTGACGCCGACAACCCCGGTCAGCGCCAGGCTCGCCGCCAGCAAGAAGACCGCGCCGAGCGAGGTCAGCGCCTTATGGTTGAGCGCTCCGTTCAGCACGCGCCGGTAAAAGCGCGCAATCGCGCCCGGCTTGTCCTCGTGGCCGCTTTTTCTCCCCGTGCCATTGCGAAACATCAAGTGGGTGAGAGCGGGCACGACGGATACCGCTACGAGCAGCGAGGCGAGCAGCGCGTAAACCATGGTCAGCGCAAACGGCATAAACAACTGGCCCACCGGTCCGCTGACCGTGCCAAGCGGCACGAAAACGGCGATGGTGACGAGCGTGGAGGACAAAATCGGTATGAACATTTCCTTGGTCGCATCCAGCACGAGCGCCTTGCCGGACAGCTTCTCGCCGCCGAGTCCCATTCGCCGGTAGTTGTTCTCGATGACGACGATGGAATCGTCCACGACCCGGCCGATCGCCACGGTCATCGCTCCGAGCGTCATGACGTTCAGCGTCACGCCGGTCTGCTTGAGCACAAGCAGGGCGATCAGCAGCGACAGCGGGATAGAGACGACAGAGATGAGCGTGGTGCGGAGGTTGCGCAAAAACAGCAAAATGACGACGACGGCAAAAATCGCCCCGAACAGCGCCTTGTTCAGCATCGTGCTGACGGACTCCTCGATCGGCTCGCCCTGGTCAAGCATGATAAGCGCATGCATGCCCGGATAGTCGGATTCGAACTGCCGCGCCTTCGCCTTGACCGCCTCGACCACATCGACGGTGTTGGCGTCGGATGTCTTCGTCACGTTGATGCCGATCGACTCGCTGCCGTTCGTGCGGGAGATCGACTCCGCTTTGCCGACCAGCCGGATGTCGGCGATCTCCGACAGTTTGACGGTCGGGATGCCGGCCGGAGACGCGGCCGCTCCGGGAGCGGCTCCTATTCCCGTGCCGCCCGCAGCGCCACCGCCCGCTGCACCGGCTGCTGCGCCTCCGCCGACGGCGTTGCCTCCGGCAGCAGTTCCCGGCGCTCCGGCTCCGGTATTCCCTCCGGCAGCCCCTCCAGGCGCGGCACCGTTCCCCGCTGCGGCCGGCGGGCCGCCTAAAGCGGCTCCTCCCGCGCTTCCGGCCGAGGGGATAACCGGCACGGCGAGGTTGCGCAGATCGTCCAGCGTCGTCATGTTGCCGTCCACGAGCACGCTCTTCTCCGCATTTTCCAGCTCGAACAGCCCGAGCGGAACCTGAATCGCCGAGCCTTGGACGATTCCTCTCACCGTTTCCTCGCTCAGCCCGAGCGAGCTCATTTTGGCCTTGTCAAACGCCAGCTCCGCCTCGCGCACATATTGTCCGGAAACCGCGACCGAGCCCGCGCCCTCGATGCCTTCCAGCGCCGGCTTCAGCTGCTCCTCCACCAGCTTTGTCAGCTCGTCGAGCTGACGATTTTCCCCGGATACGCTCAAGGAGACGACCGGGAACGCGTTCAGACTGATCTTCGTCACCTGCAAATCCGCGACGCCCTGCGGCTTGACGAACGACGACAGCGTCTGGCGCAGCTCGTTCTCGGCATCGTCCATCTTCGTCCCGTAACCGTATTCGACGACTAGCGAAGAGACGTTCTCCATCGAGGTGGAGCTTACCGAGTTGACCCCGCTCAGGTTGCGGATTCGCTGCTCCAGCGGTCCGCTCAGTTTGTCGGCTACTTCCTGAGGCGCGGCTCCCGGAAATACGGCGGACACGGTCAGTATGGGCACCTCGATATCCGGGATCGTCTCTTTCTTCATATTCGCTCCGGCGTACAATCCGGCTACCGTCACGATCAGCGTCAAAATCAGTATGGCGAATTTGTTATTCAAGGAAAAACGGATCAAGCTGCCCATCGTCCTACCACTCCTTCTCGGAAAGCGCATATACATACAGGTTGCGCAAAATTTTCCGGTTCTATCAGGAACTTCGGAAAAAACAGCTGATCCGTTTTCGGCCGTCTCCTTTGCCTATCAGACAGAGACAGACATGAAACCGTGCGCTGCCGCATACCCTTTACAAGGATTTTGATTATCGAAAGGATGAGAGGATATATGTGCGGAATAACCGGCTGGATCGACTGGCAAAGCGATTTGACTCAGCGTTCCTCCGTACTGGTGGATATGACGGCCACGATGGCGCTTCGCGGCCCGGACGCATCCGGCACATGGCTTACCCGGCATTGCGCGCTCGGTCACCGCAGATTGAGCGTCATGGACCCGGAGAACGGCGCGCAGCCGATGATCCGCAAAAAAGGGGACGTCGCGTATACCATCGTGTACAACGGGGAAATTTACAACGCCTTCGAGCTGCGCCGGGAGCTGGAGCAGCGCGGCCATGCCTTTTCGACCAACTGCGATACCGAGGTGCTGCTCGTCTCGTATATCGAATGGGGGCGCGCCTGCCTCGACCGCCTGAACGGCATATTCGCCTTCGCCATCTGGAACGATGAGGAGCAGTCGCTGTTTTTGGCGCGGGATCGGGTTGGCGTCAAGCCGCTGTTTTATGCCGAGAAAAACGGAGTGTTCGCCTTCGGCTCGGAACCGAAGGCCATTCTCGCCCATCCGGATTTTCCGGCGCGGATCGGCCGCGAAGGGCTCGCCGAGCTGCTCGTCATCGGGCCGGCCCGTACGCCCGGGCACGGCATCTACGAGCATATGGCGGAATTGAAGCCCGGCCATTACATGGTGTTCGATCGTTCCGGACTTTCCATTCGACCGTATTGGAAGCTGGAAAGCCGGCCGCATGAAGAGAACGTGGAGCAAACGGCGGCGCGCATCCGCGAACTGCTGCTCGATACCGTAGAGCGCCAGCTCATCTCCGACGTGCCGGTATGCACGCTATTGTCCGGCGGGCTCGATTCGAGCGCGCTGACGGCCATTGCCGTCGACTATTACAACCGGACCGGGCAAGGCGTAGTCGATACGTATTCGGTCGACTACGTGGATAACGACAAGCATTTCAAGGCAAACGTCTTTCAACCGAATTCGGACGCTCCCTGGATCAAACGCATGGTCGACGAGCTCGGCACCGAGCACCACGACGTTTTCTTCGATACGCCGGAGCTGTTCGCTTCCTTGATCGAGGCGATGCGGGCCCGCGATTTGCCGGGGATGGCCGATGTGGACGGCTCGCTCTATTTGTTTTGCCGGGAAATCAAGAAAGGAGCGACCGTCGCCATATCCGGCGAGGCGGCCGACGAAATATTCGGAGGCTACCCGTGGTTCCATCGCGAGGAATCGTTGAACGCGGACACGTTCCCGTGGTCGCTGTCGGCGGGCATCCGCACCGATCTGATGTCGAAGGAGACCGCCGACTGGCTGCAGCCGAAGGCGTATCTCGACGAACGGTACCGCCAGGCGCTCGACGAAGTGCCGCATCTTGCCGGAGAAACCGGGACGGCGCGGCGGATGCGCGAGATGTCTTACTTGAATATTAGCCGGTTTATGCCGACGCTGCTGGATCGCAAGGACCGGATGAGCATGGCCGTCGGCCTCGAGGTGCGCGTTCCGTTCTGCGACCACCGGCTGATCGAATACGTCTGGAACGTTCCGTGGGAAATCAAGACGTCGGGCGACCGCGAGAAGGGCATCCTACGCAAGGCGCTGAAAGGCCTTTTGCCCGACGACGTGCTGACCCGCAAAAAAAGCCCATACCCGAAGACGCACAACCCGAATTACTTGGCTGCGACCCGTGCCTGGGTGCAGGACATTCTGAACGACTCCTCCTCCCCGGTGCTGCCGCTGCTGAACGCCGATCATCTCCGGCGACTGTCGGCTCCCGAGGCGGCTTCGATCGACCTGCCGTGGTTCGGCCAGCTCATGTCAGGTCCGCAGCTGTTCGCCTACATCGGCCAGCTCGACGCTTGGATGCGGGAGTACAACGTGTCCATCCGGTAACCGCTGCTCCAATGCTCTGGTATTCTCGAAACATATGGAAAAGGCGAGCCGAGATTTACACCCGGGCTCGCCTTTTTATCGTAACCGCAAGCGGCCAATGCCGCTCGACCTCTCTCAGAGCGAGACGATAGGCATCCATACGGCAAAAAGAGCCGTCCGATGCCGGACAGCCCCTTCTTGCCGCTAACTCTATGGCTCTCACACAGGCCGCTCCGCTTGAAGAAGACGCAGCAGCTTGTCCAGCGCGCGGGCCCGGTGACTGACCGCGTTTTTGCGCTCCATCGGCAGCCCGGCAAACGTCCGGCCGAATTCCGGCACATAGAACAGCGGGTCGTAGCCGAATCCTTTTTCCCCGAGAGGCCGATCGATGATGAACCCCTCGCATTGCCCCTCTACTTGAAGCAGCGGCTTGTGGGGATCGTACAACGCTAGCGAGCAGACAAAACGCGCCGTGCTTAGCAGACGGACGGCCGTTCCGTCCACGTTCTCCGGCTTCGGCTCGAGACGGCCCGCTTTCGCCAGACCGTTCAGCTCGCCCAACAGCTTGGCGATATTGTCCGCATCCTTCGCCCCTTCTCCCGCATACCGCGCGGAATAAACGCCCGGACGCCCGTCCAGCGCGTCCACGCACAAGCCGGAATCGTCGGCGAGCGCCGGCACGCCCAGCCGGTCGGCCACGGCTTTCGCTTTAATCAGCGCATTGTCGGCGAACGTCTCCCCGTCCTCCACGATGTCCGGAATATCGGGGTAGTCGTTCAAGGTTCGCACGGTCCAGCCCAGCGGGCCGAACAAGCTGACAAATTCCCTCGCTTTGCCCGCATTGCGGGTGGCGATGACGACCGTGCTGCCGTTCGGTTGCAGGCTCATCGCTCAGGACCCCACGATCGCTGCAACCGGCCCAAGCGCTTCCTTCTGCTTCTCGATCATCGACTGGATGCCGATTTCGGCGGAGGCGAGCAAGGCGTCCAGCTCTTCGCGCGTAAACGGTGAATCCTCGCCCGTTCCCTGCACCTCCACGAACTTGCCTTGCCCGGTCATGACGACATTCATGTCGACCTTGGCCTGCGAATCTTCCTCGTAATTGAGATCGAGGCATACTTGGCCTTTCACTACCCCGACGCTGACCGAAGCCAAATAATCGGTTATCGGCGACTTGCTCAGCTTCTGGTTTTGCAGTAGCTTGTTGACGGCGAAGCATAACGCTACGAAAGCGCCTGTAATCGACGTTGTGCGGGTGCCTCCGTCAGCCTGAATGACGTCGCAGTCCAGCGTAATCGTCCGTTCCCCAAGCGCCTCGAGGCTGATGGCCGAACGGAGCGCACGGCCGATCAGCCGCTGAATTTCCATCGTCCGCCCGCCGAGCTTGCCTTTGGTCGCTTCCCGCTGGTTACGCACTTGGGTAGCCCGCGGCAGCATGGAATATTCGGCGGTAATCCAACCGCGGCCCTGACCCTTCATGAACGGCGGCACCTTCTCCTCGATCGAGGCCGTGCAGATCACCTTCGTCTCCCCTACCTCGATCAGAACGGAGCCTTCCGCATGCTTCATATAGTTGGGCGTAATTTTAACCGGTCGCGTTTGTTGGTAATTTCTTCCGTCGTTTCTCAAAAGGGCACCCCTGTCTGCATATCATCGATTGTGTTCGTCACCTGAATCGGACTTCCTCATGGACTACCTCATTTTACCAAACCCTGATCCGAAAAGCATCTTCTACGGCTAATACGAATGGGTCCATTTTTTTCCACGGCATTTTTCAACAGCTTTTCCCGTGCCCATCCGCTCTTTCAAGCTATCTTTTTATCGGAAGCGCCATTAGTTGGCTTTTGCGCATATTGCGCTGGTATTTCAAGGGAGAGATGCCGTATTGCTGCTTGAACTGGTTGCTGAACAAATAAATGTCCTTGTAGCCAAGCTCCTCCGCTACCTGAGTTACGTTTTTATTGGCTACCGTAAGCAAAGTGCGCGCTTTGTCCAGCCGGGCCCGTTTCAAGTATTCCTTCAGCGAAAGCCCGGTAAACTCCTTGAACAGCCGATTGACGTAACGCGGGGACAAGGAAACGAGACGTCCTAACTCCTCGTGGGTAATCGGGCGGGGGACACCCATTCGGATATAGTCAATTATTTTCTGCATCAGATGCCGGTGCCGGAAACGCGTCTTATGCCCGGCTTCATGCTGCAAGTACAATAGCTGCGTCATAATCAGCTTCAGCAAATAGTTGACCATCTCTTCGCTGTATGGATCGTCCCTTCCGGCAAATTCCAGCAAAGAGTTCAAATGCTGCTCGAGCCAGTAATCGTGGACGAGATTGTATCGCGGAGGCAAGGTGGCGTCGTCGGGCAGCTCGACTCCGGTCTCCAGGTCACGCATTCTAAAGTGAAAGTAAATAAGCGACATCCGGTTTTGCGGGTTTTGAATGGCGGACACGCTGTCCCCGGGCCGGAGCACGCAGCAGGTTCCCGGTCGCGCTTCATGGCGGAGGCCGTTAATATGGATTTCCCCTTCTCCTGCAAGCACATACCATATATCGAAATCGGGAAACGATGTCCGGGTCCAGCTCCAGGAATCGCCGCATTCCGTTTTTCCGAATTCCCGACTGCTTGAAAAGCGGGCATCACGCCACTCCCTCATCCGTAATCCCCCACTCTTTTTTCCCTATTTTAGCATAACTGCCCTTTTTGGTCTTTCACTATAAATTTTTTGCCACTGCCGCTATTTTGTCGTTCCGGCTGCCGTGATAAGTTATTTCTAACTGGAAACAGCGCTTACAAATCCCGGGTGTACAACGCTTACCGGTTAACCGTTTACCTAAAAAAAGAGCAGTACCGATGTCAAAGGGAGGTCTTGAAACTTGATTAGAAAACCGCTTACCCTCGCCGTTCTGCTGTCCGTCGCTTCGCTTGCGGCCGCTTGCTCGGGAGCCTCTACAGGCGACGCCGGCAGTTCCCCGAAGACGGGGGAAGCCCCGAAAAAACCCGTAGATCTTGTCTTTTACTATACCTCGACGACCGATTGGAACGAACAGTCGTTTATGCGGACGTTCGGGGACCCGATCAAGCAAAAATACCCTCATATTACGCCCAAATTTCTTCAGAGCGGCAAAGGCACCACGCTGCCCGAGCTCGTTGCGGCCGGCGAGCAGATCGACGTGGTGTTCGTGTCGACCGGTCTGAGCTCGCGTTTGCTGGAAGTCGGTTTGCAGTACGATATTACCCCTATGCTAAAACAGAACAAATTCGACGAATCGGCCATCGAGCCGCAGACGCTCGCCGCAGGACGCATTATCGGCCAGGGGGGACTTTACGGCCTGCCGGTCTATACGGTTCCCGCCACCATGTACTACAACAAGGACATTTTCGATAAATTCGGATTCGCCTATCCGAAGGACGGGCAGACTTGGGACGATACGTACCAGCTCGCTTCCAAGCTGAGCCGTACGGAAGGCGGTCAAAAATATGTCGGATTGCGCGGCTCGCTCGGCCATCTGCTGCATATTAACCAACCGTCGCTGCCTATGGTCGACCCGGCTTCCGGGCGCTCCGACTTCAGCTCCACGAAGTGGAAAGGCTTGTACGATAATCTGGCGCGGTTTTATAAACTTCCGAACTCCGCGGCCAATAAGAACGACGTGCATCAGCAGGCGCAGCGGGACGCGTTTTTCAAAAACCAGAACGCCGGCATGTGGCTCGCGATGACCAACCTGCATACGACGCCGGAGCTGAGCCCATCGTTGAATTGGGATATCGCCACCTTCCCGACATTCCCGGAACTGGGTCAGACCGGCCCGCAGCCGTATCCGACATATTTCTACGTCACCTCGACCAGCAAGCATAAAGAGGATGCGGTGGACGCCATCTCCTTCTTGACGACGAAGGAATATCAGCTGCAAAAATCGAAGGAAGGGCAACTGCTGACGATACTGAAGGACCCGGAAGTCCGCAACGGCTTCGGGCAGGGAGAAGGCTCCATCTATAAGGGCAAAAACGTAAAGGCGCTTCTGCCGCAAACGTATGCTTCTCCCGCCAATATTACGAAATTCGACAGCAGCATCCGCATCTTGCTGGAAAACGGACTATTCAGCGTCATATTGGGGGAGAAGGATATCAACACCGTTCTGCGCGAGGCCGAGGAAGAATCGAACAAACAAATCAAGGCGGATGCCAATAAATAACGGAAACGTTCACCGACCGGCATCGGCGCCTTGAGGCAATAAACGATGATCGGTTCGTAACAAACGAGCCTCGGGCAGCCCCCGAGGCTCGTCATATAAGGTGAAGCGTTACTCCCGTACGATGCACAGAACGTTACAGTTTAATGGCGTTGACGTTCGTCGGCCGCGATACCGGCTTGCTGTAGCTTTGATTGTCGGTCGAGCTTACTTTGACATCGTTGTTGACCTTGATCTGCACCTTGGCGTCTCCGGCAATTTCCGTCAAGGACAGCACGACGGCCTGCAGCGCTTCGCCCGGAGCTTTGTGGTCCGGACCGAGCAGCGTATCGCTGAAATTGACCGTAATGACCCCGTTAGCAGATTCGATCTTCGGCAGCTCGACCGTTGAGCCCATGACGGAAAACAGCTTGTTCTGCATCGGCCCGGCAATCAATTGCTCGATCGTCGCCTTCGCTTTATCGTCCGTCCGCTTCACCATACGGGTCACCGGCACGTAATACGTTTGGCGTTCGTCGGTCTGGCCGAGGAAGTACAGCGTGACCGGCGTCGTCTGGCCGAAATCCGCCCCTTCCGCCCGCTCGATGTTGATGCCCATCGCCCGGCTGAGCGTGCCTCCGAGCGGCAGCTTGCCTTGCGGCATTTCCTTCAATTGCTTGCCTTCTACCCATAGCTGCACTTCGCTTACATTCGGAAACCCGGTCAGCGCATAGGTGACGGCTTCGACGATCTTGCGTTCGTCGGCCGGATTATAGCTGGTGAACTCTTTGGAAAAGTCGACCGTGGCTACTTTTTTGTCCGGATTAATATCGATACCCTTGACGATCGTGCCTTTCGGAAGCAGTCCGGTAAAGCCCGCCGGCACGACCGCCTGGCCCGGACCTCCATCGATCATATATTCGAGCGTCGTGCGGGCGACAGCTTCGGTTTTGGGCACCTGCACGGTAACCGGCGCCACATAATTGTTGCGGTCCTTCATGTACAGCGTCACCTTCAAGCTTTGCTGCACGCCGGCGCCGGTAGCGACCGCGCCGTCCTTCTTGCCTGCCGCTCCCGGCAGCGCCGGCGGCGGGTCGATCTCCATGCTCTCCTTCGATTTCAACGCCGAGCAGCCGGAAGCCAGCATAACGGTAACCCCGGCGATCGCGGCCCATTTGGTCCATCTTGTGAGTCTCATTGGGGGAATCCCTCCTCTTCGTATCTTGTACTATTATGTATACGAGCCCATTGCCGTTTTATAACAACGGTTTGAGGATTCGTCCCAAACGTTTTTTCGACTCATGAAAACGTCTCGCTTGGGCAATAATGCAAAGAAATGCTGCCGGGCGCTTTGTCCGGTTGCCGCAATTGCCCGAAATGGAGGACGATACGTTGGAATATAGCCTGAACAGCCGCAAGGTAGCGGAGGCTACAGAGGAATGGCTCAGACGGAGAGGGGTGCAGAAGCAGGAAATCGGCGAACTCGTCATGCATTTGCAAAGAACGTATTACCCCGAGCTGACGATGGAGGAATGTCTCGAGTCGGTAGAGCGGGTATTGTCCAAACGGGAGGTGCAAAATGCCATTCTGACCGGCATCCAGTTGGATATATTGGCCGAGCAGGGCAAGCTGCTGCCGCCTCTGCAGGATATCGTGTTCAACGACGAGGGGTTGTACGGCTGCGACGAGGTGCTTTCGATGGCAATCGTCAACGTCTACGGCAGCATCGGATACACAAACTTCGGTTATATCGATAAAATGAAGCCGGGCGTCCTGAAGCGGCTGAACGAAAAAAACGGCAAGGACGTCCACACGTTCCTCGACGATATCGTCGGCGCGATCGCTGCGGCAGCAAGCAGCCGCATCGCCCACCGGAAGCAGGCGGAGAAGGAGAAGCAAGGCATTCAGCCGGACGACGACTGACTAAGCGATACGCGGCGGAGTCCCTTTTCAACAGCGGCGCAGCATTGTACCGGTATTGCGCCGTACCCGCGTGAAAAAGACGCCCCGTCCTCCGCTTTCATGGAGGGTCGGGGCGTCTTCTTCGATCGCCATCCCAATAACGCGAACTGCACGAGCGGCTGACGGGTCCGATCGTCTGAAGCTGTCCGCCGTTCTCGTCAGGGCCGGGACTGCTCTGCGATCAGAAGCGCATGCACAAATAGCTTAACGTCCCCATATCGTAGCCGCGATAAGCGATCTCCGGCTTCCGCCCGGGATCGCCGCTTCCCATCGCGATAAACAACGGAACGAAATGCTCCGCACGCGGTACCGCTTGACGGGCGTGAGGAGCAAGCGCGGCGTAGTCGAACAGCGACGCCGTATCGCCCTCGTTCATACGCTCCAGCAGCCAATCGTCGAACTCAACCGCCCATGGCTCTGCGGTTTTCTGTCCCCATTTCAGCACACGCAGATTGTGAACGGTCACGCCGCTGCCGATTACGAGTATGTCGTCTTCGCCAAATCCCCGCAGCGCTTCGCCGATCTTGTACTGGTCGGCAGGCGGCAAATACGGGTTGACGGAAACTTGCACGACCGGGATGTCCGCCTCAGGGTACATGCGGTACAGAAGCGTCCATGCCCCATGGTCCAGTCCCCGCGACGAATCGGAGGCCGTTTGGATTCCGCTGCGTTCCAGACGCTCCTTGACCAGTCCGGCGACGATCGACGAGCCCCTTGCCGGATAACGGACCCGGTACAGCTCGTCGGGAAAACCCCCGAAGTCGTATATCGTATCGTAAATCCCGTCCGAGGACGACACTGTCGTCACGTCCTGCTCCCAATGCGCGGTAAACAAAACGATCGCCTTGGGCTTGATCGTTCCGGCCAATTCGGACAAGAAACGGGTATATTCGGTCTGCTCGATCGCAAGCATCGGCGAGCCGTGCGCCAAAAACAAAGATGGAACCATGCTGCATCCCTCCAAATCATTTAGTAACTTACTTTATGTAAGTTAGTTTATAATAATAAATGAAGGATGTCAATCCACCTGATACAACGTGACGCCGTCCCGTTCGAACTCGTTGATCCGGCCTTCATTGCGCAAATAAAACAGATGGGCGATCGTCTCCGACAGCGCAAACCGGAGCTGATGAATCGATAATCGTTCCCCAAAATAGGACAGGCACAGCTCATAGGCCGAACGCGGCTCGTTCAAGACAGCCTCCATCGCGGCCAGACGCTCCTCGTGATGGCGTACGATTTCCGCCGCTCTGTCGCCGAATGTGGCGAACGGCTCCCGATGGCCCGGATACGCCCGGACTACCTTTAGGCCGGAGACTTCCCGCAAGCTGTGCAAGTAGGAGCCCAGCGGGTTTTCGTCGAAGCCGGGGATGTAGCCCACATTGGGCGTAATTTGCGGTAAAACGTGATCGCCGCAAAACAGCTCCGCGCGCTCCTCGTCGAGAAAGCATAAATGCCCCGCGGCATGGCCCGGCGTAAGTATAGGCCGATACAGCCGGTCGCCGATCGCAAAAGGCTTCTCCGGTTCGATCACGGTCAGCTCCGGTTGCGGACTCACCTGCGGCAGGAAGCCGGTCATGTGCTCGGCCATCCGCTCGAGCGTCGCTACGTCCATGCCGTGCGCGTCAAACAGCCCGAGCAGCTTCGCGCTCATCGTCTCGCCCTCTCCCCATAACGCGCGGGTCTGCTCCAGACCGGTCCGGGAAATATGCACCGGCGCGCCGGAGCGCTCCTGGAACCAGCCGCTCAACCCGTAATGGTCGGGATGATGGTGGGTCAACACGATTTTGTCCAGCCCGGAAAGCGATAGGCCGAAATGCTCCAAGGCGCGTTCCCACAGCTCCTCGGCTTCGGGGGTGCGCAAACCGGGGTCGATCAGCGTCCAGCCGGAGCGGGAGCGTACGATGTAGCTGTTTACCCACCGCAGCGGAAACGGCAAGGGCACTTTGATTTGCGCAATCGTTTCATTGCACTCTATAAACGGTTTAATCACGGATTTCCATTCCCTTCCTTGGTTCCAGCGGCAACGAGAAATCCCGGCGAGCCTCTGCTTCTTCGCTCGTCCGTTCCCTCAAGCCGGCTTGGTGCAGCATCGCTTGTTACCGCATTATACCATTGGACGGCCTCCGGGAAAATGCTCCTAATCCTCGAAGCGTTTCTCGCGAACGACGAAAAGAGACGTTTGCGGTCGTCAAAACCGCGCACGTCTCCTGCACATTCCCTTTACTTTTTGTACCGCGAGCCGGCAATCCGTTCCTGCAGCAGTCCGTGAAACCGTTCTTCGTCGAGCGGAAGCTCCGCCCAGTCGTCGGTCCAAGCCGACAAATACATGGCGTTGGACAGCGACAAGCCGCGAATGCCTTCCTGCCCCGGCGCCACAAGCGGCGTTCCTTTGCGGATCGCGTCTACCCAGTTTTGGGTCACGGCTTTGTGCCCGTTCGGGCCGGCGGCCACCGGCACGTCGATCTTCCAGTTTTCCGGCTGGCCGAAGGCGCTCTTGGCCGTCAGGTTGAACTCCGGCTCCGGCACGCGCAGACGCCAGAACGTCAGCTTGTCGTTCTCAATTACCACTTTGCCGCGATCGCCCGTAATTTCATAACGGTTCGTTCCCGGCGTCTCGCCGGTCGTCGTAATGAACACGCCCGTCGCTCCGTTCGGATATTCCACGTACGCCGTTACTTCGTCCTCGACCTCGATATCCCGGTACTTGCCGAACGAACAGAAGGCGCGTACCCGCGTCGGCAGCATGCCCACGGTCCATTGCCACAAATCGAGCTGATGCGGGCATTGGTTCAACAATACGCCCCCGCCTTCGCCCGCCCAGGTCGCGCGCCAATCGCCGGAGTCGTAGTAGCTTTGCGTCCGGTACCAGGTCGTAATGATCCAGTTCGTGCGGCGGATCTCGCCCAGTTCGCCGCTGTCGATCAGATCCTTCAGCTTAATATAAAGCGGATTCGTCCGCTGATTGAACATCATCGCAAATTTGACGCCGCTCGCTTCCGCAGCCTCATTCATCTCGCGCACCTGCTTCGTATAAACGCCGGCCGGTTTCTCGCACAAAACGTGAATTCCGCGCGCAAACGCCTTCATCGAAGTGCCCGGATGATCGAAATGCAGGTTGCAGATCATAATCGCGTCCACCGCACCCGAATCGAGCATGGCGTCCACCGTCTCGAACGTCTGCAGCTTCTCGCCGAACTGCTCCTTCGCCCAGCGCAGCCGGTCCGCGCTAATGTCGCACACGGCGGCGAGCTCCGCTCCGTCTATTCCCCCGGTAACGATATTCCTGGCATGGGCCGTCCCCATATTCCCGATACCCACGATTCCGATTCTTACCACACTCATGGTCTGCTTCCGCTCCTTTGCAGCAACGATTTGGTGTAAGCCGCTCCTTTCATCCTACCATAAAGGGAAACGGGTCTCTTAACCCTCGTTGCCGAATCGCGACTCCCCGATTGACTGTGATTGGTCTGCTGTCCTATCTCTACGCTGGCCCGTCTTACCGGAACGTCCGGACTCCGCCAACGGCGCTTTCCGTCAGGTCGGAACCGTTTGCTTGCGGTACTGCTCGGGGGTGCAGCCGACGCGGCTTTTGAACATCCGCGTGAAATGCGACGGATGCTTGAAGCCGACCTTGTAGCATACTTCGGTAACGGTCAAATCCCGCTCCAATAAAAAATGGATCTTGGACTGGTTGATCCGGCGATGGTATACGTAATCGAATATGGTCGCGCCGGTTACCTCCTTGAACAGCTTGGACAAATAATATTTGTTCAAGTGCAGCTCCTGCTCAAGATGCTCCAGATGCAGATCGTCCTGGTAATGCTCTTCGACGTAGTCAATAATGTTCTGCGCATGACGCTCCTTGTCGGATGGATAGGTCGGGGCCGCACCCGCTGACTGGCAGCGCTCATAGACCAACAGCAGTAAATCCAGAAACGCCGCGACCAGCCGGTCTCGCGCTTGCGGGTTATCTGTCAGCCTGCACAGCCGGGCAAGCAGTGCCTCGACCTCCGCCCGGTCTTGCCCCTGAAAGTGAATACGGCGGTTTTTCCATTCATAGAACGGCTGCAGCATGTTGACCGTAAACGGCATATCGACGAACGGCTTCAGGAATGCCGGGTCGAAATGGGCGATTGTCCGCCGGTAAGGCATCGTCAAATCCACGTTAGGACAATGGAGGGTCATGCCGTGCATGAGAATGAGATCGCCGGGCGAAAGCACGAATATTTTATCGCCAATCAAATAATTCGCCTTGCCCTCGTGGAAATAGTAAATTTCAAAATGCGTATGGGAATGAAACTTCATGCTCGTCGCGCCTTCGCTGTAATGAACCTCCAAAGGCCGGATATGAAATGGCGGTCGCACCGGATGTCCCCCTCGCCTTGTTACTCTAAGTGTAGCATGCGAAGCGGCACACATAAAGCTTAAAAGCCTCCGTGCTCTTGCCTCATTCCGGGAGGCTCGAGACGCCCGCAACGGGTCAATCCGGCTTAAGGTCGTGCCTCGTCTGCATGTACAGCCATTTGCCGTCCGCAGACGCACCGATCAATTCGCTGTATGGCGATACGCCGGAGAGAATCGTTCTCGTCCGCCCGCTGTCCGCGTCGTACACGTACAAATGCTGCACGTCGCTGCTCTCCGCCTGTTCGTACGCTTTATACGCGAACGAATGAGTCGTTCCGAGCCACTGCACCGGATAACCGGACATGCCGTCCGGGACGCCCGCCCTTTTCTCGTCGCCCTTGTACAGCCCGCCGTTCGCATACATGCGGTACGTTCCGTCTTCGGACGCTACGAAGCCCGACCAGATCGCCGCTTCCTGCGGCGCGTTCCAAGTGCCGATCCGGTCTTCCGCCCGGTCGTAGCTATAGCGAATCTCTTGGTGGTTCGCGTCGAACATCCGCGTGTATACCCGCTTGCCGTCGTCGTAAAAGGCTACGGGCATCACTCCGTCGCTGACCATATCGCCTTCCATGCTGCCGATCAGCGCCTTATCCCATCTGCGCTGCGCCCCGCTAGCCAAATCGATCCAGACGAGATCGAGGTCGGCCGTTTGCCGGGCATCTTTGCCGACGGCGGCGATGATTGCACTGCGGTCTTTGGTGAATTCCGCGCCCTGGACATAGCCGTCCAACCGGATATGCGTCACATCCTTGCCAGCGGGTACATTCGGAGCGCCCGTGTCGGCGAAGAGGAAGCCTCGCCTATCGACCGCGATGTCCCCCGTCCCGACGTACCGGGTAAACAGCGGAACCGGGTAGTCGATCACGGACCGCGCGGCCGCGTCATACACCGAATAAAGCGGAACCGACCGGGCGTCGCATTCGCAATATTGGGTCGGCCGGGTCAGCAGCACGAACCGCGCTCCCTCGTCCAGCAGATGAATTCCGTAGGGCACGCCAAACGCGGCCAGTCGCTCCGTCTTGCTTCCGTCGGCAGACACTCGCCACAATTGGTCGGGAGCGGTTACGACGAGACGGTAGCCGGAATCGTCTGGCATCGTTTCGCCTTGCTTCGTTTTCGCGCCGCTAACGTTCACCGCGTAAATCCGGTTCATGTCCTCGACGAAATCGTCAGCGGTAAGCTGCAGCTGCACCCGCAGTTCGGTGTCGCTTTGCCAGTCGAATACGAATTTGCCCGCCCCGTCCACCTGCTCTTGGCCGCGCATGCTCGCATTCGCCTGGACGATCGCCAGGGCGACGGATTCCCGGTCCATCGGCTGCCCGAAGGCGATGCGGAACGATTGCGGGGTCGGCGGAACGAGCGTCGTGGCCGGGGCCTTCAGCCGGGCATCGCCTTCGAACGTCATGGCGACGCTTGGCCGTTTCCGCTCCGGTTCGACGTTCCGAACGGTTGTTTCGCCGCTGCCGCCCTGGGGAACGTCCGCATGGCCGGTTTCGGGCGTTTTTGCCGGGCTTGCCGGCTCTTGCGAAGGCTGGAGCTGACTCGCCGAAGGGCGGTTAACGGCCTCCTCCGAACTCGCCTCCTTCCCGCTTTCGCAGCCGGCAGCCGCAAGCATAAGCACAGCCGCGCCCAAGCAAATCCACCATTTCATTCGCTCTCCTCCATTTTTCATCTTTACTTATGGAGACGACCGGAGATGGAGAATAGTTGCTTTATTTTGCCAATTTATTAGAGTTGAATTACCGAATTGCATCCGAGTCGTTTTGTTCTGGTTGAGGCGATAAAAGCAAGCTCCAATAACCGTGTTCGCGAATTGGAGGACTTTTCGGTTATTCAGGATTACGACAATCCTCAAGAAGCGTGGAGCGGATACAAACATTTTCACAAGCTGCATCCGACACGTGAGCTGTACGTATTCCATACCAGCCGAAGCGATGTTGAGGTTGTTGAAGAGTTTTTCTTGGGCATACGGCAGCGCACATGAAAATACAACTCCAGCATGGCTTGCCTATTATCTCGTTGACTTTAACTCAAAAAAATCAAGCGGTTGTTTTACCGAACGTCTTATTTGATACAGGATGTGCCGCAACGGTTTTGACGGCATACTTGGCGATGATTTTATGTTGAGTTATCAAACCTTATCGGACAAATCGAAATCAAGCCTATATTCGGCATCACAGAAAGCGCGTCATTCAGCGTAAAAAGCGGTTTGCTGCACAGCGGGGGTGGGTCGGCAAACATGAAGGAACGACTTTGATCGGCAGTTATTGGATTCAGACTTCTGAGCTTCGCATTAAACTTATTCGGAAACCACGTCAGTCTTAAACAGAAGACCATTTTTACTTGGAGTTGAACGGCTCCTTCGCCTATTTTTCAGCCGTGTCGCACCAAAGGCGTTGCTCCCTCATATCATGGATTTGACTGTATCCCTACACCTTGTAACATATACAAAACCCAAGCAAGGAGGGGTGGCGATATTGAAGGGCAACGACCACAAAAACAAATTTCTTCTGACCAACCGTGAGCGCGAAGTCTTTGAACTGCTCGTGCAGGACAAAACGACGAAAGACATCGCTGGACAACTGTTTATCAGTGAAAAGACCGTGCGAAACCATATTTCTAACGTTATGCAGAAGCTGAACGTAAAAGGTCGATCGCAGGCGGTTGTCGAGTTGATCAAGCTTGGGGAATTAAAAATTTGATTGAGTGCCGAGTCAGGCAAGCCGAAATCTTCCTTCCATGTCCGTATTGATGCGGGTGGGAGGAAGTTTTTTTTGTCCGGAATATCCAATCGCCAAAGAGCCCCCGATACGTTTCGCATCGGGAGCCCCTTTTCCTTCATATGCATATCTTGCGTTTACCGGGTTGCGCCAGTTCCGGTCTTGGCGGCATTGGTCGGAAACAGCCGATGTACCATCGTCATGAATTCTTCGCCCAAGCCGCTGATCGGCTTGCCGGCATTCAAGTCTTCCGTATACCGCTTGACGCTGTTCACAAAATCCGGATTAGCCGAAACATAAACGTTTTGAATATCCGGGCGGCCAGCCTTGACCTTCTCGGCAATCTGCGATTTGACGTCGGCAGCATTGTCGATGTCCTGACCATTATGGGTCATCACCGCCACATAGGCATTGTTCCCCGCCAGCAGCACATTCGCCATTTGTACCGGACCTAGTCCTGTCAGCGAATCGGCAACTTCTTTGGCCGACTGAACGCCCTCGCTTGACGGGTGTACGGTCATATCGGGAGTAGCCCCTCTGTAATCGCTCCAGCGGTTAACCCCGTCGTGATTATAGCTCGTCATTCCCGTATCGCGGGTCAACCCGTCTCGCAAACTGTCGGCATTCCGGAACGTATTCGGATCGGCTCCCCGGTACCGGTCCAGCCCCAGCCTCATGTCTCCGTAGCCGTCTCCCCGGTTCGACATGGAACGATAATTCTTCGCTTTGACGCCGTCGTTCGTTCCCGAGGTTTCGTGCCGGGCGTTGGCGCAGCCTGCTGCCGATACGGCAACAAGCGAAGCGAGCAACGCCAAGCGGATCGATTTCGCTGCCAATCCAATCAGCTCCCGTCCTTATGAATGTAAAATGGCCGAACATCCTCGTGCAAAGGGGCAGAGCGAACTAAGCTCTGACTTTGCATGCGTACAACATGGCGCAAATCCGCCAGGCTTATGGCCGTACTGCTTCTACAACGGACCATAAGAAACGGGTATGTTTTTGCGCCATTGTGTACTAGGATGCTCGACCTTTCAAACCCGCATGCTCCGTTCGGCAAACCAATCCATGGGAGCTCGGACGGTTGCCCGGCTTCAGGCTACTCTGCGATGAACTGCTGGGTAAACATTTTTCCGCACGAGCCTCCGTCCACAATACCGATCCCGATCCGCGTGAATGTCCCGCTCAATATATTCGCGCGGTGGCCGGGGGAGTTCATCAGCGCCTCATGAGCGGCCTGTACCGCCTCGTTACAGGCAATGTTTTCGCCAGCGCTCGAATACGCAATGCCGAATTGCTGCATCATGTCGAAAGGCGAACCGTAAGTCGGCGACTGGTGGGAAAAGTAACCGTTGTCCGCCATATCACGGCTCTTCAGTCTGGCAACCTCGGCAAGCTTCAGATCGGCCTCCAGAGGCTCCAAACCGGCCTCCCGTCGGGCTGTATTGACCAGCTCGATCATTTGCCGCTCCTCGGCGCTCAAGCCTTCAGAAGGAGGATTTTCGGGAGCAGGCTCCGGCTCCAGCCGCTCGGGCGGAATTTGCGGCGCTGGCGTCGGCATGCGCGGACCCGGCGAAGGCGCCTGCCGCGGTATTTTAACACTGGCGTAAGCCCACAGAATGGATTCGAGCGTTTTGTTGTCGACCGCTCCGGTTACCGGGAGGTTGTATTTTTGCTGAAACCGTTTCACTGCCGCTTCGGTCTCCGAACCGTAATAGCCGGTAATCGTTCCGTTGAAATACCCCAGCGATTTCAGCATCCCCTGAACGGCGAACACATCCGGGCCTTTGGCTCCTTTGCCGAATGCCGAAGCGACGGACGATGCGCCGAATACGAGGACGAACGATGCCAGAACGACGATCCATGTTTGTTTCCACTGGCGATGAAAGGACATGAGCCCCACTCCTTATCGTCTTGCGGTTTTTTACCCCTAATATGCCATAACTTCGGGCGGCCTATGCGCTTCCTGCAGAGAGACGCAGACGAAATTCGATATTGACATGACACGAACAAATCGCTATGTTTATTTATATTAGTACCAGATACTATAACCAGATACTATTTTTAATTTGAGATTTGCTTTTAAATTAAGGAGGAATCCATTATGCGACCATCGGAAACGGCTTTACCTCAACTCCTTCACGCCGAAATCACGGCTCTCGGCGGGTATGTTCCGGACCGGATTTTGACAAACGATCAGTTGGCCGGGATGGTCGAGACGAACGACGAATGGATCGTTCAGCGTACGGGCATCCGGGAACGCCGCTTATGCGCACCCGACCAATACACAAGTGACCTGTGCTGCGCGGCAGTCGACAATATGTTGGCCCGGTACCCTGTCTCTGTGCACGATGTCGACCTTATTCTGGTCGCAACTCATACGCCGGACTTCCCTTGCCCTTCCGTAGCTTGTCAAGTGCAGGCCAACTTCGGTATCGAAAGCGCTGGCGCAATCGATTTGAACGCGACTTGCGCCGGATTTGTCTATGCCCTGCATATGGCTAACGGCATGATCGCTTCCGGCTTGCATCGCAAGGTGCTTGTCCTTGGCGCGGATGCATTGTCGCGGGTGACCGACTACACCGATCGAACGACCTGCATTTTGTTCGGCGACGGTGCCGGAGCGGCCCTGGTGGAAGCGCGGGGCGACCAGCCCGCTTTTTTGGCGGCACGGCTGGAGTCCGATGGAACCGGCGGCAGCCATGTATACCGGACCGGGCTGCGCAGCGAGCTGAACGGAACCCCGCTCCGCAACACCAAGCTGCTTGTCCAAAACGGTCCGATGGTGTACAAATGGGCGGTGCAGACTGTCCCCCAAGGAATGCGCTCTTTATTGGACAAGGCCGGCATCCCCATGGAGGCGGTGGATTGGTTCGTGCCGCACAGCGCCAATCTGCGCATGATCGAATCCATCTGCGAGAAGAGCGGTTTTCCGATAAGCAAAACGTTGTACAGCATGGTTATGTATGGGAACACCTCGGCAGCCACCGTTCCGCTTGCTCTTTCCGATGCCGCCGCCGCGGGCCGCTTGTCAGCCGGGCAGACATTGCTCCTCTACGGCTTCGGTGGAGGGCTGACTCAGGCAGGACTGCTGCTCCGGTGGACGGTTTAAGAAATAGAAAAAGGAGAGACCGTCTGACTTGACCGGTCTCTCCCGAAAGTTATCTCCGAGCTTGCTTTATACGACTTCAATAATCGTTAAGGTTGCGCCAGCGCCAGTCAACAGCGTAGCCGCTCCAAGCAAGCCGAACAGTTGCAGTGTAATCGTGCTTCCTGCTGCCAGTGGCAAAATGGCGTCCGCAGAAAAGCTGGAGAGGCTTAAAATAGGGTCAACGGTCGTTTGAAGATTGGTCGCCCCGTTTACGATTAAGCGTGTACCGACCAGCAATGCAGCCGTCGTGTTGACGTGGTAAGAGACATAGTAATTTCCTGTAGTTGGTACGGTAAATATTGTATTGGTTCCGTCTACTGTAATACCGCCATTCAGTACGTGGTTGTTCGGCAAAGGCACCGCAGTTCCACCAAGAATAACGGCAATTACGGATGCGATTGTATTGGCAGCGAAAGCGGAAGTTGCTGTAACAGACCCTGGCGTACCTGTGGCTCCGGTTGTTCCAGTCGTTCCGGTCGTTCCAGTAGTCCCGGTTGCTCCAGTCGTTCCCGTAGCACCTGTAGCTCCGGTTGTTCCGGTGGATCCAGTTGCACCTGTAGATCCCGTGCTGCCGGTTGAACCCGTTTCACCGGTTACTCCGGTCGTTCCAGTAGCTCCGGTTGCTCCAGTCGTTCCGGTAGACCCAGTTGCACCTGTGGATCCCGTGCTGCCGGTCGAACCCGTTTCGCCTGTTACTCCAGTTGTTCCCGTTGCTCCGGTTGCTCCAGTCGTTCCGGTAGACCCAGTTGCACCTGTGGATCCCGTGCTGCCGGTCGAACCCGTCTCGCCTGTTACTCCAGTTGTTCCCGTTGCTCCTGTTGCTCCAGTCGTTCCGGTAGACCCAGTTGCTCCCGTAGCTCCCGTGCTGCCGGTCGAACCCGTCTCGCCTGTTACTCCAGTTGTTCCTGTTGCTCCAGTCGATCCGGTCGATCCAGTTGCACCTGTGGCCCCCGCGCTGCCGGTTGAACCCGTTTCACCAGTTGTTCCAGTTGTCCCCGTTGCTCCAGTCGTTCCGGTAGACCCAGTGGCTCCTGTGGATCCCGTGCTGCCGGTCGAACCCGTTTCGCCTGTTACTCCAGTTGTTCCCGTTGCTCCTGTTGCGCCAGTCGTTCCGGTAGACCCAGTGGCTCCCGTGCTGCCGGTTGCACCCGTTTCACCTGTTACTCCAGTTGTTCCCGTTGCTCCTGTTGCTCCAGTCGTTCCGGTAGATCCAGTTGCACCTGTGGATCCCGTGCTGCCGGTCGAACCCGTTTCGCCTGTTAATCCGGTCGTTCCTGTTGCTCCAGTCGTTCCGGTCGTTCCTGTTGTACCTGTAGATCCCGTGCTGCCGGTTGCACCCGTTTCACCTGTTACTCCGGTCGTTCCTGTTGCTCCAGTCGATCCGGTCGTTCCTGTTGTACCTGTAGATCCCGTGCTTCCGGTTGAACCCGTTTCACCTGTTACTCCGGTCGTTCCCGTGGCTCCTGTTGCTCCAGTCGATCCGGTGGACCCTGTTGCGCCCGTGGATCCCGTGCTGCCGGTTGCACCCGTTTCACCTGTTACTCCGGTCGTTCCCCTAGCTCCTGTGGCTCCGGTTGATCCAGTTGCTCCTGTAGATCCCGTACTGCCGGTAGATCCCGTTTCGCCTGTCGCCCCCGTCGTTCCCGTGGCTCCAGTTGCTCCGGTTGCTCCAGTGGGTCCCGTGCTTCCGATCGAGCCCGTTTCACCTGTCGATCCTGTCGATCCTGTCGTTCCAGTGGCTCCGGTGGATCCTGTTGCACCTGTACCGGTTGCGCCTGTTGCGCCCGTTGCACCCGCAGCAGCCAGCAGCGTGTAGTCCGGCGACGTGCCTGGCGTTCCCGTCGGCGGCGCGTTATTGACGATATACGTGCTGCCGTTGTACAACACAATCTGACCGACCGGATACGTTGGCGCTAAGACCGGATCAAACACGACCGCTCCGCTCAAGCCTACTCCTGTCGCTCCCTTTTCACCGGTTGCTCCTGTAGCTCCTGTTGCGCCCGTGGTACCTGTAGCTCCGGTTTCACCTGTTGCACCCGCAGCAGCCAGCAGCGTGTAGTCCGGCGACGTGCTCGGCGTTCCCGTCGGCGGCGCGTTATTGACGATATACGTGCTGCCGTTGTACAACACAATCTGACCGATTGGATACGTTGGCGCTAAGACCGGATCATACACGACCGCTCCGCTCAAGCCTACTCCTGTCGCTCCCGTTTCACCGGTTGCTCCTGTAGCTCCTGTTGCGCCCGTGGCACCTGTAGCTCCGGTTCCACCTGTTGCACCCGCAGCAGCCAGCAGCGTGTAGTCCGGCGACGTGCCTGGCGTTCCCGTCGGCGGCGCGTTATTGACGATATACGTGCTGCCGTTGTACAACACAATCTGACCGATTGGATACGTTGGCGCTAAGACCGGATCATACACGACCGCTCCGCTCAAGCCTACTCCTGTCGCTCCCTTTTCACCGGTTGCTCCTGTAGCTCCTGTTGCGCCCGTGGTACCTGTAGCTCCGGTTTCACCTGTTGCACCCGCAGCAGCCAGCAGTGTGTAGTCCGGCGACGTGCCTGGCGTTCCCGTCGGCGGCGCGTTATTGACGATATACGTGCTGCCGTTGTACAACACAATCTGACCGATTGGATACGTTGGCGCTAAGACCGGATCAAACACGACCGCTCCGCTCAAGCCTACTCCTGTCGCTCCCTTTTCACCGGTTGCTCCTGTAGCTCCTGTTGCGCCCGTGGTACCTGTAGCTCCGGTTTCACCTGTTGCACCCGCAGCAGCCAGCAGCGTGTAGTCCGGCGACGTGCTCGGCGTTCCCGTCGGCGGCGCCATATTCACAATATACGTGCTGCCGTCGTACAGCACCACCTGACCGACCGGATACGTCGGCGCTAAGGCCGGATTATACACGACCGCTCCGCCCAAACCTACTCCTGTCGCTCCGGTCGTACCAGTAGCACCTGTGGCTCCGGTTGCGCCTGTGGCCCCCGTGGCACCCTCCACGCCGCCACCTGCTCCGCCTTCCACCAGTAGAACGTTATCTACCAGCGTGTCGGCAGCCCCGGGTGTAGCGATTTTATTCACCACGACCAGCGCTTGCGTCGCGCCGGCCGGTACTACTATATCTGTGGTCGGATATACGGTTATCCATTGATTGTCCAAGCCATTCGGCAGACGCCCCGGGTAGATTGCATCCACCACGCTGAATCCGTAGAAATTATAGGCATTGTCGTAAAAGCTGACCGTTACCAGAATAAGCGGATTCGGAGCGGAGCCCGCCGTGGCCAGGGAAGCGAACAGTTGGAAAGCTTCGCCCGACGAAACCGGTACGTATTGCGACAGCACCGCATCGACTTCTCCCCCTTGCAAAAGGGCTGCGTAGTATCCGCTATGCGTGCCGCTTGTCGTGATCGAGGTGTTAAGAGTAAGCCACGGACTGAGAGAACCGGTCTCAAAGTCACCGTTAATCACGAGGTTATAGACTGGCATGCTTTTTTTTCACCATCCGTCTTTGTAGGATTTGCTTTTCCCTGAGCATGACTAAATAGAAGGAGGATCAAAGCATGTACTACTATATGCGGCAGGTTGCATTTGGCACGGGCTCGTCGAAAAAAGGGGGGTCACCTACGCCGCTCTTCTTGCTGCACCTCGCCACCGTAGTCGCCGCAGGTTCAGCTCGTTTGCTTGCCAAACGCTTGCTCGAAGTACCGTTTGTTGTGCAGCATGCTGGGGTGAGTCGGGTTGTAGCCGAGGGCGATATCGTTGTGAAGCTTTGCTTGCTCGCGTTGACCAAGCCGGTCGAGACAGAGGCATAGCTGAAGGTGGGGCAGCCAGGTGCGGGAGGCATGGTCGATCATGCCCATCTGCTGCTCGCCAGGCACGAGCGTCGTCGCCAGTCTATACCAATAGGCCGCTTGCTGAAGCTGATTTTCTTCCAAAAATACGGCACCGAGCTGGCAGCATATTTCCGACCGAGGCAAGTCGTAATCGAAGGAATCGAGCAAAGCGGCGATCTGCCGTTCGCGCTCGCACAGATGCCCCCAACAGTCCGCCAGCTTCATGGACGCCGCAATGCAGTCTTCCTTCCAACCGAGCGAGGAGGAAAGAAACGTCTCGTATTGCTGCGCCGCCTCTTCATAAAATGCGTGATCCCTCAGCTCGTTGGCAAAGTAATACTGATCGCGCGGGGAGAACGCTTCCCCAAGTCGTTCCCGCTTGCGGTAAATTTGCAGATTGCGGTCGGTATAAGCTTTCTGCTTGCCATGGGTGACGGCGATCTCGCTGTGCAAGATGTTCCCGCCCACCGCCAAATATTCATGGACGGGACCGATCCAAGGGAAGTGCCGCTCCCGTTTCACTAGACGGTTGCGTCTAAGGCTTTGAGTCACGCGTCCTTCCTCGTCGAACGCCAGATGGTAGTGCATGGAGACGGCGTCCACCTCGGGGTCCAGCGTCCGTTTCAGTTCGGCAAGAAGCCGTTGGTCCCGTTCCTTCAGCACATCGTCGGCATCCAGCCACAGCACATACGACTGGGTCGCCTTGGAGAAGGCATAATTGCGAGCCGCCGAGAAATCGTCGATCCAGACGAAATCGTAAATGCAATCCGTATAGGAGGCTGCCACCTCCTTCGTCCGGTCGGTCGAGCCAGTATCCACGATCACGATCTCGTCGGCAATCCTCCGGACCGACTCCAGACAGTGCGGCAGCGAGTCCTCCTCGTTCTTGACGATCAGGCACACGCTCACCGAAATACCGGGCCGCTCATCGGAGACGGAAGGCACATCGCTAGCCCCAAGTTCCGCGCCAGTCTCCGTCCGGCGCCGGAACTCCCTGGCTCCGACGATGTCCGAGTCGCGATAAATATGAAAGGCCGGATAATGAGTGTCGACATGCAGGCCGATCCCTAACGCGCGGGCGCGTATGCAGAAGTGACGGTCCTCCCCCCAGAACGAGACATTGTCGATCTCCGCAAACTTGACGCCGGCCTGGAGCGCCTTGCGGCTGATCAAGGTGCAAGCGCCCAAGCCCCCGACTTCGTACACCCCCGGCTTGCGCAGCCGGTCGAAGAAAGCCGTCATACGGGCGGACGCCTCTGCCTCCGAAACTGTCTCATGGCGCCGTTTGACGAACATGTCGTATTCGTCGCGCACCCAGACTTGTGGCATCTCGATCGTATTCGGCTGCCACCGGGTCCAGAATAGGCCGGACACGATCTCCTTGTTGTCCGCAAGTAACTGCTCCAGCGTGCGGGGATGAAGCACCAGATCCGAGTCGACGAGGAAGATGTAATCGTATTTGCGGTCGCAGGCATGGCGCAGCATGGCGTCCTTCATCCCGGCGACCTTCCATACTTGCTCTTCTTTCCAGTAATGCGTATACTCGTCTCGGCTATAGGCGGACGCTTCGCCCTCCGTATACCGTTCGACGACAGTCCTGCCGCGATCGGCGGCAAACTTCCGGAGCAGGGCGCTGGAGATGGGATCTTCATTGTCGTCCATGAACAAAAAGTTGACGCTCGCGGACTGCTGCTCCAGCCCCGACAGCGACTCGAGAAACAGCTGCAGAACAGCCGGACGCTGGTGCACCGGGCTCGCCACAAGCACGCGTTTCTTTCTCACAACGGGGTCCCTCCTTTTTACCGTCGGCTTAAGTCGGCAGGCGGTCGAAATAGGCTTTGTTATGAACGATGCTCGGATGGGTCGGATAGTAACCGTACGCGATATCGTTGTGCTGCCGGGCCCGGACCGTATCCCCGGACCGATCGTAACAGACGCACAGCTGCAAATGCGGCAGCCACGTCCACGCCTCGCGCTCGACCATGCCGGCAATTCCGTCCGGCGTACCCAGTTTCGTCGCTGCGGTAAACCAGAATATGGCTTGGTCGAGCCGGTTGTCCTCCAAAAAGAAGGCTCCTGCCCGGCAGCACATCTCCGCTCGCGGAGACCCGTAAATCAGCGAGCGGAGCAGCGATTTCCATTGACGGGGACGGTCGTTCAGCCGTCCGTGGCAGTCGGCCATCTTGATGCAGGCGGCGATGCAATCCTCACTCCAGCCCTGCTTGGTGTCGAGGAACCGTTCATAGTAGTCGATCGCCTCGGCATAGAAACCGTGATCCTTCCACTCGTTGGCAAAATAGTACAGGTCCCGTGCATCGAACGCCTCGTTCGCCTCCGCACGCTTTTGATAAATGCGCAAATTTCGGTCCGTGTGCGCTTTATCCTTCCGGTGCGTAACGGCGATGTCGCTCTGCACGATGTTGCCGCTGACGATCAGCAGCTCGTGGACCGGCTTTTCCCAGCGAAACCCGCGTTCCCGCTTAACGAGCCGGTTGCGCCGAAGGCTGGCGGTCACCTGCCCCTTGTCGTTGAAGGCGAGATGATAGTCCATCATCACGCTATCCGTAGCCGGGTCGAGCGTCTGCTTCAGCTCCATGAACTTTTCCCGATCCGATCGTTCAAGCACATCGTCCGCATCCAGCCATAATATATATTCCTGCGTAGCTTGGGCAAATGCATAGTTGCGCGCTGCCGAGAAGTCGTCCACCCAGGCAAAATCGTAGAGACGGGCGGTGAAAGCGGCAGCGATCTGCTTCGTCCGGTCGGTCGAGCCGGTGTCGACGACGACGATTTCGTCCGCAATGTCCCGGACGGATTCGAGACAACGCCCGAGCGACTTCTCTTCGTTCTTGACAATCATGCACAAGCTAATCGTGATCAACGCCCGCTCTCCTCCTTCCCTAGCGCCGGAAGGGCTTCTTCCAGCCGAACGAGCGCCCACCGCTTGTCGCCGACAATATCGCGGTACAGCTCGCGATGTGGCAGAATGCGGGCCATATCGGCCAGAAACGGGTAATGGTCGAAATCGTCCACCAGCACGAGCGCATCCGGCTTCAGCTTGAGGCCGAGCAGCGGGTATGCGAGCGAACGGCCGTTGCCGTGGGGGCCGTCTACGATCAGCACATCGACCGCATGATCGGGGAGTTCGAGCCCGATATCGTCGTAAAAAGCGTTGCGAATCGTATAATGCCGGTACTGGTCGGGCGGGACCGGCGACCCGAACGAAGCCCACTGCGCCGCCGAAGAAGCCGGATCGGCGAATACCCGCTCCCGCTCCTCGTCGGTAAGCTGCTTTAGCCCTCTAAGCCGGATGTCGACGATTCCGCTTTCCCGAACAAGCCCCTGCAGCGCCTCCGCTTCCCCGGGTTCGTGCAGCAGCGTCGTCACCTGCGCTTCAAGCAGCCCTAGCCGATCCAGCGCTTGCCAAAGCAGCGTCGAGAAGCCGCCGCCGAGCTCCAGCACGCGGACGGGGCCCTTGCATGCGTCGATGCGCCTGCATAGATGGACCAGCGCGCCGCGAGGAACCGCAGGACCGTAGTTCCAGCTTATTTCCGCAAAGGCCGCGTACGCTTTCTCGATATCCCGAACAAGCATGCTTTATTCCTCCCACTCCACAAGATGGGGATGTTCATCCAGAATGGAGTCGTATTGCTCCTGCCAGCCGAAGCGGGCCCCCGGGTCCAGAGCCAAGTAACGGTCCACTTTGGCCTGCCGGTCTTCGCGGCGAGCCCAGCCGAAATGTTTGACACGCGCCGGATGGCACCAATACGAAAACGTGCCGATGGTCAGCGGGAACCGGCCGCAATGCTGCGGCGTCTCCTTCCACTCGTAGGCGAGCCCGGGCTTATAGCGAATCAGGAACGGACGGTACATCTGGTGGGCTTTCCAATAAACGTCTTCCCGGTAATGCGTCTCGCTCCACATGTCATACAGCCGAAAATAGATGGCGTCGTACCCGCCCTCCATAATGCCGCCAATCTGTCCGCCAAACCCGCTTTCCATGATCTCGTCTCCGTCCAGATTGAGAATCCATTCCGGATCGGTTCCGACCGTTTCGTCCCATTGCTGCTTGCGCAGCACGACCTCGTTGGCAAAACGGGATTGCGGGTTGCGGATCAGCCGAAGCGGAATGCCGGCCAGCGCCTGCTCGCAAATGTCAGTCGTATCGTCGGTGCTTCCGTCGTCGATGATGACCGCTTCGTCGATCCATTCCCGATGCGCTTCGAGAGCGCGGCGCAAGTAGCGCCCGCCTTCGTTTTTGACGATCATGGAAAGAGTCAGCTTGCCGTTTCGTCCATTCATGCCAGCAGCTCCTTTTCCATCGTGTTTTGGGCCTTTCCCTGACTATTCGTTTCCGTTCCCATCGACTCGCATGATGCCGGACCGATCCCCCCGCTTTTTACGGTATGCGGCGAAGCTTCCGATGAAGACGGCCAATCCCCATTTCTAAATATATGCGGCCCCGCTTGCCACTCTTCGTGTTTTTTTCGTACGACGCAGTTCTCGCTATAGCCCGGTTGATGGATGGCAAGGGAAGGAAGAAAGGAAGAATAAGAGGAGGCGTGCGACCGACATGTCCGGAGAACAAAAATCCCCTTTCGACTACAAGTCGTATTGGGAAAACAATTATACCCATGGCGGTACATCGGGCAGCGGATCTTACGGGGTGCTGGCCGATTTTAAAGCTCAGGTCATTAACGACATCATTCGGGAACAGGGGCTCAAGCGCGTCATTGAATTCGGATGCGGGGACGGACGCAAAAGCGGGGAGAAAAAAACAAACGAGCCTGCCTCCCTTTTGCCGGGGAAGCGGGCTCGTTTTAAGTGTGCGGGCTGCTGCGCTGTGCGCTTATTCCGGAACTCCGATCCGTTTCGCCGCACGCATGACGTACAAGTAATAGACGTAATAGTAGGTCAGAATGACGAACAGAATGCCTCCCGTAAGCGGGTCCTTCGCGAACGCGCTCGGATCGGACATCGACGCCGTATCCCCCTGCATGACTACCGCTTCGATCAGACGATAAGCGATGCGGCCCAGGAATAAGGCGAGAACGGTCGCCTCGATCCAGATATGGGTGCGGTAATACAAACCGTCATCGCGGACCTCGGTCAGCAAATGGCGGGTAGCGTAATAAGCGAGCACGAGTCCACCGGCGATGCCGACGGCGTATCCGACAAGCATGACCGGATGCTGGAAGGCAAGCAGGAGTAGCATGACGGCGGCAAGCCCGAAAAATCCGAGCCGCACCTTCATGCGGCGGACGGACAACTTTTGAAAACCGATGCTTCTGCGGGTGCGCCGGTAGATGATCCAAGCGATCAGCACCGCAGGGAGCGCGTAATGGCTAATGGCAGGCATGGGATGAACCTCCGTATTCCGTAACGAATTATTGCCGGGAACGCGGCAATCCGTCACTCAGTGTAACAGAAACGGGAAGGCTTTGCCTCCTGCTGCAGACCGATTGCGCACGGGCTGCGCCCGCCCATCGTTCGCCCTACCCCGGATGGTCGAAAAGGGAAACGCGAGAACCGGGTGCGGTCAGCCGGTTTCCGGTTTCCCCTTCCGGTAAGAGCCGGGCGTAAAGCCGGTGCTTTTTTTGAACATTTTAATAAACGTCTGGCTATGCGTGAAGCCTGCTGCCTGAGCGATTTCATGTACGGGCAGGTCCGTAGTCTCCATGAGCTCGGTTGCCCGATCCAGACGGACGGAGTTGACGTATTCGACAAACTTGACCCCGAACTCCTCCTTAAACAAGCGGCTGATCGACGTCGGATGCAGCCGGAACGCCTCGGCCAGCATCGTCTGGGACAAGCCGGGATCGGCATAATGCTCGTCGATGTACCGTTTTACCTCCTGAAGGACGCTGTGGCTCTGCTTCGACTCGCGCCACTCGCGCAGCCGTTCCTCCACCGAAGCGAATACGGCGGCAAACGCTTCTCCGATCTCTTCCAGCGTCTCGCCCTCGCGAAGCGCGTCCTCGAGGTGGGAGCTTGCCGCCAGCCAAGCCGATTGCAGCTCGGCGGGCAGCTCGATCAGCTCGCGCTGGACATGAAACAACAGCACGAACAGCAGGTGCCGGATTTGTTCGGCGGTGAAGCCGCCGCTATGAAGCGACTCCAGCAGCGCCGTCCACTCCGCCGTCCAACCGGGCTCGCCGAGCCGGAACATCCGGCTCAGCTCCTTGATGCGCTGCAGTTCCCGCGCCACGCCCGGCTGGCTTTCCCCCGGCAAGTCGGCGAACCGGATCAGTCGGTTGCGGCCGAGCGGCACCTTGTAGGCGAGCGCCGAGCGGGCCGCCTGAAAGGACAAATCGATCCGGTCGCTATGCGGAACAGGCGTGCCCAGCCCGGTCGTCACCGTAAACGGCAATTGGCCGTCCGCCCAACCGCGCAGCCGTTCCAGCGCTTCTTCAATCCCGCGTTCCGCCCCGTGCTTGTCCCCATGGGCGGCAATGATGCCCAACTGATGCTCCCCGAGCCAGTCGGCCCATACGTTGACACAAGCCGCCGCCATAGTTTCCCGCATTGCGGAATAGAGCGCATACTTCAGCAGTTGACGGTCGCGGTCGGTAAAACGGCCGCATACATCGGCGTAATAGCGGTCGATTTCCACAATCGCCGCGGAGGCGGGACCGCCATCCAGCTTCAAGCCGAGCAGCTCCGCTTCCCTCCGCGCTTCCTTGGATTGCGGGTCCATCCGCCCTTCGGCCAGCCTGCGGAAATGATGAGCCCGCTTGAACGAACGATTCTCCTCGTTTTCCCGGCTCAACCGGTTCGATTGGTCCCACAAGTTGTCCAAAGCCAAGCCGATCGTCTTGAACTCGTCGCGCGTCTCCGTATCGGCGGCGGGTGTTTTTTTCAATGTCAAGGCACCGACCTGTCTCAGCAGCGATTCCACCGGACGGTAATGCCTGCGCGTTACGTAAACGATCCACGCCAAGCCGAGCGCCATGCATAACGCCCCCAGCGAGACGGAGCCGTACAGGATAGGAGATACCCAGCCGAATAGGCCGGGCTGCAGCATGCCGCCTTCAACGTGCCAGCCGGTGTAGGGCATAGCCGCAGCGGCCAGCTTGTTGCGTTCCTGCTTGGCCGCCGGACCGTCGGACGCGATCGTCGAGACGATCCGGACGCCCGCAGCATCGGTCAGCTCCAGGTAGGCGCTGGACGTATCGGTCGATTGGACGAGAAACGTACGCAACGCGTCCACGTTTACGTTGACCACAATGAGACCGTTCGTGCGCAGGTCGGCGATTTTCACCAGCGATATGACATCCCGGCTGCCCTCTCCGTTTCCTCTTGGAGCCGCAAGCGGGCGGAGATCGCCCCAAGCGTAGCGAATATCCGAGGACATTTTGGCCAAAATAAATGCTTGATCGGTCGCATTTTCAATTTCGGCAATGCTCGTCGACCCCAGCACGGTTCCGTCCTGCGGCCGGTACAAATAAGCCGAATGCAAGAGCGGCAGCCGGTATTCCAACTCTTCCAGCGCCTTGGCGGCCGCATAGGTATTTTTATGGGAATCTGGCTGGGCGTCTCCGTAGAATGCGGTCAGGCGCGGATCGGCGAGAACAGTCGCATACAGCGTATTCTCGATGTTGCGAAGCGACTGCTCGACGAGTTGAACAGCGTTTTTGGTTACCGCCTCGCTCGACTTGACGGCCGAACGCTCCGACAGCTGCCGGACGCTGATAAACGTGATAAGCAGCAACGTCACACAGACGGCCAGAAAAACAGGCAGGTAAGACAACAGCATGCGGTAAAACCAGTTTTTTCTCACCTTGCTCCCCTCCTGCTTACGAACGTGCCGTCTGATTATGAAACCGCTTCCACCTTGCGCGGGCGTTTAATTACCGTTATTATTTCGCATATACGGCGGCGCGTCAAGCCGCCTCCGGCACGTTCCAAAAATGATTCATTCCGCAAAAACGGACCATTTCCGCCTCCGGCGCGCTTTCCATAAAAGGCGAACGCCGCAAAAACGCTCTATATCCATTAAACGGCATCTCGCGTTACGATACCGGCAAGCGAACCCGAACCGGTCGCTATCGAGGCAACATCGGGGCAACAGGGTCGACTACAAAAGGGAGGTTGAACGACGGATGAAACGAACCTGGAAAACCGGAACCGCTCTCCTGCTCGCCGGCGCCATGCTGGCCGCTTGTTCGGCTAAAGAGGGCAACGGATCGACGAAGAGCGCGGACCCGGCTAAGCCGGCAGAATCCGCGGCCAAAGAGAAGCTGCCTCTGCGGCTGTTCATCGACGGGCCGGGAAGCGCCTTGCTGCCGCCCGAGCAGGACGACTTCGTCAAACAGGCAATCGAGAAGAAATTTAATGTGAAGCTGCAGATCGAGTACATGCCGATCGGTGACGATTACACCAAAAAGATCAACGCGTATTTGACGTCCAACGATCCCCCGGACATGTGGCGGGACACCAACGGCGACGGAGGCTCCAAATACGCCTTGGACGGCCTGCTCGGCGACATGAGCAAGTTCGTCACGCCTCAGGCGATGCCCAATTATTTTAAATATTGGGTGGACGAAACGACGCTTCAGCGTTACCAAATCCATAGCCAGTTCGTGCGGGCGCCGATTCCTTACAGCAAGGAAATTTACCGCGCTTGGTATATCCGCAAAGACTGGCTGGACAAGCTCGGTCTCCCGGTACCGAAGACGTACGACGACTATATGCAGGCTTTGCGGGCGTTCACGAACAACGATCCGGACGGCAACGGCAAGAAGGATACGTACGGCTTCTCTCTGGCGGCGGGCGGCGACGGCATCGGGCTGGATTGGCCGGAATACCGCAAAAACGGGCTTATTTTCGCGACGTTCCTGGAAAACGGCCAGTTCAAGGATATGCAGACCGATCCGCGCATGGAAGGCGTGTTGAGCGATATCGCGAAAGCGATCGGAGAAGGCGTGGTCGATCCGGACTGGTTCCTGAACAAATCGATGCAGCACGTCGACAAGGCGGCTCAAGGCAAAGTCGGCGTCGTGCTCGGGACGACGAAGGATTTCGCCCTCGATTCCAATCCGCAAAGTCTGCAAAGCAAGACGAAAGCGATTCTGCCGAACGCCGATTGGGTGCCGTTCACGCCGTTCGGCGACGCGCCGCTTCAATCCGGCATCGCACCGGCAAACCCGTTCCTGTTCCATAAGAACATCGTGGAGAAGCAGCCGGAGAAAGTGAAGCGGATTACGGAAATTCTCGATTGGCTGGCCGGGGAGGAAGGCTACCTGCTCACTCATTACGGCCAGGAAGGCAAGCATTATACGCGCGAAGGCAAGACCATCACGCTCAAGCCGGACGTCATCCAGGCAGACATCGTCAAGAAGGGCGACTGGCTGACCATCTGGGATTTCTTCACCCCGGAGACGCCGTCCGTCTTCGGCCTGAACGTCATCGACCCGCGGCAGACGGACCGGGACCGCGCCATTCTGAAGACGCTCGCCTCGATTCCGAGCGCTCCTTTCCTTGGCACCAGTCTGACGCCTCCCGCCGGCTTCGATCTCGCCGCCTTCCGCAAACGGCAGCGCGAGCTTCAAGCCAAAGCGGTGTTCGAGGAAAAATCAGGCAAAAACTGGCCGGCCTATCGCGAAGAGCTGATGGGCAAGTATAGCGGCAGCAAGCTGTTCGACGCTTACGCGGAGCAGATTAAAGCAGCCGGTCTGGTCAAGTAAACCTAGCTTCACAACGGTATTGCGGCAAGACCCCCCATGCAAGCAAGCCCCTGTCGCTCCGGTGTCTAACCGGCGCGGCGGGGGCTTGCTTGGCTTGCGGGCTGTTCTTATTCCAGCTTGAAGGCAATCGTAATGCCGGCGTCCTCGAACCGAACGTCTTTGATCGTCACGAGCGGCGGCAGCAGCTCGTCCGCACGGATCACGATCGGCTCGAGCGGCAACCAGGCATCCGGAACGCTCAGGCCGCGGATGCGCGGCTCCGTCGGGCGGACGATCAGCTCCGGTGATTTCCACTCCAGCGTGAAATCGATCGCTCCGCCTACGGCGATGCCGCCGACCGTCCTTATATTCACATAAGCGGTCAAGCGGCTGCCGCGCTGCTCGAACCGCGCTCCCTCGATCGTTGCGTTCGGACCGATCTTGGCGCGGGCCGCCAGCTGTTTCTTCAGAATGTCGTTCAAATCCCGCTCGCTCAGCCGCACCTCCAGCTTGCGGGCTTTGATCATCTCCAGCGCCTTTTGCGCGACGGGCACCTGTTCGTAGTCCAGGTTCAGCGCTTCCGTCGGCTTGACGTACATGATCGCCGCGCCGCACAGCACAACGATGGCCAGCAGCAGTACGGCCAACCCTATCATCGTTTTACGCAGCAACGGTGTCCCTCTCCCCTGGGATTCTATATGATGACTTTGACCGTTCTCTGTCCTGCCCGGTTATTGTGCGCCGGGGCCGTTCTGCCCTTGCTCGCGCTTCTCCTTTAGCCAGCGCGGAGCGCCCTTGTTCTTGCGGTCGGCTTCCCGCGCGGCCTTCGGCTTGCCGGCCGGACGCTTGGCCGGCTGAGGCGGGGCCGCCGGCCGATCGAGCTCTCTCTCGTTGCGCAGGCTGGCCGCTCCGAGCGTCCGAAAGCCGCCCGTACGCGAACGAAGCGGCGGAAGCTCCCCGGAACCGGAACGGCGTGGCGCGCCTTCTTCTTGCGCGGCCCTCACGGAAGCCTCGGCGGGTTTGCTCGCCCCCGGCTTGCCGGTCGCTGCCGCTCCTTTAGCGGTCACGGGTTTGCTCGCTTCCGGCTTGCCGCCGCCCGTCGTTCGTCCGGCCGTACGCGCTGCCGCGCCGCGAACCTGATCGGGTTCGACGATCTTGCCTTTGAACATCGCCTTCTGATGAATGACGATGCCGAGCTGCTTCTCGAACTTGCGGATGATGAACAGCTCGTGCTCCGTCACGATCGAGATCGACCATCCGCTGCGGCCCATCCGTCCGGTCCGGCCCGCCCGGTGCACGTAATGGTCGGCGTCGAGCGCCGGCTGCAGATGGAACACATGCGTTAGTCCTTCGATATCCAGCCCGCGGGCCGCGACATCGGTGGCGATCAGCGTGCTCAACCGTCCCGTGCGGAACCGGTTCAGCAGCGTGGTCCGTTCCTGCTTGGGCGCATCGCCGTACAGCGCATCCGCCGACAGCCCGGCATGCTGAAGCTTGGCGGCGACTTCGGCAATGACGTCGAGGTCGTTCACGAAGGCAAGCGCCGACTTCGGCTCGTACAGCCGGACCAGTCTGCGCAGCGTATCGATCCGTTCGCGCTCTTCGCAGACGAAGACGAGATGCTCGATGCCGCCGGCCGTACGCTGGCCCGGATCGATCTCGATTTCCTTCGGCGCGCGCATCCATCTGCCGGCCATCCGGCGCACCTCCGGCGGCAGAGTGGCGGAGAAAAACAGCAGCTGGCGGTCGCGCAGCGCGCCTTCGACGATTTCCTCCGCTTCCTTGGCGCTGCCGAGCGCAAACATCTGATCCGCCTCGTCGATGACGATCGTGCGGACGCGGTGCAGCTTCACCTTGCGCAGCCGCAGCAGCTCGGCGACCCGTCCCGGCGTGCCGACGACGATATGCGGGTGCAGCTTCAGCCGGTCGATCTGCCGGCTGATGGCCGCCCCGCCGATCAGCGCTTGTCCGCGAATGCCTGCCGGACCGCCGATCTTCTCGATCTCGGAGGCAATCTGCACGCCCAGCTCGCGGGTTGGCGCCAGCACGACTGCCTGCAGCTCCTTGGACGCCGGATCGATGCGCTCCAATATAGGCAGCAAATAGGCCAGCGTCTTGCCCGTTCCGGTCTGCGATTGGGCGAGTAGATCGGCTCCTCCCAAGGCGGCCGGAATGGCCTCTCTCTGGATCGGCGACGGCTCGGATATCCCGTGCCGGGCAAGCGTCTCGCACAGCACTAAGCCGATGCCGAGCGATTCAAACGTCGAATTCATAGATTCAAGTCCCTCATTTCAGTCATTCATCCCTTATGTTAAAAACTATACCATAACGGGCGCTCCGAAAGAAATGAGGCAATCGGGAATAGACTGGTTAGGCGTGCCGGCTTTCAAAGACGTAGCGGCCCGGACGGACATGAATG
Organism: Paenibacillus hodogayensis; assembly: GCF_039536325.1. Classification (NCBI taxonomy): domain Bacteria; kingdom Bacillati; phylum Bacillota; class Bacilli; order Caryophanales; family Paenibacillaceae; genus Paenibacillus; species Paenibacillus hodogayensis. The sequence continues at coordinate 633,866 of NZ_BAAAYO010000010.1, forward strand.
ACGACCGCTCCCTGGACGGCTTCCACGCTGTCTATCCCTGCCGCGCTCGACCTGCGGGAGACGGACGCCTCATTTGCCGAAGCCCGCTGCCCGTCCGGGACGCAAGCGCCTCGGGTCCATACGGGCATGCCCGATTCCGATACGGTCAAGGCGCCGGGATGGTGCGACGGAATCCAGACGGACGCCGCCGATCCGACGGGAATCTCCACGTTCAGCTTCAGCTCCGCGCCCCCGGCCCCCTTCTCCCAGCGGACCTTGACTTTGCCGCGCGGGGTCGTGACGGAGCCTTCGGCGCGATCGAGGTTTTCCGGCACGAACGGCTTGATCCGGATTCGCCTCCATCCGGTCTCCGCCAGCTGAATGCCGGCCAAGTACTCGACCATCATTTTTGCGGGATAGGCGTTCCATGCGTGGCAGTGGGATTCGATATCGCGAAAGCCTTCCCATATGGTCCGGGAGCCTTGGCGGATCATATACCCCCAGCCGGGGAAATCGGTTTTGGTCAGAAGCTGGTACCCCTCCTCGGCCTTGCCTTGCCGAAACAGCACATGCAGCAAGTCGAGAGACAGCAGCGTCTTCGTCTGCAAACCCTGGGCCGCCACCGTCTCCAGCGCTTGTTCCTTGTGCTCGGGCGGAACGAAACCGTAATGCAGGGCGACGGCGTTCGTCCCTTGATGACTATTCTCGGACCCGTAGCAGTCCCGGAACCGTCGGTTGCCGGCATCGTACAAATGAGTCAAAATCGCGCCCTTCAGCGCCCGCGAATGCGAATCCATCAGCGCCGCCTCTGCTCCGTCGCCCATTGCGTCGGCCATCTCGGCCATCAGGTTCAGGTCATGCGCAAGCTTCATGTTCTGGACGGTCAAATATTCGCCGCTATGGTCGATTTCCGGGTAAGGGTGATCGCTGATATGCCAATGCCGCGGCTTCTTGATCCGGCTTCTCGGGACGAGCCCCGTCCCTGCGTCCGCAAGGCCGGTATAATGCAGCGCCATCCGCCGCGCAGGCCCGTAAAAGCGCTGCAGCAGCCTCGTATCGCCCGTATGCCGGTACAATTTGTGCAGCAGCGTGGGGAAATGCAGATCCCATTCCGGTATACGGATATGGAAATCGTGATGCTCAAAATTGGACGGATAGACGAACGGGAACGTGCCGTCGGCCAATTGGCCGTCTGTGAAGTCGGCCAGCACCTTCTCCACGATCGCCGCGGAATCGAACTGATTCAGCAGCAGTTCGGCCTGCAGATCGGAGTCGGCCAAATATTGAGCCTGTTCGCGGTGCGGGCAGTCGACGAGTTGCCCGAGGGCGTTGTTCTTTTGCGTCTGGACACATGCCTCGTACAAGTCGTTCAGCAATTCGGAAGACGAGCGGAAATCCCCAGTCCGGGGAAGCGCCGTATGGGCGGACACGATCTGAACGCCGCCTTCTCCGAGAAGCTCCTGGAAGCCTGTCACTTCCACATAACGAAATGCTTTGAAGGACAAGCTCGGCTCCCATATTTCAATCTCCGCGCCGGTCATCGTATATTCGTCATAATAATGCTCCGACGTTTCGTTGCATACGTTGTGCTTGACGTATCCCCGCTCGTCCAAATCTTCGGAGTAGCGCATGCGGACTGTCGCCCCGGCAAATCCTTTGACCGTCAGACGGGGCCAGCCCGAGACGATTTTGCCCGCATCGAACACCTGACACCCGATTTCCTGTACGTCCTTCGGCACGGGAACGATGATCTCGTCAACGTTACCTTCGGGAACGGCTTGCCACTTCATCGGCCAGCGGCATTCCCCGTTCTGAAGGGCCGGAACGGCTTTCGTGCAGCGGCCCTCGTATTCGCTCCTTGTCCAGCGCTCGTCCGCCAGGCGCGCATCGTAGGCCTCTACCGCCGTGATCCGGCGGTTTTGCTGATAGGGGGTGCCCGCACGATGGGGAATCACGGCCAAACAATCCCACGATTCGTCCGTCACGACGGATGTCGAGGTACGATCCGCATACTCGATATGACCCTGCAATAATAAGCCGGGGTACCCGTTCACGTAGTTTTGCCCGTCTCCGCCGAGATAGTGGACGATGGCAGCCAGACAGTTGTCCCCCGTGCGCAGCAGCTCCGTTACGTCGTAGGCCAAGTAATATTTGGTCTCCTCCGGATTGGTCGGCGCCGGCGAGCCGTACCCGGTCACTCTCCGCCCGTTAACGAACAGCTCCAGCACGTGATGGGCCGATACGAACAGCTTGGCGAGCCCGATTTCCCGATCCGCGCGAAACGTTTTGCGGAAGTAGGCGAAATCGTTCGTACGGACGTCGCCGGGCTTCCAGATCCACATCGCCTTCCATTGCTCCGGGAACAACCCCGTATCGAAGCGGACGGATTCCGATTCGGTTAAGCCGCCCTCGTCGTCCCGTACGATCGCTTTCCACCAATATCGTCTCTGTCCGCCGAGAGGCATCCCTTCGTACGGCACGAATAGCGGATGGCCTTCTTTGTACCCGCTGTCCCATATTTCGCCTTGAAGCCGGCCGGCCTCCTGCCTTTCGGCGGAGACGAGAATCCGGTATCCGGCCTGCGAAATTCCCCGGCGCCCCCCGCTCAGCTTCCACGAGAAAGCGATCGAATCGCCGTCTGCGCCCATCGGCTGTCCAATCCCGTTGACGCGCAAATCTTCAATGATCCATTCGGTGCGTTCCACGTCCATCTCAACCATCCCTTCGCTCCTTAATCAACAACATTAGGATAACGTCCGCAGGTCGAGATGCACATGGCGGATGTTCTCGGATAGATGGTCCATATTCCTTTCCCGTTCGCTTCGGTTACGTACGGAGCGCCGATTGCTCCAGCCGTTTCCGGTATTCGCTCGGCGGCATGCCGACCCGCTTCGTAAATGCCGAATAAAAGGATTTATAATCGGCAAACCCGACCGACGCGGAGATGTCCGTCATTTTCGCGTAAGGGTCCTCCATCCTTCTGCACGCTTCTTCGATTCTCAGCTTCTGCACATAGTCGGTTACGGTCATGCCGGCCGTTTCTTTGAACAGCTTGCAGAAGTAATTTTTGCTGAAAAACGATTTGGAAGCGAGACTCCCCAGATGGAACGGCCGGGCATAGTTTTGCTTCAGCTCGTTCATCGCCGCGTGGATGGCGTCGAGCCGACGGCCCATCTCCCGGTTGTCCGGGCTGCGGTCCATGCAGCGCATCATATGGATAATAAACTCGATGACATAGGCGCGTATGATTGAAATATATCCAGATTTCCGCCCGGTATACTCCGCATAGATGTTGTCAATCAATGCCTCGAATTGCTGTACCTCTTCATACGGCAAGCTGAGCTTCGGATGAATCGGCTTCTCCAGAAGCCCGTTGAACAAGTACGACAAAGAAAGACTGTCGAAGTCGTTGAAGTCGATCAAGGATTCGTCGATGAATCCGGGCTTGAACAATATATTGTACAGCACCAGGCTGTTGTCGGCGCTCTCGCGATAGAACGCATGGGACACCTCGTAGTTGATGACGAACAAGTCGCCGCGAGCGACACGGTGCTCCTTTCCGTCCAAAATATGGTACCCGTTGCCGCCCGCGACATAGCAAATTTCCACGAAATCGTGGGAGTGATAGATGCGATGTTCCTTCATGGGCTCGTGATATCGGACGATGCTGAACAGTTCTCCGGCTCGGAAATAATTCGAGCCGCTGTATCTGGGAGGAGGCTGATCCATCATCCTCGTTCCTCCGTTCGACGGCCGATTTGTCGACCTTTTCCTTCATTGTACCAAAGTTTCCGGTCCGTTCCCCTCCATGCATGCCAAAAAAAGCGGAAACCGCCTGCCGGAACTCCGTATCCCCGTCAGGTGATCGGTAGTACCGGCGGCGATTCCGCTTCTTCGGACTTTATGCTATTATGCCAGGCCGAGCATTTGCTTCACTTTGCTCAAATCATGCTCCAGCCGTTCGACAGCCGGGAAAGGCGCATGGCATTCCAGCGTAATCCAGCCGTTATACCCGGTTTCCTTCAGCGCGTCAAACAACGGCTGATGGTCGGCTCCACCTTCGCCCAAGCGGCATTGCAGAAACTTCTCGTTCCCGTGCTTCGTCAAGTTCGCGAATGTGCCCGGCGCGCCCGTTTCGGCTACTCGCTTCTCGTCCTTCACGTGGACGTGGAACATCCGCTTGCCGAGACCGATTACGGAATCGCGCCCGTAGTCGGTGTCGGTAATGTACATGTTGCCCGCGTCGTGGATCAGGCCGATATTGCTCTCGCCGACGAGCTCCACCAAACGCAAGCCGGACTCGACCGACTCGGCCAGCGAGACGTTATGAATTTCCAGCACGATGCTTTTATTCAGCTTGGCCGCTTCCACCGCGCATTTGCGCAGCCAGAAAGCCGCTTTTTCGTAGTGGTAGTTCTGGGCCAGAAAAGCGTTCGGACCTCCCGCATTGACGCGGATGAAGTCTGCGCCCAGCGTGCCGGACGCCTCCAGGATGCGCTGGAAGTCGCTGAACGCCTGCTCGCTATCCTTGTCGCTTCCGGTGGAGAAGCCGCCCATGTAGCCGGCAATGACCGGAATTTCCAGCCCGATGCCGTCGGCTACCGCGCGCATTTCCTTGATGCGGGCCGCGCTTGTCGTCGCCGACAAATGCGGTTCGCGGGCCGCAATCTCAATGCCGTCGAAACCGATTTTTTTGGTCAGATGCATCGCTTCCTGAATGCTGTGGTCGATCAAAACGCCGCTGAATGCCGCTAATTTCATCCCCGCTTCTCCTCCAGTTCGTATACGAGCTCGCCGTCCTTATACGTTTGCAGCGGCCGGATCCGGTCTCCCTGCCGGTCGAACAGGACGATGTCGGCCGGCGCCCCGGCCGTCAATCCCGAGCCGGCGTCCAGCTTCATGAAGCCGGCAGGACGCACCGACGACATCTCCCAGGCGTCGGCCAAGCCGGCCAGCCCGGTGCGGACGACGTGCTCGATGCCCCAGAGCAGCATTTGCGCGGAGCCGGCCAGTATCTTCGGATTGCTGGCCAGCGAAAGCCGGCCCTCTTCGGTCAGCACGACCTTGCCGCCGACATGCGTCGTATATTCGCCGGACGGCATGCCGCACAAGTACACCGCGTCGCTTACCATCAGCGCCTGCGCGCCTTTCGTCTTGAAAATGACCTTCAACACCGCTTCCGGCAAGTGGAAACCGTCGGCGATCACGCACGACCACAGGTCGTCCTGCGCCAGCTGCTCCCAGATGTAGTTCGGGTGGCGGGGCATCGTGAGATGCGCGCCGTTGCCCAAATGCGTCGACATGCGCGCGCCTGCCCGCACCGCCTCGCGGATTTGCTCCGGCGTGGCGGCCGTATGGCCGATCGACACCGTCACGCCGCTGGCGCTGCATTTGGCGATAAATTCCGCGCTGTTCGGCCATTCCGGCGACAGTGTGAGAATGCGGATGCGCCCGCCGGCGGCGCGCTGCCACCGCTCGAACATATCCCAGTCCGGGGCGCGTACGTAAGCGGCGCTATGCGCGCCTCTCGCTCCGTCCTCGGGGGAGATGAACGGACCTTCCACGTGAATGCCTGCGATCGAGCGGTTCGTACGGGCGTCGCTATCGCAAGCCTGCGCGATGATTCCGGCCGCTTCCTCGATCGCCTCCGGCGAGTTCGTAATGATCGTCGGATAGTAGGACGTGACGCCCTCGCGCCACAGCGCGCGGCTCGCCTTGACGACCATCTCCGCCGTAAACGGCAGCGTGTTGAAATCGTCGCCGTCGTAGCCGTTAATCTGCAAATCGACGAGTCCGGGGGCGATAAAAGGGAGCGCCCCGGCTTTGTCCCCGTCTCCAGCCGTAAGCGGTTCCACCGCGGCTATGCGGCCGCCGGTTACGGCGATCCTCACGGCCCGGCCGGTCGCATAATGAATGCCTTCCAGCACCGTCGTCCGATTGTCTGCTTCGTTCCCGCTCATCGTTTCACGCTCCATAGGAATCGCGGTCCACGTACAAGGTGCATGCCGGGTGGCGGCGCAGCACGGTGGACGGGCATTCCGTCGTTATCGTTCCGTTCAGGGTGCGCTGTACCGCGTTGCGCTTCGTCGGTCCCGGCACCATACAGTACAAGTAGGATGCAGACATCATCGTCGGTATCGTCAGCGTCAGCGCATGGGTCGGAACGTCGTCGAACGTCGGGAAGCAACCGTCGTTCACTTGCTGCTGACGGCAAGCGTCATCGAGCTCCACCGCCTTGATCGTATACGGATCGGCAAAATCGGCAACAGGCGGATCGTTAAACGCGATATGTCCGTTCTCGCCGATGCCGAGGCATACGATATCGATCGGAGCTTCGCGAAGCAGCTCGCCGTACCGGCGGCATTCCTCCTCGATCGTGGTCGAGCTGTCGATCAGGTTCACCTGCCCCGGCTTTACTTTGTCGAACAGGCGCTCGCACAGAAACCGGCTGAACTTCTGCGGCGCGTCGTTCGGCAAGCCGATATATTCGTCCATATGGAAGGCGGTGATGCGCGACCAGTCGATGTCCGGGTCGGCGGCCAGCGTCTCCAGAAATTCGTTCTGCGAAGGGGCGGCGGCAAAAATAATCCGCAGCCGGTCCCGCGTGCCAAGCAGCTCCTTGATCGTGGCTGCCGCCGCGCGGCCCGCCGACGTGCCCAAATCCTGCCGGTTCGCGTATACGTTTACCTTCAAATTGTCTACTGATTCCGCTTTGATCGGTTGTGGCTGCAAGCTCATGTCAATCTTCCTCTCGAATCAATTCTTCGATCGCTTGTCTGATGATAATCTCTGTTTCCGGCGCGAACGCCGCGGGCAAAGCGAAATAGACAGCCGACTCTTTCCCTTCGTAGCCGCCCTCGGCTATTTGCGCGGCGGTCGGCACATAACCGACCATCCCGTTGCTGTACCCCATCGGAAGCGTGCGGTTGCCGGCAAGCCGCTTGATGTAATCACCGTATTCGAGCACGACTTCCCCGTCCATGGCCAGAAACGACAATTGTTCCGCCAACCGGATAAACGTAAGCTCAAACGGAATATGTGTCCCCAGCTTGCCGGATGGGCTCCTCAGCTTCTCGCCCCATTCCGCCCGGACGCCGCCCTGGGCAATCGCCCCATCGATCTCGGCTTGCGTCGGCACCGTCTGGAACGGCAGCTGCGCCACGATTCGCCGGCCGGTTACCGGAGCTGCAGCCAGAGGCTGCATCGGCATGGCGAGTACACGCTCGACCTCATTGGCCAGCGCCCGGCCGAGCCGGGCCACGTCGCGCTCGCTGCCGGCATAGAACTTGTTTTCTCGGTGCAAGGCCGGACGTATATTGCCCGTGCAGCCCTGCAGGAACGAGACGACCGTGCCGCAGCCGAGCGTCGCTTCCAGCCGTTCGGCCGCCGCGCCGGGATACTCCGACGTGACGAAGTTCGTATTGGTAGTCGTCGGGTGGCACGCATAATGAACGAAGACCGCCTTGGCCGAGCCGTCTCCGCGTCGGAAACGGACGACGTTGACCGCCGGGTCGAACAAGCCGTCGAAGTTCGGAGCCATCGCCATGACGCCCCCGACGAATTTGCGGCGGTTGATGCCGATCCGGCATTCGCCGACGCCGCGCTCGGCCGTCACCGGCTCCAGTCCGGCGACCGCCTCCTCCACGCCGCGCAGCAGCAGCCCGTCCAGCCGCTCCAGATAAGCGCTGTCCGGCAAACCGAGCGTATCGCAAAACAAGGTGGTCGTTTGCGGACCGCCATGCGTATGCTGGGCGCTCAGAATAATATCCGACGCCCCGATGCCGAATCGTTCGCCAAGCGCGAGGCGGATACCCTCCATCCGCTCGCTGCCCCACCAGATGATGTCGCCCTGGGCGATCAGCACCCTGCGGCGGGCCGCTCCTTCCCCTTGCTCAAACACGTTGACGCGGACGAAGAGCCGCCGGTTGATCCCTTCGAACGGTCCTTTCCGATGCCCGAAGCCCGCCAGCGGCACCGGCTGCTCCGGGGTAATGTCGATCTTTGCGGTCCCAAGCAGCAGTTCGACTGCTTCGCTCATCCGGACACCTCTTCTAACTTAATCGGTACTCCTTTCGCGGACGACTCGTAGATCGCCTCGACAAGCTGAACCGCGCGGAGGCCGTCAATACCTTCCAAATAAAGCTTCTCGCCCGTTTCGATGGCAGCGATGACGTTCTCCATCTGAACGCGGTGGTTGACGTGGGAAATGCTGCGTGGATCGGAGACGCCGCCGTAGCTCGTATTGCTGCCAAGATCAGGCTTCTCCACGCCCGGAACGGTCCAGTGCGTAATATCGGACCCTTCCAGCTTGATCGTGCCGTTTTCTCCGTACAGATTCATCACGGTGGCAAAGCCGGGCTGAATGCTGGTCGACGCCATAATCGTGCCGAATGCCCCGCTCTTGAACGTCAGCAGCGCAAGCCCCAGATCTTCCGCTTCCATGCGATGCGTATTCGTCGCCGTCTTGCCGTACACTGTATCGACCAGACCGCCGAACCAGAGCAGCAGATCGATGGAGTGGATGCCCTGATTCATCAGCGCCCCGCCGTCCTGATCGATCGTGCCGCGCCACTCGGCGCTGTCGTAGTACGACTGCGCACGGAAGAACGGCAGCGAAACTTCTACAAGCAGCAGCTTGCCGAGGGCTCCGCTGTCCAGCACCCGGCGCACGGCGACATGCTGGGCCTCGAAGCGGCGCTGCGAGATGACCGAAAGCGTCACGCCGTTGTCCTTCGCCGCCCGGATCAGTTCCAGCGATTGCTGCGTCGTCATCGCGATCGGCTTCTCCACGATCAGATGTTTGCCCGCGCGAAGCACGTCCAGGCCGATCGGGGCATGGCTGCCGCTCGAGGTGGTGACGCAGACGATGTCGATCTCCGGGTTCGCGAGCAGCTCCTTGTAATCGGTCGCATAGCCGCAGCCTTCCTTATCGGCGAACGCCTTGGCGCGCTCCTCCGTCCGGTTGGCGACGGCAACCAGCTTGCCGCGCTCCAGTTCCTTGATCGCTGCGGCGTGAAAATCGGCGATCGAGCCAGTGCCGATAATGCCGAATCCCCAAGTCTTCACGCCCGCTCCCCCGCTTCCCGTACGAGCACGCGCAGCGCGTCCAGCGTCATCCGCGAGCCCGCCTCCTTCGTGCCGCCTTCCGGCTTATAGTGCGTCTCGATCGTAAAGAGGCCGTCGTAGCCGTCTTCCTGCAGAGCGCGCAGCTGGGCGATAAACGGCACATTGCCGGAACCGACCGGCACGCAGCGCGAGGAACCGTCGGGCAGCACATAGGCATCTTTAATGTGAACGTGTGCAAGAACGTCTTTGACGAACCCGTATCCTTCCGGAAATGCCGGTCTGCCGCCATATGCCTCGTTGCCTGGATCCCACAGCGCCTTCATTGCCGGTGAATCGACCGCGCGCACGATTTTGCCAATTTCTTCGGCAAATCCGCCGTTGCAGGCCGGTTCGTTTTCCTGAAGCAGAATGACACCCTCACGCTCGGCAATCGCCGCCGCCTTCTTCAAATGCTTGACGATTTCTTCAAAATGCAACTCCGGCTCGGTTTCCCGCCAGAAGGAAAAAATACGGATGTTTTTGGCTCCGAGCCGCTTCGTGATCGCGATGACGCGCTCCAGCTTCTCGTGATGCGCCTCGACGCTCTCCTCGGCCTGTCCGAACACGTCGCCCGATGCGACCGGCCGGTTCGGGTCTAGCGCGCATTTGTAGACCGGCGAAGCCACAGCGGTTACCGACAGCCCTCTCGCTTCGACCTCCGCGCGCACCTTGTCCACTTGCTCGTCCGTCATATTCGCGATGTTGACGCCGTCTACGACGCGCAATTCAATGTGTTTGAGTCCTTGCTCCACGATCCAGTCCAACGATTTTACGAATTGATCCGGATACACCTCATCCGTCAATATCCCCAGCCGATCCAGTACCAAAACCGCTCTCTCCCTTCGACTCGCGCGGGCGCTTGATGAGCCCGCAGCTTTCCTTTTAACTATACCAAGGTTGGACGGGGAAATGTTGATCTTTCTTACGATCGGAGTTAGCTTTTTTTTCGTTAGCTTTCTTTACTCGTCCCGCTTCGCCCGAACCTGCATCTTAGTTGTATCACACCTGGGCCGCTTCATAAAGAGACATTTCGCATTCCGCTTCTCGATTGCCTCGTTTTCCGTTATAATTGGTAAAAAAACGACGAGAACGGAAGGTATGCATGAGACGCGACAACGAATTCCGCTACTCTCGCCTGGCGCATATTCTTCGCGAGCAGATTATGTCGGGCTTTATCAAGCCGGGTCAATACTTGCTCTCGGAGAACGAGCTGTGCAAATATTACGGCCTGAGCCGCACCTCGGTGCGCAAATCTTTGGAGCAGCTCCAAAAGGAAGGGCTTATCGTCAAAAAAGTCGGACAAGGCACGATCGTCGCGCCGGACCTCGTCATTCCGACCGGTGAACGGCGCACACTGCGCATCTTGGCCGCCTCCCCCTCGCACTTTGTCGATAACTGCCTTGGCCTGATGATCGAGGCGTTCCAGAACAGCTACCCCCACGTCGACGTCAAGCTGCTCAGCTTTCCGAGCTGGAACTTCTGGGACTCGCTGAGCGCGGGCGGGGAACTCGGCCCTTGGCCGGATCTGGTGCTCGTCACCGACCGCAATTTCGCCGAGGCGGACGGTTCCGCCGCATTTTGCGATCTAAGCGCGATCATGGCCGAAACGATCGGCGACATGTACCCGCGCGTCATCGAGCCTTTCCGCAAAAGCGGGGCGCAGTTGGCCGTTCCCGCAACTTTCTCCCCGGTCTATTTGGCCTACAATCCGGAGTTGTTCGCCCGGTTCGGCGTAGCGGAGCCCCGGCCCGGCTGGACGAAGGAAGAGCTGCTGGAAGCAGCCGGACAATTGACCGTCGATCTCGACGGCGACGGCATGATCGACTATTACGGTTTGTCGCTCTCGTCGTATTTCAGCCGCTGGCCGGTCGTCGCGCTGCAAAACGGGGTGAAGTTCGGCGGCGTAGGCGAACGCGAACGGGCCGAGCTGGCGGAATCGCTCGCTTTTTTCCACGACGCTATCTACCGCAAACGGGTCGCGACGCTCTACCAGAACTGGCGCTCGCGCATCAACGCCGACGCCTTCCCGCGCGGCAAAGCCGCTATGGTGATGACGACCACGATCGAGATGGCCGGCTGGCGCAGCGAGCATCTTCCCTTCGAGGCCAAAATCGCCTCGCTGCCGTTCGGTCCGGTTCCGTCGACGCTGCTTGTCGCCAACGCCTTCATGATGCCCGAGCAGTGCCCGGACCGCGAGCTGGCGGCGGCTTTTTTGCGGCTGGCGCTCGATCCGGCCCTGCAGAAGCGGATTGCGGCGGAGACGGGCTTCCTGTCCTGCCTTCCCGGCGTGAACGAGGCGGTATGGGACCCGGCCAGCCTCGCGCTGCTCAACATCGCCGGCGGCCGCATCGAGAACGGTTTGTTCGCCCACGAGCTGTTCGCCGATCTGGACAAGCTGGACGAACTGGATACGGAGATGGATTTGTTCTGGGCGGGACTCGAATCGGCCGAATCGCTGGCAGGCCGGATGGCGGATATTCTGGCCAAGGATTGACTCCGCGTCCGGGAGCTTGCATAAAGGAGAGTCAACGATTTCGGGCATACCGAGAGCGGGCCTTCACGCCTTCACGCCGGAAGCTTGCGCAGCTGCGAAGTCCTAGTAGGCGCCGCCCAGTCCGCTCGCTCTATGGAATCGGCTTCGACAAGCCTTCGCGTACGAAGGCTTGTTTGCGTTGCCGGCGCCCGCTTTGCGCCGCCATTCCCCCTTGCGCGCTGCACACGCTGCACGCTCGCTGCCGCCCGTTCTTCCGCCGATTCCGCCACGTTCTCCCGATGAGACTTGTCCATCCCGGCTTTTTCGCCCCCTCCCGCCAAAAGCGACGACGAGACCACCCTTTTTTCCGATTCCGGGCCTATCCGATCAGGTCCTATTACCCGTATTTCGCCGATGTTATCCATCATCTTCCACACTTATCAGCTTGAAGTCCCGAATTGTCCCGGAACGGATTGGAACTTTTTTCTACGAAATTTGTCGTTTTGGAAAAGGAGTATGCAGTTTCTTGTCGAATACTGGTTTATGGCAAGGATGACTATAGCGAAGGTGGGATTTTTATGAAAGGGACGTTGTCGAAATTGCTCTCGCGGCTGTCCGGACTATGGGGCAGGGCGAGAGACAACGTGTCCTCAACCGACATGCGGCAGCTGGGGCAACAATTGAAAGCGCAAAACCCGATCCAATCGGTCGGCACCAAGCTTCTCCTAATCTTTTTCGTGAGCATCGTGTCGTTAGTGCTCGTGGTCGGCATTTTATCCTATCAGATTTCCAAAAGCGTCATTAAGAACAAGGTCGCCGACGCTTCGCAGCAGACGATCTCGCAAGCGACGGACAAGGTCGATTTCTTGTTGGAAAGCCTCGAGAACATGAGCGTTCAGATCATGTCCGACGATGCGGTAGCCGAAAACCTCGGCAAATATAAGGACAAATCGCTGAGCCAGTTCGACAAGCTGCAGGTCGGACAAAATATAAACAACCGTCTGAAAAGCTACACGCTGACGAACAACAAACTGGCGGATATCAACATCGTGCCTATGAGCGCGGGCGTCACCGACTCGTACACCACCTCCTCGACGCTGAAGGAGGAAGTTTTCAAGTCCGACTGGTTCAAAAAGGTCGTCGAAGCGGACGGCAAAGCGGTATTCCTGCCGTCCAGCAAAGCGGGCTACATCACATCCCCGAATACGTTCGCGGTTGCGCGCGTGCTGCGCAACATCAAAACGACGACCATCGAGGGTCTCCTCGTTATGGAAGTCAAGGTAGCCGCATTGAGAGACGCGCTCGGCGTCGTGTCCATTGGCGAAGGAAGCGATGTGAGCATCGTCAACACGGACAACAAACTTATTTTCTCGGAGCAGTTGGACAAGATTGAGGGCGACTACATACTCGATATGAAAAGCCGTATTGCCGGCGAAGAGAAGCCGTCGGGCAATTTCGAGACGACGCGGGACAAAGACTCCATTCTCGCCGTGTACGACCCGATCGATAGGTCGGGCTGGCTGCTGGTCGGCATGATTCCGGTCAGCGAGCTGGTCAAAGACGCTTCCATTATCTACAAACTGACGATCGGCATGGTGATCGTCGCCATGGTGCTCGCCATTGCGGTCGGGATGCTGATCATCCGCATGATCGCCCGTCCGCTCGTAGCGGTGCGCAATCTGATGGTGGAAGGGGCTCGCGGCAATCTGACCGTCCGGACGAAGACGAGCTCGCGCCGGGACGAGATCGGCCAGCTGTCAATCAGCTTCAATGAAATGATGGAGCAGATTACATCGCTTGTCTCGCAGACGAACGTATCCGCCCAGGAAGTGCTGAACACGGCCACCGAGTTGTCCGACGCTTCCAAGAAAACGTCCCTCTCGGCGAAGGAAATCGCCGTTGCGACGGAAGAAATCGCCAGCGGCGCCTCCAGTCTGGCCGTCGAGGCGGAACGCGGCAGCGACTTGACCGGAAGCATCAGCCTTAAAGTCAATCATGTCGTGGACGCGAACAGCCTGATGGAGACGGCGGCGTCGGAAGTGCAGGCGGCCAGCCGCAAGGGCGCCGACTACATGTCCGAGCTGATCACGAAGACAGGCACGACCGAGGATATGATCCGCTCCATGGCGGAGAAGGTCGAGAAGCTGCAGGAAAGCACCAGCTCGATCCGCAAAATTCTCGATATGCTCAACAATATTACGAAGCAGACGAACATTTTGTCGCTGAACGCCACGATCGAAGCGGCGCGGGCAGGCGCGGCGGGCAAAGGCTTTATGGTTGTCGCCGACGAAATCCGCAAGCTGGCCGACCAGTCGAAGCAGTCGATCGATGTGGTAGCGCAAATTACGGATCGTATCCAGACGGAAATGAAAGAAACGGTAGGCGTCTTGTCGAAAGCTTACCCGATCTTCCAGGAGCAGATCTCTTCGGTCAAAAACGCCGACGACATCTTCAAGCAGGTGCAGTCCCAAATGGACGGCTTCGCCGGCAAGCTGCAGGAAGTTACCGTCTCCGTCCAACAGCTGAAAGATTCGCAAATCGTGCTCTCGGAGGCGATGGGCAACGTCAGCGCGGTAGCCGAGGAATCGTCCGCGACTTCCCAGGAGGTCGCATCGTTGAGCTCCGAGCAGTTGAGCATCAGCGGCGGTCTCGTCCGACTGTCCGAGAAGCTGGAGCTGCTGTCCAACTCGCTGAAGGAATCGCTGAGCAAATTCTCGATTTGATCTACGGCAAAAAAAGCACCCTCCGCTTGCACGTTCAGCGGTCCGGGTGCTTTTCTTAGTGCGGTTCGCCGCCGGCCCGTCCGTATAGGGCGGCGACGCGCAGCTCTTCGTTCGTCCAAGGCGCAAGCGGCGGGGAAAACCGCACTTCCCCGATGCGGATGCCGATCAGCTTGTCGGCGATCGCCTGCTGGAAGCGCACGATGGCGCCGATATCCTTGCGCAGCTGCTCCCCGTCTTCAGCGGCCGCTCCGGCCGCCTTGGAGTCGGCCGTGCTTTCAATAATGCGGACCATCGCTTTCTGGCTGCGGGCCAACGATTCCAGAATATCGAGCTTCAACTCCCGCTCCCGCTCCAGCCATCCCATTACGTATCGTCTCCCATGCCGCCGAACAAGCCTCCCAAGCCGCCCATGCTGTCCATACCCGAATCTTCGCTTTTGTTGAGCACGACTTTCAGGTTTTTGGCCAGCGCGTTTTCCATTTTGGTCAAGCCATCGATCAGTTCGACAAACGATTCGTGCATTTCCAGCGGCTTCTTGAGCTGATCCTCGTGGTTGTTGTAGCATTGATGATTCAAATGCACACAAATCCAGTCCCGCGATTTTTCCGCCTCATTCGCCTTCGCTTCCAGAATCAGCGAGATGTCGTGCTGCATTTTGGCCGAAGCCCGCAGCATCCACATGAACGATTCCGACCGTTCCACCGTGCTCCCCCCTTGCCGGGCCGGCAGCCTGAGCCGCCGCCGCTTCTTATTCCTCGTCCTGCTCGGACATTTCCTTTACGACCATCTCCAGATGATCACCGATCGCATCGGCCAGGTCCGCGAGGCTGCTCAAATACGCCGATACGTTTTTAGTCAGGTCGATCGAATTGCCGGCAATGGCGTCCGTCCCGTCGAACTGAACCGTTTCGTTCGGCAGCGCCGAGACGATATGCGACAGGTTGAAGATCGATTGGCGCTTCGCTTCGAGCATCCGGGCCATTTCACAATGCGACTTGGCCATATGAGCGATAATTAACGTCACTTCCTCCTGCACGAAGCCCACCTCTCCTTTATAAGCCCCGCCGAGCGGGACTCTGCTTCCCCTTATTTTATGAACGATCCAGCATGAATGTGCTCCTATCCTTGCGACAAACGCATTTTGCCGATAAAAAGACGCTCGCTCCGGCGCACGTTCGTCCGGCGCGCCCGGCCCATTTCAGGGGCCGAGCAAACGGAGCATGGCCGCAAGCTGGGCCAGATCGACCGTCAGATCGTCATGAACGTGCCCGACCAGGCCGACCCCTTCCTGCGCGGTCAACCGTCTCCCTTGGCCAATCAGATAATAATAATCCAGTCCGGTATAGCTGCTGATGTGCCAGAAGCAAGGATACATGTAATTGGGGGCAAATATATCGACAACGCGGGTCCCCGGCCGGCAAAACATCAGGTTCGTCAGACTCGCCCCGTGCGGAGCGACGATTGTACGGGCCGACGCGAACAGTCGAATCTGCTCGGCCACCTTCATGCCCGACAGCGCTACCGTGCGGAAGCCGTGCGCGGCCAGCAGACGGACGACGTCCGGCTCGTTGAGCACCCTGCGATGCTTCGCGTCGCCGCGGCTGATATAGATGCGCTCGTAGCCGCCCAACGGCTCGGGGCGCACCGCCTGCGTCAACCGCTCGCGCATATATTCGACCGACCAGCGGGGAAGCGGATTGACCGTAAAGGGCAGTAGCCGGTAAGGACGCAGCGAAGGAACGACCAGCCGCTCGGCTTGGAGATGAAGTCCCTCGTTCGCCCGAATAATCCGTTCCGGTCCTATGCCGAGCATAGCCAGCGTCTCCAATTGGAACGGCGCCGTCTCCCCTCCCGCAATGATATATTTGTCGATGGACAGACCGCTTGCCTCCAGCAGCCGGATTCTGCCGATTACATCGGTCATCCAATGGAAATAATTGCGGCTCCACACGAATGTGACAACGGCGACCGTCTCCGCCCTATGCATGGGTTCGCCGAGCTGCCGGCGCCGGAATACCGGATGCGGCCAGTCCGGGATAAGGAAATTGAGCGACACGTCCCGGATCAGCTTGTTGTCCGGCGTTATGACTGCTGCGGCATCGTCCTTGTCCGCCCAGAACCGGCCGCCCGGAATGACCCCCACGTAGGCTTCGGGCACACGCAGCAACCGCTCGGCGAATACCGGGTGCAGCGCAGGGTCCACCGTATGCGGAACCGTCAGTCTATGCGACCGGGCGGGAAACAGGACGCGGCTCAGCGCGGAATCCTTCGCGCCGGCCGCCTGCGCCTCCCGGATCCAGTCCATCAGCGTGTCATGGACGCCCGTTGGAACTTCACGCATGCTTCTCACCCGCTTCCATCAGCTTAAGAGTCGCATGCAGCAGATCCGGATCGACCGTAATGCTGTCCGTACGGCCTTCGACGTCTTCTTTGGCCGTGTGGGCAGCCTGCGGCTCGCCGCGGCCGACGGCATAGTAATAATCCAAACCGGTCTGACAGCTCAAATACCAGTACACCGGGTTCATATAGCCCGGGGCGTACAGCTCCAGCACCTGCGTTCCCGGCCGGCAAAACATCAGATTGGCCAGACCGGCTCCATGGGGAGCAACGATCGCCTGCGCCGACGCGAATAGCCGCACCTGCTCGGCTACCGGCATCCCGGCCAACGTCACCTTGCGGTAGCCGCGTGCCGCAAGTATACCGTACAGCGCGTCCTCGTTGGTCACGGGACGCACCTTGGCGTCCGCGCGGCTGATATAGATGCGCTCGAAGCCGGGCAGCGGCTCCGGCTTCACGATCCTGAGCAGCCGTTGACGCAAGTAGCGGCATGCCCATGGCGCCAGAGCATGCGGCACGAACGGCTCCAGCCGGAACATTTCCAGCGACGGCACGACAAGACGCTTGGCCTGCAGATGCATCCCCTTCCGGCTCCGTATCGTCTTGCTCCGCGGAATGCCCAGCATGGAGAGTGTCTCCATCTGGAAAGAGGCGGAGCCTTTGCGATTAATGATGTATTGGTCGATCGCAATGCCGCTTCGCTCAAGCAGGTGCAGCCGGGCCAGCACCTCGCCCAGCCAATGGTAATAGTTCGAGTCCCAGACGAAGGAAAGCACGGCGACCGTCTCCTCCGTCTTCACCGGGGGCGGCCCGCCCTCCTCCGCCTCCACCCGGAGCCTGCGCTTCGAGCGCTCGTACTGTAGCGATACGTCCCGTACCGGCTTGCCGTCCGGAGCGGTGATCGTCATCTCTCCGTTATCCGCTACCCGGTATCGTCCTTGCGGAAGCACGCCCACATAGGCTTTCGGCACGTAAAGCGAGCTGGCCCGGAAAGCCGGGTGGAGCGGCGTGTGCACGCTTTTCGGGGCGATTAGCCTAAGCGTCTCTTCCGGATACAAAACCTGCTGCATGTCGGGGATGGTGCTCTTGCCATCCCGCGTCGTCTTGATCCAATCCCAGAGCGTAGCATAGATCCCCGGCGCTTCCTGCTTCATGCCGACCTGCCCTCCCCTCGGTCAGTTCACCTTCTGCAGCACCATCAGTCCGTTCCAGAAAGTCGGGTGCCCGTTGCTCGCCGTCGTCTCGTCCAACAACAGCTTGTATTGCCCGGGATGGGCCTCCATGAAATCGAATGTCGCCTGACGAGGCTCCGGCCAGTTCGTATCGTCGACGAGAATGATGCAATCTTGCTGGAAGTAAGGCTCCGCCACTTGAAGTCCTTTCAGCTGATTGTCATAATCGTGCGGGCCGTCGAAGAAATACAAGCCGATCGGCAGCCGGTGTACCTGGGTGAAGTAGTCCACATAATCCATATCGTAAAACGAATGAGCCGGTCCCTTGTGCTTGTTGAAGCGCTGCATAAATGCTGCCCGCGGCCCCTTGAACTGCGAAAAATTGTCCACGCCGATACATAGCTTGGTCGGGTTGTTCAGCAATCCTGCCAAGTAGGAGAAGCCGTTCCATACGCCGACGTTGACGAAGCTTTGCCCGCCGGGCAATTGACTGACCGTCCGGTTAATGATCGAAGCGATGGCGTAAGAGGACATTTTCGGCATTTTCCATATGCTGTTAACGGCATTTCTGAACCGTTCTTCGTCCTCCGGCAATGTCGTGTTGGAAAACTCCAGCAATGCGTCGGTGCCGTACAGCTTTTCCTGGGGTACCGGCGTTTGCGGCTGAACGAACCGGAACGATATACCGGTAACAAACTGCTCGTTATTCATGAATGACTCATTCTCCTTTCAAATTCACTTGCGTATGTGCAAGGCGCAAACGCTCTATCCAACACATGCGAACTCTCTCGGGCATGCAACGGCGGCTTGCCCGCGGACATCCGCCCTAAAGTCGGCGGAAGCCGCGGACGGGTTACCAGAGGAGTCCGTGATAGCGGCTCCCCTCCGGCGTCGGGTCCAGCGCGCGGACCAGATCGATAATCGTTTTGGATGCGGGCAGGCTGCCGACGAAGGCGCGAAAAGACTCGCTCCGCTGGGCAATGACGATGGCGTCGGCAAACGCGGCTACCTGTTCTGGATCGCGGGCCAGCAGACGCGTCAGATGCGGAACGGCCGTCTCCATATATTGCTTATTCGCGCCAACCAGCCGCGACGCGAGCACATGCGGGTCGTAAATCATGACTTCGTAGCCTTTGCCGATCAGCAGCTCCAGCAGCTTGACGACCGGGCTTTCGCGCAGATCGTCGGTTCCGGACTTGAACGCCAGCCCGAGCACGCCGATTCGCTCGTGGCCCGAAGCGATAATCAGCTCCAGCGCCCGTTCGATCTGCAGCTCGTTGCTTCGCTCGACGCTGGACAGAACGGATAGCTCGACATGCTGTTGCCGGGCAAGGGCGTTCAGCGCCCGCAGATCCTTAGGCAGGCACGAGCCGCCGTATGCGAAGCCCGGCATCAGATACGCCGGAGAGATGTTAAGACTGCGGTCGTGGCAGAACAGCTCCATGACGCGATGGGAGTCGACGCCGTACGCTTTGCACAGCGCGCCGATCTCGTTGGCGAAGACGACCTTGAGCGCATGGAAGGAATTATTGACGTATTTGATCATCTCCGCCGTCTCCCTCTCCGTCTCCAGGACCGGCGCGCCTAGCGGCTCGTACAGCCGGCGCAGCATGGCGAGCGCGAGCGGGTTGGTCGTGCCGAGCAGCGAATACGGCGGGTTGTAATAGTCCTGAATGCTGCTGCCCTCGCGCAGAAATTCCGGATTGCTGACGACGGCAAAGTCGCGGTCGGGCGCAAGCCCGGACTCGGCCAGAATGCGTTCGAATTCTAGGCATGTGCCGGGCGGCACCGTGGAGCGGATCATAACCGTATAGAACCGGCCATGCTCCCGGCCCGTTAGCGCATCGCGGATTTGCCGGGCAACGTGCCAAATGTAGCTTAAATCCGGCAGCCCCGTCCGGCCGGAGGGCGTGCCCACGCACACAATCGTGATGTCCGATAAGGCGACGACGCGCCGGATATCCGGTTCGATCCGCAATCGGCCCTCCTCAACTTGAGAAGCGATAAGCTCTTCCATCCCCTTCTCGACGATTGTCGGCTTCCCTTGCCGGATCAGCTCGGCTTTATGGGGGTTCGTATCGACCCCGTAGACGCGATGGCCCATCTGCGCGAGACAACCGGCGGAGACGCAGCCTACATATCCGAGACCAAAGATCGATATGGCAAAAGGTTCGAGGTTGTCTGCCATCTCGCTTCATTCACCTCCCGTATTCGCGTGGCGTATTTGGCGATTTCCGCAACGACTTTTGCCGCCGTTTTCGGCATGGCGTATTTCTCCAGCAATTCGGCCCGGGCCGTACGCCCCTTCCGCTTCGCCTCCACTTTCCGTTTCAAGACCATGCGCATATTGCGCTGCAGGTCGCTGATGGACGGTTCCGCCCAATAGTGGCCGTTGAACATATCGTTCTCGTGGTTGGCGATTTGCCGGAACCGCTCGACGGCGACCAGGAACGAATTCTCGCCGTGCATGAAGTCGGTTTGACCGCTCCAGTCGGTGCCGATACAAGGCAGCTCCATGAGCATCGCTTCGAAAAACGGCCTCCCCCACCCTTCACCCCGCGTAGGCAGCACGAAAGCGTCGCTTGCCCGGTATAGCCCGAGCATCTCGGACGTCGTCAGCATCTGGTCGATGACGTACACGGACGGTCGGTCGCGGGCCGGCTTCGGATGGCGGGCGATCAGTTCCTCGACCTTGTCGCTTTTCGTATGGTCGCGGATTTTCACGACCAGGGCAACGTGATCGGCGGCGGAAAATTCGTTCAAGTACGCCTCAAGCAGCACATCGTAGCCTTTGCGTTCCTTCAGGTCGAATACCGACAGGAAAATGAACGGTTCGGATACGGGGAGCTTCAGCGCCGGACCTCGCGGCTCGTACAGGCTCATATCGAAAAAGTTGGGTATCAGCCTGAGCGGCACGTTCACGCCGGACGCCCGGAACGAGCGCAAATTAAACGAGCTTTGCACCCAAACTTCGTCGAATTTGTTCAACTCCGGCACCCAGAAAGCCGGAATACGGTCGGTTTCAAAGGTGGTTCTGGCGATATTGACGCAAAACTCCGGACGGTGCCTCACATGCGAACCGACCCCGTTATACAAGTACAGATCGTGAGAAGACAGCTCGGTATGCTCGAAAGAAGAGATGTACCGGGTCTCCTGCGGAGTGAGCACCAGATTCTTTTCCTGGCGGTCTCTGGCCGCGATGCGCACCTGGTAGCCGGCCTGATCGAGGAAACGCAGCAGGATCCGGTTTCCTTCGGCCAGCCCGTGCCCGTTATAGAAAATGCCTTCAAGTAAGATGTTCATCAGCCGCCCCCCTTCTCTCCAATTGCCGAACGTATTTATCCAATTCCTCGTCAATTTGGCGGGCAACCTTCACCATGCCGTATCGGGCCAGCAATTCGCTTCTCGCCCGCCGGCCTTTTTCGGCCGCCTCCTCGCGCCGCTTGTAGACCCGCCTCATGATCGTTCTCAGATCGGAAACGGAAGCCTCCGCCCAGCAATGGCCGTTGAAAATCGGATTTTCGTGCGCCTCGATCCGAACGAGCCGCTCTACCTCGATCAAATACGAATTGCCGGGATGCATAAACTCGGTTTGACCGCTCCAGTTCGTTCCGATCGTCGCCTTCTCCATCAGCATCGCTTCAAAAAACGGACGCCCCCACCCTTCCCCCCTCGTCGGCAGCACGAAGGCGTCGCAAGTCCGGTACAGGCCGAGCAGCTCTTCTTCGCGAAGCATCTGATCGATCAAATAAACGGCCGGCAGTTCCACGCCGGTAGCCGTATACCGCTCGATCAGCGAAGTGAGCTTATGGACTGGCTCCGGGTCGCGGACTTTCAGAATAAGAGCCGCGTCGTCGCGCTGCGAGAACTCGGCATAGTAAGCCTCTAGCAGCAGATCGTAGCCTTTGCGCAGCTGCATGTCGAAGACGGACAGAAACTTGAAGGAATGAGCGATCGGCAGCTTCAACTTGTCGCCTTGCGGAACGAACCGGTCGAGATCGAAAAAATTCGGCATCAGGCGCAGCGGAACGGTCACGCCGGAAGTGACGAACGTACGCCGGTTAAACTCGCATTGTACCCATACCTCGTCGAATTTGTTCAGCTCCGGTACCCATTCCTCGGGAATACGGTCGGTTTCAAAAGTAGTACGGACGATGCTGAAGCGGTAATCGGGATTATGCTTGACCTCCGTGCCGACCATGTTGCACAAGTACAAATCGCGGGAGTCCAGCTCGGTTTCCTCGAAAGCCGCAATCGCGTCGGCCTCCTCGGCCCCTAACACGAGATCGCGGTCCTTTCCGTCTTTCGCGGCTATACGCACCCGGTGTCCCGCTTGATGCAAGAAACGCAGCAGCATCCGGTTTCCTTCGGCGAAACCGTGTCCGCTGTAAAACATTCCCTCCAATAAAATATTCATAAAACGCACCGCCTTCGTACCGTTTCCTTGCGGAAAGGGGCGTTTTCTTGTTTTATCGTATTTCCGCCAATAGCCCCGCGACACCCGCATATGTCCATCCCCGGCTGCCCTTTTTTGTCCTCGCGTTACGAACGCCTTGTACACGCTGCCGCCGATCGACATAGAATAGAGAGTGTGGTGCTTGACACGGCGCGAGTCGGGAGGAATGCTTATGCCTGCCGCCCCAGCAAGGACGGTGAAACAATGGATGGAGGAGACTGCCGGGCTCGCATCCGGCTACTACCGGGAATTTCCCTTCTCTCTACCGCCGCAGCCTCGGCAGCCGAAAGGGCTCGAAGTCGCCCATCCGGCCTTCGGCCGCTGCCGCTTCCGGCGACTTCCGGTGCCGTTCGCCGCGGCAATCGAAGACGGGGCATTCCGCGGGGAACGCGGCGTCATTTTCGCGCCGGACGGGACGCTGCTGCAGGACGTCTCCGCGGCGAACGAGATGCGGGCGCTCGGCGTCTGGCCCAGGGCCGAACGGTTGTCCGGAACGGTCGCCCCGCTTGCTTTCAAATTCGTCAATAACTATTTCCACTGGATGATGGACGTCCTGCCGCGGCTGCTGCCGCTTCGGTTGAGCGGATGGCCGATCGACCGCTACATCATAAGCCCGCAGGGACCTTATCCGTACGTTGAAACGCTGCGTCTTCTTGGCATTTCCGAGGAAAAGCTCCTGATCGCATACAGCGGCAGTCATTGGCAGGCCGACAGGCTGGTCGTCGTTCCCAACGTGTCGAGGAAGGAGCTGTACCCGCGTTGGTCGTTCGACTTCCTCCGCGGGGCGTTTGCCCGAAGCGTGCCCGAGGGGCAGCCGGACGGACCTTCGTATGTGTACATTAGCCGGGCCGGCGCCCTCAAGCGGAAGATAGTGAACGAAGAAGAGGTCGCCTCCCTGCTGAAGCGGCACGGCTTTCACATCGCGCAGCTGGAGGGCATGCCGCTAACGGAGCAGATCGGGTTGTTCCGCTCGGCGCATACGATTGTCGCCCCCCATGGAGCAGGCTTGACGAATCTGCTCTTCTCGCCGCAGGGCGTCCGGTTGATCGAGCTATTCTCGCCCAACTACGTCAAGCCGTATTATTGGGTGCTGAGCAGCTACCTCGACGCCGACTACTATTGCCTGATCGGAGAGTCGTCCGGCTTGCCTGATCCGGAGCGCCCCCCCGATCGCCGCGACGATATCGTCGTGGATGTCGGCAAGCTGACACGACTGCTGCACAAGGCGGGAATCCGGTAACGGCCGGCTATCGAAAACCCGAATGACAATGGAGGTGACTTATGACCGAATGCGAAGAATACGCTCCATGGAACGGAGCTTACCGGTCTGCGCGCGAATGGCTGGCCACCACGGGACTGAATCCGCACGATTGGGTGAAGCAGGTGCCGATCGGCGGGCAACAGCCGATCGCGCTCGCGCCCCCGATCGGCCTCGAGCAGCCGCTGCATTGGCGGCTCGAGCAGATGGGCGGCGTTTTTGGCGCAAACAACGAACAGACGGTCACCATTGTGCCGGAGGGCCAAGTATGCGGCCTTTATGCGGATATCGTGACTCCGGACGGCAAGCTTATTCTCGGCTATGGCCGGCAGACGACCGATTCCGGCGGATTGCCCGAGTCGCCCTGGAGCAGCGGCAGACCGCCTCTGCAGCGGACGGACGATACCGTCGCGGTTATCGCGGACAAAACGAGCGGCGCTTATTTTCATTGGTTGCTGGACGTCCTGCCCCGCATTCATATTCTCCGACAATGCGGGATCGAGCCGGACCGGTACGTCATTTACGGCAAACGCAATGCGGACTTTCAATATGCCGCTTTGGCGGCGCTCGGCATTCCGGAACGGAAGGTCGTCACAAGCGGCCCGCAGCTTTTTATGCAAGCCCGCAGGCTTGTCACCCCAAAGCTGACGAGAAAATTGCGCCCGCGCTGGGTTTACGAGTTTTTGCGTCGCGACCTGATGACCGCCCGCGGCATCGTACCGCTCCCTACGAAGAAGCGGCTGTATATAAGCCGGGCCAATACCGGCAAGAGAAGGGTACTGAACGAGGCCGAGCTGCTCCCCGTTCTGAAACGGTTCGGCTTCGACGTCGTAACCCCCGAGCACCTGCCGCTGGACCGGCAGATCGAGCTGTTCGCCTCGGCCGAGGTGATCGCCGGTCCGCATGGGTCCGGCCTGACCAATATGGTGTTCAGTCCGCCGGGGACGACCGTCGTCGAGCTGTTTTCCCCGCTTTTTGTCCATACGTTTTTCCCGATCTTGAGCGGGGCGCTCGGACACCGCCATTATTATGAAGTCGGAGAAGGCGAAAGGCCGCCGGCGGGTGTCGTTCCTGCCAACGGCAGGCCCGACATGACGATAAGCCCGAAACGGCTGGAGCGGCTGCTGCGGCTCGCCGGCCTGTAGAGCGGCGGCGAGCCGTGGCATACGGCCGTTCCTCCTGCGGATCGGGCAGTACGCCTCTTCCAAGTCCCGTTTCAGGCAAGCTCGCGGGACTCCCTTTCTCGCAACAAAAAATCCGGCTGCCTGGGCCGGATTTTATTGTATTTGGCATTATACGCCGAGCCCCTCGTACTCCATCCCGCAGGCGAAGAGCCGTTCGCGGTTCAAAACATTGCGCGTGTCCAGCACGTACGGCCTGCGCATCGTCCCGGCCATCTCCTCCCAGTTCAATAGGTGGTATTCGTCCCAATGGGTCAGCAGCACGACAGCGTCCGCCCGCCCGGCGACCTCCTCGCCCCGGCTGCAGTAACGGACCGGCAAATGGCCGTTCAACCGCTTGAACGACTCCGCTCCCTTCGGATCGTGAACCGCAACGTCGGCTCCCAGCTCGATCAGACGGGCGACAATATAGGACGCCTGCGTTTGACGGGCATCGTCCGTATTCGGCTTGAACGTCAGCCCGAGAATGCCGATCCGTTTGCCGTTCATCGATTTCAGCTTGCGGCGCAGCTTATCCAGACAAAAGTCATGCATTGCTTCGTTGGATTGGATGGCCGCGCTGACGAGCGACAGCTCGCTTCCGTATTTGCGGCTCGTCGCCAGCAGCTCCGCCGTATCCTTCGGAAAGCAGCTTCCGCTCCAGCCGCTCGAGATTTGCAAAAACTTGGCGCCGATGCGCGAATCCAGTCCCATCCCCTTCGCCACATCCAGCGCGTTCGCTCCAAGCGCTTCGCACAACCGGGCTATTTCGTTCACGTAGCTGATTTTGACGGACAAAAATGCATTGGACGCGTACTTGATCAGCTCAGCGCTCTTGGCGTCGGTCTCGAAATATTCGCCTGGCAAGCGCGTGCCCGTCCGTTCCAAAAGGGGCCGGTATAGCTCCCGGAGCGCCGCTTTGGCCGCCGGATTGGAGGCGCCCACGACGATCCGGTCCGGGAAGTACACATCCTCCAGCGCGTAGCCCTCCCGCAAAAACTCCGGATTGCTGGCTACGGCAAAATGCTCGTTCTCGCGTAGGCCTGACGCCGCTTCGATAATCGCCGCGACCGCATCCGCCGTGCCAACCGGTACGGTCGACTTATTGACGACGACGGTAAACGATTGCCTGCTCATATGCCGGCCGATAGCTGCGGCAGCCGCCTTGACATAGCTCAAATCCGCCTGGCCGGACGGACCGGTCGGCGTACCTACCGCGATCATGACGACCTCGGCCTCCCCGATGCCGTCGAACGAGGCGGAGGCGGCAAGCGTACCTTTCCGCACGGTCCGTTCAATCAGTTCCTCCAGGCCGGGCTCGAAAATCGGGCTGCGGCCTGCATGGATCAGGTCGGTCTTCGCGGTATCGATGTCGACGATGAGCGTCTCGTGTCCGGCATCCGCCAATGCCGCTCCCGTCACGCTCCCTACATAGCCTGCTCCGATCACCGCAACCTTCATGGCCCTCCTCCTTCCCGACGTCCGCGATATACCTCGATCGTACGCATCAACCCTTCCTCCAGCGCAATGTCGGGCTTCCAGCCGAGCAGAGATTGCGCCTTGGCGATATCCGGCCGGCGCACCTTCGGATCGTCCTGCGGCAGCGGCATAAACCGGATACCGCTCGTCGAGCCGCTCAATCGGATGACCGTATGGGCAAGCTCCAGTATCGTATGCTCGACCGGGTTGCCGATGTTGATAATCTGACCGTTTGCCGCCGGATTCTCCATCATGAGGCGCAGCCCGCGAACCGTATCGTCCACATAGCAAAACGAACGGGTCTGGCTGCCGTCGCCGTACACGGTCAAATCGTCGCCCGCAAGCGCCTGGCCCACAAAGTTGGAGATGACCCTTCCGTCGTCGTTGCGCAGCGCAGCCGAATACGTATTGAATAACCGGGCGACCTTGACCGCCACCCCGAACCGTTGACCATATTCGTAGCAATACACCTCGCCAAGCCGCTTCGCTTCGTCATAGCAGGCGCGCGGCCCCCATGTGGTCACGTTGCCCCGGTATTCTTCGTTCTGGGGATGCTCCAGCGGATCTCCGTACGCTTCGCTCGTGCTCGTATACACGAGCTTCGCCCCAGTGCGGCGAGCCAGCTCAAGCAGCGTCCGGGTTCCTGTCGTATTGACCTCGATCGTCTCGAACGGAAGCGCCTGATAGAAGCGCGGGGAGGCCGGCGAAGCCAGATGGTAAATGTCCGTCACGCCAACCAGCTCCGGCAGCGCCAGCAGCCCGGCGTCTGCGGCGTCGTACGCGACGAACGTAAAGCCCTCGTCCCCGGCAAATGGCCGCAGCCGTTGCTCCGTTCCGCTGCTCATATTGTCGATGGCGACGACCGTCTGGCCCTCGGCGCGCAGGCGGGCGGCCAGTTGCGAGCCGAGAAAACCGGCTGCTCCGGTAATAAGCGCCTTGCTCATGACGTTTCCCCCTCTTTAGGATGCGAATGCCCCGCTCCCTCCGCCAGCTCGACCAGCAGCCAAGGCTGACGCATGGCGGATACCGCTGTGGCGTACACGCCGTAATTGCCAACCGCCCCGCTCTGCCAGCCGCGCGCCAGCGTCGTGCAATCCCATTGCAGCACGGCAGTCCCCTTCGAAGCCCGGCGCGTTTGGCTGTGCATCGGCTTCGGGCGGACGCGGGGCAGTCGGCGCAGCTTGCCCGCCGAATTCCAAGACGCGCTGATCCGATGAACGCGCAGCTTCCTGCCTCGGACCGGGATATGCATGACCGCGGAGCGAATGGATGCGTTCGGCGGCAAACCGGTCAAATCGAACGAAAAAAAGCACTTTACCGCCCGCCCCTTGCGTACGCGGCGATATTTGCTCGGGGCGAGCTGCAAATCCGTGCGGCCCAGCACTGGAGAGACGGACGCGGCCGCAGACAAAGCTGTCGAAGCGCCGTTGCCCGGCTGCCGTGCGGTCGGGAGCACAACCGTTTCCTCCGCGTCGTACTCCCCTTCCGGGTCCTCTTCCTCGCTGCCGCAGCCGACTCCCCGGATTTCCCCGTTCAGCCGTTTCATATACTTGGCGGCGGAATGATTGGCGCTCATATAAGCGCGCGCCTGCCTGCGCATCCGGTTGCGCAGCTGCCCGTTGCGCACCAGCTCGAGCATCGCGGCCAGCAGTTCCTTCTCTTCGTCGGGTTCCGGCCTCATTTTGTAGACGCAATCGTCCGGCAGACGCTGATGGGCCGGAACCGCGCTCACGATTGCCGCTTTTCCGTAAGCCATTGCGTCCAGCAGCTCGTCTCCCGGAGCTTTGCCCGAGTAGGAGCCGATACCGAGACAAATGTCGGAGCGGCTCATCCGGCTGGCATACGCTTCCGGCTCAAGCCGGCCAGGCAGTTCCAGACGCTCGGTCATATCGTAGGCGCAAGCGATGCCGCGCAGCCGTTTCCCGTATTCCGCTCCATAAGCTCCTGCCGCCCACAGCCGCACGTTCCAGCCCATAGCCACCAGTTGGGCCATGCAGGCAATCGCTTGCTCCAGCCGCGAGAACGGCTTGACTCCGCCGAGACAAGCAAAGACGATTTCCGGCTTGCTGAGAGCGGTGACCATGATGGGCAGCTTGCGCGGAACCGGGTACACGGCTACCCGCCCGAGCCCATTCATCCGCAAGTAACGGGCCACTCCTACCTCGTGGACGATCACGCTGTCCGCTTGCTTCAGCAGGTCGAGTATCTCCTGCCCGACAGGCTGCCCCCCTTCTTGCAAAGCCCCCAACGAAATGGAGTCGCACGTCTCCAGCACGACAATGCCCGGCCGGCGGACGAACCATTCGCGCAGCGGCAGCAGCTGCCCCGGATGTTCCAGCATATAAATAAGCCTGTCATAGCGACCGGCCCGCTCCATAAACGATTCCGCAGCGGGACGGCCAAGCCGTCCGTTCTCCTCTTCCGGTATAACGGTCCCTTTCCCGGCTTCGAACAAGTCGCAATCGTACGACTCGGCCAGCAGCGGCAGCAGGAGACGGGCGATTCCGATCGAATCGCTCCCGGCCCATTGTGGCGAGATAGCGGCAACAACCGCTAGGCGAAGCCGTCTCGGCTCTGCCGGCTCCTGCTTTTCCAACAGCTTCGGCTCTGCCGGTTTCGCGTCCGGCGCCTGCGGTCCCGCCGTCTCCCGCTCCGGCGGCTGCGCTTTTGCCGGCCTCGGCGTTCCCGCTTGAATCGATACCGGCTCCGTCGCTTCTGACCGAGTCGGCTTTTGATCCGCGGCATACCGCTCGATATTCATAAATTCACCACCTGTGCAAAGATAGTCCACTCCTCCATCATATGCGGTCCGGTCGGGAGCACATGGACCGATACCCCGGCGTGACGCAAAATGGGCATTTGTCCGATACATCGCACGGGTCCGCTTCCCCTTCCGCTATTGCCGGGTTCGTCCGAAGCCAAGCTTGCATACATATATCAGATAAAGCCTTGCATTCCGAATCGAGACCGATAAGGAGGACACGCATGAATATTGCCCATAAGCTGCACCGGCTGCTGCAGCTCAACAACGAAGCATTCATCGGCGAGTTGTACCGCAGCCTTCTTGACCGAGAGCCTGATCCTGGCGGAGCGGCCGGACATGCGCATCAATTGCGGACCGGTACATCGAAATACAGGATCATGACCGGCTTCCTGCTCAGCGACGAGGCGCTCGCCTTATACAGCCGGAGACAGCCTGTTTCCGGCGGAGAACACGTATGCGGAGACTTGCAGCGCCTGTTCGCCAAAAAAGACGATTCGTTCGTCGGCGACCTGTTTCGCTACATCCTGCTGCGCGCCCCCGATACGGCCAGCTACGGCAACTATATCGGCATGCTGCGCAGCGGACAGTCCAGGGCGTCCCTATTTGCCGGTTTTGTCCTGTCTGACGAATTTCAGCAATTGATTACGCTGGACAAATACGCTTTTGCCCGCCGCTCGCTCGATCAGCTTATTTTGAGCTTCTATAACTGAGCGGCAACGGCGACAACTCCATAACAAGCGTGGTGGTCCAATATGGTGGATCTGAAGAAGGAAAAACTGGTGGCGCACCTGCGCGCCAAGTATCCGGAGCTGGCCGCGGAAACGTTCCGAATCGTCGATTCCGGCCGTCAAAATTTAATTATCGTAGTCGGCGAACGGATCGTTTTCCGCTTCCCGTTAACGTCCGACCTATCCTCGCTGCGGCTGGAGCAGCGCATCTTGCCGCAATTGGCGGAACGGCTTCCCTTGCCGATTCCTAAGCTGCTGTACAGCTCCGAGCCGGCCGAGCCGGCCGTCTACGTCGGCTATCCGCTCGTGCCCGGGCAATCGCTGGAGGGCGGGAAGCTGGCTGCACTGGACGAGCGGACGCAGGAAGCGCTGGCCCGGCAAATCGCCGGCTTTCTGACCGCTTTGCACCTGTTTGACGACGATCCGATCACGCGGGTCGATACCGGTTCGTTTCAAACGTCCTGGAGAAAGAACTGGGGAGGTTATTACCGTTCCTTGGAGACGCTTCTGTTCCCGCGAATCGGGCGGCGGGAGCAGCTCTGGATTATGGAGGTCTTCTACCGCTACTTGTACCCGCCCGGCCATTTCGAATTCCGGCCTTGCCTCATTCACGGCGATTTCAAAAACGATCATATTTTGTACGACCCCGCCGCCGGCAAGCTGACCGGCATTATCGACTTCGGTCAGCTGAAGATGGGCGATCCGGCTTATGACTACCACGATCTATGCATCACCTACGGAGAACCGTTCTCGCGCGCTGTGCTGCGTTATTACAAGGGCCCGTCGGATCCGACCTTTCTGAGCCGCTGCATGACGTTTTACGCCAATCTGCTGAAGTTTAGCTCGATGATGGGGGCGGTCCAGAATAACGACTGGGTCAAATTCAACAATCGGCTGGAATGGCTGAAGAAGCAGGCAAAGGATGCGAGAAAGTAACCGCGAACAAGGCATTCCGTTCCTCTTGCGAAGAACGGGATGCCTTGTTGTTTCCATTTCTTTGGAAGGAACGGCCCTGAAAAAAAGAAACCGCCCGGAGGTCTAGAACAGACCTTCCGGGCCGGCTTCGGTGAGCATTTGCTCGAGCGGCGGCAGCGGCGGCACGCCCTCGATATTCGTTCCTTCCTCCCATTTGCGCAGCCACTTCCTGTACAGCTTCGGCTCATGCCGGGCGGCATAGCGCAGGAACACCGGCAGAACATGCGCCTGATGCAAGCTTTTGATCAGCCGGAACGGGGCTCTGCTTGTAATCCGGAACGCTCCGCTATGATCGATCACCTTCATGCCGCCAGTCGACGGTATAAGAATATGGCCGATCCGCGTATCGATACGGGCGAAATTCATGCTGCGCATCTCTTTGAGGATGGCGATCAGTTGGGCGGCGATCGCATCGTCGAACCGCGACGTGTCTTTGCGCAGCACATCCTGTAGCGTCGGCCCCTCGATATATTCCATAACGACGTATTTTTCTCCGCTCTCGTAAAGCTTCGGGAAAAAGGCCGAGCCCCTCGCCGCAGCCAGCGCAGCCCGCTCTGCCGCCGCGCTGTGCGGGCTTTCGTATATTTTGACGCACCGTTTTGCGGAAAGGAGAAATACGGCTCCCTGCGCGCCCGCTCCGATCAACGGATAGGAGGTCGGGTTGTGCACCTCCAGTTTGCTCTTTCCGTCCATGATGACCGGTTTGACCGTGATGCGCTTATAATCGTCCATTGCGTCCCCTCCCTGCCGAATGCGGCGGACGATCCGAAAGGGACCGCCCGCCGGCAATGGTTTACAAAAATCCGAAGTGCTGCAGCCGTTCTTTGATCATCGCTCCCACGACCTGCGGCGAGAAGTGCGTCTGGATATGCTGCTTGCCGTTGACCGCAATGGAGTGGCGGAACGTCTCGTTGAAAGCAAGCTGGCGCATATGGTGCGCGGCATGCCCGAGGTCGGGCTCCGCCCACGTCTGATACGCCTTGTACGGTCCCCAATCCTCGCCGACCTTGACGATGTTGTAGTCGACTGTGCAGGAGTTGGTCGAATTCATGAAGTCGGTATTGCCCGACCAATACGTGCCGATAACCGGCTTGCCCAAGTACATCGCCTCGGCAAGACCGAGTCCGAAGCCTTCCGAGCGGTGCAGCGAGACGAAACAGTCGGTGCTGTTCAGCAGGCCGTCAACTTCGCGACGCGTCATGATCCGGTCGATCACGTAAATATTCGGATACCCGCCGATCAGCTTGTGGATTTCGTTGAGGTCCGACGGATTGGCGTGGGAATGGTTCAGCTTGACGACAAGACCGACGGAAGGATCGTCAGCCGAGAACGCCTGCTTGAACGCCTCGATCGCGCCCTGCGGATTTTTGCGACGCTGGTAACTGTGCGTATCGTACATCGAGAAGAACAGGAACTTGTCGTTCGGCAGACCGAAGGTGCCCCGGTTAACGTCTCCGGGCGGATGGACCTCGACGCCGTGCGGAATGCGCACGACCGGAACCGGCGACTTGGCTGCGATCGATTCCTTGACGAAATTGGAGGGGGCCCACACTTCGCTGACGAAGTTGAAGCCGTCGCAGAATTCATCCGGAAAGTCGGGCAGCTCCCAGTGCCAGTAGCCGATGTTGAACCGCCGGTTAAACAAATCCTGGCCGAAATGATGATGCACCGAACGCAGCGTGTCGGCATTCGTATGAATGATGTTCACCTTGTAGGCCGGGTCCTGAATTTCCTTGTGCGACCAGGACATATCCTCCATCCGGATCGACGTGACCGGGAAGTTGAGGATGCCGAACGGAATTTCCGCAGCAGACACTGCTCGGGCAGCCAGCCGGCTCGATTCGCCGATGCCCATCTCGGCCCGGATGAAGCCGATAATATTCACGCCTTTG
This sequence comes from Paenibacillus hodogayensis, assembly GCF_039536325.1. Lineage (NCBI taxonomy): Bacteria > Bacillati > Bacillota > Bacilli > Caryophanales > Paenibacillaceae > Paenibacillus > Paenibacillus hodogayensis. The sequence goes on from NZ_BAAAYO010000010.1 coordinate 666,367, forward strand.
GCATAGCCAGGCTCGGGCGGAGCTTCCGGCACCGCCTCGACGATCGGCTGGACGATCGGCTCGACGGTTTCGCTGATGACGGGAGCGTCTACCTTGCGCCGTCTTCTGCGCGCCCGCAGCTTGCTTTTGCGAAACCGTCTCTTTCCTTTGGACAGCCGCCACTTGCGCTTTCTCAATCGGCGGAGCTTGCCGCGCACTGCGCTTTTGCGTTTTTTCAGCCTCACTCTGCGACGGAGCGGCAGCTTCCGCTTCTTGCGTTTCACCGTCTTAGCCCTCGTTGTGGTCCGTTTGCGCGGCGAGGCATGACTCGCACTTTTCATCATATCCACCCTTTCTGTCGGTTAAAATGGGGTTGAAAACCAGCCGGTTAAGGCTGGTCTCTCCAATATTGCAGCAAGTCCTTCATGGTCGTCTCGAACGGGATTTCCGGCTTCCAGCCGGTTTCGGCATGGAACTTGGAGTAGTCGCCGAGCAAAATCTCGACATCGGACGGACGCAGTCGGGCCGGGTCCTCCTGGATCGAAATTTTGACGTTGCTGTACGAGAGCAGCAGGTCCAGCATTTCGCGGATCGTGCAGCAGGTGCCGGAGGCGATGTTATAGGTCTCGCCGGGTCTTCCTTTCTCCAGCGCCAGCCAGTAAGCCCGGACGACGTCGCGGACGTCGGTGAAATCCCGCTTCGCCGTCAAATTGCCGACATGCAGAACCGGCGACTTCTTGCCCTTCTCGATCTGGGCGATTTGCTTCGCGAAGTTCGAGGTGACGAAGTTTTCGCCGCGGCGCGGCCCCGTATGGTTGAAGGTGCGGGTGGCGATGATGTGAAGGCCGTAGCTTTTATGGTATTGATAGCCCAAGTAATCCTGCGCCACCTTGCTGACCGCATAAGGGCTTAAGGGACGCAGCGGGTTCGTCTCCAGGATCGGCGTCTCGTGCGGCTCGACGTGGCCGTACTCCTCGCTGGAGCAGGCGATTTGCATTTTGGCCGGCAGATCGAACCGGCGCAAAGCTTCCATGATGTTCACCTGGCCGGCTACGTTGTTGTGGATCGTATCGATCGGCGAGTTCCACGAAGTCGGCACGAAGCTTTGCGCTGCGAGATGGAAGATCAGATCGGGCTTGATTTCCTGGATCAGGTTCTCCACGGAGAACGGATCCCTCAGCTCGCATTCGACGAGGCGAATGTCGTTCAGATGCTTGATGTGGTCCATACGGCTCCGATGCCGGATCGTACCGATGACCTCTACGTTTCGTTGCAGCAGAAATTCGGCCATGTGGCTTCCGACAAAACCGGAAATACCCGTTACCAAAGCTTTCATCCGATTATGCTCCTCCTTCGTCTTGTTCGATGGTTTTCAGCATCGTCTTGATCCGCTGCTCGTCGGATTTGCGGCAAACGAGCAGTCCTTCCGCCGTCGAGACGACGATCAAATCGCGAACGCCGATAATCATCGTCTTCGGATGGTCGGAGTAGATGATGCTGTCGGTCGTCGAATCGACAAACGTCTTCCCCCGGCCGCCCACGATATTGCCGTCGGCATCGGTCGTCTGGATGCGTTCCAGCGAGGTCCATATGCCGACATCGTCCCACCTGAACCGGACCGGCAGCGTAAGAATGGAATCGGCTTTCTCCAGAATGGCGTAATCGACAGAGATTTTCGGCAGCAGCGCGTAGACGCTAGCCGCATCTTCCCCTCCCGAAAGCAGGTTCCACATGTACGGCTGATGCTGCCGCATATAGTGGGCGATCGTCGACGGCTTCCAGACGAAGATGCCGCTGTTCCAGAACACGCCGGGATCGCGAACGAGCTCCTCTGCTTGGGCGAGAGGCGGCTTCTCGACGAACGCCGTGACTTCCAGCATCGCTTCGTCGGTCTTGCGCACCGCGGTCCGCATATAGCCGTAGCCGGTTTCCGGCCGAGTCGGCACGATGCCGAGCGTAACGATCGTCCTGTGGCTGACGGCGGCCTGTTCGGCTTGGCGCAAAGCCTCGATCAACTGCTCCGGCTCCTCCATGAAATGGTCGGAGGGCATTGTGACGAGCACCTCGTCGTCATCGCGGGATAGGAAGTGAAATGCGGTCAGCGCGATGCAGGGGCCCGTATCGCGCTGCTCGGGCTCCAGCAGCAAGCGGCTAGCGGCCAATTCCGGAAGCTGCCGCTGGACGAGCGAACGATAGCGGTTGGCGGTAATGACAAATAGCTTGTCGGCGGGCAGCACTTGCAAAAAACGGCGATACGTCTGCTGCAGCATCGTCTCGTCGGAAGTGAGGGCAAGAAACTGCTTCGGCCGCTGCTTGACGCTTCTCGGCCAGAAACGGGTTCCCGAGCCTCCGGCCAGTATGACGATTTTCAAAAATGCTCCCCTCCCAAGAACTTTGCTTCCAGCAAAGCTGACTTCGTAAGCATCTGCCGAGCTTTGCCGGGTGCGAAGCTGACTTCGTAAGCGCCTGCCGAGCTTTGCCCGATGCTAGCTCGCCTCGGCAACAATCGCCCAGCTTTGCGGGCAAAGCCGGAATCGCAGGCATCTTCCGGAAATATGCGCAAGGCACCGGAATTTGCTTATATACTATGCTTGACATCCGCCGGGTACGTGGACATATTGCCCGACAGTCGTTAAATTGGCACCTGCCCTGCCCGCTCACTTCCGCCGGAGGTGTTTCACGATCCATGAACCGGCCATAGCCGGCTCCTCGTCCAGTACCCGGTACAGGCCGCCTTCGAGCGTCGTGAGCGCGATCGCAGGCGCGGCCCGGTAGCTGAGCCGCCTGCGGTCGTCGTTCAGCTTCAGCTCGGCGGGGACGAAAGACGTGTTCGAGCTAATGTCGACCGTATAGGCGCGTTCCTTGCCGGACAGCGGAATATGCAGCGTAAACGGCCCCCCGGCAAAACGCGCTTTATGCTCGCCGCGGCCGTTCACGCGCACCGTCAATTGCAGATCGCCCGTCGACTTGCCCGCCAGCCTCGGCAGCCGATGCTCCCCTCGGATGAGGATTCCGTTCGCCTCTTGACCGGCAGGATTGTCGACGCGCAGCGTCCAGTGCGGGGGAACCCAGCCGTCTTCGAACCGGTCGGACTCCCGGACGAGCAGGCCGTCGCCGAATACGCCGAATTGCTTCAGCTGGTCCATCAGCCATGCCGCGCCTTCCTGTACATAATGGGAAATATATTGCGCGAGCCAATGAGCGGAAACGGAGCCGTAATGCTTGACGCCGGTACGCATAATTTCCGGAAGTCCCACGGAGAAATATTGCGTTGCGCTTTTGCAATCGTCGTGAAGTCTGGAATTGGCCAGCACGTGGTCCACATAACCAAGCTTCTCGCGTTCGGACATTCGCACCCACAGCTCGTAATCCATGCAAAATTGCAAGCTTTCGTCGATGCGGCCGACCCGGTCGAGCGTGCTTTTGCGCATAAATACGGCCGGCTGGCAAATCGTGCATACATCGAACAGCCGCCGACGGCTCACGTCCGGTTCTACGGGATACGGGCGGATGACGGCGCCGTTCTTGTCGATAAAGTTTGCCTTGCCGTAAACGAGGCCGTATTCGGGATGGCGGGTCAACGCGGCCACCGCGCGGCTGATCGCTTTGGGCATATACGTGTCGTCGGAATTGAGCCAGCCGATCAACTCCCCTTCGGCCATGGCCAGCCCTTTATTGATTGCGTCGGATTGCCCTTTGTCTTTTTCCGATACGTAGCGGAACCGGCTGCCGTACTTGCGCGCGCTCTTCTCCAAAATCGATAACGTGCCGTCGCGCGACCCTCCGTCCACGACGATCATCTCTATATGTGGGTAATCCTGGGACATGACGCTCTCGATCGTTTCCCGTATGAAGCCGCCTTGCTGATAGGAAGGCGTGACGACGGTGACGAGGGGTTTGCCGGCATGCTGCTCATGGCTGGGGCTCATGGCAATCCTCCTCGAACCATCGGATCGTCGCCGCCAGGCCCGTTCGCATATCGGTTTTCGCCTCGAAGCCGAATCGTTCCTTGGCAAGCCGGACGTCCAGCTTTCGGCGCGGCTGCCCGTTCGGGCGGGAAGCGTCCCAGACGATGTCCCCTTCGTATCCGGTCAGTTCCTTGATGGTGTCCGCCAGTTCTCGAATGCGCAGCTCCTGGCCCGAGCCGAGGTTGACCGGCTCGTCGCCCTCATAGCCGGCCGCCGCCATCACGATGCCTTCCGCCGCATCCTCCGCGTACAGAAATTCGCGGGTCGGCGTCCCGTCGCCCCACAGCGTGATGGAGGCGTCGCCGCGTCTTTTCGCTTCCGTACACTTGCGAATGATCGCCGGAATGACGTGGGACGTCTCCAGATCGAAGTTGTCTCCCGGGCCGTACAGGTTGACGGGCAGCAAATAAATCGAATTGAAGCCATACTGCTTCCGGTAGGCCTGGGATTGCACGAGCATCATTTTTTTGGCCAGCCCGTAAGGGGCGTTCGTTTCTTCCGGATAGCCGTTCCACAGCTCGCTTTCACTGAACGGAACCGGAGCAAACTTCGGATACGAGCAGATCGTGCCGATCGCGACGAACTTCTGCACGCCGCTTCGCCGAGAGTGCTCCATCAGATGCGCTCCCATGACGAGATTATCGTAGAAAAACGAACCCGGATTTTTCTGATTGGCTCCGATGCCCCCGACGACGGCGGCCAGATGAAACACGACGTCGGGCCGGGATTGCTCCAGCATCCGCGCAATATCCGACTCCTTGCGCAGATCGTATTCCTTGCTGCGAGGTACAACGATTCGATTACAGCCTAGCCGTTCCAGACGTCGAATCACATGTTTGCCCAAAAATCCGGCTCCGCCGGTAACGACGATCGATTTGTCGGCAAGGTCCATCCTGATCTCTCCTTCTACTCGCGAAATTCGGCATGTTCGGCTTGCTTTACGATATGTAGATGTACCCGCCGCCGTATAGACAACTACATCGGGTCGCGAAAAAAAAATGCGCACGAGCCGCCGGATACATGTCCAAGCCGAAAGCGAACATCGTTCATATATGGCCTTAAGAATGGGAGAGGCGCCGCCCCAGATCCGGGCAGCGCAAAACAGGCCGGCAAGTCGCTTGCCGGCCAAACCATGCGTTTTATCGTCTCCCGAAGCGGCTCCTCAGGATACGTAGGCTTGCTGATAGCCTTCCTCGAACGCCTGGGCGAAGCCGACGTCGAAGCCTTCGTTATAGCCTAGATTGTAGCCCTCGTCGTACGTCATCTTGAAGCCCGGACGGTGCGCAGCCGCCTGACTTGCTGCCGCGCGCCTTGGAAGACGCCGGCGCCGGCGGCCAACCGGCCGTTTCTTGGCGCCGATTCGTTTCAACCGGCGGGCAGCGCGCCGTTTTCCCGTTCTAGCGGCGGCAGGCTTTTTCCTGACAGCCTTCATACGAACGATCCCCCCCGTCTTATATATTGTCGGCCTTGATGACCGGCGGCGCGATAACCGGCAAGCCCGGCGGATGCTGTACCGCGGTCGAATCCGATACGGGTCGGACGCCGTACCGGTCCAATCCCCATACGCGGTATACCCAGTCCGTAGCGATACGGTGCAGCTTGCCGCTGCGGTGCTGGTGAAGCCGTCCGTCCGGCGTGCGCACGATCCCCCCTTCGGTCAACGGATCGCTCTCGCTTCCCACCGCCCCCAGCGCGCTCTGCTTGGCTGTCCATTCGGCAACGGAAATAGGGTCGCCGGTCGGCCAGTTTTTCAGCTCGATCTGCGACAAGCGCACAGCCGGAATCCCTTCGGATCGCTCCAGCGGACGCCGTATTCCCTGCTCCACCCAGAACGCGGTCGGTCCGGTGCCCTTTACCGTCACATGCGACGGGTACAAATCGTTGACCGCCAGCGGACGACCGCTCCAGTGTACGGCTACCTCATGCAGCAGCGAATGCGTTTCTCCCCATTTGTCCGAATAGAAGGCCAGATTGCGATTGTACATTTCCTCGAATTGCTCCGGCGTCAGCGTACGGATCGTCGTGCTGCCGACATGGTGAATAAACGTATCTTTGGCGATAACCAGATCGAGGCCGAGCAGCCGGTTGCGGAAGCCGAAATCGTCGTCCTCGCAGTTGCCAATCTCGAATCCTTCATCCAAATAGCCGATGCGTTGAAACACGTCCCGGCGCATCAGCACGCAGAAGCCGGTCAGCCGGTCTACGGCGCTCCACTTGCCCGAATCAGACCGGTTGTTGTTCCGGGCGAACCGGTGCATCTCCTCCATCGAAGCGTACTTCGTCTCGATCAGCTGTTCCCCGCTAATATAGTTCGTGACCGGACCGACCAGACCGAAGCGCTCGTTGCCGTTCAGACATGCCAGCAGGTTGCCGAGCCAGCTTTCGGTGACGACCGTATCGTTGTTCAGAAACAGCACCGTAGCGCCCCGAGCCATCATCAGCCCTTGGTTGACGCCCCCGGCAAACCCGAGATTGCGATCGCATATTTTGTATCGCACGTTGCTGCGCCTAAGCGAGCGCAAATAAGCGGCAGTGCCGTCCGTCGAGCCGTTGTCGACGACGATGATTTCGTGAGGCTCGGGCGTATGTCTCCCTATGCTGTCGATGCAATCGGCCAAATACTTGTGCTGGTTATAGGTCGGAATCACGATGCTCGTACCGTCGAAACCGGCGGCAAAGGCATCGCCTCCTTTTTGAAAACCGAGGTTGAAGCCGTGCGAATGCCCGGCATTGTATCCCGTGTTGTAGCCGTTGTCGTACGCTTGGTTCAAGGAAACGCGTACCCGCGTTCCCTTTCGCTTCCTTGTTGCAGCCATGACTCTCCTCCGTTCCGGCCGAATGGGCCGCTTTGGGCAGCTGCGCTTCCGCGCTTATTTGAAGGGCGCTTCGCCGTTGATCATCGCATTGGCCAAATGCCCGAAGTCGATGGCGACCTTGCCGAGTTGCGTAGCGATTCGCTGCGAGATGAGTACGGCGGCGATGCCTGCGGCTACGAGCGCAATATCGAAGTCGCGGGCAGCGATCTCCTCCATGACGCGAGGGACGTCCTTGACCCCTTCGACCGGGGATACGACTGCCGTTACGTTGATGCCATTCGTCCGCATATAGTCGGCCAGCGGTTCCCCAAGCTTGCCCGCAATCAGCACCCGGCGCCCTCTCAGAATACGGGACATGTAGCCCGTCTGGTACAAATAATAATTGATCAGCGAATCGGTCAGCGTCAGCGAGCCGTGGTCGATGCCGTTCGCCTTGAAGGAAGACAGCGCGAGCGGTTGGAAGTTGCGCACCCGCAGCTTCGGAATGCCTACGACCGAGGCTTGTCGGATCGCTTCCTTCAATTGATCGCGCGCCTCGTAATCCGGGACGTCGATGCCGGCGTAGCCGAGGAAAGACCCCTGCTCCCGCACCTGCTCCACGCTGAGCACGGTGCCCTGCGCCAGCGCAAGCACCTCTCCGTCGCCGACCCGGACGAGCGAGAACGGAGTCCGCGTATCGAGGGCATGCAGGATGCGTCCCGCGATCTCGTCGGGGTTAAGCAGATGGCGCCATTGCGGGCGCAAAGACTCGACGCCGGCGGCCAAGATTTGCTCGGCCGTAAAATCTGGCAATATTTCGTATTCCGGCAGAAACGTATCGATCAGACCATCGACGCCATCGCGCCATTCGTTGCGGCCTTCGCCATCATATTTGCCCTGCTGGTAGCCTTCTTCGTGGCCTTTGTTGAAGCCCTTGTTATAACCGTCGTCATAACCGCCGTTGTACAAATCGCCTCCGACTGGACCGGCCGGCGGCACGACCCGCGGTTTCCGCAAAGCTTTGCGGCGGATTCTTACCTTCACTTTCCGTTTCGGCAGCGTCTTCTTCTTGCGCAACACGAGACGAGGCAATCGTCGTCACCACCTTGTGCGTTGTGCTTGTTTATTCTCTTATCGTATTCGTCCCCGGACGTTCCGTGCCGGGGACATTCGACCATTGTCCGGGCGCTTCATCCGAAGACGATGCCGAGCATTTGCTGCAGTCGCTTTGCATACGTATGCTCGGTGACGGTCCGGAACAGGGCCCTTCTCGCGATTTCCCGCCTTTCTTCCTCATGGTTCAAGTAATAGTCGAGCTGGCGGACCAGCTCCCGCGGCGTCGAAAAGGTGACGATATCGTGTCCCGGCGTGTACAACCCTGGCAGATCGGGCCGCTGATCGACAAGCTGAAACGCCGCGCATGAGGCTATTTCGAACAGTCGCGGATTGACCGAGTTGGCCGGAATTTTACGGCTGTTGCTGTTATGGTCGGCGTCCTCGGCGGAGCGATGCAGGTTAATGACGATTTTGGAGCCGCTGTAATGCTTAGCCGTCTCCTCCGGCGACAACCATACGCCGTCGATAAATTTGGCCAGCTTGGCGTATTTGTTCAGACGCTCCCACCAATAACCGATAATTTTCACCCGTTTCGTGGCCAAATAGTCGGCGATCTCGTCGAAATAGGCTACCCGGTTCCAAAAAGCGCTCCCCACAAAGCAAATATCGTGCCGGTACGCCTCGCTGACCTTAAACTGCCGCGTAAAGCCCGGATTGACCGCCAGCGGCAAATAGTGCGACTGGTGGCAGCCCAGCTCGCGATAGACGGGAACGCAGCTCGACTCCAGCGTAAACACGTAATCGTAATGGGGCGCGATAGTCGCAGTCGCGTCGGAATGGTACGGGTCGTCGGGCAGCCATACGGCGGTGCGGATGCCTTGGGCACGAATCCGGTCGATCTGGTCGGCCGGAACGGATACGCCCGCCGCGTCCAGCACGAGCACCAGATCCGGCTTCTCCGCAGCCGCCGCCTGCGCCGCGTCGCCATCCGGCTGCACGACGGCGACCTCCCGCGCGATAGACCTCAGAGCATGCTCGATCCCTTGATCCAGAGAGGCGTAGGGAGACCCGTTCGCCTTCACGTACAGCACCTTCACGTCGTGGCGCACGCCGGTCTCCGTCGCCGCCCGGGCGTAGATCGATTCGCACAGCCCGTAATGATAGCCCTGGCTGCGCCCTTCCAGGTAGCCGTTCTCCCAGCCGGCGACGCCCTCGTCCCGGCGCGGCGCGTCGACTTTGCCTGGCTTCAGTCGTCTTTTGAGCCGACGCATAGGCTCACCCCCTTCGTTGTCCGCCTTCGTCGCGAAGGCGGAAATAACCGGCAAGAGCATCGGTCCAATGCGGCATCGGGCGGATGCCGCCAAGCTTGCCGTTGTCCAGCACGCTGTAAGCCGGCCTTCTCGCCTTCGTCGGATAATCCTCTGTCGTCACCGCCCTCAGATCGGCGGCCGCCCCGCGCTGGCGGAAAATTTCCGCAGCGAAGTCGTGCCAGCTGCATTCGCCTTCGCCGGAGCAATGATACGTGCCGTAATCGTTCACCTCTTGCAAGAGGAATGCCTTAACCGTCTCCGCGATGTCGATCGTATGCGTAGGCGACATGATCTGGTCGGCCACGACGCGCAGCGGCTGACCCGACGCGGCCAGGCGGAGCATCGTCTCCACGAAGTTGCCTCCCTTGCCGCTCGCTCCCGCGGTCCCGAACAGCGAGGACACCCGGAAGATGAAATGCTTATCATGGTGCGCGGCCACAAAATGCTCCCCGGCCGCCTTGGAGACGCCGTACGCATTGAGCGGCGAAGTGGCGTCCTCCTCGCGATAAGGCGTCCGTTTCCGGCCGTCGAATACGTAGTCGGTCGTGAAATGAATCAGAACAGCCCCCGCGTCCTGGCACGCCTTGGCCATCTCCCGCGGCGCTAGAGCGTTCACGACGAACGATTTGGCGGCGTAATCCTCGCATTCGTCGGTCTTATGATAAGAAGTGCAATTGATCAGCGCATCGAACGGCCCCAACTCGCGCAGCGCCACCGCGATGACATCCGTCCGCTCAACGTCGAGGTTGCCGCGGTAGAGCGGCACTAGCTCCGCCTCCGCCTCCGCTCCGGCGAATACTCGCCGGATGTCGGTACCGAGCTGTCCGTTCGCGCCAAGCAGCACAATTCGTTTCATTCGCCGTCAGCTCCCGGAATATCGATCATGCCGCCGTACAGTTCCGTCTCGCGGATCAGACGATGCCACTTCACCAGTTCCTGGTACCAGCCGAGCGTCACCGTCTGGTCGAAGCGTGTCACGCGTCCGGCTTCCAGCGCCTCGTAGATTTCCAGCGCGCCGGCGGCCGCCGTCCACTGCGCCTTCCAGCCGAGCGCCCGCTCGATCTTGTCGAAGCTGACCCGGTACGAGCGATGGTCCGGCTCCCCGTACCACTGGATCTCCACTGGCTTCGGCAGCGTCCGGGCAATCGTCTCGCCGAGCGGACCGAGCTGGTAGTTATTGTCGTTCGAGCCGACGTTGAAAATATGCCCGTTCACCGTCTGCGGATCGGCGTCCAGCAGCCTTAGCATCACGTCGGTCGTATCCTGGACATGGACGAACGGCCGCCACTGCGTCCCGTCCTTCATAAGCGGGATGGTTCCGTTCTTCCAGCCGCCCAGCGTCATGCCGTTAATGGCGAGGTCGAACCGCATCCGCGGCGAGAAGCCATAAACCGTCGCCTGGCGCATGACCACGACGGTGAACCGGTCGTCGGCAAGCGGAAGCACGCTCTCCTCGGCTTTCTCGTTCGCTTTGGCGTAAGTGGATAGCGGGTTGGACGGCGAACTCTCGTCGACGATCGTATCCGCCTCCTGAAAGCCGTAGATGCTGCACGACGAGGGCAAAATGTACCGCTCCACGCCGAGCCGCTTCGCCATACGCGCCGTTCTGGCCCGCGAAACGTGATTGATCTCGTACGTCGCATCGCGGAACAGTTCGCCGCTCGGATCGTTGGACAAGGCGACGAGATCGATGACCGCATCCGCCCCGGCAATATGCTCCTCCGCGATGCGCCGGCTGTCCTCCCGGACGATCGTGAGATGCGGATGAGACTGCAGCTTGTCGGTTCCGAAGAAATAACGATCCAGCGCCTTTACCCGGAATCCGCCGGCAAGCAGCTTAGGTACGAGAACCGAGCCGATATATCCTCCGGCTCCCGTGACAAGCACCGTTCGCATTAAAGTCCCTCCCTGTACACAAAGTCGATTTCCGCATCCTTCAACGGCGGCTGGCCGGCGTCCTTGGCGGACAAAACCGGTTCGGCGACCGGCCAGTCGATGCGAAGCTGCGGGTCGTTCCACAAGATGCCCCGGTCGTGTTCGGGGGAATAATACTCATCTACCTTGTATAGCAGTTGGGTATTCGGGGAAAGGGTACATACCCCGTGTGCGAACCCTTTGGGTACGATGATCTGTCGCTTGTTGTCCTCGCTCAGCTCTACTCCGATCCACTCCCCGAATGTCGGCGAGCCCTGGCGGATGTCGACGACTACGTCGTACACCGCCCCGCTCAAGACGCGGACGAGCTTCGTCTGCGCCTTGGCGGACAGCTGGTAGTGCAGCCCGCGCAGCACGCCCGGCTGAACCGACAACGACTGGTTATCCTGCACGAAGTCGTACGTCAGGCCAAGCTCCTCCAGCTTGCCGCGCGTATAGCTTTCCATGAAGAAGCCGCGGTGGTCGCCGTGGACGACCGGCTCCAGAAGGAGCACCCCGGGCAGTTTGGTGCGAATCAGCTTCATCGCGTGTTCTCCCCCTTTACCTTTCCGGCCCGAATGCATTCCGGCTGGCTTCAATCGTATCGACCACATGCGCGGCGAACGGAATGGAACACGTAAACGCCGGCGATACGGCATTGAGCACATGCATCGAGCGAGCGTCGCCCTCGACGACGAAGTCCTGCACGAGCTCGAGCGTGCGGGTGTCCAGCAGTTGCGCCCGGATGCCCGGCCGCAGAAACGGTCCGAAGCCTTGCGGATCGACGTTCGCCAGCTTCGTCGACAGCCGGACCAGATGGGCCTTCGCGTATTTTCTCAACTCCTGAAAAGCCAGCCGGCGGAAATGGAACGAATCGGTAACGAACAGCTTCGCTTCGTAATACAAAATGCTCAGGCATTCGCCGAGACTGAACCGGGAGAAGCCGCGGTACTGCTCGCGCCAGAATGCCGGAATCGCCGTCGGTCCGATCTTGATGCCGCCGTCCGCGGTTTTCGTATAATGCACGCCGAGGAACGGATTGGCCAGATCCGGCACCGGATAAACGTTCGTCCGGATATCGGTTTTGTTTTTCGTATACTTCACGTACATGCCCTTGAACGGAATGATCGTATACCGGGTGCCGAAGCCGTAATCGCGGGCGATGCGGTCGGCATACAGCCCGGCAGCGTTGACGATATATTCGGCGCGGATCGGACCTTTGCCGGTGCGGATGCCTTCGTCCGTACGTCCCTCGTACTTGGCATTGAAATGAAATTCCACGCCCAGCTCCGCCGCCTCCCGCTTCATCGACAGGCATACCTCCAGCGGATCGACCGTCACCGTATTGGGCGAGAACAGCGCTTTGCGAAACGTCCGTACATTGGGCTCGAAGGCGCGCGCCTCCTCCTCGCTCAGCCAGTGCAGTTCGACCCCATTCGCGTCGCCGCGCCGCTTCAACTCCTCCAGCCCTTCCAGCTCCCGCTCGTCGCTTGCCACCACCAGCTTGCCGCACGGGTTGACGGAAAGTCCGCGGCTTTCGCAGTAGCGGCGCATGGCTGCGTTGCCATCCCGGGCAAACCTCGCCTTCAGGCTGTTGGCGGTGTAGTAGAAGCCGGCGTGGAGCACCCCGCTGTTCCGCCCGCTCGCGTGACAGGCCGCGTCCGCCTCCTTCTCGATTACGACGACTTCGGAACCGGGATACCGTCGTTTCAGCTCCAGGGCGATCGTCAGCCCGATAATCCCTGCGCCGATGACGGCGTAATCGTACCGCTTCATCGTTCTTCTCCCTGGGGGCCGCCCAACTTCTCGCCGGCTTCGCGGAGCGAACCGAACGTGCCCGCATCCGTCCACCAGCCGCTTAGCAGCCCGTAGCCGAGACGCCCTTCCATCGCGTACGCATTGTTCACATCGGTAATTTCAAGCTCTCCCCGCTGCGACGGCCGAATGTGGCGGATCACCTGGAAGACGCTCGCATCGTACATGTAGATCCCCGTCACGCAGTAGCGGGATTTCGGCGTGGACGGCTTTTCCTCGATAAAAATAATGTTGTCCTGCAAAAAAACCGGTACGCCGTAACGGTTCAGGTCGTCAGCCTCCTTCAGCATGACCAGCGCCCCTTGCTGCTGCTTCCTGAATTGCTCGACATATGGCTGCAAGTCGTCCTCGAACAGATTGTCGCCGAGCAGCACGACCATCTTCTCTCCGGGATCGACGAACCCTTCGGCTAGCGACAGCCCTTGGGCTATGCCGCCAGCCTCCTCCTGAATCCGGTACGTCAGCCGGACCCCCCAAGCTTTACCGCTTCCCAAGTAGTCGATAAACAGGCCGGCGGATTGTTTGCCGAGCACGAGCAGGATGTCGTCGATGCCCGCCTGGGCGAGCTTGGCTACCGCGTAATGGATCATCGGATATTTGCCCGCAGGCAGCAGATGCTTGTTGACCAGCTTCGTCAAAGGAGCCAGCCGGGTTCCGGTGCCTCCCGCCAAAATTACGCCCTTCACATGCGTTCCGTCCTTTCTGCACAAAACCGCGAAGTTTTTAGAAGCCGGCGACTTCCGTCCGCAGCGCGATCCCAAGGCTGCTGCGACCGACCCTGTTCCCGGTCCGGTTCCAGCACCCGGGCGCCCGGTCAGATGAACGTCTTCGGATCGACTCCCCATTTGTCCACAAATTTATGGAAATTCATATCCACCAGCCGGTCCATCCGCTCCTGCCCCTGCTTGCGGAAGCTCTGGCTGCCGTAATGATGCACGAGCGTATCTCCGGCGATCAGCAGCCGGTATCCGGCCAGCCGGGCCCGGTAGCAGTAATCGTCGTCCTCGTAATGGCCGGGAGAAAACCGTTCGTCCAGCAGTCCGATCCGGTCCATCAGCTCCCGCTTGAACAAGAAGCATAAACCGACGATCCGCCTGGCTTCGATCCATTTCGCCGGATCGGAAACGTTGAATTGATCGGCGGTTTCCTGAAATTCATTCATATCGCCGTAGGCCAGCTCGATCTGCTGCATGCCGCTCGCATAGTTCGTGCGCGGGCCGACGATGCCGACCCGCTCCGTGCTGTACAGACTATTCAGCATATTCGCCAGCCACCGCTTCGATACGACGACATCGTTGTTGAGCAGCAGCAGTTCGCTGCCGCTGGCCGCCTTCAAGCCGTAGTTGCACGCCTCGGGGAAGCCGCGGTTTTCCGGCAGCGAGACGAGCACGACCGATTTCTTGAGACAATAATCGATCGTCCCGTCGGTCGAGCCGTTGTCCACGACGACGATCTCGTAAGGCGTATCGGTATACGTCTCGATCGCCTGGATGCATTCTCGCAGCAGGTCGAGCTCGTTGAAGGTCGGAATGATGATGCTGGTCATGCTCATGAGGAAGCCCTCCCGAGCGCCTGACGGTCGCGTATGACGTCCGCGGCGTGCAGTCTGGCCCCGTTCTCGCGCATCAACAGCTCGAACGCCTCCAGATGATCGCCGATAATCATGCGGCCCACCGGATTGTCGTGTCCGGAGTTTTTGTCGCGCACCCGATTTTTGGCGATGACGTCGATGCTCGGCCCGGCCTCGACCTTCAGGCCGCTGCGGATCGCCATTGCCTGCGCCTTCGGCGGCACGATCAGGCTTGCGCATCCGATCGTATCGAGCGCCCGGCGCGACAGCGCATGCGGCACCGCCGTCATCGAGTTGGCTTCCAAATCGGCCCGCCCCAGCGCCCGGTTAAGCATTTCCTTGACGATCGTGACCTGGTCGCGACTGGAGAACACGTCGATATACGGCATGATGTCGTTCAACGAGACATCGGTTCCTGTCTCCACGGCGTCGATAAACGGAAGGAGATGGTCGGCAAAGATCGGAAAATCCCCGTCCATAAACAGCACGATATCGGAGCGGATCAGCTTCGCTCCCACCGCCCGCCCCACGTCGTGCCCGAGCGGCCGCGCGTAGTGCACGACGACGCCCTTGCCCGGCTTCCGCGCATTCCAGAACGTCCGGTCGACAGAGCCGTTGACGACGATGACCAGCTCGTCGAGGGGAAGCCGTTCGAGCTGCTCCAATACGACCGGAATCGCCTTCTCCTCGTTCATCGCCGTGACGACCGCGCCGATCGTCTTCGTCGTCGGCACCAGCACCGGGTTGCCGAGCCGGACGCCCTTCACGCTCTCGAAGCCGGCGACGAATTTGTCCGCGGCCTCGTGATACAGACTCCACGTCCAGGAGGCCGCGCGCTCGGTCGACCGCCAGCCGTTCCAGCTGCGGTTCAACAGGCGGATAACCCCTCCGTCCGCTCCTTCGTCGGCCTGCAGGGCAGCCTCGCGACCGGCGGTGAATGCCCGCTGCGCCACGCCGGAGGCGTCCAGTCCGCGTCCGGTTCCGGCTTTGGGTGCCGCTCGAGAACGGGATGCCCTTCTGCCTTTCCACTTGCCGCCCGGGCGGAACCGGCGCAGCCGGCCGTTTGACGGGCGCGCCGACCTCCGCCTCGCGCGTTTTCGTATGCTCATGACTTCACCTCACGCTTTCCCTCGCCCGCGTCAGGTCGGGCTTATTCCCTCGCTCGTTCGTCGCCCGGATATACCAGTCGAGCGCCTCGAGATGGTCGCCGACAATCAGACCTTCCAACGGATCGTCCCCATGCTTGCCCATCCGTTTCCTCCGCTTCGGGTTGGTGCGGCCGACCTCGATATGGTGTACCGCCCGAACGTCGAGCCCCCGGCAGATGCCGATCGTCTGGGCTTTCGGCGGGATGGCTAAATGCTCCCAGCCGATCGCTTCGAGCGCCCTGCGGCTCAACGCGTGGGGAATCGTCGTCATCGAGGCTCCCTTGAGTTCAGGACGGGACAATGCGATATTCAAAGCGTGCTTGGCAAGCACGACGCCGTGCACGCTCATCTTGTCGGTCGGCCCGAGATAGCTGTTCAGCGCGATATCGACCCCGTTGTCGATCGCCTTGACAAGCGGCATTATCTCCTTGGCCGAAATGACGATATCCCCGTCCGTGAACACAATGATTTTGCCCCGCGCTTCCCTCGCCCCGATGCTGCGTCCCACGTCATGACCGAGCGCCGACGGGTAATACAGCACGCGGGCACCTAGCGATTCCGCTATTTTGCCGCTGCCGTCCGTCGTCCCGTTGGCGACGACGATGACCTCCGTGCTGCGGTGGATGCGGAACGCTTCCTGGACGACCCGGGCGATCGTCCTTCGTTCGTTGACGACCGGTATGACCACCGAGACGACAGGCGCATTCGGCGTCCCCCCGGTTGCCAGGTCGGCTATCGCCGGCATTGGGTTCGGCGTCTCGGGAGGCGCAGAGAACGTGGCTTTCCCGCCTCTAGTCGGCCGGCGGTTCCGGGCGGCTCCGGGGCGGGACTTGCGCCGGTTGGGCGCCGTTCGTTTACCCGCACGCGACTTCAACATCATTCACCTCCGATCGTTGGTCCAGGCTGAATACGCACGCATGCCGCTGATAAGAAGGACCGCCGTTCAAGGCGATCCGGGTTGCCTTGCTTATGAGTCATCTTATGAAAATCCGCATTCGACGGAAGGGCATCTGCCGATTGTCCGACAAAAAGGGCTGCAAATGCCCTGCCGAACCTTTCGTCGACAAAGTTCAAGCCCATGACCGCAGCAGCCGGAGCACCGGCCTTAACACCAGGTATGGCGCTGCGGCTTGCGGACAAGCACAAAAAAACGGCCCGCCTTAAAAGGCGGACCGGAAAAGAACAGGGCACTGATGCTTGCGGCCGCCGGGACGGCGGGCAAAGAGATGGCGCCGAAACAGATAAGCTCCCGTCAAACTTTGGAGCCAATCGCAATCCAATTGACGATGCCGGAAGGCTCTGGCGTGAATTTGGTTCTGACGATCTCGATCAGGGCGGCCCGTTCCGTGCGGGCTTTCAGCACCGCGTAGCAGGCCGGGTGATTGGTAGTTGCCACCAGAATGCAATCCGATGCGGAGAACGGCTCCGCGAAAGTTATTTCCACGACGACGGTCTCGGCATGCACCTCGAACTGGAACGGAACGGCGCCGAACTGCTGCAGCGCGCATCCCGTTGCGGCCGTAGTCCGCACGGGGGCGAAGTCCAGCTTCGACGGCGCGATCGACCGCTCGGCGAGATGCTCTCCTTGTACCGCCAGAGGAGCCAGCTTGTCGGCTACGACCGCCCCGTCGGCGATCTTCCCGGAGGTGATGGCGCCGTCGGCCACATGATCGGTTGCGACTCTGCCTCTCTCCAACGCGTAACCTTGCGCGAAGTCGGAGGCCGGAGGCAGCACGATGCTCTTCAGGTGATGCGGCTCGATCGAACCGGCTTCAATATGATGCCCGTTAATCGCGCCGGCGCGAATATGCGTTCCCTCGACACTGTTGCCGGCGAGGGCCGCCCCGGTTACGGCCCCGAAAGCCAGCTTCTCGGCCGTTACGCTTCCGTTGACAATCTTGTCGGGCGTTACTGTGTTCGCGGAAAGCTTCTGTACCGTAATGGCACCGTCGGCCAACTTTTCGGATGTTACCGCATTTGGAGAAAGCTTCTCCGTCGTGATTGCGTTCACGGACACCTTCTCCGTCGTCACGGCTCCATCAGCCAACTCCTTCGGCGTGATCGCGTTCGCGGACAATTTCTCCGTCGTTATGGCTCCGTCAGCCAGCTTCTCCGTCGTGATTGCGTTCGCGGACAGCTTCTCCGTCGTGATTGCGTTCGCGGACAGCTTCTCCGTCGTCACGGCTCCGTCCGACAGCTTCTCGGACGTCACCGCCTGGGCGGCAAGCTGATCGGCGGTCACGCTGTCGGCTGCCAGCTGCTTCGCCGTAACGGAACGGCTGTGCAGCTTGCTGCCGGAAACGCTGCCCTCGGCCAGCCGGGCAGGCAGCCACTCTACGTTGGCAAAATGTTCGCTTTGAATGGCCCCTTTGCCGATATGGTAGCTATGAATCGATTCTGGGCGCAGGTGACGACTCTCGATCGCATCGGACGCGAGTCCGCTTCCGGTTAAAGCCCCCGGAGCCAGCTTCTCGGCGGTTACGCTGCCGGCCGCCAGCTTCGTCGAGGTGACGGATTCAGCAGCCAGCTTTTCCGGCGTGACCGATTCGTCGGCCAGCTTCACGGTCGTCACCGCTCCGTCGACCAGCTTTTCGGCCGCAACCGCTTCGTCCTGCAGGGCGCCGGTTCCGACCGCGCCGTCCTGAATGTGCTCCTCGGCTACCGACTGATCGCTCAGATGGCGGGACTCCACCGATTCGTTGCCGAGATGCTCCCGGCCCACGGACCTTGGGCACAGTTTCTCGCCGGTAACCGCCCCGTCGGCAAGCTGCTCCGTACCGATCGACGCATCCGCCAGCCTGTCGCCCGTTATGCTTCCCGGCCCGATATGCTCGGCTCCCAGCGCTCCCGGCTCGACATGCCAGCCTTTGACCGCCTCGGCCTGCAGCTTGATCGCAGAAACCGACCGGTCCTGCAGATGAGCTTCGGTAATATGCTTTAAAGCTATATGATGCGAGCGGACGGATTGCGTGGACAAATGCTCGGCTTTGACGGCGTTGAAACCCAGCTTATCGGCATTGACCGCGCCGTCCGCCAGTTTCTCCGTCGTCACGGCTCCGTCCGCCAACTCCCCAGACGTGACCGCTTTTGCCGATAGCTTCTCGCCGGTAACGGCTCCATCCGCAAGCTTCTCCGACGTGATCGCGTTCGCGGATACCTTTTCCGTCGTCACGGCTCCGTCTGCCAGCTTCGCGTTCGTGATCGCGTTCACGGACACCTTCTCCGTCGTCACGGCTCCGTCCGTCAGCTTCTCCGACGTGATCGCGTTCGCGGATACCTTCTCTCTCGTCACGGCTCCGTCGGCCAGCTTCGTGTTCGTGATCGCATTCGCGGACACCTTCTCCGTCGTCACCGACCCGTTCGTCAGCTTCTCCGACGTGATCGCATTCACGGATACCTTCTCCGTCGTCACGGCCCCGTCCGCCAGCTTCCCGTTCGTGATCGCGTTCGCGGACACTTTCTCCGCCGTTACCGCTCCGTCTGCCAACTCCTCCGCCGTGATTGCGTTCGCGGATAACTTCTCCGTCGTTACGGCTCCGTCTGCCAGCTTCTCTGTCGTGATCGCGTTCGCGGACAGCTTTTCCGTCGTCACGGCTCCGTCCGCCAGTTCCTCCGGCGTGACCGCGTTCGCGGACAGCTTCTCCGTCGTCACCGCTCCGTCAGCCAGCTTCTCGGACGTGACCGCCTGCGCGGCAAGCTGATCGGAGGTCACGCTGTCGGCCGCCAACTGCTTCGCCGTAACGGAACGGCTGTGCAGCTTGCCGCCGGGAACGCTGCCCTCGGCCAGCCGTGCAGGCAGCCACTCTACGTTGGCAAGATGCTCGCTTTGAATGGCCCCTTTGCCAATATGATAGCTATGAATCGATTCCGGTCGCAGGTGACGGCTCTCGACCGCATCGGACGCGAGCCCGCTTCCGGTTAAAGCCCCCGGAGCCAGCTTGGAGACGGTAACCGAGCCGTCCGCCAGCTTCTCGGCGGTTACACTGCCGGCTGCCAGCTTCGGCGAGGTGACGGATTCCGCAGCCAGCTTCTCCGGCGTGACCGATTCGTCGGCCAGCTTCACGGTCGTCACGGCTCCGTCGGCCAGCTTCTCGACCGCAACCGATTCGTCCTGCAGGGCGCCGGTTCCGACCGCGCCGTCCTGAATGTGCTCCTCGGCTACCGATTGATCGCTCAGATGGCGAGACTCCACCGATTCGTTGCCGAGATGCTCCCGGCCAACGGACCGAGGGCACAGCTTCTCGCCGGTAACGGCCCCGTCGGCCAACTGCTCCGTACCGATGGACGCATCCGCCAGCCTATCGGCCGTTATGCTCCCCGGTCGAATATGCTCGGCTCCCAGCGCGCCCGGCTCGATATGCCCGCCTTTGACCGCCTCGGCTTGCAGCTTGCTCGCGGAAACCGACCGGTCCTGCAAATGAGCTTCGGTAATATGCTGCAAAGCGATATGGTGCGAGCGGACGGATTGCGTGGACAAATGCTCGGCTTTGACGGCATTGAAGCCCAGCTTATCGGCATTGACGGCGCCATCCGCCAGCTTCTCCGTCGTCACCGCCCCTTGCTGGAGGGCGGCCGGACCGATGGCTCCGTCGGCGAGCTGCTCCGGACCGACGCTGTGGACGGACAAATGCGCGGACCCGATGCTTCCCTCGGCCACAGCTCCGCCTGTTACCGCTCCTCGCGCCAGATGTCGCGATTCCACGGCTCCGTCGGCCAGACGCGCGCTGTCCACGCTAGCCGGCGCGAGCTTCGCCGTGGTGACCGCGCCGCCGGCCAGCTTGGCGGAGATGACGGCCCCGTCGGCAATCGCTTTAGCCGTCACCGCCCGATCCGCCAAATGCTCGGGAGCAATCGAACGGGCCGCTATATGCTCGCCTTGAACGCCTTCTGGCACCAAATGATGAGCATGAACCGTACCGCCGGCCAGATGGGAGCTGCGCACCGCTCCCTCCGCCAGCTTGGCGGACGTCACATTGGCGTCGGCCAGCTTGGCGGTCGTGACGGCCTGATCGGTCATTTTGTCCGTGGACACCGTCTCCGGCGCGATCTTGGCCGTCGTGACCGCGTGATCGACGATATGATGCGTGTAGACGCTGCCCAGCACGAGATGGTTCCGCGTAATCGAGCCCAGCGCGATTTTGCTCCACGTAATGGAGTAGTCCTGTACTGTCTCCGTTCCGACCGCGTTTTTCTGCAACTGTTCCCTCGTAATCGCGCCGGCGTCGATATGGCGGGTCAATATCGATCCGTCCGCCAGCAGCTCCGCCGTAACGGCCCCATCCGCCAAATGGCCGGTAGTGACAGACCCCGCGGCCAGCTTTGCCGACGTGACGGCTCCGTCCGCCAGCTTAGGCTCGGTCACGGCCCCGTCGTCCAGTTTCGCGGTCGTTACGCTTCTGTCCGCCAGTTCGGTCGTGCCGACGGACCCGGTTTCAAGTTCTTCCGTGCTTACCGCGCCCGGTGCGAGATGGTGCCGCTCTACCGACCGCGGGGCCAGCTTTGCCGGCGTGACCGCTTCGTCCGCCAACTTGGCGGTCGACACCGCGCCGTCCGAGAGCTTCGTCTCCTTGACGGCTCCGTCGCGCAGCCGCTCGGCGGTTACCGCCTGCCGGGCCAGCTTTGCCGTCGACACGGATTCGTCCGCCAGATGCGCTTCGGCTACGGACGCTGGCATCAGATGCGACGAGCGGACCGACTCCGGCTGCAGTTGCCGCGATCCGACCGATTCGTCCGCCATTTTGTCGTCCGTTACGGCCTGATCCGCGAGATGCGGCGTTTGCACGGCTTCGGGACTCAGGTGGACCGGCTGGACGCAGTTTGCCAATAAATGTTCCGCGGCCACCGCCCCAACCGCTATATGCTCCCCCAGCACGGACTCCTTTCGATAATGGCGCGAACCGAGCGTCTCGTCGCCGAGCTTCTCCCCCGTTATCGTGCCGTCGCGCAGCTTCTCGTTCAACACGGCGCCGTCGGCGATTTTGGCCGAATTGACCGCGCCGTTGGTCAAATGCATCGAGGAAATCGAGCCGCTCTTGATTTTCTCGCCGATTATGGCCTGATCCTGAATGAGATCCGTGGAAATGATCTGGTTGTGCAAATGCTTGGCTTCAATCGAGCCTTCGGCGATTTTCATCGAATCGATCGTCTTGTCGGCCAGCTTCTCCGAGGTGATGCTGTTGTCGATCAACTTCTCGCCGCCGATCGATTTCGGCTTCAGCTTCCGGCCGGAAATCGCGCCCTGAACGATATGCCGGTCTTCGATAGACGCCGGGGCGATTTTGTTCGCCGACACGCTGGCTTCCGCAAGCTTCGTGTTATCGACCGCATAGTCGGCGAGCGAATCGCGGCCGATGCTGTTCGGACGGATTTTGCTGCCTTCGATCGAACGATTGGCAATCTTCTCGTTCGTCACCGCCTCGTCCACGATATCGTCGGTATAGACGACGGCTACGTTCTCATGCTGGGCACGCTCGAACAAAAGCAGCACCGGGGAAATGTCCGTCGGCTCGGCGAACAGCTCCACGGACTCCGCGGGAGCGGGCGGCTCCTTTGCAGCCGGGCGCGACTGCGGCTCAGGCTCGACGGCGGAGACCGGTTCCGAAGGCTTCGCTTTTCCCGATCTGCCGCTTCGGGTCGGCTTGACCGTCTCGGCACTCGCGTTGCCGGATTTGGCGGACGCCGCGCTTCCAGCCTTCGCGGCAGACTTGGCGGGCTTGGCGACTTTGTCCGGTTCGGCGGAGCTTTCTCCTTTGGCGGACTGAACCGGTGCGGCGGAAGGTACGGGCGCAGCGGGTTTGCTTATCGTCCTGCTATCGCCGAAGACGACGGTCGAGCCCGGGACCGATTGCGGAGCAGGCGGAGCCGTAGACGCTGGTGGCGCCATCGGAGTAAACGGTATGGATGGCGCAGCCTTGCTCGGCGGTCGAACGCTGCGTACGTCTTCGACCAGAGCGGGAGCTTCCGGCGCCGCGACGGAGGCGATCGCCGCAATCTGCCCGTCGTCCCTTTCCGGTTTGTCGGGGTCGGTCTCGCTTCGGACCTCGTCCTTGGCTTCATTCTTCTTGCTGCGCGTCTCCTTCGTCGGCTTTTCGTCATCCAGCCATTTCAGCTCGTTCATGCTCGCATTGTAAATCCGTTGACCGGATTGCTTGCTGCGTTTTGAACGTTCGCTTGATTTATTTTTTTTCATCCGGGTCACCTTTCTTTGCAGGTTTGGTCATCTGTAACATATGCGTTCACCCAGTAGGCGGTCACTGTTTTCACGCAAAAAGAGCGGGCGGCCTGCGGCCGGGACGGGATAACGACGGGTATTCGCGGCAAAGGCGTATGCCGCAGCGCCATCCCCCCATTTTTGTGCGGATGCGCCAATGACCCGGCCAAACCGGACGGGCAAGGCATAAGCTATACCATTGGCACAGGAAAGGAGGAGACGGATCCATGCCTAGAATCAAAAACGTACCAGATCTGCTTTATGAAAGATGGCTCCAGGATCGTAGCCAAGGCCACGTTCCCGAGCATTTCCGCTCCAAAGGCAGCTTGACGGCAGGACAACGCACGCACGGCCATCACCGCACCGGCGGAAGCTTGACCGGAGGCAACCACCCGCCGGGCAATTTGACGGGGGGCCTTCGGTCGCCGGGAAGACAGGCCAACGACTGTCCTCCGGGCAGCCTGACCGGCGGCGCCGGAAAACGTACCGGCGGCGTTAACCGCCCGATCGCCCCTCGCAAAGGAAAACGGCCGCACCGCAAACACAAATGCGGCTGCCCTTGCCGGTGCAAATGCCGCAAGTAAACCGCACCGCGGCCGGTGGCCGCGTTCGCGCGGCAAATGGATGCAAACGGTAACGTTTCGCGCCGCTTCCGCATATCGTATCGCACCTGCAGCCTACCCGCTAAGGGTAGGTTGTTTGTGTTCAATGAAAGAAGGAAGCGAGCTGCCATGCCATTATCCGAGTTCGACATCGTCATCGGCGCCGACGGGCTGGAGCGGATGAAGAAGCATCTGTGGAGCGGCGTTTTTACCAAGGGCCATTTGCTGTACAAGGGACGCCGCGTGCCCTTGCTCGTCCGTTACCGCGGAGGGCATACGCGCGAATATCCGAAGAAGTCGTACGAAATCCGCATTGGACGCAAAACGTACCATTTTAATGCCGAATACGACGACCCTTCGCTAATGCGCAACGCGCTGTCGTTTCGTTTTTTTCAATCGATCGGGGTGCCGAGCCCGGCTACCCGGCATTGCGTGCTGCGCCTGAACGGGCGAAGCCAAGGCGTCTACCTGCTGATCGAAGCGGTCAACCGCGCGTTTTTCTGCCGACGCCGCCTCTCCGCCGCCACGCTTGTTTATGCCGACAACGACAGCGCCAACTTCTCCCTCGTCAGCCCCGAAACGGGCAGGCGCAAAAAGACACTGTTCGAGGGCTATCGGCTGGTGATCGGGAACGGAACGGGAAAGCTGCGGCTGATCCGGTTTATCCGTGGTCTGCACGACCGGCAAGGCAAAAAATTGCAAGCGCATCTGCGGCGGCTGGATATCGACAACTATTTGCGCTGGCTGGCCGGGGCGGTGCTGACGGGCAATTACGACGGCTTCGATCAAAACTACGCGCTGTACGAACATAAAGCGACAGGCCGCTACCGGATTATTCCGTGGGACTACGAAGGCACCTGGGGACGCAACTGCTACGGCAAGCCTTGCGCCATCGATCTGGTGAAGGTCACTGGATATAATGTGCTGACCGAAACGCTGCTCTCCGATACGCGCATTCGGCGGAAATACCGCGCCCTGATGGAGCGTCTGCTGGAGGTATCGTTCACCGAGTCGGCGGTAATGCCAGTCGTTGCCCGCATTCATAATGAGATCAAGGACAGCGTCTATAGCGACGCGACCCGCAAATGGTCGCGCGACGTCTTCGACGGGGAGCCGGAACTGATCCGCCGCTACATTCGGGAGCGACGCGACGTCGTGCGCGAGGAGCTGGCGCGACTGTAGCAAGCGCCGTGCAAGCGTCGCAGCGGCCGGATGCAGCCGCGCCTCTGCGCTTTCCCCGGCCGCCTGCTCCGGCCCGTATCCGGCGCTTCCGCTCGCTGCGGAGGCGCCCGCTCGTTGCCCCGGACAAGCTCCGAACCGCAATCCGTAAGAAATCTTCGCTTTCGCGGCATGCTATACTACGTGCAGTAACGATTCCCATCAATCCGCGAAAGGATGTCGACGCATGGCCAAACATACCCCTTATTTATTCTCGGAGGATGCCCGGGCGCAAGCCGAATTCTACATCCAGGCGCTCGGCGGAGAAATTTTGTCCGTCATGACGCACGGCCAGATGCCGGGAGCCAACGAACAACTGAAGGACAAAGTGCTGCACCTGAGCTTCGTTGCCGCCGGCACCTCGTTCTTCATGGCCGACACCGTCACCGAACCGGTAAATCCGGGCAACGGCATCAGTCTGAACCTGGAATTTCCGAACGAAGCCGAAGCGCGCGAAGCGTTCGACAACTTGTCCGCAGGCGGCCGGGTGAAGCACCCGTTTTCCATGGCGTTCTGGGGCACTTTTTTCGGCCAGTTCGAGGACAAGTTCGGCGTGAACTGGATGATTGTCACGGAAGACCCGAACAATCGATCCTAAATCGACGCTTGCCGGACTTTGCCGTCTATGGCCCGTCCGCTCGAACCACAGTTAGCCCAAAAAGCCTTCGTCCCGCCACAGGCGATGTCGAAGGCTTTTTCCCGTTCCTGCCGTTTACGGCATCCCGCCGTTCGCGCGCAAACGGTCGTACAGGGCATACAGA
Organism: Paenibacillus hodogayensis; assembly: GCF_039536325.1. NCBI lineage: Bacteria > Bacillati > Bacillota > Bacilli > Caryophanales > Paenibacillaceae > Paenibacillus > Paenibacillus hodogayensis. The sequence goes on from NZ_BAAAYO010000010.1 coordinate 691,713, forward strand.
CGGTCGGCGGTATGCTGCCACGTAAAATGGTCGTGCACCCGCTGCATGCCGTTCTCGCCCAGACTCCGGGCATAGTCGCGGTCGCCGAGCAGCGCGCAGACGTGACGGACGAGCTGCTCGGCCAGAGCGCCCGGCTCGGCCAGCAGACCCGTGCTCCCGTGCTGGATAATTTCCTTCATGCCGCCGGACGCGGACGCAACGACCGGTACGCCGCAAGCCATCGCTTCGACGTTGACCAGCCCGAACGCCTCCTCGCCGGTCGACGGCACGACGACCGTATCGGCCAGCCGGAACCAGGACGGCATCTGCTCGTGCGGGATGAAGGGGATAAACCGGACGTGCGGTTTTGCGTCGCGGGCCATGCGGCGCAAGCGGCGCACGTACGGCGTCATTCGATTGGAGCCGTAATAGGCGCCTCCGACGAGCAGCAGCACCGCCTCCGGCTCGAATGCCGTGATCGTCGGCAGGACGGCAAGCAGCTGATGCACGCCTTTGATCGGAATAAACCGCCCGACGTACAAAATGATTTTTTTACCAGCCAGCCCAAGCGCGTTCAGTTGGGCTTGCCGCTTCCGTTCCTCTTCTTCGGTCCAACGCGAGACGAACCGTTCGGTATCGACGCCCAGATGGTTGACGACGATTTTGGCGGCGACGGACGCGTCGGACGCGGCCACCCGCTCCTTCAAAAACTGACTGTTGACAACGATCGCGTCGGCAGCCTGCAAGCAGCCTCTCAGTTCCGGAGCAGAAATGTGCGGTCTGGATAAGAAGGTCGTGGAATGGAGCGACAGCACGACGGGCTTCTCCGGAAAAAGACGCTTCAGCAACCGGGCGTGGCGGGGACGGTTCTCGCACTGCACGATATCCGGCACTTCGCGCTTCAATACCCTCGCCACCTGGCGAATATACGGCTTGACGGGCGGACGGATATGCCGGATGCCGTCCAGCAGCTCCCGCGCCGGCAGACTCCTCGTCTTTTTGCCGAAGACGGTTACCTCCGCTTGACGTTTCAGCTTCTCCCCGACCTGCATCGCCACCTGCTCCACCGAACTGCTTCGGCCAGACGGCACGGGGAAGGTTCCCGGCGTCACGATTGCGAGCCGCATTCGGGACATGATGCCTTCCTCCTCTTCTATGCCGGCGCTCACGTCCGGCTACTGCCTGATTGTGACGGGCGTTCCGATCGGCACCTGGCTTTGCAGCTCGAGAACGTCCCGATTTTGCATGCGGATGCAGCCGTGGGACACCATATGGCCGATCGACGAAGGATCGTCCGTGCCGTGAATGCCGTAGTGCGGCTTGGACAGGCCCATCCAGAACACGCCGAACGGTCCGCCCGGGTTCGGCTGCTTGTTGACGACCGTAAATTCGCCCGTCGGCGTGGTGGTCAGCATTTTCCCGATGCCGACCGGGTAAGTTCGAACGACTCGGCCGTCCTTCAGCAGATGCAGCATCCGGGTCGGCAAATCCACAATGATGCGGGTTGACGGCAAGCTCCGCACCTCCCTACTCGTATCTTCGGGTGCAGGCTCTCCGCGCTTGACGCAAGAGTCCTGCCCCGGTCTATATCAGCATATGCCGGGACGAAGCCGGCTGCTCTACGATACGGAGCCGACTTTTTGCGCATCAGGTTCCCGTATATCACGCGCCCGCTCCGCATTCGGCCCGCGAACAGAAGCCCGTACGCACTCGTCCATACCGGGACGGGCTCCGGCGCATACGGTATACGGGAGGTGAAGACTGAGACATGAACAATCGATATATCGGCATTCTGGTCAACGATTCCTGGTTCCAGCGCATTCCGAGCGGCCGCACGTATCACGAGTCGCTGCCCTGCTATGAACTGGCCGGACGGCTTCACGGCGTCACCCCGTGCTTCTTTCGGCTGAAGGATATTCAGCCGGGGCAGCCGTTTATTTACGCTTATGTGAAAAAAGAAGAAGGATACCGGCGTTGCCTCATACCCGCACCGGACGTCATCCATAACCGGACGCTGTATACGAAGCCGCAGCCGAAGCTGGCGATTCGCCGCCTCGTAGCGGACGGCAAACGCATTTTCAACGAATGGAACCGCTACGGAAAAGGCCATATTCACGAACTGCTGATGCTGGAGCCTTCCCTGCGGCCGCATCTGCCGGTCACCCATCAGGCGACGCCGTCCTCCGTCCGGGAGATGATGGCGCAATTCCCGCAGCTGATCCTCAAGCCGAACAGCAGCAGCATCGGCATGGGCATCATGAAGCTGGAACGGACATCGGGAGGCTGGCTCCTGCACGGAGCCGCTCCGCGCGGCAGAACGATTCCGTTTCGCGACGTATTGCCGGCCATCGCCCGCCGCAAGCTGAAATCGCGTTCTTACCTCGTGCAGCAGCTGCTGCCGCTGGCAACCTACAACGGCCGGCCGTTCGATTTGCGGGTATCGGTCCAGCGCAACGAGACCGGAGACTGGCAAATTACCGGCATCGCCGCCAAAGTAGCCAAGCCGGGCGCGTTCCGGACCAATGTCGCGCAGGGCGGAGTCGTGTATACGCTGGAAAAGGTACTTCAGTCGTATCCGCATCTCGACCTCGAAGCGGTGCGCCAGGGCGTCGGCGATTTCTCGCTGCGGGTGGCGTGCCAATTGAGCGAACATCTGCCCCAGCTCGCGGACATCGGACTGGACGTCGGCTTGACGGAGCACGGTTTCCCGATGTTCATCGAATGCAATGGCCGAGACCTCCGGTACAGCTTCCAGCAAGGGCAAATGCCGGACGCGTTCCAGCGCATCTATGCCAATCCCGTCGGGTTCGCCAAATATTTATTGGAAAAGGGGGATTCGTAACGTCAAGTCAGGCCCGCTTCATAAGCGCCTCCATGCCCAGCCGGCGCAGATCGTCGAAAAACGACGGGCACGTTTTCGATACGCACCCCGGATCGAGCAGGCGAATGCCGGACGTCCGGGCGCCGATAAGCGCAAGCGACATCGCTACCCGGTGGTCGTCCCAGGTAGGCAGCGCGCAGCCGACGGGAACGCCGGGATGCACCGTCAGCCCGTCCTCGCGCTCCTCCACATCGATGCCGAGCGCACGCAGCGAGGCGCATATGGCCGTGATCCGGTCGCATTCGTGGTGGCGGATATGGGCGACGTCGGCAATCGTGATCGGCGCATCGGCGAACGGCGCGATCGCGGCCAACGTCAGCGTCTGGTCGGACATCTCCCGCATGCTGACGGAGAAGCCGCCGGCCAGCCGGGCAGGGCCGCTAAGCTCCACGCCTTCCGGCCCTGCCTGGACGCGGCACCCCATCCGCTCCAGCACCCCGGCGAACCGGATATCCGGCTGCCGCGTGTCCGACTGCAAGTTCGTCACCCGCACGCGGCCCCCGGTTACGGCGGCATAGGCCAAATAATAACAAGCGGTAGAGGCGTCCGCCTCGATCTCCACCTGCCTGCCGGTATAACGGCCCGGCGCGACCTCGAACCGGCCGAACCGTTCGTCGTGGACGACGTTCGCCCCGAACCGGCGCATCCAATCGATCGTGATGCCGACGTACGCCTGCTGGACGATGCCTCCCGGCACCGTGATGTGCGTCGTCCGCCTCGCGTAAGGGCTCGCCAGCAGCAGACCGCTTGCAAACTGGCTGGACGTGTCGCCGGATATGGCGATCCTTCCGCCTTCAAGCCCTCTTGCGGTCACGACGAGCGGCAGCCGGCCGTCGTCCTCCGCATAGCGGATGTTCGCACCGGCTTCCCCGAGCGCTTGCACGAGCGGCGCCAGCGGCCGGGCGCTCAAGGACCGGCTGCCGCGCAGCGTCCATTGCCCGGACGGGGCCGCCGCCAACGCGCCCGGCAGGAAGCGGGCGACCGTTCCGGCCGCGCCGATATACAGCTCGGCTTGGCGGTTCGGCCAGTCGCCCCCTATCCCCTCCACGCGCACCTCGTCGCCGGTAACTTCGATAGTGACGCCAAGCCTCCGCAGCGCGTCGATGCACCAATACGTATCGTCGCTCCTCAGGACGTTGCGGATCACCGACGGGCCGTCGGCCAGCGCCGCCAGCAGGAGCGCCCGGTTGGAGACGCTTTTGCTCCCCGGCGCCCGCACGTCCTCCCCTTGCGGGGGCTTTGCCGGCGGGACAAGCTCCGCTTCGGCTATGCCGGCCAATCCAGTCCACGGCGATCTTGCTTCCAAATCCGCTTCCGTCTTCTTCTCCATAGTCCTCGTTCCCCTCCACATCGGTAGTCTTGCTTGATTTCCATTGTAAGGGGAAATATGATAGTTGAATAATGGATAGTTACAATCGATGGCATAGAGGAGTTCTATATCATGAGTACGATGGATCATTACAAAGTGTTCTACCGCGCCGTGCTCTGCGGCAGCATTACGAAAGCGGCGGAGGAACTGTTCATCACCCAGCCGAGCGCCAGCTACGCGATCCGCCAGCTGGAGGAGCAGCTCGGGGTCAAGCTGCTCGTGCGCAAGTCCAAGGGCGTCGAGACGACGGAGGAAGGACGCGTGCTGTTCCGCTTCGTCGAGCAGGCGTTCGGCCTGCTGCTGGCCGGGGAACGGAAAATCGGAGAAATGAAATCGTTTCTGTCCGGCGTCGTCCGGATGGGCGCCAGCGATTCCTTATGCAAATATTATGTGCTGCCTTTCCTCGAAACGTTCCGGCAACGGCATCCCGGCATCCGCATTCGTCTCATCCATGGCAAGAGCGAGCTTCTATTGAAAAAGCTGGAGGAAGGCGACATCGACTGCGCGATCGTTCATTTGCCCGCCGGAGACGGCTTCCGTATTACGGCCAGCCGGACGATCCGCGACTGCTTCGTCGGCGGCTCGGCTTATGCCGCCATGGCTCAGCAGCCAGTCGGACTGGAGCGCCTTGTGAAGGAGCCGTTCATCATGCTCTCCGCGGAGAGCCGCACGCGCGCGTTTCTGCGCGCCTTTTTGCAGACGCTGGGCCTGGAGCTAGAGCCGGATATCGAGTTGGGCAGCATCGATTTGAGCATCGAATTCGCCATCAAAAATATGGGCGTCTGCCTCGTCACGCGCGATTTCGTCCGCGCCGAGCTGGAAGCCGGGACGTTGTACGAGCTGCACACCTCAGTGCCGCTGCCCGAACGCTCCATCGGAGTCGTATCGGCGGAGCAAGGCTCTCTGTCGTTGGCCGCCGCTTTGTTCGTGGACGAGCTGTCCCGCCAGTTCGCTTGACTTGACGGATAACGAAAAAAAGCACCGCCCGCGGCGAATGTGCTTTTTAGAAAACATGTCTATGAGGTTGTGTTTGTTTCGCTTTGTTCGTTTTTGCTTAGGCCCCCGTTCGCCTGCAAAACAGAAGCTCCACCTGTTCAAATCCACCAGAATTTGGTATACTTTGATTTAAGAACTTTCGTAAATTCCAAATTAAGTAATTTTATCCTATTTGTCGGAATTACTATCACTGTCATATTTCGCCCGCTTCTCTTTAAGCAGACGGAACATCTCCAGACTGTCGCGCAAATGCTCGGCTTCTTCCTTGGTCAGATCCTCGACTTCGCCGTCGAAGTACATTTTTGCCCGGCCGCCCGTGCCGGACAGCCCGCCGGCTTCCCCGGTCAGCAGCCAATCTATCGAAACATCGTACAAGACGGCCATTTTTTGCAAAATCTCGTTGTCGGGTTGAGATTTGTCGTTCTCGTATTTGGATATCGTCGTGAAATTAAGGCCAAGCGTATCGGCCACCTGATGCTGGGTGAAGCGTTTGCTATTTCTGGCGCTTTTCAATCTCGCACCGAAAGTCATGAATTCTATCACCTCTGACATTCAGTATAAGAGATTTGAATTTTCTTCAAAATATTGTTGATGATTATTCAATTGGTGGTGTATAATTTGAAGTATGATCTATGTAAAATAATTCAACTCAATCCAGTTAGGGGGAATCCGTAACGTGCTGCCTGCCTATAGCACTCCGATTATTATCGGGGTAATCGTCCTCGGCCTGATCGGGTTTATTTACTCGATTCGCGCAGAGCTGCGTTACCGCGAAAAAATGCGCAAAGAAATGGAGGAAATCCGACGTACGAAACGCACGTAAGACACCCGGGGTGCCGGGGAGTCTCTGGCATCCGAGGCGAAGCTTCGCCCGGTTCCGCGTCTGCCGGACCTTTGCACCGGTGAATCAATCCGACGGCCGGAGCCGGTATACTACATACTCGTAGTGATAAGGCGTCTGCGGATCGGCGAGCGCCGGTTTACGGGATACCTCCTGCCATTCGGCCCTATTCAGAGCAGGGAACCAGGTATCCCCTTCGAATTCGGCATCGATCTCCGTCAAGTACAACGTATCCGCGTAAGGCAAAAACAACCTGTATATTTGTTCCCCGCCAATGACAAATAGCGGGGAACCGTTATTGGCTGCATGCCGTTCCAGCGCTTCCCCGACCGAATGTACCACCTCGCAGCCGTCCGCGGCGTATTCCGGATCCCGCGTCAGGATGATATTGCTTCTTCCCGGCAGCGGACGCTTCATCGCTTCGAAATTAACTCTTCCGCTTAGTACCGCATGTCCCATCGTGACGGCTCTGAAATATTGCTGCTCCTCCGGCAGCCGCCACGGAATCCCTTTGGCTTTACCGATAACCCGGTTCCGGTCCATCGCAGCGATCATCGCGATGCCCGCCCTTGTTCCCGCGCTCATTCGATCTCTCTCCTCTTCTGTTATACTGGATAAGCACGACACTCAGCCGACAGGGGGACGACTCTTGATGCAGCAAGAGCTTTTCGATATTTTCGACGAACATATGAACCGAATCGGCACCGCCACGAGACGGGACACGCACCTCAACGGCTACTGGCACCAGACGTTTCACTGCTGGATCGTCATTCCGGAAGCCGAAGGACCGGCGCTGCTGTTCCAGAAGCGCCACCCCGACAAGGATACCCATCCCGGCAAATACGATATTACATGCGCCGGACATCTGCTTGCAGGCGAAGCCCCCGAGGACGGCGTCCGCGAGTTGGAGGAGGAATTGGGCTTAGTCGTTCCGTTCGAGCGTCTGGTCCCTATCGGCGTCCTTCCCGTGGAAATGCGCTACCGGGATCTGATTGACCGCGAGTTTTACCATACGTATTTGCTGGCATGCAGTCAGCCGCTCGAGCAATACCGGCTTCAGCCGGACGAAGTCGTCGGGCTCGTGAAGGTCGCCGCGGCAGACGTGTCCCGGCTGTTCGCAGGGGAAACCGGCGCGGTGTCCGGCACCGGGCTGGAGACGGCAGCAGACGGCCGACCCATACCGGTCAGCCGCCTGCTGGAACGCTCTGATTTCGTGCCTCACGGCGACGCCTATTACCGGCACGTCCTCGATGCGCTTCTTTCCCGGTACGCATAACCGCAGTCGGGCGGCCTTCGGTAGGCGCAGGCGGCACGCCGCTGACCCCTGCCGGCCCTTCGCTCGACTGGACTCGCGCCACCGAACAAAGTCTCGCACCGCACCCGCTATCGGCACTTCATGTCGTCAGACCCGCGCGTCAAGCAGCTTCCGGGCGCTGACGATGCGTACGCATAGACAGATGATTTCGATGGCGGTCTGCAGCTCGTTCAGTGACGGGTATGACGGTGCGATCCGTATGTTGCGGTCGCGCGGGTCGAGCCCGTACGGGAACGTCGCTCCCGCCTTCGTCAACGTTACGCCGGCTTCCGCGGCCATCGCGACGACCGCCTTGGCGCAGCCGTCCATCGTGTTCAGGCTCAGAAAATAGCCGCCGTCCGGCTTGCTCCACGAAGCGATTCCGATCCCGCCCAGCCGCTCCTCCAGCAGCGTCAACACGGCGGCGAATTTCGGCTTTAGAATGGCCGCATGCTTCTCCATATGGGCGCGAACGCCGTCGGGGCCGCCGAAAAAACGGACATGCCGCAGCTGGTTGATTTTATCCGGTCCGATCGTCTGAACGGCCAGCGTCTTGCGGATGGCATCCAGATTGCCCCGGCTTGCCGCCATCGCGGCGACGCCGGAGCCGGCGAAGCTGACTTTCGACGTGGAGCAATATTCGAACACCCGGTCCGGGCAGCCCGCCTCCCGGCACGCAGCGAAGATCGGCTTGAGCCGTGACGGCAATGGGGACAAATCGTGAACCACATAGGCATTATCCCAAAAGATGCGGAAATCCCCCGCCTTCGTCTTCATGCCGGCCAGCCGGTCCACGACCACGTCGGAATACGTAATCCCGTCGGGATTGCTGTATTTCGGAACGCACCAGATGCCCTTTACCGCGGCATCCTCGGCAACGAGCCGCTCCACCTGGTCCATATCCGGGCCGTCTTCCTTCATATCGACGACGATCATCTCGATGCCGAGCTGCTCGCAGATGGCGAAATGCCGGTCATAGCCGGGGCTGGGGCATAAAAATTTGACCGCCGCTTCCTTGCCCCAGGGCTTGTCGCCGCCCGGCACGCCAAACAGCATCGCCCGGACGATCGTATCGTACATCATCGTCAAGCTCGAGCTGCCGCCAACGATCACTTCGTCCGGCTGTACCCCGAGCAAGTCCGCGAAGAGGCGCTTCGCTTCGGGAAGGCCGTCCAGCCCGCCGTAATTGCGCGCGTCCGTTCCGTCCTCCGCCGTAACCGGCTCCCCTGCCCGTATCGCGTCCAGCATGCCGGCCGACAAATCAAGCTGCTCCGGACAAGGCTTGCCTCTCGACATATCAAGCCTCAGCTTGCGGTCCTGGTAAGCCTTGTACTGCTCCAACTGCTCCACGTATATTTCATTCAATTCCGCCGCATCCAACCGGCTCCACTCGTTCATGCCAGATGCCCCCCATACCGTTATGCGATAGACTATAGCCAGAATAGCAGGTGGCGGGAAACGGTTCAAGTACGGCTTTTCCGTACATCGATCCGTTATCCGTCATGCCCGTTTCCTCCCGCCATCCCCCGTTTGCAGAATCTCAAACGTACAAACGATTGCTTTTTTTGGTACTTTCATGACATCTCACGGCCGCGAAGACCGATCGCAGAAGGGATTGCCTTGACGGCGCGGAATTCATTTTCAGGGGAGGGCGCGCAGACGTCGGACGTTTGCGACCCGTTCCAATGACTGGTAAGGAGGCACTTGTATTGAGCGGAATTCATCTTCACCCTCATGATATGTTGGACGAAGGCCCTGCCGCGATTTTGGAGCTGATCGGCACGATGGGGCCTGTTCGTTATTTGTTACCTGAACTGAACACGATTTTCGAACGCAACCCCTATCCGGCCGGGGTGCTCCCCCATAATCCGAAGCGCGGCGTCGTGCAAGGAACCGGGACGTTTCATGTTCCACTCGATACGAAGGAGCTGTTCCCCGGGCTGTATCAGACCGTCGACCCCAGCGTCGAGAATGGACAGGACCCGCTCGGCCTCTTGCTGGAGGCGACCCGGGAGACCGAATATGAGGTAGTCCCCTGGGTCAATCTGCTGAACGGACGGTTCGAGGGAAATATGGCGGATAACGGCGTCGTCGACTTCCGCGGACGGACGATCGAGCATTGGCTTTGTCCAAACGGCCGCGATGTCGTCGAGCTGTGGACGAACGTACTCGCGGCGGTCAGCGACAAATACGGCTGTACGACCTTCCTGCTCGACCGTCTGCGCTTTCCGGATTGGGCCGGCGAGAGGGTCGACCCAAGCGGCCTGTTCACCTGCTTCTGCGAACGCTGCCGCAGCGGTCTGGCTGCAAGAGGGCTCGAAGCCGACGCGGTCCGGGAAGAGATGGAACAGGTCGCCGGTCTGCTGCGGGACAAAAGCTACGATCAGGCCGTATCGCTCCTGCTCGGCTCGCAAACGCTGCAAGCGTGGGTCGGCTTCAAGCAGGACAGCGTCTCGGCTTTTATCGAGAAGCTGGTCGCAAGCCTGCGCCGCCGCAATCCGGCCATCGTCTGTTGGCTTGACCTGTGGCCGCCCTCCTACTCGTGGATATTGGGACAGGACTATACACGGCTGACGAAGCAATCTCCGGCGCTGAAGCATTTTCCGTATCACAAGCTGGGAGGCGGCGCAGACGTGCAGGGGCTGATCGACAGCTTTGCGAGCGAGCCGGAGGAGAGCGAGCGGGCGTTCCGGGCGTTCCAGCGGCTGTTCGCCATGGATTATCCGATCACGTACGAATCGTTTCGCCGCGACGGATTCCCGATTGAATTCGTCGGCATCGAGAACGATAAAGTACGGGCGCTCTCACAGCCCGGGACCCACATTTTCAGCGGCGTGCAAATGTGGAATCTGACCCCGCAGGAGCTTTCGCTGGCGCTCGGCAAGGCGCGCGAAAGCGCCGCGGACGACGTTCTGTTCTATTGCTACGGCTGGGCGGGGCGCGAATTGTTCGAGGCGGTCGGTTCGTTCCCGGAAGAACGTTCCGCAGCGCAAAAGCAGCCTTAGCCTTGACATTGCGAGTCATGAGAATGAAAAAAACGGGAAAACCGCGAGCAGCGCAGTTTCCCGTTTTTTATTTTTTCAATCCACTATCAGTTGAACGAAATGGCGTTGCAGCGAGTTATGGCCTTCAACTCCATTCCGCCGACTATTGTCCAACGGACTTCCTCATCCTTCGTTCAACTTATTCCGGTCGCGCGGCTCATCCCGCTCACGGCCCTGTCACGGTCGCACCGAGGACCGTCCGGTTGGCCGTGACGACGTTGCCGTCGGCGTCCGCGCTGTCGAGCACGACGTCGTAGTCGCCGGGCGGCAGGACGCTTGTAGTAAGCAGCGCGGTTCCTTTGGTCAACGTCCCTGCGAATACGGGCGCCCCGGCGCTTCCCCGGACATAGACCGCGACGAACATTTTTGCATATTCCGTCCGGCTCGGCTCGACGAAGCTCACGACAAGCCGCTTATCCACGCTAACCGAAACGCTCGCAGAGGTCGGCGTTCCGGGATTGACCGCTTGACCGTTCAGGTAGGAAGGGGAAGGGCCGACGTTGCCTGAATACGTCTCCACCGCTGCGTTGACGTACTCCTCGATGAAGTAAGGCAGCACATAGCCGGCGGGATTGTTGTGCTTGTTGTTGACGACGCGGATGCTGTCGGCGTTCCCTGTCTCGATGCGAATGACGCTCGATGCCGTACCGCCCGCATTCGTGTCGGTAAAGACGTTGCCGCTCGCCTCGAACGACGAGCCGCTCACCGGAGCATCGTACAAAATACCGTAGCCCGAAGCATCCGCTATAACATTATCCGCGAACAAGGCCGAGCCCCGAAAAGCGTTGCTGACGAGCACTGCATCGGAAACCGAATGTTCGAACCGATTATGGCGGAAGACGACCTCCTGCCACGGAGGGTTCGGTGAGCTGCGCGGAGCGCCGTTCAGGAGCACGGCATAATACCTCGAATTCAAGACGGTATTGTTCTCGAATACGACTCCTGTTATTTCCCTGTTGTTGGCGTGTACTTGCAGCGCGCCGTAGTCGGTGCCCAATCCGGCATTCGTTATCGTATTGTTCGTAACAGTTACGTTCTCCACCCGATTCGTCTTGTAGGACGATTCGGAAGCGATATAAATACCGGCCATCTTGGGATTGGTAATCGTATTGCCGTCGATGAGGATGTCGCCGCCCCCGACAACCGTTATGCCGCGCCCCCAATTGTTGTCGTAAACGAGATTGCCCCGTATGACGATGTGATGCGCATAGTCCGCTCCCGTGCCGTAGCTGACGACCGCAATCATATCGTCCCCGGCCTTCGTGACCTTATTGTATTCAATGACAATATGATGCGATGTGTTTTCGGTCACATGAATACCGTCCGCCTTGGTATTCTTGACGAAATTGTTGCGGATGACGCCGTACGTCGCGCCGTAATTGAAAATACCCGCTGTGTAAGAGCCGTCGACCTCCACCCGCTCCACGAGATAGTCGGTGGCGTGGTTCAAGTTAAGCCGCACATGCTCGTCGGTGTTCCCCCGGGTTGTCGCCATATTGAGCAGCTTCAGATCGCTCACCGTCACTCCGCTGCCTCTTACCTGTACGTTTTCTTTCGCATCGTTCGTCGCGAACAGCACCGAGCCGCTGCCCGTGCCGAGCAGAGAGACTCCGTCAAAATACAAGTGGTTCGAATGCCGGAAGGTGCCGGCCGGAACGAAAACCGCCTTGTTCGTCGCCTTCGCTTCGGCGATCGCCCCCCGGATGGCCTCCGTGTCATCGATGGCGTCGTCAGGAGCAGCCCCGAATCGCCTGATGTCCACATAGCTGGAAGGGTATAGCGAGTAAATGAATGCGAACGTGCCGCTGTCCGTCAGTCCTTCCTTGACTGCATAAGCCCGGACCGTCAAAAGATTGGCCGCGATCGGCGACGAATAGAGCATGCGCGAGTCCGACGTCCGTGGATCGCTTCCGTCCGTCGTGTACCAGATCGCCGCGCCCGATACGGAAGCGGTCAAGGTTACGCGCGTCCCCGCCTTCACCGTTCCCGCGCCCGGACTGGCCTGAACCCGGAACAGCCCCGGCGTCGATTCGACGGTGTAATAATAAGAGGCTGCGTAGCCATCGACCATCCCCGCCTTTACGGCATAAGTCCGGATGTGCGTATCGGCGTTTACCGTGATGGACGAGACGTACGGCAGTCTCGAGACAGACGTCTTCGGATCGCTGCCGTCCGTGGTGTACCAGATCGCCGCCCCTGGGGTAGCCGTCGCCAGCGTCACGACCGTTCCCGTCGTCACCATACCGGCTGCGGGCGAGGCGAGAACGTCTTCGACTTCGGCCAGATAGTAAAGCAGCAGGGCGACGTCGCTGTCGGCATAGCCCGGCTTGGCCGCATAAGCCTTAATCCTCAAATCGGTATCGGCCGTAATCGGCGACGTGTAGCGGCTGCGGGTGCCGGATGTGCGCGGATCGCTGCCGTCGAGCGTATACCAGATTTCCGCGCCGGCCGTGACCGTAGACAGCGATACCGGCGTGCCCGTGGCGACCGTACCTGCCGGCGGACTGGCTGTCACACCCATCGTGACGGGCGTGGCATTGAAATATTTTTCCTGCAAATACGCTTCGATGCCCTGCCGTTCGGTAGTGGTCAGTACTCTTCTATACACGAGCACCTCCGCTACTTCCGCCGCCAGATGGCCGCCGCTGGCCCAATGGTTTTTGCCGAGCATGTAACGGTTGAACGTATTAAACACGGTAGCCGCGCTATTGCCCGAATCGGTATAAAGGACGCCGTTCTCGTACGACTGGAAGCGCGGACTTGCCGGACGCGAATCGATCAGCGTGCTGACCGTCGAGAAATTCGTCGTAGATACGTTGGTCGCTAGGAAATGCTGCGTCGACGCCAACGCGATCAGCCGTCCCGGCGTAGCGTTGTCGACCGCGATCGAGAAGGTCTGCCCGCCGCTTCCGGTAGCAAAGATGCCTTTGTTGCCCGCCTGACCTACCGCGCTTTGCTTCATCACGAGAAAGATCGAGCTGTTGCCGGTGTAAGGGGACGAGAGCGTCCGCTCCAGCAGATCGTTGACGCCGTCGAAGCGTACGGACGCAAAGCCGTTCAGCGCGTTCGGCACATAGACGGGCTGCTTGGCGCTGTCCGTTTGGGTCAAAGTGTTGCCGCTGCCCGACAGGTCCTCCCATTGGGATAACGCGCCGTCGGCGGTGACGATGCCCGCTCCCGCCTTGAGCCACAAATCCAGTCCGTCCGCAGGCACGTTGCCGCCGCCGGTAGCCGTCGAGTACGCCCAGGAGGAGACTCCGCTGTCCGCCCTGTCCGCCTTCGAGGCATAGGCGCGGATTGTCTTGTCCTTATCGATCGCGATCGGAGTGCTGTATACGGTCCGGGAAGCCGAGTAGCGCGGGTCGCTGCCGTCCGTCGTATACCAGACCGAAGCGCCAGGCGTGGCCGAGCCGAGGGAAACCGGCGTTCCGGCCGCGACCGTTCCTGCCGTTCGATCGGAGGTGACCTCCGCTACCGGTCCCAAACCGTACTTCTCTTTCAAATAAACTTCGATGTCCTGACGGTCTGTAGACGTAAGCGTTTTCCGATACACCAGCACTTCCGAGACGTCCGCCGCCAGATGGGCTCCGGTGCTCCACTGGTTTCTGCCGAGAACGTACTTGACGTAGTCTTTGAAGGAAGTTGCCGCGCTGTTCGTGGAGTCGAGGTACAGCTCCCCGTTCTCGTAGGACTGGAACCGCGGACTTGCAGTCCGGGTATCGAACAGCACGCTAAGGATCATGTCTTTGGTCGTCAGCGGCTTGGTCGCCTTGAAGTGCTGCGTAGGCGACAGGGCAAGCAGCTGTCCGGGGGACGCGGTGTCGACCGCGATCGAGAAGCCTGTCGCGCCCGAGTTCGTAGCGAATATGCCCTTGTTCCCGCCTTGACCGACCGAGCTTTGTTTCATGACGAGGATGATCGAACTGTTGCCGCTATACGCGGACGAAAGCGTCCGTTCCAGCACATCGTTCACGCCGTCGAAGCGGACAGCCGGCTTGTCGTTCATTCCGTGGAGCACATACGCCGGTCTCCGGGACTCGTCCGCTTGTCCGACATGATTGCCGTTACCCGACTGGTCATCCCACTGCGCGACGTTCCCGTACACGCTGACAGTCACGCCGGCGTCTGCCTTCAGCCATAGATCCAGGCCGTCCGAAGGAACCGAGCCTGCCGCATGCGCCGTCCCGTTTAGCCCGGCCAACGCCGCGAACAGGAGCAGAAGAAACGCCGGAATTTGAATCATTGTCCAATTTCTGCAATTGCAAAACATGCCCACATCACCTCTCCCTATACCTTTTTTTTGCAAAACAAAGGGCCATTCTCGCGCGAAAACTCCGGAAAACGTGCCCTGTTGCCGCCTGCTATGATTTATTTTCCGTAGCCGAGCTCCTTCAACTGCTTCATTGCCGAATCGATGTAGATCTTATATTGAAACGTGCCTTCCAGCGTCTTGAGGAACTTATCGTAATCGGCCAGTTTGCTTTTGCCGTAGGCGAATTTGATCATTTCCTCCTCGATGAACCGGGCTGCGTCGGCAGCGTTGTAGCCCTGAGGCTTGTCGACGAAAGCGTCCAGCGTGTTAATGCGCGGCAGCTTCGCTTCAAAGTCGACGTAGCCGGCTTGCTTGTCGAACTTCGTTTTCAAATATTCGATCTCCGGGCGCCCGGTTAACTGGTACAGGAACGTGTAGCCCGCTTCCTTGCGGCCCTTTTCGGTAATGACGGCTTTATTGCCCTCCAGCTTAAAATGCGTATCCTTCAAACCGAATTGAACGAGCAGGTTGCCCTCCTGCGAAGAAACGTAGTCCAGCAGTTCGAGCGCTTTATTCAATTTGTCCGGCTGGCTCTCCAGGCGCTTCGGAATGACCCACAAGCCGCTTGCGCTGCCGATACTGCGCGGAGAGCTGTTTTGTACGCCGTTCGGCCCTTGGGGCGGGGGGAGCTGGACCCATTCTGCCTTCGGGTTCGCTTCTTTCCACACCTTTACGAATTCGTCCTTGGCGATGTTCGACCAGTTCGTGCTGATAATGCCCGCTTTGCCCTGGAACGCCTTGTCCGTCGCCATCGAGCCTTTGTTGCTCATCAGCTCGGGGTCGACCACGCCGGCATCGATGAATGTTTTAATCATGCGCATCGCTTCCTTGAAGGCCGGCTCGTAGAACGTATTCACGACCTTGTCGCCTTTGAGGAAAAACTGGTGGTCGTCGTACCCGAGCGTGACTCCGTAGGCGCCGAGGATCGCATCGAAGGCGATAAAGCCTCGCGGACCGGTAATGCCGAACGTGTCCTTCTTACCCGTACCGGCCGGATCGTTCTCGGTAAACGCTTTCGCTACCGTCAACAGCTCCTCGATCGTCGTCGGCATCGCCAGCTTCAGATTGTCCAGCCAATCCTTGCGAATCCAGTACGTCCCCTGGGCGCTTTGGCCCGCCTTGGCGATCGCATACTGCTTGCCGCTGTACGTCCCCTTCTTGATGACGTCGGCGCCGGCAAATTTTTTGTATTCCGGCAGTTTGTCCACATACGGCGTCAAATCGAGCAGAGCCCCGGCATCTGCAAGCTGCTGCATCTGCTTCTTGTTGACCAGCATGGTCAAATCGGGTATCGTGCCGGAAGCGGCGCGCACGTTAATTTGGCTCTCGTACTCTTTGGCGTCCGCCACAAGCGTCATCTTCAGAAGGACATTCAGCTTCCGCTCCAATTCTTTCCTCAAGAAATCGTCCGCGGGCGGATTCGTTCCGTAACTGACCTGCGCGATCTCCAGCTTGACCGGATCCGCCGGAACGCCCGTCGTGTCTCTAGCCGTATTCGCCGATGGCGAGGCTTGCTTGGCCGTTCCGGCGCTGCTGCACCCCGTCGCCGTCAATACCGTCAGTACGGTCGTTGCCGCCAGCGCCGCTGAGATGTTTCTTTTTCTCATCCTCTATATCCCTCTCTCTCTATACGTAATGACGCGCGAACCAGCTAGAAGAACCCGGACTTCAAGGGGCATCGGAAGCTAGCCTTTAATCGCTCCGAGCAGCATCCCCTTCGTAAAATGCTTCTGAATGAACGGATACACCGCGATAATCGGCACGCTGGCCACGATGACCGCCGTCATCTGCATAGCTGCCGTCGGGACGGTCACTTCCGCTTGATGCTCGGAAGATTGCGACATCAGCAGCATGCTGCGGATCACCACCTGCAAAGGATGCCATTGGCGGTCAGTGACGTACAGAATAGCGGAGAAGAAGGCGTTCCAGTGGCCGACCATATAGAAGAGGCCGACTGTCATCATCGACGGCACCGACAACGGGACGACGATTTGCCCCAGAATACGGAATTCCCCCGCCCCGTCGATTTTCGCCGATTCGAACAATTCCTCAGGCAAGCTCTCGAAAAAGCTTTTCATTAGGAGCATGTTGAACGTCGCAACGGCGCCGGGAACGATCATCGCCCACACGGTGTTGAGCAAGCCGAACGACTTGACGACCAGGTACGTCGGGATGAGTCCGCCGTTGAACAGCATCGTGACCACGATAAAGAGCAGGAATACCGAACGGCCGCGCAATTCTTTGCGGCTGAGCGGGTAAGCCCCAATCGTCGTAAGCGCCATATTGATCAGCGTCCCCGCGACCGCCAGGAATACCGTCACCGCCATCGCCCGGGCAAGCGCCGCGTCCTGCAAAATACGATGATACGCTTCGAACGAAAGCTTGCGCGGTATGATGAGGAACCCCCCGTTGCGGATCACCTCGCTGTACGGCGTTATCGACATGGAGACGACGTATAGAAGGGGGAACAAGGAGACGACGCCTATCATGACCAGAGCGACGCTGTTCAGTCCGTCGAACGTCTTGTCCGATCTGCCTGTTACCATATGCTCTCTCCCCATCGTTTGGCCAGCTGGTTCGCGCCGAGCACGAGCGCGAAGCCGATCGCCGACTTGAATAACCCGACCGCGGTCGCCAGACTGAAGTTGATCTGCTCCAATCCCGTCCGGAACACCCACGTATCGATAATATCCGCAACCGGATACACTTTCGGATGGTAAAAAATATATACCTGCTCGAAGCCGGCGTCCATGATGCCGCCCAACCGGATCATGAGCATCAGCACGATGACATGACGGATGCCGGGCAGCGTAATATGCCAGATCGAGCGGGTCCGGCTGGCGCCGTCCACCTTGGCCGCCTCGTACAGCGTCGGATCGATACCGCTCATCGCCGCCAGGTAGACGATCGCTCCCCACCCGGCGTCCTTCCAGACTTCGCTTGCCACCAGGACGCTGCGGAACCATTCGGTCGAATTAAGGAACGGAACCGCTTTGCCTCCTCCCTCCACAATCCAGCGGTTAAACAAACCCGTCGTCTCCGACAGGAAAGCGATCGCGACGCCGTAGATGATCACCCACGACAGGAAATGGGGCATGCAGCTTAACGTCTGCACCCAGCGTTTTAGCCGTGCGGCTTTGCATTCGTTGAACATGACGGCCAGTACGATGGAGGGGACGATGCCGAACACGAGTTTGTATATGCTGATCAGCAGCGTATTGGCGAGAAGCTGTCCGAAATAAGGCGAGCCGAAGAACATTTTGAAATGCTTGTACCAAGGGTCCGCCCATCCGCTTTGCAACATGCCTGCGGATATGTTGTAGTCCTTGAAGGCGATGACGACGCCGTACATCGGCAAATATTTAAACAGCAAGTACCAGACCAGGCAAGGAAACAGCATCGCATACAGCGGCTTCATCCGCCATATATGCGACCACGTCCGGAACCGGCGCGGCTTCGCTGCCCATGCCCCCGCCTTCTCAACAACCGTATGCACCCCGCCACACCGCTTTCGATTCCGATTTGTATTTATCATACCAAGCGGACGGGCGCCGCATAATGAACAAAATACCGTCATTTCATGCACGATTTTAGTGAAAAAAAACAAGGATGCAGCCGTCGCGGCTAGTCCTTGTTTCGATTTTGCGCTTTGTATTCGTTTGGGGTGCACCCGGCAAACCGTTTGAAAATTTTGAAAAAATAGCTCGGATTGGGGAAACCGACACGCTCGCCGATTTCGGCTACGGACAGATCGGTATGCAGCAAAAATTGGCAAGCTTCGTTCACCCGGATCCGGTGCACATACCCCGTGAAGGTGCTGCCCGTCTTTTTGCGGAATAATCCGCTCAAGTAGTTCTCGTCCATACTCACATAGGCGGCCATCGTTTGCAGGGAAATGTCCTCGTCGAAGCTGCGGGCCACGTACTGCACGATCCGGTTGATTTCCGGATGATCGGTTTCCGGAGGAGGAGGCGCGTTGCGGCCTTTGGCATATCGGTTCATCCGGCTCGTTAGAACGTCGAATAGCTGTGAGCGACCGGTGCAGCGCATCAGCTCCGCTTTATCGGGCGCAGGTTTCCGACTGATGCGCGAGAACAGCACATCCAGTCTCCCGGCGACATCCATCGCCTGCGTCAGCGGAATGCCGGCGTCTTCCATATGCTTCGATAATGCCGCCAATTGCTCGCCGCACTCCCGCAATTCCAACTGTTCGAAGCTGCGGATCAACGCTCGCTCCCACTCCCAAGGAATCGGAAACGGCTCCGGTACGTTTGAACCGGCCTTTGCGCCGAAGACGGCATTTCCCCTTTCCAGGCTGTCCGTCTGCACGTTCCCATTCTCGCCCTGCCGCCGGCCGCTCCTTCGGTCGAGCTGCACTCTCGCCTTGTTCAACGCGCCTAGCAGCTGCTCGTCGTCCATCGACAACTTCAGTATATAGCTGGAAGCTCCGTATTCCAGCGCTTGCCGTGCGTATTCGAACTCGTTGGCGCAAGTGAGCATGATGAAGGGTGTCTCCAGCCCTCGCTCGCGCACCGTCCGGAGCAGGTCGATGCCGTCCATCACCGGCATGAAGATGTCCGCGATCACAATGTCCGGCGCGTAATTCGCGATGGCGTCCATCGCTTCCCGGCCGTTCGAAGCTTCCGCCACGATCGTAAATCCGGCGTCCTCCCACCGAATCGCCTCGCATATGGACCGTCTAACGAAAACCTCGTCTTCCACCAGCAAAATACTATGCATGAGACTCCTCCTCGCGGTGCGGCGAAGCGATCAGCAGCGGCAGCGTCATGCGAGCGATCGTCCCTCGCTCCAGCGCAATGAGCCGAAGCTCGGCCTCCCCTCTGTACAGCAGAGCAAGCCGTTCCCGCAAATTGCCGATACCGATCCCTTGGCGGCGTCTCGGATACCGCGTCGCGGCAGCGAGTCCGACTCCGTTGTCCGTCACCTCCAGATGCAGACGCCGACGGTCAGGCTCGACGCGAATCGCTATGCGGCCTTTGCCCTCCATCGGAAGCAGGCCGTGCTGGATCGCATTCTCCACAAGCGGCTGCAGGCTCAGCTTCGGTACGAGCGCGTAGGCCGCTTGTCCATCAATGGCATACTCTACCTCGAATGCATGTCCGTACCGGAACGACTGAATGAACACATACGATTTGACCAATTCGATTTCATCCTTCAGATGGATCAGATCGGCTTCCGTATTCAGGCTGTTCTCCAGCAGCCGGCCCAAATTCCGGCATATTTCCGCCGTGCCGGCATCCCCGTGGTTGCGCGCATTCCATTTGATCGTATTCAGCGTATTCAGCAGAAAATGCGGATTCATCTGCGACATGAGCACTTGAAAGCGGCTCGCTTCCTTGGAGCGTTCTTCTTCCTTCAATCGTGCGATCAGCTTGTGAATGTCGCCGATCATCCGGTTGAAGGCGCGCGCCAGCGTCAGAAATTCGCCCCTGAACTTGCTTTCGGGCATGTGTACATCCAAATTCCGCTCCACGAGACCGGCCATCGTCTTCTGCATAACGTTCAGCGGCCGGACGATGGCGGACAGCAGCGCGAATGTCACGAGGATAAAGAAGGCGACGGTCAGTAAAAATGTCATAAACATTTGGTTTTGCATCCGCTGCAGGTCGCCGGAAACGAGGTGAAGCGGAAACCGGTTCAGCAAATAGCCGTCGAGCCCGGGCAAATAAATGCCGCTGTACAACTCGAGTCCCCCCGGCCCCTCGATATAGCGGCTGGGGTCGCTCTTCACGCTGGCGACGACGGCAGCGGCCATCGAGCGGCCAAGTCCGTCGTCGGTCTGAAACAAGGGAACGCCCCGGTGATCGGTCAAATAGAACGATTGCTTCACCTGAAACCGGTCGTTGACGAAAGCGAGCCAGCCATTAATATCCATGCCTATGCACAGATAGGCAAACGGGCGATTGCCGCCGCTTTCCTCCAGCTTGACGGTCAGCGTGTAGAACGAGGAGCGGGGGGCCTCGTTGTACGACTCTGCAGCGGTGCCGCGAACGCCCCAGGACAACGATTCGCCGGACGCTGCCCACTGCGCGAACAGCGACGGTTCCGCGAGCGCCCCCCACCCGGTCCGGCTCGATTGCAGCTCCGTTTCCGGCAGGCTGGCATATCGGTTGCCGTACAGGTCGAACAGGAAATATTCCGCATATCCCCCGCTGTTGGCGAGAGCGTTCCGGGCCGCCGTCAGCTTGCCGCGCACGAACGCCTTGCGGTCTTCGGGATCATAGCCTGCAGGATTTGTCAGATGCTGGCGCAGCTCCGGATCGTGCTCGAGCAGGAGCACCGAACGGATCATATCGATTTTGAGCTCGTCGAGGTTGCCCTTCATCATTTCCAGCTGGGCGAGGTTTTGTTGGGAGATGTTTCTTTTCAGCCACGCTTCGAGTTGATTGAAATTGCGGATTTGCAGCACGGAAAACGGGAGAAGCACAAACAGCAAAACCGCGGCAAACAGTTTATTCCGCATCTTGTCTGGCCATAAACGGCGCATCCGCCTCACTGCCTTCATGTATCGTTTGCCGGATCGCAACCTTGAATGCGCTTGCAGTACGGAGAAAACCGCACTTCCCGCTCTCCGTACCATGCGGGCGAACGGGGATCTCGGACTGGCGGAATTTCCTCTTCGGTAAAATTGTGGAAATCCGCCGATTGGCTTTATCTTACTATACGGCCAATCCGGAACGCCACAAAAATATCGGGCACATGGTTACAAGCGCCTACAGCGGAAAAACGGCAAAACGGTCATAACGATTCACGCGGCGGGATACTCCCGCCCCTTCAATCATCCTCCTCCCGGTATGCCTTCAGCACGTCCCACAGCAGTCTCGCCAGCAAATAAAGCCCCAGATAACTGGAAAATCCCATAAACCACATACTGTCGAACACCCGGTGCACTTCGGTCTCGTACACCGTGTTATGCTGGCGGATATCGAAGACGGCGAATGCCGTCAGAATGCCGGAGCCAAATGCGCTCACCAGTCCAAGCGCATCGATCAGCAGCTTCATTCGCGCCGACATCCAGCGAAACAACACCATGACTGCGGGAACGAGCACAATGCCGATGACGATCAAAATTTTCACAGTTGCCCTGCACCTCCACTTTTCGGTTACGTTTCAGCATTGACAGAAGCAGAGCAAAGGATACGCGAACCGGGCAGCTCGGCTCCCGAGGCCTGCCGCTTTCATGACGGCTTCGCGAATGCTATGATGGAATGGAAATCGTTTCCGCAAAAGGAGGGCGCCCTTTGCCTAAAGCTATCCGACTGTACTGCCTGTGGTTTGCGCTGTATGTCGTCGTTATCGGCATCGGCTTATGGCTGAGTTCCGGCAACACGGTGCCCGCAGCCTTCCGAGGCACGCCCGCCGATCCGGCGACGTTCCTATCCCCGGACCAGCTTCGCGAAAGCGGCGTTTATTCGGCGCAGCGCAACTGGCTGTTTTTTATTTCCTATCCGTGGCAGTGGGGCGTATACGTCATTTTGCTGTTCGGGGGATTTGCGAAAAGCTGGGAGGCGAAGCTGGAGCAGACCCGGCTGCCGTTCGCGGCCAGGCTGGCCGTGCTGGCCGTCATGATTAGCGCAGTAGCCTTCGTCGCCCAGCTGCCCGTCCGCTTCACCGGCTACATGCTGTCGCGGAGCCATCATATATCGACGCAGCCTTTTGCCGGCTGGGTCCGGGACAAGCTGGTCGCCTTCGGCATCGATACGCTCATCACGCTAGCCGTCGCCGTCGTCGCCTTCTGGTTCATTCGCCGGGGCGGGAGGTGGTGGCTGAAGCTGTGGCTGCTGTCGATTCCGTTCACGCTGTTTCTCATGTACATTCAACCGGTGGTGATCGACCCGTTGTACAATCAATTTTCGCGCCTGTCCGATCCGGAGCTGGAGCTAAGCATCGAGCGGCTGGCCGCAGAAGCGGGCATCCCGACGGAACGCATATTCGAGGTCGACATGTCCACCAAGACGAATGCCCTGAACGCTTATGTAGACGGCATCGGGCCGAGCCTGCGCATCGTGTTGTGGGATACGACGCTGCAGCGGATGACGCGGGACGAGGTTTTGCTGATCGTCGCTCATGAAATCGGCCACTATGTGATGCATCATCTGGAATGGAGCGTGCTCGGCGCGGTCGGCGGCTCTTTGGCGATGTTAGGGCTAGGCAGCATCGCGCTTCGCTTCCTGATCCGCCGGTGGGGAAAAGCTTGGGGCATTCGCGAGCCGGGGCAAGCGGCCGCTTTGCCGCTAATGCTTCTGCTGCTCTCGGTCGTTTCCTTCGCCTCGCTGCCGGTGTCCAATGCGGTCTCCCGGCAGGCGGAGAGCGCGGCCGACCGGTATGCGGAGCAGCTGATCGGCCATTCCAGCAGCGCGGTCAGCATGCATCAGAAGCTCGCCAAGGCGACGCTGGACGAGATCGATCCGCCGTGGCTGGTGAAGCTATTCCGCTCTACCCACCCGAGCGCCTTGGAAAGGATCGCCGATGCGCAAGCTTTCGAAAACCGTTCCAAGTAAAGGAGAGGCCCAGGCGGACGGTTTTTCCATCCCGGCGCTTACGGTAGCGGACGACACACTGATCCAACTACCTGCCGATTCCGCCGGCTGCGCCCCGTCAGCTTTGCTTCCGAGAACCGATTCGCTCCCGTCCGATGTTCCCGCAGCCGCATCGCCGCTTAAAGCGGCCGTCTTCGCGGCCGCCGGCGTGTACACATCGCCGAACTTTATGGAAGGCGTGCTGGAGCGGATCGCGCGGACGTTGACCGAACAGGCCGGAATGAACGTCGTCCGCTCCGCCCTGCTGTTCCCTTACGGCGATTGGAGCAGCGGCCTTTTCCGCCAAATTCGTCAAGTTCGCCGCGATATGTCGCTGCCTGTCCATGCCTTCGACCGGTCGCTCGGCGGCAGAATGGTGCTGGAGGCGCTCGACGATTGCAGCGCAGCCGATCTTCTGTTCCTTATCGGCCACAGCGGCGGAGGCGTGGCCGCTGTGCACGCGGCCATGCAGCTGCGCCGGCTGGCGGGCGCACCGCACATCCGCATCGCCCAAATCGGCTGCCCGCGCGGCCGGATCGCCTCCGAGCTTAGACCGAACGTGCGGTATCTGTATGCGGTCCATCCGGCTGGCGGCGCCCCCAAAGACCCGATATGCCGGATCGGCAGCTGGGGCGGCTGGGAAAGCGGCACCTTCGGACTGCCCCGCTGGAATCCGCTGAAGCACGCTCCCGGAGAACGGATTCCGGTTCCAATTATCGGGGGGCATGCCGACTATTTTCGCGAACGGCCTCCGTTTCTTGATCAAGCCGGACGTTCGAATTTGGACATCGTTGCCGAAAACATGCTGCGGGGACTTATCGTCCGCAACGGCAGCGAAGCGGCGTACGTCCCGCCCTCTCCGGAAAATGCGATCCCCGGCGCGCAGTCCGCCATCCGGTCGACAGACCCGCTCGATGGATGAACGGCGCTCCGCTGGGTATTTGCTCAATTGACCGCAAAGGGCTTGTTCCAAAGTCCCGAAATAAGCCAATAGAAGCCTCCAAACCCACCTAAGAAGTGGGGATGGAGGCTTCTGTTTGAAATGAAATTCGGACTTACGGGACAACCCCATTAGTCACAGGAATCATCCTTTGCCGGGCGGAACGGGCAGCCCGTCCTTTACACCGGCCACTGCTCCTTGCGGTAAGCCATGTCCCAGAACTGGTACTCGTAACGGCTGCTCGTCACAAAATGGTCCAGCATCCGCTCGCGGTCCGCTTCCGTCACCTTCTCCGCAATCTCATCCAGCCGGTCGACCTGCTCCTGTACGAGCTGCTTGAACCCGTCTCCTCCGTAAGCAGCGATCCACTCGCGGTAGATCGGCTCGTCCGGCTGGGCGCCTTGCAGCCTTTCACCGATCTCGTAGTACAGCCAATAACACGGCAGGATAGCCGCGATAATATCGCCGAGATGGCCGGTATAGGCGGCGCGGAATAGGTGGGACGTATAGGCGTAGGCGGTCGGAGCCGGCCGGAGCGTCCGCTGCTCCTCCTCGGTAATGCCGAGCAGCGCCGAGAATTTCGCGTGAAGCGACAGCTCCGCTTCATAGGTGCTCTGCGCGTGCGCAGCCATCCGGCTGACCGTCGGCAGGTCGTCCGCCTTGGCCGCTCCCAGCGCCTGAATACGAGCGAAGCAAGACAAATAATAAGCGTCGTTCAGCACATAAAAGCGGAACGAATCGAGCGGCAGCGTGCCATCCGCAATCCCCGTAACGAACGGGTGGGTAAAGCTCGCCTCCCAGCTCGCATTGGCAGCTTCTCTTACGCGTTTGGAAAACAACATGATTTATGTCTCCTCTCTGGTTATCGCGAATCATAAAGGGCGGCCTTTACCGCACGTCCGTCACGTCAAAATACGGCACCGCCACGCCGATCGCGTAAGCGGCCGCGCATGCGGCGATCGCCCCGGCAATAAAAGCCGCGTCCGCCAAGGAAAAGCCGATCGCGTAATAATACGTCCGCGGCCCTCTCCCGGTAAACCGCTTCGCCTCCATCGCCACGGCGATGCGCTGCGCCCTGCGAATGCTTTGGGCCAGCATCGGCACCGCGTACGCCTTCATCCGGCGGATCAGACCGCCGATCCCGCGTTCGCGGCCTACGCCGCGCACCGCAAGAGCATGCCGCAGCGTCTGGAACTCCTCAAGCATGATCGGCAGCAACCTCAAGGCCGCCATAAAGCTGTAAGCGTACCGGGACGGTACCTTGCCCTGCTGCATCAGCGAATAAAACAAGTACACGGGCCGGGTCGTCAAAGCAAAGATCAGGCCGATCATGGCAAAGCCGAGCGACTTCAATCCGACCTGCATGCCGCGAAAAAAGCTTTCCTCGGTTACGCGGATGATGCCCCATTCCCACCAAAGCGTCTCTCCTTTGCCGTAAAACATCATCGACGTGGACGAAGAGACGAATAGCAGCAGCGCCGGCAGCACGTACAAGGCGAGCCGCTTGGACGGGTGTCCGCTCCCTGCGAACAGGATCGCGAAAGCGACCAGCACGCCGTTCAGCATTACGCTCGGATTATGGGTAAACAGGACGCAGAAAAACAAGACCAGCGCTACGAATAGCTTCAAAGAAGGGTTCACCCGATGCATCCCCGTTTCCCGGTAAGATACAAACGAGGACGCCTCCGGTGGCTGCCGCTGCGAACCGAGCGGTTCCGACGAAGCGGAGCTCATGCCCGTTTCCGACACCGACACCACCTTGCTCTCCTGAACACGCTCTTGATCGCGGCGAAGCCTCGCCTCACCAGCCGATTCGACAGACGTCGGCGTCGGTGGCGCCGGCCCACGCTTCGGCGAGCCTCCCTCGGGCCATGCCTCTTCGCCGCCGCTCCGCCGGTCCTCCCACAAAGCCGTTTCCGAAGCGGCCCATTCGGCGGCAGACTCGTCGCGGGTCAACCGGCCGTTCTCGATCACCCAGACGCGGGTGGCGAACCGCTGCACCAGCTCGGGGTCGTGGGTGACCATGACGATGGCGGTGCCGCGGCTTCGCCACTGCTCCAGCCGCTCCAGCAAGGCGAACGTATTCCGCGCGTCCTGCCCGAAGGTCGGCTCGTCAAGCAGCAAAATCCGCTGCTCCTTCACAATCGCCGAAGCGACGCTCAACCGGCGCTTCTGGCCCAGCGACAGCTGGAAAGGGTGGTTCTCCCTCCGTTCGGTCAAGTCAAACGATTCCAGCAGCTCCATCGTCCTCGCCTGCACCTCGGCCTCCGGCCGCTTTTCCTGACGCAGCGAGAAAGCCGCCTCGTCATAGACCGAGTTGGAAACGAACTGGAACTCCGGGTTTTGAAACACGAAGGCGATTTCCGCGGACAGCTCGCGGTACTGCTCCGCCGGCCGGCCGTGCAGCATATAGGTGCCGCCGGTTGCCAGCAGCCGCATCAATCCGAGCAGCAGCGTGCTTTTGCCCGCCCCGTTCGGACCGACGACCGCAATCCATTCCCCTGTGCCGACGGTTGTTTGCTCCACCCTCAGCAGCTCGGTTTTCCGCCGACTGACGGAAAAACCGTCCAGCTCGATTAAAGCCTTGCCGTCGATCGAAGCCGACGAGCGCGTTTCCACCATGCCGGGAACAGCACGGACATCCGTCGGCTGCCTCCCCCGCGCCCAATCGTCCCAAACCCCCGGATACCAGATTCCGTCCTCGGCGAGACGATGGCGGTGCCGGGTGAACATCTCCCCGGGCGGCCCGTCGGCGACAATGTCCCCGTTCTTGCCGAATAATACGACCCGGTCGACATAGTCGACGATCGGCTCGATCCGGTGCTCGACGATGACGACGGTCAGCCCTTCGTCCACGCTTCGGATCGTGTCCCACACCTGCTCCGCGCCTTCCGGATCGAGCAGCGCCGTCGGCTCGTCGAGGAACAGCACGTCCGGCTCCAGCGCCAGCGCCCCGGCAATCGCCAACCGCTGCTTCATGCCTTGCGACAATGCGGCGATCGGCGTATGCGGGTCGGCCAGCTTCAAGCCGACCCGGTCCAACAGCCGTTCTATCCGTTCCTTCATCTCGTCTCGGGGGACGAACCGGTTTTCCAGCACGAACGCCAGCTCCTCGTCCACGAACGGCATGCAAAACTGCGTATCCGGGTCCTGGAACACATACGCCCACCGCTCCGGCACGACGATCGAGTCTGCCGCCACAGGGACGTCAACCGCATGCGGAATCAGGCCGGTCAGCACCTGGAGCAGCGTAGACTTGCCGCAGCCGCTCGGACCGAGCAGCAGCAGTCGCTCTCCGCTGCGCACCGAGAACGTTAAATCGCGAAACGTCAGGGAGGAGGCGCCGGGAAATTTCAGCCTCAGCTTCTCGACTCCCGCCGCTATTGTCATGCCGCCTCACCCCGCCGCCGTTCAATCATGGAGCCCCTGCCGGTCCGCATCGGACACCGGGCGCACGATCCGGGTCACCCCGGTCGCCTCCAGCGCCTTGACCAGATAATAGGCGAAGCCGCCGGTAATAACGATGCAGCCGATAAACCGGAACACGAGGTACAACGTCAAGTTCCAGCCCTGCAATTCCAGCAAATAGCCTTTGTACGCATCCATCGCCAGTGCCCCGAGTCCCGCGCCGATCCCGGCCAGGCAAGCGGTGACAAGCGAATAGGAGCGGTATGCGAACAGAGCGAAGATCAACTCTGCTCCAATCCCCTGCATAATGCCGTACGTCAGCGATTCGACCCCGTACTGCGAGCCCGTGAGCAGCTCTCCCGACGCGGCGGCGACTTCCGCCAGCAGTGCCACACCGGGCTTGCGGATCAGCAGGAACGCGACCGTGGCGGCGATAAACCACATGCCGTACGTGAGCTGCTCGGCTTGCAGGCCGACAAGCTTGACGACATCGTATACCGGTCCCCAGATCCGGTAAATGAGTCCGAACACGATCGCGATGACGATCGTGACCAGAATGTCGGTCAGCTTCAAGCCTTTGGAACGCTTCCTTGCGATGGACAATAACCCCAGCTCCTTTTCGATAACGAGTGTTTTCGTCACTTCAGGCGGCCCGTTTCGCAGCAAAAAAAAGCCCGCCCCCGATAGAGGGCGGACGCGTATTCGACATCAAGCGCTTCGAACGTTACGGTGTCCCACTTCCCTACGCTGGCATCATCCAGATCAGGTTCGAAGGGTCTAGGATGCGCAAGCATCCAATCTCAGCCCGGCCGGGCTCCCCTAGTGACTTCTATATCGTAACACGATTCCAACGTTTGTCAACCGGCTTTCCGGCTTGTCATGAAACCTAACAAAGATATAATTCCAAATAGTGACAGACTGAATTTGGATATGTTATTATATGGATATTCATTCTTGCGCAGACTCGACTTTATCCGGCAAAAGGCAACGGAATCGAATATCGAAGGAGCCGCAAAACCATGGAAGAACTCGTTCGGTTGAAGCAGACCATGCTGGACGCCACGCACGAACTGATATCCGGATGCCGCTTCTGCGTGCATATCGCCTCCGACTCCGATGACCGAACACCCGTGCACTGCGTGAAATACTCCGGCTGCGCCATCCCGGTACAGCTCAATGTGGCGACATGCCTCTCCTGCCAAGAATACAAGAAGAACGGCAAGCGGGCGGAGAAGATCGGCATGGCGACAAGCAGCTAATTTTGCCCGTTTGAAAGCGTTCCCGATTCAGGCGCAGCCGCCGCGACGGAATAAAGATGGCCGGACAGACGCTTCCGCTCGCCGTACATCCTCTCCGCGATCGCAGCAATTGCACGGCCTTCTCCATGACGTCATCGATCGCCAGAATCCGCAGTCTTTCCCCGAAAATCGAATCCTTTGTAATCATCTTTGCGGGCCCGGCAATAGTCGGCTTCCAGCCAGCGGCTGACCTCTTCCTTAAAGCTCCGTAACCGCCAGCTCTACAGCCCCTTCGATCCAGGACGGCTGCCGCAGCAGCTCGTCTGTTTGCCGCTGCGGAACCGAGAAGGCTCCATTACGTCCTGGGGAGATCGGGAGATACGGGTGCGGGAATCGCTGTTGCGTTGCCGCCTGTTCTATGTCAAGATAAGATATATCTCTCGCAAGGGGCATGGACGAAGATGAAACCGTTATTTCGATTGTTGACCGAGCTTTCTTCGCGGAAATGGATCTCGCGCCTGACCGGCGCATTTGCCAGATCGGAAGCAAGCCGGCTGCTCATCCCGCAGTTCGCCAAATCGTACGGAATCCGTATTGAAGACGCTGAGAAGGCGATTGCGGAATACCGGACGTTGAACGAATTTTTTACGCGGCGTCTGAAGCCGGGGCTGCGCCCGTTCGACGAAAACCCGGACGCCCTGCTGAGTCCGGTCGACGCGCTTATTACCGGCATGGGGCCGATTCAGGCGGGCACGCTGCTGAACGTCAAAGGACAAGACTACACCGTCGAAGAACTGCTGAACCGTTCCCCGAGGACCGTCAGTTACCGGTCCGGCTTTTACTTCGTCCTCTACTTAAGCCCGACGGACTACCACCGAATTCACGTTCCCGCATCCGGCGTAATTGTGGAAAAGGAGCATGTGAAAGGGAAAGTGTACCCCGTCAACGATTTCGGCTTGCGCCACATGAAACGGGTGCTCAGCCGCAACGAACGGCTTATTACGTATATTGACCACGAATACGGCGAACTGGCCGTCGTCAAGGTCGGCGCCATGAACGTCAGCAGCATCTGCTACGTCGAGCCGCTTCCGGACCGTGTGGAGCGCGGCGACGATCTCGCCTATTTCGAGTTCGGCTCGACCGTCGTGCTGCTGACCGAGAACGGCATCCTCGAGCCCCGCCGGGACTTGGCCGTAGGCAGTAAGGTCAGGATGGGTGAATCGTTGGGACAACTACACGGCAAAAAATGAGGCACGACACATAAGCAAACATCCGTCAAATTCGAAGGATGTTTGCTTTTCCATTTTCAGGATACCCGTGCTAAAATAGACTTATCTTTCATGCTTTCAACAAGACTGTTTGATGGGATGGAGCGGTGCCCTTCATGTCTGTCGTCTACGCATACAGCGACTTTGATTTCAACGTCGAAATCAGTCATATCAGCGAACGAAAGCCGAATCCGCAATGGAAAATGGATGGAATATCCAACAATGCCCAATACCTTGTCGCCTATTGTCTGGAAGGCGAAGCTTTCTACAAAGTGGAAGGAAAAGACTTCCACATTCGCAAAAGCGATTTATTGTTTTTCCCGAGAGGCGTCGTCCGTTCCGCTTACGCCAATCCCGACCATCCGTGGTCGTTCATTTTCATTTCGTTCGACGCCCAGTTTCTCGACGAGCCGTCCCGGGAGCAATTCGACCGGCTGGAACGATGGATTCGCAGCCCTCATCTGTACAAGCTTTCCCCGCTATTTCTCGAGCTGAGCCAAGTTTGGACCGGACGGAGAGCCGGATTTAACGTCAAATGCCGCAGCCTGCTCATGGACATTCTGTATCAGCTGCTCCACGAACAAAACCGCTCCATGCACGGGAACTTCCGCTACAATGCGATAGAGCGGACGGCGAACCATATTTTGCAGCATTACGCCGAAAGCTTCACGACCGACCAGTTGGCCAGCCTATCCGGACTGAGCGCCTCCCACTTCCGGCTGCTGTTCAAGAAAATTACGGGCATGACCGCCGTGCAGTACCAGAACCATATCCGCCTCAACAAAGCGAAGGATTTGCTGTTGGGCGGCGGCTGCAACGTGACGGAGGCGGCGCTTTCGGTCGGTTACCACGATATTTATTATTTCAGCCGACTGTTCAAAAAAATGACTGGCAAAAATCCTTCCGACTGCATTCCTTGATCCCGGGCAAACCGGACGTCAAAAACCCAAGCCCCCGACCCGCCGGGGCGGACTTGATCGGGGCTTGGGGCAGAAGAGAGGCGCTATTGCGGCCGAGTCGGATCGAATGCGGTGCGGAAAGCGACCATATATCCCTCGCCGTTGTACGAATCTTGCAATGTTCCGGTTCCCCGGGGCCGATTACGCTCGACGCCGTCACTTGGCCTGCTGGGCAGCCTTGATCGCCTTGCTCCCCGCCTCCTCGGCATTGCGGAATACCGTATTGATATCCGTCGTTCCTTTGATCAGCGATTGTGCCGCAGCCTGATATTGGCTGACGAGGGCAGGGTCGTAGATCGGCGCGGCCGGAATGACAGCCGGTTTATTGATAAACAAAGCTGCGAAATTCTTTTCCTTGAACGGCGTATCCTGACCGTATTCCTTGCGCACTTTCTCCGTGTTCAGCGACGACATCCACCCTTTGCGCGCCAGCGAAACCTGGAATTCTTCCGAAGCCATATATTTCAACACCTTGGCAGCGGCATCCGGATTTTTTGCCAGCTTCGTTACGCCGAAGTACATCGGGTAGCTTTGCGAGCCGATCCCGGGCAGTTCGCGAAAGGTCGGCATCGACACCAAGTCCCAGTTCATCGCCTTCAGCTCTTCCGGATTCGTCAAGTACAGTTGGGCGAAGAAGTTAAGCATCCCCACCTCCTGATCCTTGATAAAGCCATTGATCCCGTCCAGCGTCGAGTTTTGCAAGAAGCGCTGCTTGTACGCCTCTCCCGGCATCATCTTGCCGAATATCGTCTCGTAAAACGTCTTCCATTTCGGATCGGCGGCGATTGTCGGCGTTTCCGTTTTGGGGTCGGCCCGAGCCAGCGAGAACTGGTTGGAGCGAATCGTATGGCCGAATGTTGCGGAGAAGCCGTAATATTGCTTGCCGTCGGCAAAGCGGGTC
This sequence comes from Paenibacillus hodogayensis, assembly GCF_039536325.1. NCBI lineage: Bacteria > Bacillati > Bacillota > Bacilli > Caryophanales > Paenibacillaceae > Paenibacillus > Paenibacillus hodogayensis. The sequence continues at coordinate 723,683 of NZ_BAAAYO010000010.1, forward strand.
AACTTGCCGGAAATTTCCGCAGCCTCGTCCCACGTCATACCGTCTTTCGGGTAGGGAACTCCGAATTTATCGAATAGATCTTTGTTGTAATAGAGCGCCTGAACATTCGACTGAATCGGAATGCCGTACAGCAGCCCTCCCGTGTTGATTTTCATGGCGTCGATCAAAGTCGGCTCAAACCGGTTCGTATCAATGCCGTGCTTTTTGATCAGGTCGGTCATATCAACCTGCAAGTCGTAGGTTTGTAAAGCGCTTTCAAAATTACCGATCGTGGCATAGTAAATATCGATCGTGGTTTTCGTCGCGACCAGCTCGGGCAATGTCGTCGCTTTCACCGCAGCGTCCAGCTGCAAATAATGGATGGTGTAATTCGGAAACTTTTTGCGTATCGCATCCCCGTAATACGTGTTGAAATATTGCTGCGATTGAGTGGAGTTCCCGTAAAACGTCAGCTCCGCCGCCTCTTCCTGATTAACCGCTTCACCCGGCTTGGCGGCATCCGGGTTACCGTTGCCGCTGCCACTGCTGCAAGCGGCCGACAATAAAGATACACAACTGCATGCGACTATGGTCAACCATCCGCTTCTCTTCATCATTGGAATCGATCCTCCCTTTTATCGTTGCTTCAGTCAAGTTAGCGCTAACCTCTAAGATTACCTTTATTTTATACGCTCGCTTGACCGCTTGACATAGAGGAAACAACGATCATTTATCCGATTCGCTTAAATCGAAAAGCCGGATTCCCCAGCTCGAAGAAACACGGCCAAACCCGATATTTCGGCTCAGGCCATGCCGTAAGTCTGCTCATAAAACTTGCCTTCCGCGGGGAGGACGAGCCGACTCTCGCGTTTGACTCGCAGCGACGCGGCGCCCATGCCAAAAAGGCGCAAGCGAACGCTTGCGCCTAGCCTGTCATGCCCTGCTCTTGGCCTACGGCTTACCGGTTACCCCGGCCCGTGACGAGATGCACCATCGTCGGATATTCCTGCTCCAGCATCGGGAAGATCCCCTCCGGATAAACGGGACGTCGTTTCAGCTGGGACAGCGTACGCCAAACGAGCTTGACCGAGGAATGCTCCTTATGCCATAGCGGCTCGGGAATGTCGTCCGTCTCCGCCAGCTCGCAATGATGGATCAGCGTAACCTGATGATGCTCCTTGCCGTAGTATTGAAAAAAATGCTCGTTCACCGCTATAAGGGGACCGACCTTGACCTCCAGATCGTACTCCTCCATAAACTCGCGCACGATCGCTTCGGCAGCCGTCTCTCCGTATTCCACCGTTCCTCCGGCAAACCGGTAAAACGATTCGTCCTCATCGCACTGCACCAACACCTGTCGTTCGCTTCCATGCCTGGGGTCCCCCGCTTTGAAATCGCGAATCATAATCCCGGCGGCTCTCAATTTCGGATTCATACGTCCCCCTCCCCGCCCGCAAGCTCACGGCGGCTGCCACAAAGTCACAATGTTCAATAATTGTAACCGATCCCACTAAAAAAAGAAAATCGCCGTTCCAGCGCAATCGGTACGCATTACAGGTATTCACGGTATCGGTACGCTCTATACATGCATATGGCCACGAAAGAGTCGCAATGTAGCGGGACAACCGACGGGGGCCGCTCTTTTTTGCGCAATTCGTACCGCCATCTCCTGCAGCAGCGCAACTTCAGACGAGTCGGGGCATGACGTGCCCAACTCCACGGCTGGCGCCGACCAGGCGGCGCAGCCAACCGTCCGCTACAGGTGCAGCGTCATGCCTTTCTGCCGATATTGGGCTCCCTGGGCGCCTAGAGAGCATCCTCCCGAACGCTCCCGGCAAGCGGCAGCCGAAGAGCGAACTCGCTGCCGTCGGACGAGCTGCGGACGAGCAGCAGGTCGCCTCCCTGGGCGCGGGCCAGCATCCGGCTGAAAGTCAAGCCGAGGCCGAGGCCGCGGATGCGCTGTCTTTTCTCCTCTCCGCGAAAAAAACGCTCGAACACGAAATCGCGCTCGTTTTCGCGAATGCCCCGGCCATTGTCGGCCACGACGACCTCCGCCATCCCGCCGGCGCCAGCCGTGCGTAACGCAATCGCCAGCGGACGGCCAGGCGCTTCTGCCTGCCTGGCATTGTTCAGCAGGTTGACGACGATTTGCTGGATGCGGAACGGATCGCCGAACAGCTCCAGCCCCGGCGCGACCGGCTCCAGCTCGGCCAACGGCCGTTCCGGCTCGTGAACCACGTTCCATTGGTGAACGATTTCCGCGATCAAGGCTCCGGCGTCCAGCCGCTCCCGCCTTACCGTCACGAATCCCGCAGCCAAAGCATCGTAATCGAGCAGATCCGCGACCATCGTCTGCAGCCGGTCGGTTTCCTTCAAGGCGATATCGAGAAACTCGTCGGCTTCCTTGCCCTGTACGACGCCTTCGCGAACGGCGTGAACGAGTCCTTTTACCGAAGTGACCGGCGTCTTCAGCTCGTGCGTAATGCCTGCCATCATCAGCGTTCGCCACTCCTCCAGCTGGCGCAGCCGCGACGTCATCTCCTTGAACGAGCCGACCAGCTCGCCGATCTCTCTTTCCCGCCATTCCCCGTCCAGCCGGATATCGTAAGAACCGTGGCTCACCTGCCTGGCGGCAGCCGCCACTTGCCGAATCGGCCTCGACAGCTTGCGGGAGAGCAAGTATACCGTCAGCCAACCGAAGACGGCAAGACCGATAAGCAGAATGGCGAGAACTCCGTTCTGATGCGGCGTGAAGACCAGCGCTTTGCGGGTCTGGATCAGCGTCACGTGGCCGATCGTCGTCCCCGCTTTATTGTAAATCGGCGTCGAGACCGTTACAAAATCCGGGTTGACGGGCGCCGTCATCTCTTCGTTCAGCCGTTTGCGGATTTCCTGCGGCGGCACGGTCCCGTCGTTGTAGAACATCTGCCCGGACGTCCCCGTAATTGTCACGCACAGCTCGTCGTTCAGCTTGAAATACCGTTTGCGGTTTCCGATCAGCTCGTCGAGCGATTTCGTTATAACCGGAATGTCTCCGTCGCCGGCGACCCGGTCGGCGATTTCCTGCGAGAGCAGCCCCATCATCTGCAGCCGGCTGTCCATCGTCGCCGCGCGCACCCACAGCACGGCGGCCGACGCCACGAGCGCCAGCCCAACGCACAGGATGAGCAAGTAGCGGAACGTCCAATACGACAAAATCGAGGTCGGTTTCATTCGCCTACCCAAAATTGATACCCCGTTCCGCGCAGCGTGCGGATCTCTCCTTCGGTTTCCGGCCACCGGGAAAGCACTTGCCGCAGCCGCTTGATCGACAGATCGACGGCTCTGTCGCTACCCTCGTAATCCATGCCCCATACTTGCTCGATCAGCTGCTCGCGCGTAAACGTACGGTTCGGGTACTCGGCCAGAAACAGCAGCAGCGACAAATCCCGCGGGCTGAGCAAGAGCTCCGCCCCGCTCAGGCATACGCGGTGCGCGGCAAAATCGACGGTCAGCCGCCCGAAGTGGCGCTGCTCCCCGCCGGCGATCCAGCGAACCGGGCGGCGCAGGACGGCATTGACGCGGGCGACGACCTCCTCCGGCACGAACGGCTTGGACATGTAGTCGTCGGCGCCTCGGTTCAGCCCGTCCAGCCGGCTTTCGATATCGCCCTTGGCCGTCAGCATGATGATCGGACAGCCGCTTCTTTCGCGGATGCGCTCCAGCACGGTCCAGCCGTCGATGGCCGGCATCATCACATCGAGCAGCACAAGATCGGGTTGCGACGCCTCGAACAGCCGCAACGCCTCTTCCCCGTCCGCCGCCCGTTCGACCGAGAAGCCCGCGCGCTTCAAATAAGCCGTGAGCACCCGGGCGATCGCTTCCTCGTCCTCGGCGAGCAAAATCGTCCGCATCCGCCTCTCCCCCTAACGTCCGTTTCTTGTCCGTTCCTTCATTTCTTTATTGTATACCAGCAAGCCCGCCGGACGTCAATCGACCGATTCTTTTTCCGGAGCCGACTTCTTCCCGACACGAACGGTTGGTACACTGTTACACAAGCGGCGCAGCTACCGGCGCCCTTGAGCAATGGACAGCCCGCGCAACCGGAGTAAACAGACAATCGGCATCCAACGATACGGAGGGAAATCATATGGCTAACCGCCCCAAAACAAGCAAAAACAAAAACGTCCTGTACGCTTCCGGCCTCGCTCTTCTGCTTCTGGCCGGAGGTTATACCGCCTACGACTACTACGCCGGCAACCATGTAGAGATCGAGCAGGTCATTCCGTCGGCCGGACAAGCTTCGCCCGGACAGAACGCCTCTCCGGCTTCCCCGTCGCAGGGAAATTCCGGCCAAGCCGCCGCTGCCGACGCCGTGCCGGCGGACAAGCTGAACGGAACGTGGAGCACCGTAGACGGTTCGTCGAAGGTGTATGTCTCCGTCACTACCTCGAAGGAAACGGTCAATATCGCCGGCGACAAAGTGAAGGGACAGTGGACCGTGAACGTCGCCGATCCCGCTCAAACCAAAGGACAGGGCGAAGTTGAGATTGCCTCGCTCAACTCGGGCAACAATCAGCGGGACAACCATATCAAGAGCGACGACCTGCTTCAAGCGGCAAGCCATCCGAAGGCTGCCTTTGCGGTAACCTCGTTCGAGGGGCTGCCGGCCGCTTGGAAGGAAGGTCAGGTCGTACCTTTGAAGATAAAGGGCTCATTGACGGTGAAAGGCATAACCAAGGACGTCGTCTTCGACGCCAACGCCCTGTACGAGAAAGCGCAGCTGAAGCTGTCCGGCTCCACCGTCGTCACATTCGGCGATTTCGGGATGAAAAACCCGCACACGGTCGTGCTCGCCGCGGAAAACAACCTGACCGTCAGAATGGAGCTGGTGTTCGGCAAATAAGCGTTTTGCGAAGCCCGGAGCAAGCCAATCCGTGGGTGACTCGCCTGTGACGAAATGGTATAATAAGGCGACCTTCAATAAGAAAACACGGTTTGGAAGGATGGACTCAAGTGAACGAACTGGTAAAGCAGTTGAATGCGACCATCGAACAGGAGAACCCTCACGTATTTTCCATGCTTTCGGGGCTGGGCAAAGCGATTTACTTCCCGAAGGAAGGCATACTGAGCCAATCGGCCGAAGCGAAAGCGAAAGCCACCACATTTAACGCCACGATCGGCACCGCTCTGGAGAAGGGCAAGCCGATGTATTTGAAGGCGATTCAGGATACGCTTGACGCGTACGACCCGAACGACATTTACCCGTACGCTCCGCCCGAAGGCAAACCGGCGCTGCGCAAAGCATGGCGCGACAAGATGCTGGTGGAAAACCCGTCGGCCCAAGGCAAGACGATCAGCAATCCGATCGTCACGAACGCGCTCACGCACGGGCTCAGCATCGTAGCCGACCTGTTCGCGGACGAGGGAGACGCCGTTATTTTCCCGGACAAAAACTGGGAAAACTACGAGCTGTGCTTCGGCATCCGTCGCGGCGCGCGCATTATCAATTTCCCGCTGTACGACGCGAACAACCGGTTCAACTCGCAAGCGCTGCGCGAAGCGGTGCTGGCGCAGAAGGAACGGGGCAAGGCGATCGTCATCCTGAACTTCCCGAACAATCCGACCGGGTATACGCCGGACGCTGCGGAAGGCCGGGAGATCGTAGCCGCCCTGCTGGCCGGCGCGGAAGCGGGCATCAATATCGTAGCCGTGACGGACGACGCCTATTTCAGCCTGTTCTTCGAAGATTCGCTGCATGAATCGCTGTTCGGCCAACTCGCCGACATTCATCCGCGTATTCTCCCGGTCAAGGTCGATGGGGCGACGAAGGAAGAATTCGTCTGGGGCTTCCGCGTAGGCTTCATTACGTATTCGTCCCCGAGCGCGCCGCTGCTTGCCGCCCTCGAACAGAAGACGGCGGGCATCATCCGGGCGACGATCTCTAGCGGTCCGCATCCGTCGCAGACGTTCGTGCTGCGCGCGCTGCAATCGCCGGATTTCGAGAGCCAGCGGCTGGAGAAGTTCCATATTATGAAAGCACGCGCCAACCGGACGAAGGAGCTGCTCGACAGCGGCAAGTTCGACTCCGCCTGGACGTACTATCCGTTCAACTCCGGCTACTTCATGTGCCTGAAGCTGAAGACGGTCGACGCCGAGGCGCTGCGCACCCACCTGCTGGACCAGTACGGGATCGGCACGATCGCTCTCGGCGAAACCGACCTGCGCGTGGCCTTCTCCTGCATCGAGGCCGAGGATCTCGAGGATCTGTTCAACCAAATTTATCAGGGCGTGACCGATCTGGAGCAAGCGGCCAAGTAACGTCGCTCTCTTCCGGGCCGCATGCGCTCTAACCGATTCAAAAAAGCCCTGCCTACCGACAGGAACCGGATAAACCGGAATCCGCCGGTAGGCAGGGCTTTTTGGCGCTGTTATTCCTTTTATCCGCCTCCGGCTCCAGCGCTTCCAGGGCGACGACGATGCCCTGCAAATAGCCGGACCGGAATATCGATCGCACCGTCACGAGGGATGAGTGCGGTTGCTGCGCAGCAGTAATCGACAAAAAAAGCCGCATGCGGGCGATTGCGATCGCGCCCGCTCTGCGGCTTTTTTTGCTATCCTGCTGCTGGCCCTTTTACCAGTTGACCTTGATTTTCTTGACCACCTGGTTCGTGCCGCTCACGGTAATGCTGCGGCCGGCGATCAACGACATGCGGTCGCCGTTCTCGATCGTATAATTGGCATCGACCGCAAAGCTTTGCACGACCGGCTGGTCGTTGGTGTTCGCAGCCGTATTGACATAGATCTTCGTCAATTTCTCGTCCGTCGATTCGTACGAGTAGACGCGGCCGGTTAAGGTGAAGTCGACGTTAGGGTTCGTCGTTGCGGATGTCACTTCGACGTAAATCCCAATATTGTTCACCAGCTTGACGCGGACGACATCGCCCGGCTGGAGAGCTCCGAGTCCGACGCGGACGCCGCTGCGGTAGACGAATGCGTTCGGATCGATCGTCACCGAAGTCGGGACGCCGCCTTTATTGACCGTCAGCACATTGTTGTTCGGATATCCGGTTACAGTGCCGGTTACGACATTTTGTTCCTCGCCGGGGAGCTGATCGCCGGTCCGGTCGAGCAGGGCGGCCAGTTGGGCCCGGGTCACCGCTTCGTTCGGGCGGAACGTATTATCCTCGAAGCCGTCGATCAGCTTCTTCTCGATGGCGACCGCCACATAGCCGACAGACCCGGCCGGAATTTGCGCCGCATCCTTGAACGTCAGCTTCGTGTTCATCTTCGCCTTCGCCTCCGCATCAAGCTTCAGCGCCTTCACGAGCAGCGTTGTCGCCCACAGCCGGTCGGCCGGTTTGTCCGGATCGACGGACGCATCGACCTCGGAGAACAGATCGTTCTCCAGCGCCACGGCGACATAGCCGACTGCCCACGGATATTGCTGCTTCACCTTGTCCGCATCCTTGAAGTTAAGCCGGGTGTTCACTGCATCCGCAGATTCCGCCTTGTCGCGCAGTCCCATAAGCCGGACGGCCGCCGTAATCGCTTGGATGCGGGTCACCTTTTCCTTCGGCCGGAACGTCCCGTCCTCGAAGCCCTCGAATACGCGCTTGCCGGACAGGCTGGCTATGTATCTCGCCGCCCATTCTACATCGGCACCTTTCAAATCGCTGAAATTGATAATGATGTTCATATTGCCCTTGCTCTCGAAGCTGATATTGCTTGCTCCCTTGTTGTCGTTTTTGCCGGAGACTCCGTTGTTCCAGCTGTAAGGCGCATTCCCGCCGTGCTTGTTGTCGTTCTTGTCGTTGCCCTTTCCTTTGCCATCGGCCAGCGCCGAGCCGGCTCCGCCCGCGATCATCGCCAGCGTTACCGTCGTCAGAACCGCCGTTTTCAACATTTTTTTCATGTTTCTACACTCTCCTTATTGTTCATATATTCATACAATCATGTATACGCTTCCAGTAGATCTTTCGGACTTGAGAGTGGACCGCCCTATTCCCGGTTATTGATCAGATAACGGGTCCTGCCGGGATCGTCCGGCTTCTCGGTCCAGAACCTTCGCGAAGTGTTTCCGGTACTGCTAAATCCATTCGCTTTGGCCAAAACGTTTGTGGGGGTGAGTCAAAAAATGATAGACTGTTAAGTGACTATCCGCATTTGGAAAGGGGTTCACGCATGCGCTTTAACCGCAAGACCGTCATACTGGCTTCTTCCGTCCTATTTCTCGTCCTGCTCTTTGCAGGCTGGGCCGTCATCGCCACGCAAGGCAACAAACCGTCCGCCACCGGAGATCCGGTCGCCGGACAATCGGTGCCGCCGGGCTCGGACAATCCGACAAAAACGCCTGCGAAGCCGGCCCCGCCGCCCGAGCCTGTCATTCCGACCGAGAAGGTCGACGTCGTGATGTTCGGCAGCGAGATGGAGGGCATGTACTTGGCCCGCGCCGCCATGGACGAAGGATTGAAAGTCAAAATACTCGATCCTCGCGATGAGATCGGCGGCCAGCTGATCGCGGGCGAGATGCTGTTTCTGGACGAAACGAAGGACGAGCAGGGCCGTTCGCTCGTGCAAGGGCGGATCAAACCGCTGTTCGACGGCTTCAAAAACGGCAAAATCCGTAAAAAAGACGAATTCGTCCGCTATTTCGACGAGCTGCGCGAAGGCATCCCGCTGGAATCGGGAATTGCGATTACTAGCGTCAAGACGAACGCTCCGGCTACCGGCGCCGGCGACTCCACGGTCGCTTCGGTCGACTACAAGACGAAGGACGGCACGGCCAAGCGGATCGAAGCCCAATACTGGGTGGAAAATACCGACTACGCGGCGTTTGCCTCCCGTCTGAACGTGACGCGCATGCCCGGACTCGAAGCGTTTTACGGCCATCCGGACAAGATCGAATACATGAGCGCCGGCATGATGATCAAGCTGAAAAACGTCGACTGGAAAACGTTCAACGCCCATTTCAACGGCTTGACCGCAGCCGAGCGCAGCAAGAAGTACGGCGGCGGCTACGTCAACGAAAGCTTCGCCATCGGACTGTCCGGCATGACCGACCGCTACAAGCCGACCAACGACCGCGTCTTCCTGCGCGGCCTGAACGCGGTGAGCCAGCGGGACGGCGATGTGCTGATCAATGCCTTTCTCATCTACACCGTCGATCCGTCCGATCCGAAGTCCGTCGCGGAAGCGATGGAGCTAGGCAAGAAAGAAATCCCGCTCATCGTGGACCATTTCCGCAAATCGATCACCGGCTGGGAGAAAACCGAATTGAACGGCTTCCCCGACTATTTGTACATACGGGAGTATAACCATTACGAGACGGAGTACGTGCTCAAGCCGTCGGACATGCTCGGGGCCAACATGTTCTGGGACAACGTCAGCATCGCCGGCTACCCGCTCGACCTGCAAGGAACGAGCCTCAACAAGTGGGGAATCGAGATGGGGCGTCCGGACAAATACGGCATGCCGCTGCGCAGCTTCCTGCTGAAAAAGTACGACAACGTCATCATGGCCGGCAAAAACGTCGGCGCCTCCGCAATCGCCTACGGCAGCGCGCGTATCCAGCCGAACACCGGTCTGGCCGCCGAATCGATCGGCGTCATTCTCGGCCAAATTCAGGGCAAGAAGAAGCTGAAGGAGCTGACCGAAGCCGACATGCCGGCGCTGCACCAGCTGCTGGAATCGAAGTACAAGATCAAACTGACCGGCGTCAAGGGTGTCAACAAGCTGGCCGGCTGGACGAAGGACGAGCTCGCCAAGCTCGATACCGGGGAAATCGTATACGCGCAGTACAAGCGGAAGTAACCGAATCAAGCAAGCTCGGGTCAGGACATCGCCGCTGGCGGTGTCCTCTTTCTGTACAAATCGTCGACCAAGGCATGACGGGAGGCATCACATGAAGCGCGAAGAAAAGCATCATCCTTTTTTCCATCAGATATGGATTCATATTAGGCAATGCGAGCTCATCGCTTCCAGCCGCGAGCTTCAACCGGAACGGCACGTGCTTAATGCCCATACGTTATGGTTCGCGCTGAAAGGCAGAGGCGAGCTGTATATCGACAATCGCCCGTCGGACTTCGTCGCCAAAACGGCGTTCGTCCTGGCGCCCGGCACGGTCGCGGAGCTTCGCGGCGATCCGTCGAGGCCCTTGACGGTATACCGCCTCTCCTTCGATGTGTTCCGCCTGACGGAGCGCAGCGAGCGGCAGCTCGTCTACGACAAAGAGCTTTCCTTCCCTGTAAAAGGCAAATTCGCCGCAAGCGGCGCCTCGCGCACGACCCGGCTGCTCCGGAAGATCGCGGATTTCGTCGTGAACGATCCGGACGCCGATCCGCTTCTTTACCAGCAAGACGTTCGGGAATTGTTCCGGCTACTTCTGGATAACGAATCGGACCGGCTTGCCGAATACGCCGGAGATCCGATTCAGCGCACGCTAAGGCATATGCAGCATCAGTACGCCTCGGACATCACCTTGCAGTCGCTGGCCCGCATAGCAGGAACGCATCCGGCCTACTATTCGGCGCTGTTCAAGCGCAAGCTGGGCAGAAGCCCGATCGATTATTTGACCCGGCTGCGAATAAACCGGGCGAAGGAGCTGATGCTTGCTTCACCCGACAAATTGCGCAATATCGCCCGACTGACCGGCTTCGGCGACGAATTTTATTTTAGCCGCCGATTCAAGGCGTATTGCGGAATGGCTCCTACAGCCTATATGAAAAAGCGCCCGCACGCTCCGATCGCCTCGCTTTCCTTGCCCTATACCGATCACTTGCTCGCTTTGGGCGTCGAGCCTTGCGAAGTATACGGCCATGGGGAGCTGCTCTCCGAACGCAAGTGGGGCGACGCCGGTGCCTATGAAAATTGGGAAACGAGCCGCAAAGCTCTGCTGCGCAGCAAGCCGGACCTGATCTTGTGCAAGGAGCATATTATAGACGAGACGCGCAAGCATATGGGGGACATCGCGCCGATCGTTACGATTCCGTGGCTGCTGCTCGACTGCTTTGATCATATGCGCGAAATTGCCAAGCTGACCGGCAAGGAAACGGCCGCCCGCGCATGGATCGAGCGCCACGAAGGCGCCTCCGAGCGTGCCCGCCGCCAAGTTGCGCGAACGACAGGCAAAAGTACGATCGCCATATGCGTGGTCGCGGGCGATAAGCTTAAAATGTACGGCGGCCGCAACATCGGCCACGTGTTCTACCGCTCGCTGCAGTTGACTCCACCGGGGCCGATTGTCCGGGAGATGGCCAAATACAGGGCCGGAACGGTATTCAACTGGATGCCGGTCGGACCCGAACAGTTCAGCGAATGTGAAGCGGATTATTTGGCCATTCTCGTGCAGCCGCAAGAACAAGCTATCGGCAGACTCGCCGAGCTGCAAGCCAGCGAAGCTTGGCGCCGCCACCCGGCCGTACGCGACGGGCGCGTATTGGCGCTCGACTGGAACAAATGGAGCGGTTATTCCCCGTATTCGATAAGCAGACAGCTGGACGAGGCCGTAACGCTGCTGTCGCACATGCATCGCCGCTGAAAATAATCCAAAAGCGATAAACTTAAAATATGCCATGGAACGGCCGTGGAGGAACCTTTATAATCAGGTAGTGATAATGATTATCATTATTGTTTTATCCACATTTTCCATGGGAGGCATACAGCATGAGCAAGCTATACAGAACGACAGGCGCCATGATGTTCGGCCTGCTGCTCCTCGTTACGGCCGCTTGCAGCGGCGGAGAGAGCCGGGCAAACGTCGCTGAAACGAAGATGGAAGGTGCTACGGCGGCAAAGAACGATTCCAAACCGGAGGCATCCGGCCCCGAAGCGGACAAGAAGCGTATCGTGTCGTTATCGATATTGCATACAAGCAATTTGCTCGCGCTCGGCATTCAGCCTTACGGAGCCGTGACGCAGGCCGGCAAAGACTTCTTGCCCCACGTGGCCGATATGCTGAAAGGCACGGTCAATCTGGGCAATTCGCAGGAGCCCAATCTGGAAGCGGTCGTACAGGCGGCTCCGGACCTCATTATCGGGCAGGACGAGCTGCTGAAAAGCAACAAGGAGCAGATCGAGAAAATCGCCCCGCTCTATTCGCTGCCGGCTCTGGGCACGCTGACCTGGAGAGAACAGCTCGTCAAGCTCGGCGAAGCGACCGGGCGCGTCAAGGAAGCCCATTCATTCCTGGCGGAATATGACGCCAAGCTGGCCAAGGTCAAAGAAAACGTCAAGAAGACGGCCGGCGACGATACGGTAATGGTGCTGCGCATCATGCCGAAGGAACTGCGCCTCTATGGCCTTGACCGCAGCTACGGTTCGCTGCTGTATCAGGATCTCGGGCTCAAGCCGGTCAAAGGCTTGGACAAGCTGCCTAACGGGCCGCAAGCGATTTCCCGGGAGGTGCTGCCCGAGTATGACGCAGACCGCATTCTGCTGGAGGTATCCCCTACTTCGGATGCCCAAACGTTGTACAAGGAGCTTCAAGCCAGCGCGATCTGGACCAATATGAAATCAGTCAAAAACGGACATGTGTATATGATCGATCAGCAGCCGTGGCTGGACTATTCGGCGATGGGCATGATGAAATCGCTGGAGCTGGCGGATACGTTGTTCGCATCCAAAAAATAACGAGGGGAAGGCGGAATTCGCATGACTACGATAAGCACGATGAATAGCGGGGCTCCTTCCATGACGGCCGGCGATCGCGACGGCAGCGCCCCGGCCGGAAATGCCCGGCCGGGAGAAGGGTACAACGGTGCGGGGAGCCGGAGCCGTAAACCGGACAACACGGTCATCCGCATTCGCGATACAACGATCGGCGGCGACGCGCTGTCGGTCATCGGCGGCCCGAGCGAATACAAATCGCGCGAGCAGCTTGAAGAAGTGGCGCGGCTGCTGAAAGCATCGGGAGCGCACATCCTGCGCGGCGAATTCGTACTCGGAGTCGAAGAGGGAATGGACATCGAAGGGCTGCAAACGCTGCGCGACGTTGCCCACCGGCACGGACTGCTGGCGATGACGCCCGTTCCGTCCTCGCAGCATGTCCAGGTATGCGCCGAATATGCCGATATTTTGGCTGTAGGCGTACGCAATATGCAAAACCGCGATCTGCTGCACCATCTCGGAAAAACGGACAAAGCGGTATTGCTGAGGCGGGGATTGAGCGCCACGTACCGCGACTTGCTGCGCTGCGCCGATTTCATCCTCGAACGCGGCAACCCGAACGTTATTCTATTGGAACGGGGCATCCGCACGTTCGAAACGTATACGAGCAATACGCTGGACATTGCGGCCATTCCGGCGCTGCAAACGTTAAGCCACCTGCCCGTATTCGCCGATCCGACGCACGCTCCGGGACGACGCGAGATGGTCGGTCCGCTCAGTAAAGCGGTGGTGGCCGCCGGAGCGAGCGGCATCTTTATCGAGCTGGATCTTGACGACGACAACCAAGACGGCGAGCGGGACATCGCGCTTTCCGCCCGGGAATGGAGCCGGCTGGCATTCGATTTGGAAAGCCTCGCCCCGATCGTAGGCAAAACGTACGGCCCGGTTCAGCCGCTCGCCTGATCGGACAGACGGCATCGCCTCCTTCGCTTGCACGTCTAACAGGCCTGTCTCCTGGAGCAGGCCTGTTACTCGTTTCTGGCGAATTAAGCGCGGACGATCCCGCTCCCATTTGATTCGGACCGCTTGTTCATGCGCTCCTCGATGCGGCGGCATACTTCCTCCGGCGTGTCCATATTGGCCCACAGCAGGTTAAGCTCGTCGTCCATAATGGCCACGTCGGCGCGCGTAACACCCAGAGCGCGGTGGGAATAGCTGTACTCCATCACATCGACGAACGTATTGTAATGCTCGGGGTGAATATCCGGATTGAGCAGCGAGTTGTCCTCGGCTACCGAGCGAAGGGCCGGAATGGTACAGCCTCCGCGCTTCAAGATCGTTTGCGCCTCCTCGTCGACGAAAAAGTCGATGAAGCTTTGCGCCACCTTGATCTTGTCGGAGTATTTGTTGATGGCCAAGGAACCGCACAGCAGGAGCGTCCCTTTTTCGCGGTTATGCGGCACGGGCAGCACGTCCCAGCTCAAATCCATCCCGCGGAACTCGTTCATGAAATAGTAGGTCGACAGCATCATCGCGCAGCGCTTCTTCTTGAACACCTGCTCCGCCAAATAGCTGCTCGCATGCGAGTAAATCGGCGACACTTGATGCTTGTACATCAGATCGTTGCAAAATTGCAGCGCTTCGACATTGCGGGCATCCCCGAACACCGAGCGTTTTCCGTCGTCCGACTTGAACCGTCCGCCGTTCTGCAAAATAAACGACGGCCACCGGTTCGTCGACGAAGAGAAGCAAAAGCCGTACTGATCGATCATGCCGTCCTCGTTCGGCTCGGCCGTGCATTTCTTGGCGGCGTCGAGCAGATCGTTCCATGTGCGGAGAGGGTCGTCTCCGGTAATGCCCGCCTGCTTGAACATCGTTTTGTTATAGCAGATCACGATCGGCGAGAAATGGATCGGAACGGACAGCTGCTTGCCGTCGACTTTGAAAATATCGAACAGCTTACCATAGCTGAGCTCCGGCGTAAACTTCGCCGGTTCGTACGGTTCGATAACGTCGTAGCGTTTGTTCTCGATCATATCCCGGATATGCGTATCCGAAATGAAGAAGACGTCCGGTCCGCTTCCCTGCTCGATCATGTCGGCAAGCTTCGTCGTATATTGCTCCGAGGGCAAAATGACCAGCTCTATCTTAACGTAAGGGTGGACCGCCTCGTACTGGCGGATTATGGTGCCGAGCAGTTCCTGCTCGTACGATTGGGAAAACCAGGCCAGCGTAATCGTCTGCCTGACGATCTCCTCGACGGGAGGCTTAACCCGGTTGCCCTTGCCGGCGATTTTCTCGATCAGCCCTTCGTCCACCAGTTGAGCCAGCACCTTGCGCACCGATACGCGGCTGATCTGGTATTTTTCGCTAAGGGTATTTTCGGGCAAGATAAATTCGCCGGGCTGAAGGCCGCCGCTCAATATTTCATTTTTCAACTCGTGCAGAAAGTGGTTGTAACGCTCCTGAAAAAGGTTCCTTCTTCGCAGCAATGGATCTCGCTCCAATACAAGTCTATTATTCCTATTTTACCGTACGTCACATCGTTTGTAAATTGTTAGCCTTTTCTTCAAGTTGAATCTTAACTCAAGCACCTTCTATCGGAGTTTAGCGAATGAAGTTGAATGATTCAATTTATTTAGTATAGCACGCCTGTTTTCCGGCTATACCGTGTCCTCCTCCAAATCCCTTGCGTCCGCGCGCACGCCGCGGCCCCTTTGTCGACGCCAAACCGCCCAGGCGCTGTATGCGTACAAAAGCGCGCTCGCATAGAACAGAGCGTCGATGCTCAACCAATCGATCATATAGCCTCCGGCGACGACCGCGAACCCGGAAGCGACCGAGGTCCAGAAATGATAGGAGCCGATAGCCGTCCCGCGGGCGCCGCTGACCGTATGGTCGGCGAGCAGCTGCCGCTCGCTCATTTTTTGCATCGCGTTGCATACGCCCATCCACAGCTGCAACCCCAGCACCGCCGCATAGGAGGGCGCCCATGGAAAAGCGACCATCGCCGCGCTCATCCCGAGCGAGCTGGCGATCAGCACCGGGACGGCTTGACGGTCGAGCCTCGGAGCGAGCCATTGCGAGGCGACGGCCGAGCTGATCGTGAACACGGCGAACGCCAGCCCGTATTTGGAATAGCTGTTTCCGAGGTTTTTCAGAAACAGCAGATAATACGGGTAGATCATTCCCGCCGCAAGCGTCACAATGCTTTGCGAACGGATCAGCCATTTCACATCCATCGGCTTATTCGCCCCCCTCGTACTGCTCGTAAAATTGATTCATAAACAAGCCCTGCGGATCGTACTTGTCCTTAAGCGCCCAAAACGTTTCCTGCTGCGGGTACGCCCTTTGAAACTGTTCCTTCGTGGCATACGGCGCATACGGCAAATAGTACGTGCCGTCGAGCGCGAGCGCCGCGTCGACGATCCGCTGCACACCGCGCTGAAACTCGTTTTGGGCATGCTCGGACAGCGAGACGTGGAACAGGCAGACGAGCGCGAACATGTCTTCCTTCGCATAGGCCAACAGCGGCTCGCGGTCCTCCCCGACATATCGTACCGTTATGTTGAGCAGGTTCATCCGTTCCTCGGACAGCACCGTGCGGAGCGAGGCGACGAAGTCGCCGAACCGGTCGACCGGGATAAAATATTCTTGAAGCAGATCGTTCGCTCCCGGCTGACGGTATTCCATAAAGGCCGATTCCGACCCCATCGCGTTATTGCGGCTGATCCGCTTGCCCTGCTGCATCGGCACGACGGACTGCTGCAAATCCCAGTAAGCATTTTTGCCCCAATCTCCGGAACGGTTCAGCTGGAACAGCAGTTTCTTCACGCCGACGAAACGTTCCCGCGACTGGAGCGGCGCCCCCGGATCGGGGGAGGACGTCCCGTCAACCGTGTAGTTGATCGCATACATCTCTTGCAGGAAATGGTCCGGCGCGACTGACAGACGGGCGATGTGCATGCGGACATCCGGATCGGCCATAACATGCTCGCGGAAATAGGCGGCGTAACGGTCGACTTCGACCTGCTCGGTCGTCATCCGGTACATCTCGTCGTCGGTCAGCCGCAGCGTCACATCCGTGATCACCCCGAACAAGCCGTAGCCGCCGAGGACGGCGGAGAACAGCTCCGGCTGCTCCGTCCGGCTGACGCTGCGGATTTCCCCGTCTGCGGTCAGCAGCCGGAACGATTCGACGGAACCGATCATCGAGCCGTTGCGAATATCGCGGCCGTGAGCGTTGATGCTGATCGAACCGCCTACGGTAAAAATATTTTGCGATTGCATCGTCCGCACCGCCAGTCCGCTCGGCTGGACCGCCCGCTGCACGTCGCCCCACGTCGCCCCGGCTTGTACGCGCACCGTCTTCGCTTCCGGGTCGAGCTCCAGTATGCGATTGTAGGACGTCATGTCGAGGACGATGGCGTCCTTATAATAGGTGTGGCCCCCTTGACTGTGCCGCTGGCCGGCGATCGAGAGCCGCAGCCCTTTCTCCGACGCTTCCCGCACCAAAGCGATGAGCTGCTTCTCTTCCTTCCCCTGCGCCACCCGTTCCACCTTGACCGGATGCAGCCTGCTGTAATCGGTCACCCGGTACGGGTCCTGGTCGGGCGTGGAGGTGCGAACGTACTCGAACAAGCAGAGTACGGCCAGCAGCGCGAGGACAATGCTTTTCTTCACCGGATGCCCCCACTTTCGGCAAATTCTTTTGTCAAAGTTCGACATGACTGGCGGAAAATCCTTTCTCCGGCTATCTTGATTAGAAGCTGGGACACGTACGCCATCGTCGTCATTGCGTCAACATGCGCCGGAGTTTGTGCTCGAAAGAGCGCTATTTCGCGGCTGGAGCGGTGTTCGACGCGAAATAGTGTTCGAAGGAGCATTAGCTCCACCTGGAAGGAGCGCGGAGCGGGCGTTTTCGGGCCAGTTGGCTGGAGATAGTGTTCGAAAGAGCGTTATTTCGCGGTTGGAGTCGCGTTGAACGCGAAATAGTGTTCGAAGGAGCATTAGCTCTACGCGGAGGAGCGTGAGCAGGCGTTTTCGGGCCAGTTGGCTGGAGATAGTGTTCGAAAGAGCGTTATTTCGCGGTTGTAGTCGCGTTCGACGCGAAATAGTGCTCGAAGGAGCATTAGCTCCACACGGAGGAGCGCGGAGCGAACGTTTTCGGGCCAGTTGGCTGGAGATAGTGTTCGAAAGAGCGTTATTTCGCAACTGAAGCGGCGTTGGACGCGAAATAGTGCTCGAAGGAGCATTAGCTCCACCTGGAGGAGCGCGGAGCGGACGTTTTCGGGGCAGTTGGCTGGAGATAGTGTTCGAAAGAGCGTTATTTCGCAACTGAAGCCGAGTAGAACGCGAAATAGTGCTCGAAGGAGCATTAGCTCCACACGGAGGAGCGCGGAGCGGGCGTTTTCGGGCCAGTTGGCTGGAGATAGTGTTCGAAAGAGCGTTATTTCGCAACTGAAGCGGCGTTGGACGCGAAATAGTGTTCGAAGGAGCATTAGCTCCACCTGGAGGAGCGCGGAGCGGACGTTTTCGGGCCAGTTGACTGGAGATAGTGTTCGAAAGAGCGTTATTTCGCAACTGAAGCGGCGTTGGACGCGAAATAGTGTTCGAAGGAGCATTAGCTCCACCTGGAGGAGCGCGGAGAGGAGCTAAGCCGGCGTTTTCACTCGGGCCCCGAAAACCGCCTGCCGAAAGCTTTATCCGCGTCAAAAAACGCCTCCATTCCGCCAAGCAGGCAGACGAAGGCGTTTTTACGCAGAACGTTCTTGAGCTAAACAATCGAACCGGGCTAAATCAGGCCCCCGCCCGGGCTTTCGCGAATGCGGCGCTGCCAACGACTCCTGCATCGTCGTTCATCTCGGCCGTCTTGATGACAAGCCGGTCGCGGTACATCGGCAGAACGAGCGGCTCAAGCGCTTCGCGCATCGGGGCGAACAGCCGCTCGCCGGCATTGGCTGCGCCGCCGCCGATCACGATGACGTCCGGGCTCCACAGCGCGATCGCCCAGGCCAGCCCTTTGGCCAGGTTGCGGCCGACAAAGTCGAGCACGTCGCGCGCCAAGGCGTCGCCCTGATCGTAGGCGCGCGAAATATCGGCGGCCGTTATGGCGCTGCGTTGTTCCCCGGGGAACCACTCCGCCAGAACGCTCGGCTCCCCGCGCTCCAGCCGCTCGCGGGCAATGCGGGCAATGCCCGTCGCGGAAGCGATCGTCTCCAGACAGCCGCGCAGGCCGCAGCCGCACAGCGCCGTTTCCCCGTCGAGCGGCACGTGGCCGAGCTCGCCTGCGAGAAAGCCGCTGCCGTAGTACAACTGGCCGTCATTGATCATGGCAGCCGCGATGCCGGTGCCGAGCGTAACGCCCATGACGTGCTTAAAGCCGCGTCCGGCGCCACGCGCCGCCTCCCCGTACGTGTACATGCGCACATCGTTATCGATGAACACCGGAATGCCGCCGAGCCGTCCGCCCAGCTTGTCGCTGATCGGCTCGTTGTGCCATTTCAGGTTGGCCGAAGACAGCGATATGCCGCGCTCGGGATCGATAAAACCGGGATTGCCCATCCCGACCGCGCCGAGATCGGCGCGCGACAGCCCTTGCCCGGCCAATAATTCGTCGATCATTGAGGCGATCAGATCGAGTACATAGTCGACGCCGTTCGCCGCGCCTGTCGGCTTTTTCACTTTACCGAGCAGTTCCAGTTGTTCGTCGAGCAGCCCGCATACGATATTCGTGCCCCCGATATCGACTCCAATGTAATGAGTCATCTTCGCTTCCTCCTACTTCTGCTTGGCCACATACACGCGAATGCCGCTCTTGCGCAGTTCTTCCCGGAGCTGCCCTTCCAAAGGGACGTCGGTAATGCACGCATGCACGGACGCCACAGGCGCGATGGAGAAGAGCGACACCCGCCCGACCTTGGACTTGTCGAACACCGCGAACGTCCGCTCGGACCGTTTGATCAAAATTTTGGCGATCTCGGCCTCGGACTCGGAATGCGTCGTCAGTCCTTGGGGGAGCGCAAAACCGTCGATGCCCAGAAACATTTTGCCGATATTGAGACTGTCCACGATTTTCTCGGCCAGCGGGCCGCACAACTCGTAGCTTTTGTGCCGCAGCACGCCGCCGGCCACGACAAGCTGAATGCCGTCGCTGTCGGCCAGCTCCATCGCGATGTTCAAGGCGTTCGTCACGACCGTAATGCCGCTGCGCTCCTTGAGCTGCTTGGCGATCAGGTAAGTCGTCGTGCCGCCCGACAGGCCAATAATATCGCCCTCCTCGACGAGCGAGGCCGCGGTCGCCGCGATTCGTTCCTTCTCTACCCAGGATAGCGACGTTTTCTCTTCGAACGACGCTTCCTTGACCGTATGGTAAGCGTCGTATATCGCCCCGCCGATCGTGCGGATGACTGAATCCGACTGCTCCAGCGCGTCCAGATCCCGCCGGGCGGTCGCTTCCGAGCAGCCAAGCGTGTCGACGATGTCCTGCACGGACACCCGCCCTTTCTGCTTCAGCATGCCGAGGATCGCCTGGCGTCGCTGCTCCCCTTTGGTAAGAGACTGCTCCTGCATAAAGCGTTCACTCCATGATTCGGTGTAATAAGTATCAAATTTTAACGACTTGCGTCAAATTGCGCGGATGGTCCGGATCGACGTTTTTCTTAAGCGCCGTGTAGAAGCCGATATATTGAAGCACCGGCAAGTACAGTACGCCCCGCGACTCGTCGCTCCAATCCGCGCCGCCCGTCTCGAACACCGCGTCGGCGAAAGCCGTATCGTCTCCCTTGCGGGCCGTCACGATCAGTACCGTCGCGCCGTATTCCTTCATTTCTTCCGCGACCTTCAGCTCGTAAGAACGGGCCGTCTCCGACAGCAGCAGGCAGACGAGCGTCCCCGGCTCCACGATCGACTTCGGTCCGTGACGGAACTCCAGCGTGCCGAAGCTTTCCGTCCACACGTAGGACATTTCTTTAATTTTCAGGCATGCCTCCTGAGACAAGCCGTAATACGAACCCATGCCCAAGTAAACGAACTTGTGAAGTTCATGGTTCTGCACGAACGTCTTCGCGAACGGGTCCGCCGCCTGAACGACGGCTGCGTCGGCTTGCACGACCTTGGCCGCTTCCGCGAACAGATCCGCCTTGCCGGAAGCGAGCGCGGAGGCCGCCTGCATCATGAAGGTCATGCTGCTTAACGATTTCGTCATGACCGTGCTCTTTTCCTTCCCGAGCGGAGAAACGAGGCATTCGGCCAATTGCGCCATTTTGCTGTCCTCGTGGCACGTAATGCCGCAGGTCGTCCATCCCGGAACGTCCTTGACGGATTCGAGCGCCAGAATCACTTCCGTCGATTCGCCGGAACGCGATACGCCGACGAGCAAATACTGGCGTCCGGGCACCGTTGCGGCGTCGCGGAACAAATAAATTTCCGAGGAAGGATGCGCGCTTGCCGGGCGTCCGACCCATTTTTTATACGTAGCGGCCATCGTTTGCGCCTGATAATAAGAAGAGCCCGAGCCGATAAAAATAATTTCGTCAAAAGCCGGATTGCCGATAAAACGGTCGACCCAATCTTTCTGAACTTCCAATTGCTTGAGCGCTGCCGCCAGCGCGTCCGCCTGCGCGGATATTTCCGGGTAAGTCAGTTGGCCGTAAGTATGTGCGGTTGTCATTTGAAACCACTCCTTCGCTGGATGGGATAAGTCATTCTATTATATAGTATAAGTTCGGTTTTTGATTTTTTCAATCATTTTATTGATTTTTTCAATCAAATAGTTCGCCAAATCGAGAACTGGCAGACGTTTCGCATTAGGGACATGTTAGGGACATTCTCCTCCCTATATAATCTTGTCCAAAAATTGAAAAATCTCATGCAAAGGTAGAAACCGATATGATATAATATCTTGGGAGTTTTTTTGAAACATTGTTTTAAGAGATGCAACACTGAAAGCGTTTCATAAGGTGTTTCATTCGGGAGGAGCAGATTTATGGAGAAGCAAACGGACATCGTTAAAGCGACAGCAACGAATGCCAACTTGAAAAGTTACGAAGAAGCCCGCCGCTCGTTCGATTGGAGCGAGGTCGAGAAGGAATTTTCTTGGCATGCGACCGGCAAAGTGAACATGGCGTACGAGGCAATAGACCGTCACGTGGAAGCCGGGCTAGGCGACAAGGTTGCCCTCTACTACAGCGACGCCGCCCGCGAAGAAGCCGTCACTTACGGGCAAATGAAAACGAATTCCGACAAGTTCGGCAACGTGCTCCGCAAGCTGGGCGTGCAAAAGGGAGACCGCGTCTTCATCTTTATGCCGCGTTCACCCGAACTGTACTATTCCTTGCTCGGTTCGATCAAAATCGGCGCCATCGTCGGTCCGCTGTTCGAAGCCTTCATGGAGCAAGCCGTGCGCGACCGTCTGGAAGACAGCCAAGCGGTAGCGATCGTGACGACGCCGGCGCTTCTGCCCCGCGTTCCCGTAGCGGATTTGCCGCACCTGAAGCACGTTATCCTCGTGGGTGACGATATTCAAGCAGGCGAAGGTCAACTGAATTTCAAGGAAGAATTGGCGCAAGCCTCCGAGCAGCTCGATATCGAATGGGTAGACCGCGAAGACGGCCTCATTTTGCATTATACGTCCGGTTCGACCGGCAAACCGAAGGGCGTTGTTCACGTTCACAATGCCATGATCCAGCATTACTATACGGGCAAAATCGTACTCGATCTGAAAGCAGACGACGTGTACTGGTGCACGGCCGATCCGGGTTGGGTAACGGGCACGAGCTACGGCGTCTTCGCTCCTTTCCTGAACGGCGCGACCAACGTCATCCGCGGCGGACGGTTCAGCCCGCAAGATTGGTACAATACGATTCAACGGTTCAAAGTTACCGTATGGTACAGCGCTCCGACCGCTTTCCGCATGCTGATGGGCGCTGGCGACGATACTGTGAAGGAATTCGACCTGTCGAGCCTCCGTCACGTATTGAGTGTCGGTGAACCGCTTAACCCAGAAGTCGTACGCTGGGGTCTGAAAGTGTACGAGCAGCGCATTCACGATACGTGGTGGATGACGGAAACGGGCGGCCAATTGATCTGTAACTACCCGAGCATGGACATCAAGCCGGGCTCTATGGGCAAGCCGATTCCGGGCACCGACGCCGCTATCGTAGACGACAACGGCAATGTGCTGCCGCCAAATCGGATGGGCAATCTGGCGATCAAGACGCCTTGGCCTTCGATGATGCGCAAAATTTGGAATAACCCGTCCAAATACGAGGAATACTTCCGCCTGCAAGGCTGGTACGTATCCGGCGATTCGGCTTATATGGACGAGGACGGCTACTTCTGGTTCCAAGGCCGCGTCGACGACGTCATCAACACAGCCGGCGAGCGCGTCGGGCCGTTTGAAGTGGAAAGCAAGCTGGTCGAGCATCCGGCGGTCGCGGAAGCGGGCGTCATCGGCAAGCCGGACCCGCTGCGCGGTGAAATCATCAAGGCGTTCATCTCGCTGCGCGCCGGCTTCGAGCCGAGCGATGAGCTGAAAGCCGACATCGCCAAGTTCGTCAAGGTCGGCCTGTCCGCTCACGCCTCTCCGCGCGAGATCGAATTCAAGGACAAGCTGCCGAAGACGCGCAGCGGCAAAATCATGCGCCGCGTGCTCAAAGCGTGGGAGCTCGGTCTCCCGACCGGCGACCTGTCGACGATCGAAGACTAATACCTGCATAACGAATAAACGCCTTTCCGGACGGGGATTCCCGCGACGGAAAGGCGTTTTTTTATCCCATTTTGCCCAAAGACAGTTCTTCCCTCCCAGCCAGTCATACCGAGGAACGGAAAATTTTTCCGTAAAAACGCAACATTCCGGACGCTTGTTTCGTCCAAAACCGGAAGAGGCTCCATTTCGGAAAACCGAGACCTGAGCTAAAGTTCGCTTTACCTAAAAGCAAAATATATACGGGGCCAACGGAAATAAGCAAGGGGGGACGAGCATGCATTCAAGAAAACGTTCGCGAAGAACATCCATATTGGCGGCGATATGTCTGATGGCGGTTATAGGAACGGGCTGCGGAGAACCGGACAAGAAGAACAACAACGGCAAAACGTACACGGCGGAAGACGTCGGACCTAGGCTGGTGAGCGCGTATAACGATTTCGGCTTCGAGTTGTTTCGCAAAACGACCGCAGTCGGACCGGAAGCGGGCAATGCCGTCCTGTCTCCGGTGAGCGTTGCGCTGGCGCTATCCATGACGATAAACGGCGCAGCCGGGCCGACGCGCAACGCCCTCGCGCAAGGGTTGCATCTTCAGGGAATCGGCGCGGAAGAAACGAACGTCGGGGCGCGCGCGCTTCAGCACGTTTTGCAAAACGCCGATGCCTCCGTCCAGCTTTCGGTCGCCAATTCGCTCTGGGCCCGCAAAGGAGTGCCTTTTCAAAAAGACTTTCTCACTCTGAATAAAGAGTTTTACGGCGCCCGGACGGAACAGCTCGATTTCGGCAAACGGAGTGCGGCGGATACGATCAACCAATGGGCAAAAAAGCAGACCAATGGCCGGATCGACCAGATGGTGAACGCCCCGATCGACCCGCAAACGATGTTATTTTTGCTCAATGCGGTCTATTTCAAAGGCGATTGGACCATTCCGTTCGACAAAGAAGCGACGCGCGACAGGCCGTTCCTGCTCGCCGACGGAACGAAGGTCGATCGTTCGACGATGGCGCGCAGGGGCTCGTTCGATTATGCCGAGCAGCAAGGCTACGCCGCCGTCAGGCTCCCTTACGGCAACGGCAGCACCGGGATGATCATTCTGCTGCCTGACGAGGGCGTGAAGCTCTCGTCGCTTGTAGAGCGGCTGACCGGTACGGAATGGTCCGCCCTGATCGGGTCGCTGCAAAAGCAGGAGGGCGAAGTTTCGCTCCCCCGCTTCAAATTGGAATACGCGGCTACACTTAACGAGCCGCTGAAAGTTATGGGCATGGCGCTCGCCTTCGATCCGCTCAAAGCAGACTTCAGCGGCATGCTCACCCCTCCGCCCAACATGTACATCGGAGAAGTCAAGCACAAAACGTATGTCCGGGTAGACGAAAAAGGAACCGAAGCCGCAGCCGTCACCAAAGTGGAAATGAGAGCCGGCTCCGCACCGAATCCATCCGGCTTTCGGATGAATATCGACCGCCCGTTCTTGTTCGCCCTTCAAGAGCGCCAGACCGGCGCGCTGCTGTTTGTCGGAACGGTGTACGATCCGCAGTTTTAAACGGAACGGAGCGTTATTTCGGGCTCGTGTCTTCGGGTTCTTGTCTTCAATGCAGGCCGACCGGCGTCATGCCGGCCGGCGCGCCGAGAGTCGACTCCGTCTTCAGCGCTTACTATAGCCAGGTGCTGCGCCCCGCTAAGAACCACTTCACGCTGAGCCAATCGCCTTCTTACAAGCCGCTTGAGCCGTGCTCCTCCCGACGACACGACGACCGGGATCATGCTGCCGATACCGGATGAATCCGGAAAGCCGTCCTGCCGCACGAACGCGTCGGTTTGCAGCAATCGCTACTTGGCCAGCTCGGCCGCGACGAACTTCTCCGCCTGCTCCTGCGCGTCGCGCAGCGCCGAGTTCAAGTCCGTTTGTCCGGTGACAACCTTCAGCACGTTCGGCGTCAAATACTTTTGCAAAATGTCGCCGTCGTAAATGCTCTGGTATGCCTTCGGCGCGATGTCGTTGTAGTAGACGGCCTTCCAGTTTTTGTCCTTGTAGATGCTTTCGCTGCCGATCAGCTTCTTGACGTTGTCGTCGTTCAGCACGGTCATGAAGCCTTGTTTGGAATATTCCGTCTGCACCTCGGTCGACGTCAGCCGCTTGATGATCTCCATCGCCGGTCCTTTATTTTTGGCCGTGCTTGTGACCGCGAACATCCGCGGAGACGCCTGCGAGCCGACCTTCGGTTGCCCCTTGAGCGTCGGCAGCGAAACGAGATCCCAGTCGATGTCCTTCACATATTGCGGGCCGTCGAACGGCCACTGCGAGTTGAATACCATCATGGCCAGCTCCTGCGAAGCCGTCATTTCCGTATAATACGGCAGCTTCTTTTTCGCCGTCGACCACGACTTGTACGTAGACGTCGCCTCGTTCAGGAAATACGTCTCCAACGCCGCCTTCCATCGCTCGTCGCTTAGCGTCGGCTTCTTCGTCTGAGGGTCGTAGAACGGCGCGGACATCTGGTTCATCCGCAGTATATGGTTCGGCGAGGCGGAAATTCCCATGTAGTTGACGCCGCTTTCACTGCGGGTCAGCTTTTGATTCATCACATGCATGTCGTCCCATGTCATGCCGTCCTTCGGGTACGGCACGCCAAGCTTGTCGAAGATGCCCTTGTTGTAAAACATCACCTGCACCATCGTCGTAACCGGCAAATAGTAGATTTTGCCTCCGCCCATCGTTTTGACCGCATCGATCGTCGTCTTCTCGAACTTGCTCAGGTCGATGTCGTGCTCGCGAATCAATCCGGTCATGTCAAACTGCTGGCCGGTGGCGAGCAAGGGACTCGAGATCGTCTCCAGAGAAGCGTACACAAGATCGACATTTTGCCCGGCCGTGGTCAAATCCTGCAGACGGGTGCCGTCCTTGCTTTGAATAAACGTTATTTTAAAGTTCGGGAATGCTTTGCGGATGTATTGGCCGAACGTTTTCTCGAACGGCTCTTCGCCGCCTCCGGCCAAATCCTGAATGACGACCTCGTAGCTGCCCTGCGTATAGTCGACCGCAGCCTGCTTGCTCGCCTTGCTGTCCGCATTCCCCGTGGCGTCCGAATTCGCACCCGTGCCGTCCGATTGGCCGCACGCCGCGACGAGCGTCGCCACCGCGCAGCCGGCCGCCGCCGTTTTCCACCATGCTGCTTGCTTCACCATGAAAGTTGCCCCCCTATAGATTTTTCAAATGGATTCCCAGGCAATCGTACCGTTCTAGCCGAAACGCTTGTCACCGCATTGAAAACGTTTGCATTTGTGCCTATATGACTCTACCGGATCGATGGCTCCTGTCTTCCCCCTGCTGTCATCCCCCCTTAACGGCATTGTGCCCGCTTCTAAGAAATCGATTTCTTAAACTAAAAAGAATTCGGTTTCCATAAACCAAAAGAAGCATAAATATGGAGTTTAATTTCGATTATGCGATCATTATAGTATACGTATTCTCTATTTGTAAAGAAAAACGTGCATCGCTTGGTTTCGGGTTGTCTCAAGAAACGAATTTGACCCCCGCTTTCGTCAAAACGGGGGTGGAGTGGCATCTGGACCGGTCAACCGTCAGCTAGTTACTGTCCGGGTCGACTGGCGGACGACCAGATCGGGCTCGATCAGCAGCCGAATCGGACGGGAGGCCTCTCCCTCGCCCTCCTTCGCGGACTTGTCCGACCGGTCGGCGGCTAAAATGTCGACGCCCTGCTTCGCCAGCATGCCGATATTCGGTCCGACCACGGTGAGGGACACGTCGAGAATGTCCTCCATCTCCGGTACATCGTCGTAGACGATCAAGGACAAGTCGTCCGGAATGTTGACCTTCAGCCGGCGGAACCATTTCAGCATCTGGAACAACACGCCCTGGCTGTCGATGATCATCGCGGTCGGCCGCTCCCCGACCGGACGAGAGAACAGCTCGATCACCGTTTGCTCCGGCACCTTGCCTTTCTCGTCGCGCTGGATGAAGTAATCGGGATGATGCTCCATCCGGAACTCGACCAGCCCTTGCAAATAGCCGTTCAGCTTGTCCGACGGCTTGCCGATAAACGTGATCTTGCGGTGGCCGAGCTCGGCCAAATGACGCACCGCTTTGTAAATACCCGCCCGGCGGTCGATCTCGATCCGATGCGCCCCTTCCATGCTCACGCCGCCCATCAGCAGCAGCTCGCCCTGGAACGCTTCCATCTCTTTGAGAAACGGCATATTCGGAACCCATTCGGCCATATGCCAAAACAAAATACGGTCGACGAAATGCTCGTTGAACGTATGGATGGCCGCCGCCGGATTGGCGACGGAAATGAGCAGCGTCAAGCCGCGCTGCGTCACTTCCCGTTGAATGGCGTTGCACAGATGGTAGTAGAACAGCCCTTCCGTCCGCGGCCAGATCAGACCGATGCAGTTCGAATGGCGGGTGACGAGCCGTTTGGCGGCCAGGTTCGGCACGTAATTGAGCTCCTTGGCGATTTGGAGAATACGCATTCTCGTTTCTTCGCTGACCCCGGGATCGTTGTTCAACGCCTTCGAGACGGTCGGCTGGGCAACCCCGGCCATCCTGGCGATATCCTTCACTGTCACTCTCATGGAAATCCTCTTTTCACCATAAATGCAAGTACGATTACGTATACTATATCGTATTCCGGCTCCAATTGCATCGCAAAAAAACCGTCCGGTCCGGTCGACGACCGGAAGGAACGGTTTCGCATGGGGGCTACAGGCGGTCGGAGCGGCTTCCGCTTACGGACCGGCTTCCACCAGCATTTGCAATTCGGCCGTCAGCGTCGCGCCATCCCGGCGGGAAGCTCAAACCGGTCGTACCCTTTCGTGGAGAACGGCTGCGTCGGCACAGCCCACGGCAGCGGGTACTCCGAATACAGCTTCCTTTGGGCGGCAACGTCCTGCATCGCTTCGGAAAGCCCGGGCAGCAGGCGCACCGTCGTCTCGCCTTCTTCCCGTTCGACCGCGTAAGGCTCGCCGATCGGACGAATCAGCCCCGACGACTCGTACGCGCCGTTGGATGCGAGAACGAAGCTGCGGCAGCGCTCGATCGGCGACAGCAGAGGCTTGCCCTCCCCGCCGATCGCCTGCATCAGGTTCAAGTACATGTTGCGCAGCAAATTCTCCGCTCCGTAGGCGCTGCTTGTCTCGCCCTCGCGGTTGCGGATCGTCCATTTGTTCTGGTAGCTCCAGAACGCTTCTCCTTCGCTTCCGCGCAGCGATATGTAGGGCGCGTCGTTCTCGTGATGCGACAGCATCGCATAAAAATATACGTCCACGCCGTTCGCCGTATTTACCCGGATACAGGACACGTCGTCGCCCTCGATAGCATTGACATGATACAGCTCGGCCTGCACCGATTGCGGCTCGGCCCGCGACGCGTCCCCGCTTCCCGCGGCGATCAGAGAGTTGTTCAGCAGGTGAGCGAGCGGATTGTTGAACGTGCCGTCCAGCACGTACTGGCCGCCGTACGTCAGCTTGCCCGCCCAGCCGGTCCGCTCGTAATACGAGCGGGGCCGCTTCCACATGCCCACGCCGGTTACATCCGTCAGTTGGCCGATCGCTCCGGCCGCAATATGCTCCAGCAGCTCCCGGAACGCCCGCCCGGACGTATTCTGAAAATTAACCTGGCACAGCTTGCCGCTCGCCCGCTGGGCGGCGATCATCTCGTCCACATCCTGCACCGTGACGGCCGGCGGCTTCTCCACCAGCACATGAAAGCCGAGCTGCATCGCGCGGATGCTCATCGGCTTATGAGCGGCGATCGGCGTCGAGATGACCACGAAGTCGATCTCCGGATGCTCGGCCAGCATCTTCTCGTAATCGGCATACGGAGCGGCGTTCCACGACAGGAGCTGACTGTACTCCGCGGCGTACGCCTCGGCCCGCACATCGGCGAATGCGACCACCTCCAGCAAACCTTCCTGAACCAGACCGGCCATCGCTTTCACATGATTGACGCCGAATCCGCCTATGCCGATAATCCCTGCTCGAACTGTTCTCACACCGTTTTCCTCCCTGGTACGAAGTCAAACCCTAAACCTTATTTCATAATAAGGGACCGATCTCTTGCTCGGCAAGCTTAAGAAGCCGCTTTCATCCAATGAAATGGGCGGATTTCTTGTTCAGCAAAAGAGAGCGGACCTTGCTTTGGTTTGTGCAAATACAAAGTCAGACCCCAGGATTAGCTCTGCCATTGTACGGGCGCGCACGTTTGCCCGGGAAGCGGTCGGCCTCCCGGGCAGTGTGCGCAATACGAACTTGTCCGTATCGCAAAGGCAAAAGCTAGACGTGCTCCAGGTAGCGCTCCTTGATCAAGCTTAGCGCTTCGTCCCCCGGCATATCCCAAATCTTCTGGTTGAAAATCTCGACTTCGATCGGGCCGGCATAACCTGCCGCCTCTACCGCATGGCGCATGCGGCGCAGCTCGATCACGCCGTCTCCCATCATGCCCCTGCCCATCAGCAGATCGGGCACCGGCACGATCCAGTCGGAGACGTGAAAACCGAGAATGCGGCCCCGGGCCCGCTCGATCTGATCGTACAGCTCCGGGTCCCACCAGACGTGGAAGGCATCTACGACGACGCCTACGTCTTGCACGTCAAACCGTTCGGCGAGCGTATTCGCCTGCGCCAGCGTATTGATGACCGACCGTTCGGCCGCATACATCGGGTGAAGCGGCTCAATGCCAAGCTTCACGCCATGCGAACGGGCGAACGGAGCGAGCTCGGCGATTGCCTCGGCCACCGTCTTGCGCGCATAGTCGATATCGCGGTCCGGCGCCGGTCCGCAGACGAGCACGAGCACGTCGGTGCCAAGCTCGGCGGCTTCCTCCACGGCGCGACGGTTATCGTCCATCCGCTCCTGGCGTCCGGCTGCCGTAGCCGCCGGAAAGTAGCCGCCGCGGCACAGGCTGGAGACCTTTAAGCCCGCATCGCGGACGAGCCGCTTGCTCTCGGCAAGACCCGCCTCGGCGACTTTATGACGCCACAAGGCGATCCAAGGCACTTCGGCGCGGACGCATACGTCGACCGCTTCCCGCATATTCAGCCGGTCCGTCGTAATTTGATTCAAGCTAAGTCTCTCGATGGAGCGTAACGCTTCCAAGGCGATCCCTCCCGTAAGGTGTTAGTGAATACCCGCGAGCGCCAGCACCCGCTTCATGCGATCGATCGCCAGCTGCGGGTCGGCCAACAGACCGGCCTTGTCCGCCAGCGTGAACAGCTCGGCCAGATGGACGACGGAACGTGCGCCTTCGGCGCCCGCGATCATGCGGAAATGCGACTGATGGCCGTTCAAGTAGGCCATGAACACGATCCCTGTTTTGTAAGCATAGGTCGGCTTCTGGAAAATATGCCGCGACAGCGCCACCGTCGGCTCCATCAAGGCTTCATAACGGTCCAGATCGCCCCTATCGAGCGCATGCAGCGCTTCGGCCGCAGCGGGCGCGATGGCGTCGAAGATGCCGAGCAGCGCGTGGCTGTAGCCTTGGTCGTCTCCGCGGATCAGTTCGGGATAGTTGAAATCGTCGCCCGTATACATCTTGACCCCTTCGGGCAGCAGACGGCGCATACGAATTTCTTTGCCGGCGTCGAGCAGCGATATTTTGATGCCGTCCACCTTGTCCGCGTTCGCCCGGATCACCCGCAGACAAACATCCATGGCAGCGTCCAGATCCTCCTTGTAACCCCAGTAGCCAGCCAGCGCCGGATCGAACATATCGCCCAGCCAGTGCAGAATGACCGGCTGCTTCACTTGGCCGAGGATGCGCGAATACACGCGTTCGTAGTCCTCCGGTCCTTTGGCGCAAGCGGCCAAGGCACGGCTCGCCATCAAGATGACCTGTCCGCCTTCGCCTTCGACGAAACCGACCTGCTCCTCGTAAGCCGCTTCTACATCGTCCAGCGTCACGGCAGGACCGGGGACGAGATGGTCCGTGCCCGCTCCGCAGGCGATCCGCCCGCCCACCGAACGCGCTTCCGCTACCGAACGGCGGATCAGCTCCTTGGAGCGTTCCCAGGTGAGTCCCATCCCGCGCTGCGCGGTATCCATCGCCTCCGCCACGGCCAGGCCGAGCGACCACAGATGGTGCCGGTAAGCCAGCGTCCCGTTCCAATCGATCTGGGCGTTATTCAGCGGATCGGCATCCGCGAACGGATCGCAGACGACATGAGCGGCCGAGAAGGCGATGCGCCCTTTGAAAGGCTCGCTGTGCTTTGCGAATCGGATCGCGTCGCCCATCGTATATGCGTACAGTTCGCCCCCCGCGCGGGGGAGCAGCAGTGTGTTGGCCATAACGCTTCTCGCCTCCTCTTACAAGCTCAACTGCGGCACGTCGATCCAGCGGCGTTCGCGCCACGATTGCAAGCCGAGATCGGCCAGTTGCGTGCCTTTTGCGCCTTCGAGCAGATCCCACGGGAACGGCGTATCGATGACGATGTGCTTCAGGAACATTTCCCATTGTATTTTGAAGGCGTTGTCGAACGACTGGTTGTCCGGAACCTGCACCCACTGGTCGCGGAACTTGAACGGGTTCGGAATGTCCGGATTCCATACCGGCTTAGGCGTATTGACGCGGTGCTGCGTTTTGCAATCGCGCAAGCCTGCCACTGCGCTGCCTTCGGTGCCATCCACCGTAACGGTCAGCAGATCGTCGCGGTCGACGCGCACCGTCCAGGACGAGTTCGCCTGTACGATAATGCCGCCTTCCAACTCGAACGTCGCGTAAGCGGAATCGTCCGCCGTGCAGTCGTACGGCACGCCCTGCTCGTCCAGCCGCTTCGAAACGTGAGTGGCGGCGAGGCACGAAACCGATTTCACTTCGCCGAACAAATTGTCCAGCACGTAACGCCAATGCGCGAACATGTCCACGATAATGCCGCCGCCGTCTTCCTTGCGGTAGTTCCAGGACGGCCGCTGCCCCGGCTGCCAGTCGCCTTCGAACACCCAATAGCCGAATTCCAGACGTACGGACAAAATCGTCCCGAAGAAGCCCGAATCGATCAGCCGCTTCAGCTTCAGCAAGCCCGGCAGGAACAATTTGTCCTGTACGACGCCGTTTTTCACGCCGGCCTTCGTCGCGACGCGGGCCAGCTCGAGCGAACCTTCGAGATCGACGGCCGTCGGTTTCTCGCAATAAATATGCTTGCCTGCGGCGATCGCCTGCTTGATGCTTTCGGCGCGGCGGACCGTCGTTTGGCTGTCAAAATAAATTTCGTTATAAGGATCGGCCAGGCATGCCTCCAGGTCGGTGCTCCACCGCTCCACGCCATGGGCTTGCGCCAAAGCCTGCAGCTTGTTTTCCTGACGGCCGACCAGGATCGGATCGGGCATAATGACGTCTCCGTTCGGAAGCGCGACGCCCCCTTGACTGCGAATGGCCAGAATCGAGCGGATCAAATGCTGGTTCGTGCCCATGCGGCCCGTTACCCCGTTCATAATAATACCGATATGCTTCACTGCCATGTTCATTGCTCCCTTCGGTTCGTATACCCGTATTGTATACGAAGGCGAAAGCGCTTTTCTTACAATTCCGGGAAAGCGATTCTCAATTTCGGAAGCGATTTTGCGGACAATCGGATATATTTCTTATTACGGCTCGACATGGCCCGGCAAAGATTGAAAATCTAGCGACCGCTTTAAGTAATCGCTGAAGGTTTCCAGCTCGTATTCCTGCACCAGCTGATTGACCGTGAGCGACTCCGCTTCGCTGGATATTTGGACCGCTCCGACATAGCCCGGCTCGACAATGCGCACCTGTTCCCCGTACTTCTCTTTCATTGCGACGAGCTTTTCCCAGTGACCGTTGAGATGGCAGAGCACGTAATCCAAGTTGACCTTTTCCGTGAAGCTGTCGAAATAATTCGTATTCGTCCGGAGCACCTGACCGAGCGGAGAAATAAGTTGGCTCGGGTAGGACTGGCTGATCGCGCTTACGAAAAACGAGCCGCACGAATATGCCCAATACTGCTGCATCAGCCCGCCATGATACATGGAGACGAAGACGAGCACATCCGGCTTGGCCTTCACGTATAGTTCCCTCAAACGGTCAAAATTCAAATCGAAACAAATGACGAAGGCCACCGTTCCGAAATCGCACGACAAAACCGGCGCGTCCTTGCCGCCCAATACGCCGTCAACCGAGATTTCGATATCGACCGGATGGTTCTTGTTATAGATCCCGACAATCTCCCCGTCTCTGCCGATCAACTCCACGGAATTCCGCCAAGTTCCGTCTTCGACCTGTCGCAGGCGAGGATAAGCGATGTAACAGCGCTGCTGCTTTGCCGTTTCGCGCATCATCGTCAGAATGGAGTCCCCTCGGCATTGATAAAACGCCTTGAGCCGCTCCCCCGTGAAGCTGCGCGGCATATCGCATACCTCGGGAAACACGATCAGATCGGGACGGTCGGGCAAAACCCGGCTCAGCTTGCCTCGCAAATGCTTCTTCATTACTTGAACGGCTTCGCGCATATCCAGACTTGAGTCGATTTCCTTGTAGTCGCAGCCGATAGAGCTGATTTTCGCAAATCTCGCCATGAAGACTCCTCCTTCGAATCAAACCCGGAGGGCGTCCTTCGTCAAGATGTCGCCCCCCTCGATTTCCATTCTAGTACTGATACATCTCCGCATCGTCAACATAAATCTTGCTCTCCGCAGGCAGCCCTTGTAGAAGCACGACAAGCTGGGCATAATCAATTTCGACGCCGTTGACAGTCTCGGGGATTTCGGCAAAAAGATCGACCGTGCCCCAGCCTTCTCCCGCATAGTCCGCCAACCGTTTGGCTTCCGAACGCAAGGCGAAGAAGACGGACGTCTCGTTTTTCAGACGATAGTGGAACGTTAATTGGAGCGTACCGTTTGCCGTCACCGTATTTTCCGGCACTTTAAAGTAGACCCTTCCCGCTAGCGGTCCGGGTTTGGTCGCCAAAATTTGCGCGATGCCCCCCATGGCCTCGCCGCCTGCAAGCTGAATTTCCACGCCGGCTTGGCCGGAGTATACATGCTCTGTAACGGTGGTTTGCTTCGCGCTAGCGTTCCATTCCGCCCAGTTGTTCGGCACCTGATTCGTTGCCGTTTCGAATGATCCGTTCAGGGTAAGCGAAGGCGGTCCGGCCATGGCCTTCTCCAGCGTTTGGGCGGTTTTCTTCGTTCGCGGATCCGCGCTAGCCGTATAGCCATGAATCCTGATACTGACCGGTCCTCCCGAAGGCTCATGGCTTTTCACGTAATCGACGATACTCCAGAATGGACCGGCAAGATTCGGAGTCCCGCTCCACATAAGCCCGACATTACGCGGATCCAAGGGATGAAGCAGAACCGGATCGTCTTTAAAGGAATCCAGCAGTTGGATCCGTTTCTCGGTCCACTCGCTTCCGGCATCTTCATCGCTGAATAGCTGCTCGATCGCAAAGTTAATATCCCCGCCCGAGCCCAAATTGGCTTTGGAATACATATAGCTGATGGCCGAGGCCTCGTAGTATTCGAACGCCCGCAATAACATCGCGGCACGGGCTTTCTGCTTATCCGTCACGGCTTTGGCCAGCGCCAACTCCAGCAGTTGTCTGCTGACCGTAATATCGTCCATGGTGACTAGATCGAGATATATCGGGTCGGAGAACAGCAGATAGATGCTATTTTTATACTTCTGGAACCATGTCGAGCTTGGTATACGCTGTGTCCAAAAGTTCTCCCAATGCGCATAATACGCGGCTAAATCTGGCGCGGCATTCGGGCCTACTGCTCTTTCGTACCATTCCTGCAGGAGTGCATCAACATTCTGATCCGGATTCCATTGCAGCTTGGCGGACAGCCAGGCTTTCGGTCCTTCTCCCCAGTTCGGGTAAATTTCCGCGTACTGCACCGATACGCCCATTTGCTTAGCTTTTGCATAATTATCCGCCATCAGGTGAGGATAAATCCGCGGAACGGCATACGGGGTGCCATACATGTAATCGTACCATCCCGTGCTGGATGCGACCGCGTTCCACTGCGCCATTAACTGATCGTCAGCCGCTCCCACCTGCGGATCGAGCCACGCCATCCGGTCTTTCGTCAGAACGGGAACGACGCGAGGATTCAATGCAAAGGACGGAGGATCGATGACATTTTCATAAGCCAGTACGCCAAACCACTTGTCGGGAAATACCTTCAGCACCTCTTCAGCCACCTGGTTAACCCAATTGTAGTAAATGTCCGACATGTCGTGAAACCCTTTGGAATTGCTTTTATTCGTATACAACGGATGATTCGGGTTCTCTTCGCAGAAACCGGCCGAATCGTTCACGCCAAGCGAATAGCTGACTTGATCCGGGTTGTCCGTGAAAAACCGGACGATCGTATACACGGCTTCCGTTATGGTCGCCGGCTCCGAGTAACACGGCTGCCATCCGGAAATATCCTGTGCGCCCGGAATAAACCTTTGTCCATGGATGATCGGATAAAACTCCGGATTGCTCGTTCCGTATTTCGCTCCCGGAAACAGTAAATACATATTGTGATAGGCGTTAAAACGCCACGGCAGCCGGTTTTGCCTCGCCCATTCGAATTGAACGGGACCGGTCACATTAGTAGGCAACGTCATCGGACTCAGGATTCGGGACATAAAAGCCGGCTCCTGCTTTACTATCCCGACGGGCACTACAATCGAGGACATTTGCGGAACATCCTCTCCGTCCGGTCCGGGCAGCAGCCAGCGTACTCCGACGTATCGCTCGAGAAACTCATAAATGCCATGTTCCGTTCCTGCCGATGTTTTCCCGGCGATCGCAATTCCGCCGTTGCCCGCTTCCATAATAAAGCCTTCATCGTCCATCGACGGCAAATCGCTTTGCGAGCCTGCGCTTAACTGAGCGGCGATGCCTACATAGATCGGGACTTTATCGCTTATGTTACTGCCCGTCCATGCGAGTTCATCCATGATCGGCAGCATCGCTCCGGTTGACTGCTCCACATAGCCTGCTATTTTGGCGGCGGCTTGTATAACCCTCTGATCCGTATTCGCTGCGTGTACGATGACCGCTTGGCCGACTCCTTCATGAACAACCGTATAGGCTGTCGGCTCAAGTGTCGGGAGTTCTGTCCGTGCCGCTGCATTCCCCGCTGTCGTACTGAACAACATGCCGATTAGCAGCAGCAGCGGGATAACTCTTTGACGTTTGAAACCTGCCATTCTTTCACCTCCATTTTTTTGGAACCGCATTCCGGACGGCTGTTGCCGATAAGCGGTCTGGGTCCATCATAGAAACCGGAGATGTCGAACACCATATGCCATTTTGTATAACGTGTTCCATTTTGCATGACATATAAAATGGAATACGAAAAAATTGTTTTGTACCCCTAAAGCTATTCCAATTTATGATTCATCCGCCGAAATGCGCCCGGCGGGATACCCGTAAACTTTTTGAATAAACGGATAAACGAATTCGCGCTTTGGAAGCCGACCCGTTCGCCTATGTCATGGACTTTCATGTTAGTCTCGAGCAGCAGTTCCTTCGCTTTGCCGACCCTCAGCTCGTTCAAATAATAGAGAAAATTCGTTTGCGTCTTTTCCTTGAAGAAGAGGGATAAGTAGCCGCTGGACAAATTGAATTTGTCCGCCACCGTTTCCAGCGAAATATCCATATGGTAATTGCGGTGTAAATAGTTTAAAATCGAGTCCTTCAATGGCTCCTGCTCCGCCTTCTTCTCGCGGATCAAATTCAGTGAATGCTGAAGCAGCTCCTGAAAAAAAGCGAAATAATCCTCTGCAACAGCGCATGATTTCAGTCTCTCGTAAGGCGATTCTTTCCCCGGCATAGCTTCCTCATCGATATTGGCGGCAGTCAAAGCCTTCATAACGGCGACAATGATTTCTCTGGAAAGATGCGTAAACTGATACAAATTCCCCTCATTACCGGCTAACTTGCGAAGCATGAGATCGGCGGTCTGAATCGCCGTTTCGTTACCCGCCTGCAAATGGGCGACAAATTCCTGATTAAGGGAAGGAACGCGCAGGACATGGGCGCTTTTGGGTACCGGCTCGACGATAAGCTGGGTGCCCGGCACCATTTTACGCAGCTGCAGCATCTCCAAGGTTTCCTCGTAGGCCGTCGTAAATTCGGTGGAATCGCGCAAGACGAGATCAGACGCGATCGTAACAAGACAATAATCCTTGTCCCGGTCGAAAATCGTTTGCAAGCCTTGCAGATTTGCCAGCAGATCGTTTCTTTGCTCTTGCCCTTTCACGAATAGCAGCGATAAAATTTGATCCTTCTCGATCTGAATCGTTACAGCGTCCGGGAAATCGTCCATCAAGCTTCTTTGAATAAATTGGTCCATGTAATATATGCCTCTCGCTTGGTTCTCGGGCGAAAACTTATGGAGCCTATTCGTAAAAGTCATAGAGTACAGCACTACATAGAACGGATTGCCTGATTCCAGCAAATCTTCCTCTACCTTGTCGTAGCTCGAATAGATTCGTTTCATCTTGTTAATGTAGTTGTATTTCTTGATAATCGAGTTTTGCCTGCTCAAATCGTTGCTGATTTCCTCGTTAATCACCATCATGTCGCCGATTTTGCCGCGGATGATATTGAATTCATTAATGCTGCTCCCAGTGGGAGACGCCTCGTTCGGCCTCTGGATCAGCTTGATGATTTGCTGTACCGGATGATGGAACCTCCAGCTCAAGAACACGGAGATCGCAATGCTGACGAGAACGGCCGCTCCGAGAATGACCAGCAGCACGATATTCATTTGCTGAAGCTGAGCCGTGATTGCGCTATTGGGAACGACGCTGACGTAGGTCAGACCCGAATGTTTGCCTTTCGTGTAGAAATGCAAGTTGCTTCCTTGACTCCAGTTCCCTTCATCCGCGTTTGCATACGTTTGCAAGTCTTTCTTTTCCGGCATTTGCGACGGATCCGTATGGAATAGAACATCGCCCGCTTCATTTACAATATAGAAATCGTCCTGGATGGAACGATAAAAAGCCTTAAAGGTTTGGCGGGCATCCAGTAAGACGAGGAAATACATTTGCGGGTTGAGGCTGTTTTTGTAAATAATCGGAAACAGCTCGCCCCTGGAAATAATCTGCTTGTCCAACGTTTTCCGTTTGAATTCGGCCGCGGGAAACCATTTGTAGCTATACGTATTCGAAACCTGCTCCTCCCAGAATGCGGCGGGATAAGCGTCGCTAATGATCTCGATGTTTGCCAAATCCCCAATGCTGCGTATCCCCTCTTTGCTGATTGCAGTACCCGTGTCGCCGAAATAAACGACGATATCGTCCGCGTAAAGCTGGTCGCCGCTTACATGCCGCTGGAGCTGGGACACGAAAAGATTCAACATTTTGAAATTGCCCGCGGACCGGTCGTTCATAATAAGGGGCATCTTCTCATCGAAATAAAGAGTGGCAATGGTCGTGTCGATGAGCTCCAAATTTTTCTCGTAGCTTTCTGCGGCATACTTCAAATTGAGACTGCTAAACTTCACAATCTCTTGCTGAACCTTTTTCTTGAAGAAGGAGAAGGACAAGAACTGGAACGCCGCAAGACACACAATGACGATCAGAAAGCTCATGATCAGCCGATTTAGCAAGGACTGTTTCTTAAAGGGTAAATGCAGCATGTTCCACATTGGCGATCAGGCCCTCCAAGCGGTTATGGTGTTTGTCCGAACAATATAGCAGGATCTCAACTGCTTTAACATCGCTTATAATTCATATTATATTCCATTTTTCATGCCCGACCGTTATTTATTACGATATGAAAAATTGCATCTACTATCCGCCTGCCGACTGGGCTACATTAAGCACAGCACCGAACCGCCGCAAGCCTTTTCCGGCGTGAACGTGAAACATCCAATCACTAAGGGGGTCCATCGAGAATGAAAAGAAGACAAATTGGCTTGACGAGCAGAGAGGTGAAGGGAATCTCGCTGTTGCTCGTTTTGTCGACCCTACTCGCGGCTTGCAGCTCCGAAAAATCGGAAGCGCCAGAGAGCAGCTCGCCGCCGAAGACCGATCCGGGAAGTTCGGCCAAGTACGACCCCCCGATCGAAGTGACGACCGTATCCAACTATAGCTCTCTGGTCAAGTTCGCGAACGGGGACTCCATCAACAACAATATGTGGACCAGATACATCCAAGACACGCTCGGCATAAAAGTGACAAGAAAGTGGGCGACGACCTCGGGAGAGGAACTTCAGCAAAAAACGAATCTGATGATCGCATCGGGTGATATCCCGGATTTTTTTGCAGCGGAGCCTCAGCAGTTCAAGCAGCTTAGCCAAGCCGGATTAATCGAGGATTTGACCGCAGTATACGAGAAGTACGCACCGGAGCACGTCAAACAGCTGATGCAGGAAGCCGGGCCGGAAGTGCTGAAATCGGCGACGATCGACGGCAAGCTGATGGCCATCCCTTGGACGGGTCTGCAGCGGGAAAGCGTACCGATGGTGTGGATTCGAAGCGATTGGATGAAGAAGCTGAATTTGCCGGAACCGAAAACGATGAACGATTTGCTGAACATTTCCGCTGCATTCGTCGAACAGGATCCGGACGGAAATAACAAGAAAGATACGTTCGGAATCATGCTCGATAAGAACCTCCTGTATTTGACAGGCTTCTTGAACGGCTATCATGCTTACAACAATATTTGGATAAAAGATGCATCCGGTAAACTGGCGTTCAGCAGCATTCAGCCCGAGATGAAAACCGCGCTCGGAAAGCTGCAGGAGATGTTCAAAGCCGGACATCTCGATCCGGAGTTTGCCGTGAAAAATGCCGAAAAAGCGATGGAAACGATCGGAGCGAACAAAGTCGGCATTTTCTTCTCCGACAGAGGCGGAGCCAATTATCCCGCATCGGCGAGCTTGCCGAACGTGGAGTGGAATTCTTATCCCGTTCCTTCCCTCGACGACAAGCCTGTCAAGCTGCAGCATGATTTGAACGTCAACGGCTTTTACTGGGTTGTGAAAAAAGGAAGCAAGCATCCGGAGGCACTTTTAAAAATTTTGGATGTATTTACGGACAAGTTCTATTTCACTACATCGGATGAAGATTACAAAACGTTTATCGCGCCGCCGGGAGATCTCAATCCGATTTGGTTCCTGGCGCCGGCCAAAATGTACAGACCGTTAAACAATCTCGATTCCTACCGGCAAGTCAATGCGGTTCTGAGCGGCAAAAAAACAGTGGCGGACATTACCCCTCAACAGCGCTCCATACTCGAAAAAATAACGAAATATAAAGACGGCGATAAATCCTTCTGGTGGGAAAATGCCCAGAACGGTCCCGAAGGGTCGGGAAGAGTGCTCGAGCAGTATTTGAAAAACGATCAGTTTATGCCAAATCTATTTACAACTACGCCTACCGCTTCCATGGTCAGCAAACAAGCGAATCTGACGGCGATGATGCTGGAAACGTTCACCAAAATCATTATGGGCACCGCCCCTGTAAGCGATTTCGACAGCTTCGTCGCCTCATGGAAAAAGCTCGGCGGCGATGAGATCACCAAAGAAGTGAATGAATGGTATGCCGCACAAAAATAAACATCACCCGATTGGAGAGGGCTCGTTATTCCCTCTCCTCTCCACTTCCATCGGAGGGACTGTTTCATGAAGAAAGGTTTGTCCTATACGGGCTATCTTCACTTGATGCTTTTACCTGCATTTCTGTTCGTTTTCGTGTATCAATACATTCCGATGTTCGGTTTGGTCATGGCCTTTCAGCAGTATGTTCCGACTAAAGGCTTTTTCGGTTCGGAATGGGTAGGCTTGAACAATTTTTATTATACGTTCAGCTTGCCCGGAACGGGTCGCGTATTCTGGAATACCGTGTTCATCGCCTTTATGAAAATCGTCGTGGGCCTGATTGCTCCGATCTGCACTTCCCTACTGTTAAACGAGATATCGCGGCAGGTTTTTAAACGGGGGGTCCAAACGATCATCTACCTTCCGCATTTTCTTTCCTGGACACTGCTTGGCGGTATTCTGATCGATATTTTATCCCCGTCCGACGGTATCGTGAATCAGCTTATTCAATGGTTGGGCTTCGAACCGATCTTCTTTCTCGGCAACAAGGATATTTTCCCCTATTTGCTGGTCGTCACGAACGAATGGAAGGAGTTCGGCTTCAGCACCATTATTTATTTGGCGGCGCTTACTTCGATCAATCCCGCGCTTTACGAGGCGGCGGTTATGGACGGTGCGAGCAGGCTGAGACAAACATGGCATATTACGCTTCCGGGCATAAGGCCGACTATCGTATTGCTCGCTACATTAAGCATGAGCAGCATCCTGAACGCGGGCTTTGAGCAAGTATTCAATCTGTACAATCCGCTCGTCTACGAGACCGGGGATATTATCGACACCTATGTATATCGCATGGGCATTTTGAACGCCCAGTACAGCAACGCGACGACGGTCGGACTTTTGAAATCGATCATTTCCTTCGTATTTATTTCGGTTTCTTATTATTTGGCTTACCGATTCGCAAAATATCGCATTTTTTAGCGGGAGGACGACACATTGATTCAGAGCATGTCAATAGGGCGCAGAACATTCCTTGTCGCTAATTATATTTTTTTATCTTTCTTGGCTTTCCTTTGCCTGTTTCCGCTAATTCATGTGTTGGCCGTGTCCTTCAGCTCCAGTTCGGCTGCAGCGGCGGGCAAGGTGACGCTGTGGCCGGTCGAGTGGACGACGTCCGCTTATCGTTTCGTGTTCGGCAAAGCGGCTTTTCTGGAGTCATTCGGCATATCCGTCAAGCGCGTAGTGCTCGGAACCGTTCTAAATATGATCATGGTCGTCCTCACCGCATACCCACTTTCGAAGGAAGCCTCCGTCTTTAAGTGGCGAACTTATTACGCTTGGTATTTTCTGATCACGATTTTGTTCTCGGGCGGTCTGGTACCAACCTATATGACCGTCAAAACTACCGGATTGATCGATTCGATCTGGGCGCTTATTTTGCCCGGTATCGTGCCTGTTACGAGCGTCATTCTGATGCTGAATTTTTTCCGCGGGCTGCCGAAGGAGCTGGAGGAATCGGCGCAGATGGATGGCGCGACGCCTTTTCGCACATTATGGAGCATTTACATCCCTTTATCCGCTCCGTCGATCGCCACGCTAACATTATTTTCGATGGTAGGGCATTGGAATTCCTGGTTTGACGGCATCATCTATATGAATCTTCCGGACAACTATCCGCTGCAGAGCTATTTAAAAACCGTCATCATCGACAAATCGTTCTCGGCGTCGAGCGCCGCGGAAGCGGAATTGATGAAGGCCCTTTCCAATCGCACCATCAACGCGGCGCAAATCTTTCTCGGCGCCTTGCCTATCTTGCTGGTTTATCCGTTTTTGCAAAAGTTTTTTATCAAAGGCATCGTTGTCGGCAGCGTGAAGGAATAATCGTGCAGGTACGGCGATTCCAAATGATGGACGAGACCGGGATAAACGGCTACGCCGTCCTCTGGGAGCAGATATGTTTAGCGGGAAGTCGAACCATCCAACCGTCCGCAAGTTCCACCGGCCGGTCTTTGAGAGCTTTAGTAACTAAGCACGTTGATCGATCCGCTGCCGAATTTTCACATACGTAAAAAAGCTCCTTTTGCAGGAGCTTTCGGCACAATCCCTCGTCATTCCACGTCGGTCGGCCGGTTCATCTGCCGGTACGATTTGGGAGACAGCTTCGCAACGGCTTTGAACGAACGGTAGAACGTCGACACCGAGTCGTACCCGGCCTCGAAACAGATCGAGATAATATCCTTATCCGTCTCCGCCAGCAGCTTCTGGGCAAGCCGGATGCGCGCCTCGGTCAAGTACTGCATCGGGGTCATGTCGTACCGTTCTTTAAAAATGTTGTTGACATGCCGCGTGCTAATGCCGAGCTTGGATGCAATATCCGCCGCCGTGAGCGGTTCGAAATAATGCGAATCGATATAGCTGCGGATTTTCTCCGCGCGCTGCCGGTTGGAGCCCGTTCCCGTCGACGTTTGAACGGCCCGGGTCAGCGTCAGGAGCAGCTGAGACAGCTGAATACGCATCGACAGCGTTCCGAGCGCCGAGGGCTCCTTGGACTGCTCGAACAGCAGCTTCCGCAGCTGTTGGCGAAGCTCACTGCCGGTAAAAAGCGACGGCTTCATCAGCATCGACGTATGCAGATGGCCGTGCAGCAGTTGACCGGCCGTCTCCGGATCGAGCGCCGTTTCGTCGAAAGCGAGCACGAGCAGCGTCAGCCGGGAATCGGACATGACGGCATGAACGGAGAAAGGCACGAGCAGCGCGGTATCGTCCGCCTTCAGCTCCTGCGTCTCGCCCCCGTCCAACCGGATCGAGCCTTGTCCGTCGAGCACGAACAAGATTTGATAGCTCTGGTGATGATGCTCGGACACGTTATGGCCGCCCATATGTTTTTGCTCGTAAATATAAATCGGATTCCGGGACAGGTCGATCCATTTGATCGCCATGGCATTCCCTCCATCACGGAAGCGTCTCCTGCATACGTTAAACGCAAAAGCCCGCGGGATATACGCGCCGGTGTGCCTAAAGCTCTACCGCGAATCGTCCGCTGCGGGTATTTGCCGTGTCCCGCGTAACGAACCGTCCGCTTCAAGGCTGCCGAACAACCGACCGCGTACCGGAAGCCCGCCCGGCACGATTTCCCCGGCAAGGCTCCCTATGCCATTTTAGCGCGTTGGGCGTACGCTTACAACCTGTCTCTACTCAAACAAGCATTCGCTCAGAAACGCCGGCTCGTAGCCGTTCTCCGCTGCCCAGCGGGCGGTCGCCATAATTTTGTCGCGGTAATCCGGCTGGTAGGCCGAATAGTGCGGGTAATAATATTGCTCGTGAACCATCACGTCCAGAAAACCGGATTCGTGCGGCAAAGAC
Organism: Paenibacillus hodogayensis; assembly: GCF_039536325.1. Lineage (NCBI taxonomy): Bacteria > Bacillati > Bacillota > Bacilli > Caryophanales > Paenibacillaceae > Paenibacillus > Paenibacillus hodogayensis. Next base: position 767,835 of record NZ_BAAAYO010000010.1, read on the forward strand.
TTGATGCGCTCCAGAGCGGGGACGACCTCATCGAGCTGGAGACGGTCGAGCACGGCGTCGATTTTCACGAACACCAGATCCTCGCTATGGTCTTTCCAGAAGTCCCGTTTCTCCAGATGAGCGGTCTGCTCATTGCTCAAGTAATACGAGACAATCGGCTTTCCGTCCTCAACGCGGAAATACCCGGCCAAGCCCTTCATCCCGAAGCTTCGCAGCGCTCTGCATCCTTCGCGGGTGACCGCACCCCAATGAATGGTCGTCGCCGGATCGAGCAGCTCAGCCCCGGCAAAACGGACAATTTGCCCGGTCACCCGCTCGCAGTCCACCAGCAGCTGCTCCGGCGAAGCGTGTTCATACGGCTTGGGAGGATCGTTCTGCAAAGCATGGAACGTTAGACGCAGCCAGTCCGCGTTCGCCTGCCATTCCGGTTTGAAGCGCTCCGGCATCTGCGACAGATCGAAGCCGTCCGTCCGGTCGTACAGATTGAACTGCACCTTCAGCCCGTACGTATCGTGCGCTTCTTTGAAGACCGCCAAATACGGGTTGTCGAAAATCGAGCGGTACGCGTCGCGCTGCTGCGCAATATCCTGCAAAAACCAAATGCTATCGTCTACGGACAAACGGAATTTGCTCGTGGCCCGCCGCAGCCAATAGACGACGATTGTCTGTCCGGCGCCGGGCTGCTTGTCGTCGTCAATTACGATCGTGTTGCTGTAGCCTTCAAGAGTAACGTCCGCGCGGCAGATCCCATCCTGCGGCCGTACCGGCGCCCCGTTCACCCGCAGAGCCCTTTCGTCCGGAACGTCCAGTTCTACGACAATATGCAGCTTGCCGTCCCGTACTTCGCCGTCCCGCTCGGTCAGCATATCCCCGTCCAGAGGAAACCGTACCGTCCAATTGGCTTGCGATTGTGTAGCCTGCGTCATCGATCCCACTCCCCGCCCTTTATTGGATTTCAGTTTTTCCGGCCTCGCCCGTACCCTTCAACCACATATCCAGAAACGCATACGCCGCCGCCCGCACCGGGAGCGGAAAATCATGTGGGCTTGTCCCGTCGAGCGACAGCATTCTGTCCGCTGCGCCCAGCCAATCGTACAGTCCGTGCAGATCGCCCATCGCTTGCACAATCGCCTGCCAATGCGGAAAGATCGAGTCCGACTGGCCGCTCCAGTTGAACAGTGGCGTCGGCGCCGCCAAAGCGGCGATTTCATGCCACTCGAACGGCACTTCCCCGCGCTCCAGTGCGTCGGATATCGCCGGAATATGGGAAAACCAGTCGCGACGTCCCCAGCGGCCCGGATTCGAGTCGCCTGTAAACGTGGCGAAGCCGCAGCTGGAGACGACCGCGCGGATCCGTTCGTCGGCGCCCGCCAGGAAAATCGCGTTGTATCCGCCAAGAGAGTGGCCGATGGCGCCTATGCGCGCTGCGTCGACCCGATCGAGCGATACGAGCAGATCGACGCCTTGGCGGTGATCGGCGATCATTTTGCCTACCGCCGACCACTCCGGATAACGCTCGTAGAAGGGGGCGGTCTGAAAAGCGCCCGCCCCTTCGTAAATGCGCTCCCCAGCGGTAATCGTATCCGGGGCCAGCACGACGTAACCGCGATCGGCCAGTTCCAAGCCGTACCGCAGATTCGGGCGACCCGTCCGCTTGGCGATCTCGGCCTTCCCTTCGCGGTCGGTCTGATGAAGCGCCACCACGGCGGGCAGCTTGCCTCCGGCAAGTCCCGGCGATGCTTTGGGCATAAGCAGATAAGCGGTTACGACATCGCCGTAAACCGTTTCGTAGCGGAGATGCAGCCGCGTATGGCGCTCCTCCTCTTCCTCCGCCAGCACCTCGTAGCGGACCGGCACCGACGGCGGAATGCCGCCGATGGCCTCGTGCCACCGCCGCCGGATGTCGGTGCGCTTCGCCTCCCAGCCTGCCTTGTCCGTTATGCCCTTCAGAAGCGGGGGCACCCCGCCTTGCCTCAACCGTTCCAATGTATAGCTCAAGTGAGCCGCCTCCTTTCCGATTCAAAAACAAAGACAAGCAGGTCGATCCTTCTCCCGCTTGTCTCTAGGCTGCCGTTCTATATGTTTGTTTAGTTGCTTACAGAGCTACCGTTTTGCCGCTGTCGCGACTTTCGTTAGCCGCTTCGATAAAGCGGATGACCGCAATCGATTCCGCGAAATCGATCGCAGCGCCCTTGCCTTGGAAAAGCGGAATGATGCGCTCCAGCAAGCTGGCGTAATACGGCTTCGGATGGGAATAGACGTCCACGAACTGGCTGCCCTTTTCGCGGTGAACGACCGCACCGAACGAGTTGTTGTTCTTGCGGTTGCCGCGCAGCGTGGCGAGGCGCCCGTCCGCCCAACGTCCCACGATAATATCGTGGTCGTCGTTTGTCGTGACGGTAACGTCCACGCATTCTTTGCCCAGCACGGCGAATACCATCTCGACCGTATGGATGCCGTACCAGAAAAAGCCCGGCTGCGTCGGCTGGATCGCCATCGGACCGAAGGCGTCAACCCCGATCACCGCGCCCTTCTCGGCGTTGCCGAGTACCTCGGTGAGCCCTTCCGCATAACGAAGCGCAGAAGCGCTCATGACGGCGACGCCGTACTTGGCGGCGAGAGCCGCGATCTGTCTGGCGTCTTCGGACGCGACCGCCAAAGGCTTATCGATGAACACTGGTTTGCCGAAGGGTGCAATTTTGGCGAACTGCTCCAAATGCACGCGTCCGTCCACCGACTCCAGCAAAATAGCGTCGCTTTGCTTGGCGACCGCTTCCACGGAATCGACGATTTGTACCCCATACTCGTCGCGAAGCTTATCGGTAAAACCCTGCACGCGGGAAATACTCAGTTCGAAGTCCGGGGATCCTCCCGGAAAAGCGACAACCACTTTGCCTCCCGGTACGTGATATTGTTGGGCGGCATCGTTTAACAGCTGCGTAAAAGCGGTAGCGTGGGACGTATCCAATCCGATGATTCCGATTTTCAATGCGTTCGACATGGAACGCACCTCCTCATCCGTAAGTAAGTATATTTCCGACGCTTCCGGAGAAGGCCGTTTCCTTAGTAACTATACCAAGAGCGGCTGCGGAAATATTGCCTTTTCTTTCGATGGGATTCGCTTTATTTTACGATTTTGCGGCTCCTGTTTCGGACTCTCGGTGCTCGCCTAATGCCACGCTAATCTTGGAAGCCATACCGAATCATACCGGCTGCTGTATACGGTTGGTACCTTCTCACAATTACCTCCGCGAAAAAGTGCCAGTTCCGAAGCGCGCGCCAGCTTTTGGCGCTTCGTAATGCTCCAAAGAACACTATCTCAGCAAAATGGCGGGTTTCCGGAGCGGATAAGGTTCTTTCGAACATTATCCGGGGCTGCCACCGCGAAAAAACGCCAGTTCCGACGCGCACGCTCCGGCTTTCGGCACCTCGTTGTGCTCGAAAGAACACTATCTCGCCAAAATGGCAGGCTTCCGGCGAGGATAAGGTTCTTTCGAGCATTATCCGGGGCTGTCACCGCGAAAAAACGCCAGTTCCGACGCGCATACGCCAGCTTTCGGCGCTTCGTAATGCTCCAAATAACACTATCTCGCCAAAATGCCAGGCATCCGGCGAGGATAAGGTTCTTTCGAACATTATCCGGGGCTGCCACCGCGAAAAAACGCCGATTCCCCGGCTTTCCGCGTTTCGTAGTGCTCCAAAGAACACTATCTCGCCAAAATGCCAGGCTTCCGGCGCCGATAAGGTTCTTTCGGACATTATCCGCGGCCGTCACCCCGAAAAAACGCCAGTCCCGCTACCCGCGCGCCGGCTTTCCGCGCTTCGTATCGCTCCAAAGAATGCCAGGCTTCCGGCGCCGATAAGGTTCTTTTCGAAAGGCCCTTCTTGTCCGGCGCCGCATCGTGCGTACACACACTTTGCCGGCAGCTAGCGGACCAGCTCGCTCAGGAACGAAAGCCGGTATATTTGTTTGGGCCGGCCTTTTGATTTGCCCTTCTCCTCGCCGATAATCTCAATCAGCCCGGAATCGAGCCAAGCCAGCAGGAAACGGTGCGTACTGCGTACGGTAACGTCAAGCACGTTGGCCAGTTCCTGCGCGGTGTAGTCGGTTTTGCCAAAGCGGGTCACGTGGGCCACAAGCTTGCTCAAGTACCCGGAGGTCAACCCGGCTTCCTCGGCCCGTTTCAGCAAATTGGCGTCGATCAGCGACAGATCATATTCGTGCGGATGGGTCATTTCCAGCGGACCGATTACGCTCTTGTCCTCGCGCACGATGAAGCAAATATCGCCGCCGCTCTCTTTGGAATTGCGCAGCGCCAGTCGGGCATGCGTCCCGGCCTCGTTGGCCGAGCGGCCGAAGCCGATGCCGATGCTGAGCGACAGCCCGTAATATTTTTCCACGACGCGGGCGAGCGGGATCGACTTGTAGCCGCCAGTTTCCCGTTCGAATATGCCGCGCGTCGTTATGAACAAATATTCATTCCCGCCAAGATGGGTCAGATGCCCGTCAAGCGATTCCACATAGCCGAGCAGCATGCGGTGGATGTCCAGCTTGAGCCGCTGCACCTCGTGTTCCGACGATTTCTTCTTGGCGAGCCGGTCGAACTCGTCCACGTGAATAAAGCCGACGACGATCTGCGATTCGTTGCTGCGCCTTGTCTCCGTCGACAGCAGCGAGCGCTCCAGCGACACGATAATATCCTGATCGGTGGGCAGCACCCATTCGTTCGGGATGCCCATGCCGGTCAGCGCAGCCGCGACGGAGCCGACGCTCGTCAAAGCCGCCTTCGCCTTGCCGCTGCGATATTGCTCGGCATGGAAATCGATTAAAGCCGATTGGGACACGAACTCCGAGCCGGGATAATGAACGGTGCCCCGGTACGTTTCGCCAAGCTCGCGGAACGCCTGCTCCAGCGACTGCTTGGACAGCGTGTCGACAGACATCTCGGCCAACCCGCTATGCAGCCCTATCCGAAACAGAGACCGGTACAAACCCGTGCCTGACAACCGGACATAATGGACGGGTATTTTAAAGTTCAGCTTCTGCACGGCCAGCCGGTACGGCACCGGACCGGAGAACAGCAGCACCTCGACATGATCCATCAGATCGCGGGCCAGTTCCGGCGCTTCTTCTTCGCGCGTATAGACGCGGGAGATCGGATCGAACGACGGAAACCCCTTTAAGCAAGTGTTCATCTTCTCGACCAGTTGCTCGGGACCGATGATCCCGATGGCAATGCCTTTGGCGATCGGAGCGTTGTTCGTTTCGGCCATGGTTCAGCCTCCAGACATGACATATAATGACGTACTCGGCCGGTAGAGCCGCGTGTTGCGGCAAGCCGACACGCACGACGAAAGACGCGGGATTTCAGCGGTTTATGGCTAACCGCCGAGACGGCTGATCGCGATAGCCGCCAGCAGCGAAGCGCCGAGCGGCAAGCATTGCTCGTCAATGCGGAACTTCGGATGATGGAGCCCGTACGCGTGCTCCGCACCTTCCTGCGGCCCCGAACCGAGCCAGAAGAAGCAGCCCGGCACCTGCTGCAAATAAAGCGAGAAATCTTCGCCGGCGAGCGTCGGCGCGGCTTCGATGCGGTTGTCCGCGCCGATGACCGCCTCGACGGTGCGCTCCACGTGGGCGACGCAATCGTCCGCGCTGACCAGCACCGGCGTCATTTCGGTATATTCGACGACGGCTTCGCACCGGTAAGCTTCCGCGATCTTGCCCGCAAGCCGGGTTACCCGTTCTTTCATCGATGCCTGCACGACCGGAGAGAACGTGCGGATCGTGCCGACAAGCGAAGCCCGGTGCGGAATGACGTTATACGTATCCCCCGCCTGCAAGCTGCCGACCGTGACGACGACCGGGTCGAACGGGGAAATTTCCCGGCTAACCGCCGTTTGCAGCCCCATGACGATTGCAGAAGCGGCGACGACCGGGTCGATGCTGGCATCGGGAATGGCTCCGTGGCCTCCCTTGCCGGTGAGCGCGATATCGATCCGGTCCACCGATCCCATCAGCGAGCCGTAACGGGTGGCCACTTTCCCCGCCGGCAGCGTAGGAAGGTTATGCAATCCATATATTTCGGCGACGCCCTCCAAAACTCCTTGTTCGATCATCAGTCTGGCGCCGCGATTTATTTCCTCCGCCGACTGGAACAGGAAGCGCACCGAGCCTGCCAGACGATGCTTTTCTTCGCTTAGCAGGCGGGCCGCACCCAGCAAGATGGCCGTGTGCGCGTCATGGCCGCAAGCGTGCATCACGCCCGGGCGCCGGGACGAGAACGACTCGCCGCTTTCCTCCTCGATCGGAAGCGCATCCATATCGGCGCGCAGCGCGATCGTCGGTCCCGGCTTCGCGCCGGTAAGCTCGGCGACGACGCCATGTCCGCCGACTCCAGTCTTCACTTCATATCCGTAGGCGCGCAAACGGTCCGCCACCTTGGCGGCCGTCTCCGCCTCCTGCATGCTCAGCTCGGGATTCAGATGCAGGTCGCGCCGAAATTCGACGAGCTCAGGCTCCAGCCGTTTACCCGCGTCCACTAGCGATTGAAACATAATGGCTTGGGTCATGCGTTGATTCATCCTCTCCTGCTATAAAGTAGCTTGCCGGGAAAAATAAAAACAGCTTGATAAGCACAAAGGAACCGTCTCCGCTTCAGACGCCCCTCCGGATGATGCTTCGGAAAGCCCGTAACGGAATACCGTTCCTTCATTGATGCTGCCAACGATGGCTCGCGGGCGGCGGTAAAGCGTCAGCCTTCCGGATCGGCCGCGTGCTCGGCAGCCCCGCCTGCCTTATCGGCATCGGCCGGAGCCGGGCCTGTTGCGCCGTCGCTTTGTTTTCCGGACGACTGCTTCGGCGCGCCTTTGCGGTACAACGAATCCATAATTTTTTTACCGGTAGGCGTCTGGGCCAGCCCGCCCTTTGCCGTCTCGCGATGCTTCTCCGGCATGCTCATGCCGACCTCCAGCATCACCTGGATCACCTCGTCCGACGGAATGACGCTGCGCACGCCGGCCAACGCCATATCTGCGGCGGCCAATGCATTGACCGCCCCGAAGCCGTTGCGCACGATGCACGGAATTTCCACCAGTCCGCCGACCGGATCGCAGATCAGGCCGAGCGTATTTTTCAGCGCGAGGCCGACCGCGTGAGCCGCCTGCGACGGCGTCCCGCCGCGCAGCTCGGCCATGGCGCCGGCCGCCATGCCGATGGCAGAACCGACTTCGGCCTGGCAGCCGCCTTCGGCGCCGGAGACGAACGAATTGTTGGCGATGACGTAACCGATGGCGCCGGCGGCGAACAAAGCGTACGTCATCGTATCGTCGTCCCAGCCGAAACGGTTCTGACTGCTCACAAACACGCCCGGTATAATGCCGCACGAGCCGGCCGTAGGCGTGGCAATGATGCGCCCCATCGAGGCGTTCACTTCCGAGACGGCCAGCGCGTTTGCCATCGCTTCGGCGGCAACCTGTCCGACCGATGCCTCATGCTCGCCGATATACGTCATGACGCGCTGGGCGTCCCGACCGGTCAGTCCGCTTCGGGACGTCGTATCCTCGGTCAGCCCTTTGCGGACCGCATCTTTCATAATCGCGTAATACTCCGACATTTTCCGGAAAACTTCCTGCTCGTCCTTGCCGGATTCCTTGGCCTGCTCCTCCAGCATCAGACGGCCGAGCGTTTTATTTTCCTGCTCGCACAGAGCGACCAGTTGCTGCAGCGTACGGAATCTCATGATGATTCGCCCCCTCCAGCCGCCGTCAGATCGACCAGCCGGACGTCGCGCACCGTGGCAAGCTGCGCGATTTCCCGAATCAGTTCGGCTGTAAGCGAGCTATCTGTATCGATGACGGTGAGCGCTTCTCCGCTGCGCCCTTTCCGGTCCACCGACATATGTCCGATATTGACGTTTTCCCGGCTCAACACCCGCGTAACGTCGGCGATCATGCCCGGCCGGTCGTCGTGGAACAGGATAAGCGTCGGGTACATCGCCGTAAATTTGACGTCGAATTCGTTCACGCCGAGCATTTCAATGTTGCCCCCGCCGATCGAGGAGCCGATGACCGTAATTTCCCTCTCGCCGCTTCGGGCGATAATTTTCGCCGTATTCGGGTGGGGAAACTGGCCTTTCGATTCTTTAAACACGATATCCATTCCGAGCTGTTCGGCAATCGCAAGCGAAGAGGGGATTCGAGCATCGTCGGTGTCGAAATCGAGCAATCCGCCTGCGATGGCCAGGTCGGTGCCGTGCCCGCGATACGTATCCGCGAATGAGCCGTAAAACAAAATGTCCGCCTTCTGCGGCAGTTCGCCGAGTATGTGCCGCGCCACCCGTCCGATTCGGACGGCGCCCGCCGTATGCGAGCTTGACGGTCCCACCATGGCCGGACCGATAATCGAAAAAACGTCCTTGAATCGCATGTTCGTTTAACCCCTCGTTTTCCCCGTCATGCAATATTTTATTCGAAACGGACAAAAACGGACAGCATTATTTCACTGTCCGCTTTTTGTTCGATCAATCGGCAAGCCATTCGCCCAGATGAGCGCGGACAAACTCGTCATCGTTGAGGTGCGGGTAATCGCGGTACATCCGGTCGATCTCTTCGGATTGCCCCGGCGACAGCACCTCATGCGGATTGAGGCACCATGTCCCTTTCATTAATCCTTGGCGGCGCAGCACCTCGTGAATACCGGGAATGCAGCCGGCGAAATGATGCGCCGGATCGAAGAAAGCGGCGTTCGTCTCGGTAACCTCGATGTTGCGGGTCAGCCACTCGGCGGACAAAGTCGCGTCGTTGCGCACCTGCTTCACTTCCTCCAGCAGCTCGACCGCTTTCTTCGTCCAGACGCACCAGTGGCCCAGCAGGCCGCCGACGATTTTTTTCTCGACCGGCTTGCCGTCGATCCGGAAGCGGTAGGTCGTCAGCAGGTCGGTGACGATGTTGTCGTCGTTGCCCGTATACAGCGCGATTTCGGCGCTGCGGCTGGACGAGGCGACGGCGCGCACGACGTCGATCGTCTGGTACCGGTTGAACGGGGCCATCTTGATCGCCACGACGCCGTCGATGTCCGCCAATTGCCGCCAAAACTCGTAGCTGAAAATACGGCCGCCGACCGACGGCTGCAAATAAAAGCCGATAACCGGAATTTTCTCCGCCACCGCGCGAAGGCGGTCGAGATGCTGCTCCTCGGTCCATTCCTTCAGTCCGCCCATGCTGACGAGCGCGGCGTCATAGCCGATGCTCACGGCGATATCCGCCTCGTTCAGCGCCTGCTCGGTCGGCCCGCAGATGCCCGCGACCTTCAGGAACGGACGATCCAATCCGGCGCGATCCACTTCTTCCGCCGCAAGCCGGAGCACCGGCTCGTACAGGTTGTATTGCGGCTCGCGGATTTCAAACTGCGTGGAGTGCACGCCTACGGCGACGCCGCCGGCGCCCGCAGCGATATAATAACGGGTAAGCGCCCGCTGATGACGTTCGTCGAGCTTCCGCTCCTCGGTAAGCGCGAGCGGCTGGGCGGGGATAACGAGGCCGTCGTGGAGAGCCTTCGTTTGCTCGGGACTTAATGGTTTGCGGCTCATCGTTTAATATTTCCCCTCTCTTTCCTGAAAATGTGTCGGCTTGTTCCACGTTTTGCCGTCGGCGGCGACCCACTCGGCGATCCAGTCGATCATTTGCCCGACGCTGACGCGCGGATAGCCGAACGTCTTGTGCGCTTTCGCGCTATTGCTGAGCAACGCGGTATCCGATTCCTGACCGATAAGGTTCGCTTCCGTGCCGAGACGGGCCGCGAACTCGTTGGCCACCCAGCGGAGAGAAAGCGTTTCCGGACCGGACATATTGAAAACGGCCGGCGGGGTGCTGCATACGTTTAGGCAGCGGATCGCCCATTCGTTGGCGTCGCCTTGCCATACGACGTTGGCATGGCCCATGCTTACGTCGACCGGCAAGCCGGCTTTGACCGCCTTGGCGATTTCCAGCAGAACGCCGTAGCGAAGATCGATGGCATAGTTCAGACGGTAGATCGCCATCGGGATATCGTATTTGTGCGAGAAGCTTTCGAACACGCGCTCGCGGCCGAGGCAGGACATACCGTACTCGCCGTTCGCTCCAGGCGGCGTGCTTTCCGTCGCGCCGCCCGAGAATACCGGTGTGAGCGGATACACGTTGCCGGTCGAGAAGACGACGATGCGCGAATTTCTGTATTTTTCAGCGACGCGGCCGGGCAAGTACGAGTTCATCGCCCAGGTGAAATGCTCGTTGCCGGTCGTTCCGAACTTGTTGCCGGCCATATAAATGACGTTTTTCACGTCGGGAAGCTGCTGAAGCTGGTTGTCGTTAAGCAGGTCGACCGCAATCGTTTCAATGCCGTCGGCCTCCAGCCCGGCTTTCAGCTCCTTGTCCGAGAAACGCGACGCGCCGTATATTTTTTTGCTGACGCCCGCTTGCTTCAGCGCGTTTTGCGCCAGTCTGGCCAGACTTGGCCCCATTTTGCCGCCGATCCCGAGCAGCATAATATCCCCGTCTATCGCCGCAATATCTTTGACGAGCGCCTCGGAAGGCTCCGCCAGCTTTGCTTCTAATTCCGCTATCGTTTTCATAATAACTCCCTTCGCGTTTCGGAATGGATGAATTACTACCTTAAGCTTATGCGATTCGCAGATTAAAAGACAAGTCTATAAAATGTCCAAAAAGCTTCGCCCACGACAATACGTCCGACATGAGAAGACGAAGCAAGGCGCTGTGCGGAAAAGAAAAAAAATACGGATAAACCTTCACGCAAAAAAAAGCCGGTCTACACTCCGGAAGGAGGTATGCCGGCCATCGTATTTACGTGTTAGAAAGAAAGAAGAATGCTCATTTTCTCCCACAGGACGGGCCCAGACTCTCCGCTCGACCAGGGGATGAAATGCGGCAGCATGATGTCGTGCCAGTTGTTCGGAGTAATGGGCTCCGGCCACGTTCTTCGCGTCGATTGGCTTTCTCCTTTGGGCGCAGGCAGTTCGTGATAAGAGAAAATTATATTTTCGTGCGCGCCAATCATATAAGTCGAATTGAAGCTGCCCGGCGTCTCCTCCTGCTTGGCGTAATGATAGAAGACATAGCTGCCGTACATCTCCGGCTTCAGCCGCGCCAGCGAGCCGATCCGCTCGCGGACGGAATCCCCGCTGCGGAATTCCCGTCCCTCCGCCTCACCGTCGTGAAAAATATCGAGCATCGGCACCGCCAATCGACAGCCGCCCTTCTCCCCCGGCCACAGCTGCAGCATCTCCCGGCAAGCGTCGGGCCATTTCCATTCGAAGCCTTCGCCGCTCGTCTCAAGGTAAAGATATAAATCGCCATCTTTCTCGAACAAGCAGCCGTCGACCATCCCCTGCGCCCGAAGCTCCTGTCCCCAGAGGGGGGTGGATTCTTCCAATGCCCGGACGAAACCGTCTCGGGAACCTTCCATCAATTGAGCCCGATACATCCATCTTGTTATTATCATGGTTCGCTCCGGTAAAATCGCCGGCCGTTGCCTGCACGAATCTTACCTTCCTCCTCTTTGCTCAGCTCGTTGTTGAGCGAATGATAAGAAAGTCCGTTACATTCGAAAAAAGGATGTCCTTGCTGAAGGAAACGCGACTGTTTACGTACATGGCGTTTCGCCCCTTTGACCGCTCCGTCCGCTTAACGACGGGTCGGAGGAATAGCAATTCTCCCACGGCCCCTCGTAGCTTGGCGCATTCACATACCGCTCCATGCCGAGGCTCAGCCTGATGCCCGCTCCAGGCTTTAGACGAACGGCTAACCACTTGCCCCCGATCTCGACGGACGGCCCTTGCGGGCGGCTGTCAGGACCGATCCGCTGCGCTCCGGTAAACCGGTGCTCGCCGAACGTCCCCGCCTGAATGACGACCTCCCGTTCGTCGAATAGGCTGGTGTTGCAGAGCTGAAGCGTCGCGCTATCGTCCGCAAGCGCCTCTACAAGCGCCGAAACTCCAGGGGGAAGACCCGGCCGCCGCTCCTGTGCGTCAAAATATCGCACCCGCGCATGCTGCAAGCCGCCGTGCGAAATGTGCATCGGTCCGCCCAGCGTCAGCTGCACCAGAGCCTCGAAATAAAGCGGACACATCTCCTGCCAGATATGAATGTTGGAAAAGTCCCCGTCATGGAAGCCGCTGCTCCAATTGCGCGGATTGCCCTCATCGGAGCGCATCCGTTCCAGCTGTCGGCCGACAAGCTCCATATTGGCGGTCAAGACGGTTACCGGATAATCCGGGTTGCAGCCGCGAATATATTGAAACCAAGGCTCCGTATTGCCGATATAGTGCTTCGTCTCCCTTCCGGTACGGCTGTCCCTCCCGGATACGACCGGCACGATGACTTCATTCCATTCATGATCCTTCGGAATCCGCTCGATCCGCTGCAAATCTTCATCCGCCATAGACATCGTCCACAGATAAATCGGATACTTGATCAGCGGTTTCCGCCAATCGCTCCAGCCGCGATCCCCGTGCTTGTTCGGGACGAGCACTTGTCCGTTCTCTTCCCGGCGCAGCTCCCAGTTCGCGTCGAGCTGGGAGCGGGCGAGCGCCAGGCGTTTCATGTCCCCTGTAAGCAAAACGGCATTCATGCAAGCGTTCGTCAGCGGCTCGATGATCGTCATGAAGCCGTGCGGCCACCTCCAACCGTAGTACCCGCCCCACCATTTGCCGTCGTTATATTCGCCGATCTTGTCCGTCAGGCCGACATTGTCCGGAATAATCCCGCCGTTACGGAGGGTTCTCTCCTCCCATGCAGCGAGATAATCGACCACCCATTCGCGGAGAGTCTCTTCTTTCGTATGCATGTAAGCATGTGCGATCAAACCGCTGGCGTTCAAATTTAAAGGGACGTCCCCGCGGTTCATCCGCTCGTTCATTGTCGCGATCAGCTGCCGATACACTTCGTCGTCCGACCAAGGGCATTTGCCGCTTGCATAATCGACGCCCGGGATGTCTTCGTACGGAGCCGGATAGTGATCGAGAATGCCGCGATGCGTGCTCCAGTCCTCCTCCGACACCGTAAAGCGGGGTCCCTTGCTGCCGTTCAGAGGCGATCGGATCAGCAGCAGCGCCTTATCGTAGTTCTGGGCTTCCGGATCGTCGCCCGTATACATCCGGGCGAAGCGATCCGACCGCTGCCGGTCCTTCAATGTCGTCGGCCCGGCCAGCCCGAGAAAGTACAGAAATAAATAGCCCTCTCCGTGGTGCATCCAATCGTAGTAGGCGTCGAATTCCCGATGGATTTGCCCGTACTCCGTCCATTGCCACGTAATGGCTTCCCATATTTTTCGCGACACGTCGTGCAGTTCCCGGCTTCCGCCAAGCACGTAGAGCAGCGCCAGGTTCATGAATGCTTCATACGGGTCGTCCGATCCGTCCATCCCCGGCCATTCCTTCTGCCAGATCAAGGTGCCGTCCGGATGAGTATAGCGCTCGACAAACTCCTTCGCAGCCTGATTCAAGCTTGCGAACAGCCACTGCTCCCGCAACGCCCACTCCGGGGGCACCATGCGTTCTGTCGCTTCGATTTGCGGCAGTTCGTTCCCATGTTCTTTCACACTTATCCCCTCCTCTTGTTCGAACAACTTCTTACCGTGGAACAAGGCGTACATCCGATGCAGCTCCTCATGGCTTCAATCCCTTATGGATTGCCTTATGGATCATCTTCTCGGCTTCAAGCTCATCGCTCGTTGCGAAATCTCCCGCCGGCCGAGCGTCGCCTTGCCCAAGCGTTGACACATGAAGCCCGGTTCGGCCCATGGAGTGTACTCCACGTAGTGCCCTCTCCTAATGTAAATTGTAAAGATCTTCACTTGTAATGAAATAGCCAGAGTTCTTCATCTTATGGCATATCTTCTCTACATGCTTGAAAGCCGTCATGAATCCGTTGGAGGTAAACGTTACAGAAGCTGATGGACTGCTCGATCCCGCGGTGCACCAGGCACGGGATTCTGAACATAAGAAGAGCTCGGATCGAAGCCTTTTCGATGGAGTACATCCGAGTTATAGAAGTCAAAAAAGCCGCCGCAACCATTGGGTCGCAAGCGGCCTTTCTTTTTTCGGTTTTTAGTGTATAGTCGCTTCCTGCATTTTCTTCTCGCCCTTCTTGCGTTCCGTCAGCTTGATCCGGCCAATGAGCAGCGTCATGACCGCACCGAGCAGTACAAAAGCAAAGCCGAGCCAGAAGACGCTGTGCAGCGCCGTTACCATGGAGCTTTTCAGGATCGGCGATGCGAGATCGACGAATTCCTTCGGCAGCTTCGCCACCGCTTCCGGAGACAGCAGCATGGAGTACAGGCTTTGCGGATCGGTATGAATTTTCTCCGTCAAGCCGGCGATCATGCCCGACTGGTCCGGCACCTTCGTCAACACCGGCTCCAAATCCTGCGTCAGCAGCTTGGTCGACTGGTGGTTCATGATCGCGCCGAGAATGGTCATCCCGAACGTACCGCCGATCGAGCGGAAAAACTGGCTGGACGACGTGACGACGCCAAGCTCGGATTTCGGAAAGCTGTCCTGAAGCGCCAGCGTCAAAATCGGCATAACAAGTCCCATTCCGACCCCGAGCACGACCATAATGCCGGATGCGCCGAGCTTGGTCGTATTCATTCCGAGCTGGGTCAGGAAAATAAACCCTCCGGCCATAATGATCATACCGACCATGATTTGCACGCGTACGCCGATTTTGTAAACGATCTGCCCGCCGACGATGCTCGTAATGATCATCGATATCATCAGCGGCGTCATGACCGTGCCGGATGCCGATGCGCTCACTCCGACGATGCCTTGCATGAACAGCGGCACGAACATGATCGCGCCGAACATGCCGACCGCCATCAGGAAGCCGACGGCGTTGATGGACGTAAATACCCGGTTACTGAATAGACGGATCGGCAGGATCGGCTCGGCAGCTCGCGATTCGATCCGAATAAAGGCTGTGAGGGAGACGACTGCGAGCGCGAACAAACCGATAATTTGCCACGAGCCCCAAGCGTAATTCGTGCCGCCAAACGTGAGCGCCAGCAACAGGCTGACGACCCCGACGATCATCGTGGCCATGCCCGGGATATCGAAGACGACTTTGCCTTCGGCTTTATGCTTCGGCAGAGCCATGGCGATCAAAATCGTGGCGAGCACCCCGACCGGCAAGTTGATGTAAAACACCCAGCGCCAGTTCAGCGAATCGACCAGCCAACCGCCGACTTGCGGACCGATGACGGAAGACAAGCCGAACAGGCCGCCGAATACGCCCTGCCATTTGGCACGTTCCTTGCCTGTAAAAATATCCCCGATAATGATCATCGCCATCGGCATCATAATGCCGCCTCCGATACCTTGCAGGGCGCGGAAAATGATGAGCTCGGTCATGCCTTGGGCCATGCCGCACAAAGCGGATGCCGCGATAAAAATTACAAGTCCGGTAACGTAAACGACTTTGCGGCCGATCAAGTCGGCCAGTTTGCCGGCTATCGGGACAACGACGGTGGAAGTTAGCATATAAGCCGTAGTCAACCACGCCATCAGGCCGAGCCCGCCCAGCTCGCCGACGATGCGCGGCATCGCCGTGCCTACGATCGTCTGGTCGAGCGCCCCGAATAGCATCGCGATCATGAGGCCGAGAATAAGCAGCCCCCGGCGCTGCAGCGGTTGCTCTGCCGGTTTTATTTCTTGTTGGGTTGACAAAGGAAATCCTCCTTATATGCCTGGGACTGGATGGTAAGCCAAAAGTTTATGTTTATTTAACGAGTTTTTCTAAAATATTCAAAAAATATTCGGCTTCCTGAGGTTCAATCTTGTCAAACAAACGCTGAACCATCTGCCTGCGAATCCTTTCCATCTGTTCCAGCACCTGCTTGCCTTGATCAGTCAACTGAATCAGGACAACCCGGCGATCCTTCGTATCGTGGCTCCGCTCCACATAACCGTGATTGACGAGACGATCGATCATGACCGTAATCGCGCTCGGCTTCACTTCGGTTTGCTCGGCGAGTACGGTAGCTTTGCAAGGACCTTTTTCCTTGATCAGATGCAGTAAAAAAAATTGCGGAGGCGTCAATCCGAACGTTACCTGCGAGGAAAATTCTTGAAGCATTTTTCGTCTGAAACTTTCCATCGCAGTATGAAATCGTTCGACATAGGTTTCCGAATCGGCGCCCAATCGATACACCACCTGTCTTTTTTATTTTCACTATTTAATATTTAACTAGTTTAAATTATAAAATCCATTTCGGCTTTTGTCAATTGCCTGACGTTTGCCCAATCCAGGCAAAAATGGAATCCAGGACGCTGTCGTCCTCTTCACGAGGGAATACATGAGCCCGACTGTGGTAAATATCCAACCGGTAAGGCTTGTTCGCCGCCTCCAGCGCCCGGGCAAGCCGGTAAGCGTGCTCGACGCCGACATGCTCGTCCACCGATCCATGCACGATAAGCACCGGGGATTCAATGCGGTCCGCCCAGCAAGCGGGAGAGCGCGCCCAATATTGGTCTGGGTCTTTGCGGGGATGCCCCACGACCCGCTTCAGCATGCGGCGCAGATCGACGCGTTCTTCATACGTCAGCAGCAGATCGCTTACGCCGCCCCAGACGGTCACCGGCCCCACGCCCTCGCATTCCTTGGCTGCCAGCAATGCCATCATCGCTCCGCGCGAGAAGCCGATCAGCGGCACCGCACCCGGCTTTGTTTCGGGCATGGCGCGCAGCAGACGGATGCCGTTGTACAGATCGTGCCGGTCTTCCCCGGCAAAATCTTCGCGCCCCTCCCCGCCTTCATTGCCCCGGTAAAAAGGGGCGAACACGGCGTAGCCGCGTTTGGCCAGCGTAGCGATCCGCGCCACGCGAACCATACCAACGCCACGGATGCCGCCGCGGCAGTACACAAGTCCCGGCAGCGGAACGTCCGATTCGGGCGCGCACCAGTACCCTTTTACCTTCAACCCCTGGCTCCAATACGTCCACCGCTCCAGACGCATTCCCGGCGCCGGGTCCGGCAGCCGCTCCCGTTCCGCCAACGTGCCGTCCGTCCCCATAGTTCGCTTCTCCCCCTTCTATTTTGTTTATTTGGATGTAGCTTGCCCGGCTTGGCCAACAAAGCCTGTAACCAGTTGTGTCCATGCCTGCGTTTCGAACATCCGCAAGGATGCCTTTGACAAGCGGCGCCCGGTTTCAGTAGACTGGAAATAAATGACGCGAGAAAGGTTGACTTTAAGCCATGAATCCAGTATTCGACCGTGAATTCGACGCTCTGGTGGACAAATTCGCCGAGCTGCTGACCGGCCAATCCACCCCCGGAACCGTTGAAAAAGTAAAGAAATGGGCGATCTATAATCACATTCACAAGACGATGCCGGCCCTCGCCAGCCATTGGAACCAAAGCCATCCGGAAGCGAAGCAGGAAATCCGCAAGCTGTTCGAGGAGATCAAGAGTATGAACGAAGCGGTGCGCGCGGAGCGGGATCAGTCCGTCAAAAGCAATCCGGAATAAAAGAGGGAACCCGGCAAAGCCGCCATCCGGAGATGCGGCTATTCTTTCCTCTTTTTTTGACACTTAAGGCTTCTTTGGCAAAGAGCCGGCAAAGACCTTCCGAGGAAGGTCTATTTTTCGTTGCCGCAAATCTGCCGTATTTTTTGCACAAGCCGGCCTGTTCATATGATGCAGAGTTGTTGGTTTTTATAAGGCTCTCCACGTTTTGGAATGCGCCGCTTCGCCCATACTACATGTATTCCCATATCGACGCAAGGGGCGAACGCGATGTTCAAAAGCGATAAAGAAAGCCGGTCGAAAGCCGGCCTTTATGAAGATTCTATACTGGAAGGCGGCAGCGTTATCGTCGGCCTATTGTGGGCCGTGCTGTTCAGCCTCCCGATCTGGGGAGCCCTGATCGGCATTGCCCTGCTGCTTACTTCAAATTGAGAAACCGGCGGCTGACCCGCTCGAACGTCCGCGGGAACAAATGAAACAGCTTGGCGCCAAATCCGGCAATTCGCGGCAAATCGACTTCGGCTTGTTTCCGTTCCACCGCCCTTACGATGGCCAATGCGACCCGGTCCGGCTTCAGCATCAGCTTCTTGACATTCGCGACGTAACCGCCGCCTGGATCGGCCAGATCGAAGAAAGGCGTATCGACAGGCCCGGGATTGATTGCGGTAACCGTTATGCCGCTTCCGTGCAGCTCCTGACGCAAACTGTTCGTCAAACCGAGCACCGCATGCTTCGTGGCGGCGTAGCCGGTCGATTTGGCCGTACCGATCTTGCCCGCCAAGGAAGCGATATTGACGATATGACCTTGCCCCGCTTTGCGCATGGCCGGCAAAACAGCCTGCGTGCAGCGGACGATTCCCATGTAGTTGACGTCCATCATTTTGTCAAAATCGGCCAACGGCGTCTCTTCGAACGTCGTAAACTTCCCGAAGCCCGCGTTGTTGATCAGCACGTCAATCCGGCCGTGCCGCTCGCAAGCCTTCTTGAAGACAGCCTGCACCGAATCGTCCGAGCAGACGTCCAGCTCGTAAGCGAACGCCGCACCCTTCAGCCGCACGGCCAGCTCGTCAAGCTTCCGCTTGCTACGCGCCATCAGAAGTACGGTCCCGCCCCTTTCGGCGATCCGCTCCGCCGTTATCGCTCCAATGCCGCTCGACGCGCCCGTAATGGCGACAACGCGTCCGTTCCAATTATACATATACCGCGTCCACTTCCTTCCGACGGGAATGGCACAACGAAAAAAGAGGCTGCAGGGCCTCTTCCGCTTGAATCTCATTATATACAAACGCGCGAGTCAATTCCATCAAGTAATTAAAACTTTAATATCCAGCTGTCCGATCTGATCCATCATCAGCGGAATCGTCAAAGCCCGGGTCGGAGCGAAACCGGCGGCGGCAGCCGTCTGGATCAGCTTCGGCGGCGTAATATCGACGCGCACTCCTTGATTATATAAGATGGTCGTGGCATTGCCGCTGATCATGTTGCCAAGCTCCGAAATTGCGCTCTGGGACATCTCGTCCATCTCCGTTACGGAATATCCGCCCATCATGGCCGATACGAGCTTGAGCGCCACTTCCTCGTGAAGCCCGAAAACGATGTCGCCTTCCATCTGGCCCGTCATGCCGATCTGAATCCAAATATGGCTTTCCACGAATTTGACGTCTTTGATACCGAGTTGTCCGGTCGTCGGACGCACATTGATCAGTTGCTCCAGTACGATTCTCGCTGATTCCAAAAATGGATTGATGTACTCGGCCTTCATTACACAGAGTCCCCTTTTCGACAAACATGAACCTCCGCAACTTGCGGGGCCGACCCGCTGAACACTGCAAAGGACTTGATCCAATTATACCCGAGTTTCCTAAACCTGTATATAGGAAGCAGTCGTTTCGAACTGGTCAAACGGGAAAGTTTTGGCGTAAAATCCCGTTGTTTGTCGTTTTTTGACGAGTAAAAAAGTCCTATTTTTATCGTTTTACCCCAAAAAAATGGATGCTTTTGCCTAAAAACTTCCGTTTCGAATAGCGCATGGTAGCCGCGAATACAACGACGATCGCAAGCAGCGAATACAGCGTGCGGACCGCTCCGATGACGTGCAGGGCAGCGAGCAGCACCATCATATCGAACAGCAAAATGTAAAACGCGGCCGGAAGCCCGGTACGGTCAGCGGCCACTTGCCCGATCAGATCCGTTCCCCCGGAATTGGTCCGGTATGCGAGCATCATGCCGACTCCGGTCCCGATCAGCCAGCCCCCGAGCAGCGCATGCGCGGCGATCCCCAGCCGGAACCATTCCGCAGCCGGGGAAAACAGATCGATCAACAGCGAGGACACGAGCAGACCGTATACGCCACTCCGGAACAATGCCTTATCATAAAAAAACACGCCAACGAACACGGGCGCGCTAATGAGCAAAACCGTCAAGCCCGGCATGATCCCGAAGTGATAGTTAAGCAGCAGCCCGATGCCGATCAAGCCCCCGTCGATCAGCCGGTATGGAGACAGAAAAGCGTCTACCCCGAACGCCAAGGCGGAGCTGCCGAGCACAATGGCTATCCATTTCATGAACGCGTTGCACGCCCTTTCCTTATTCCTCGTCCCATTCATTGTATGGGATTAAGAATTCTTTAAGAACTCGCGAGGAACTTTCTTAAGAAATGAAGGCTATAATGAGGCTCATTGCATAACCGTGTCATGAAGCGGTTCGCTTCTTATTGTCGAGGTACAAGCCCGCTTCTGCCGCAGGCTTGCCGGCGGTATACGACTTGAAAATCCGAGCATTGGCGGGCATCATGCGATCCGTCCGGGCGGCGGCAGGCGCGAAGCCGCGTTTTCTATCGCCGGCCGGCTGTGGTATTCTTTTATCGCGAGAACAACGAATGGAGACGATTGCGTATGGCACAGGAGACGCTGCTCCTGGTGGACGACGAGCAGGAAATCTTGGACTTGCTGGAAATCTACTTGAAAAACGAAGGATACAACCTGCTGCGGGCCGCCAACGGCGTCGAAGCGCTTGACGTGCTGAGGCGCGTAGAGGTCGACCTGATCATTCTCGATATTATGATGCCGCGGATGGACGGCATTCAGGCTTGCATGCGCATCCGCGAAGAAAAAAACATGCCGATCATCATGCTTTCCGCCAAAAGCCAGGATATGGACAAGATCATGGGACTGAGCACGGGCGCCGACGATTACATGACGAAGCCGTTCAATCCGCTGGAGCTGGTCGCGCGGGTGAAATCCCAGCTTCGCCGCTACAAGCGGCTGAATGTAGCTGTCCCGCGGCTGGAGGAAGAGATCGAGATCGACGAGCTTATCATCAATACGGCGACCCACGAAGTTCATGTGGAGGGCCGCGAGGTGAGGCTGACGCCGCGCGAATTCGCCATACTCGAGCTGCTGGCGCGCAACCGCGGCATCGTGTTCAGCATCGAGAAAATATACGAGTCGGTCTGGAACGAAGCTTTCTACGAATCGGACAATACGGTTATGGTGCATATTCGCAAAATACGCGAGAAGCTAGAGACGACGCCTCGCCAGCCGAAGTACATCAAGACCGTATGGGGGGTCGGCTACAAAATTGAAAAGTAGGTCGCTCTTCAATCCGCTTCACTGGTTGTTTATGGCGCTCGGCTTTCTGCGCGACATCTACGTCTTCGTCCGGCGGCATATCGAATCGAGCATCCGGCTGCAGCTCATTTTGACGTTCGTCTTCTGCGTGCTGGTCGGTTTGGTCGTGCGCAGCTTGACGATGCCGCTGTTCGCCGACGCCAACAAATATCCGATCATCGATTACTCGAACGGAGTCCACGAGATCGATATGCAAGCCCGTTCGATCTTGAACGACATCAACAATGAGAACGACAATCCTTCCGTCATGTACCGCACCAATACCGCCGAGTCCGCGCCGGCTGGCGAGCAAGCAACGGAGAAGAAAATCGCCGATATTATCGCCCGCTACAATCAATGGAAGCCGGATTTGAAAATATTGCTGCTCAATCTGGACGGCCGGGTACTCTTCAAGTCGGCCAACGCCACCGAAAGCCAGGTGGACCTGCACAACATTATCCGCAATGCGATGGACGCCCGGATCAACGACAGACGATACCAGAACCAGGAGTATTCCAGCTTCTACCCGCTGAATCTGCAAAGCCAGAAAGCTTATCTTGTCGTATCCGGCCTGCCATCGCCGAATATCGTCTACCAATCGGGGGGCGGCAGCCCGATGCCGGCGCTGCTGGCGTTCGTGGCCTTTATCTTCGTCTTCTTCTGGATTACCAAGCGAAAAATGAAATATATCGAGGAATTGGCCAGCGGCCTGCTGGAAATATCCAAAGGCAAGATGCATTATCGCGTCCCGCTGAGAAGCCGTGATGAGCTGGGCACGCTGGCGGACAGCATCAACCGGATGACGGTGGAGCTGGAGCAGACGATGGAGGAGGAACGCCGCGCGGAGGCGACCAAAAACGAGCTGATCACCAACGTCTCCCACGACCTGCGCACGCCGCTCACGCTTATCATGGGATACCTGCGGCTGCTGAAGGATAGAAATTACGAGTCCGATGCACAGGCGGACTCGTACGTCAGCATCGCCTACGGCAAATCGGAGAAGCTCAAAACGCTGATCGACGACTTGTTCGAATACACCAAGCTGTCCAATAAAGGCGATATGCTGAGGCTGGACACGGTGTGCATCAACGAGCTGCTTGAGCAGCTGCTGGAAGAGATGGTCGGCTACGCCGAGGAGAACGATCTGTCGATCGTGCGGGCGTTCCCGCCGGAGAAGCTCAAGGTCAGCGTCGACGCCGATAAAATGATTCGCGTATTCGACAATCTGTTGACCAACGCCGTCAAATACAGCCACAAGCCGGGCACGATCCGGGTGCTGCTGTTCCGCGAAGGCGACTACGCGACCGTACGCATCAGCAACAACGGTACGCCGCTTTCGCCTCAAGATCTGGAACGTCTGTTCGATCGCTTCTACCGTATCGATCCGGCCCGCACGTCGGAAAGCGGCGGTTCCGGACTCGGACTCGCCATCGCCAAGAGCATCATCGACTACCATGGCGGCGAAATATGGGCCGAGTGCGAGGGCGACGAAATCCGTTTCTGGGTCCGGCTCAAGCTGGCCGACTGACGGGACCCGATGCGGATGGAGATAAGCCGCTGTCGGGAAGAGCGGAAGCCGTCGCTTTCGCTTCCCCGTTCCGGTCACGCTCTGTCCCGGGATCAAGCTGCGCCGGCACAACAAAAGAAGTCTCCCTAACCACCATAAAGTGGATGGGAGACTTCTTTTGTTATGCAATGTTAAAGGAGCCCGCAGTCAGAGCGCTCCCCCTTCACCGGCGCCGTCCGGCTTTTCCGGCCGGTCGGCCGGCAGCGTCGGAGGATATTCCGGTATCGCATCGAAGCAGTTCTTGAGCAGCCCGTCCTCGGCATCCTGCAACAGCCGTCTCAGCCAGCGCGTGGTGGTCAGTCCGTGCTCGTAGCCGCTGATCATCAGATGGAGCACGCCCCGCGGCACGATGCCGATATGTTCCTCGTATACTTGCTTCATCCGTTCGGTCCGCTCTTCGACCAAGACCAGCTTTTTCCTCAGCACCTC
Organism: Paenibacillus hodogayensis; assembly: GCF_039536325.1. Lineage (NCBI taxonomy): Bacteria > Bacillati > Bacillota > Bacilli > Caryophanales > Paenibacillaceae > Paenibacillus > Paenibacillus hodogayensis. The sequence continues at coordinate 790,956 of NZ_BAAAYO010000010.1, forward strand.
GATAATTTTATCCGTATCCCCATAATGAGAGAAAGGCAGCGCCATATGCATCGGGTGATGGAATGGCACATCCGCCTCCATCTGTTCGATCAGCAACCTCTGAAAGCAGTCTCTGCCTGCCGGGGTAATGCGGTATATCGTCTTCTCGGGACGGTTCGTGTCGCGTACGACCTCGACCGTTTCGATCATGCCTTCTTTCTTCAATTGATCGATTGCGTAATAGAGCGAGCCGTCTTTCATTTTAATAAAGCGGTGCATTTCCCGCTCTATCATTTTTTGTCGCAATTCGTAAGGATGGCTCTCGCCCTCCATCAATAACCCGAGTATTGCGAGTCTCATCGACACTTGGCATCACCTGCAAGCAAATTTCTGCGCACGTCGACGCATGACATCCCTTCAGAGGAAAAACCGCCAGTTTCCGACGGTGCCATGCCCGAACGCGCGCCAGGTTTACGTCATCCCTCTTTCCCGTCATGTGCGCCAGGAACGCGAAGGATGTCCTTATCCCTAGTTATACGTGCGAAGGTGATGTCGGTTCCGCTTTTGGGCCCGAGGCCGAAACTTCCATCTTGGCTCTGCCCATCAGCAGGATCAGAATGACCGCAACGGCCACGAATAAAGTGGACCATTGAAACACATAAGCGATCGAATCGGCCAGCGCGGCGATCAGCTTATCGAGTATCGGGCCCGGAATGTTTTTCTTCACCTCCGGCTGCAGCAGCACCTGGGCGTTCGGGATTTTGTCGGCAAAGGCCGGATCCGCAATCGCCTTCATCTTGGTGCGCAGGGCGTCATTCTGCAAGGAGCCGAAAACCGTCACGCCGATCGCCGAGCCGATCGTTCGGAAGAAGCCGACCAGCGAGTTGACGACGCCGCGGCGGTTCGCCTCCACCTTGTACAGCGCGGAGATCGAGGTCACCGGGAACGCGACACCGATGCCAAGGCCGATCAACACCATATACGAAGTAATGACCCAGCGCGGCGTCCCGATATCGATGGTGCCCAGCAACAACACCGCGATCAGAATGAGCGTGACCGAGCCGAGCATAATCGTGCGGAAGGACAGCTTGCCGATAAAACGGCCGCCTATCGCGCTCGAAGCGACGACGCCGAGCATCATCGGCGTCAAGACCGAGCCGGCGCTTGTAGCCGAGCCGCCGAATACGCCTTGAATGAATAGCGGAATATAAGAAGCGCCGGCGATCATGATCGCCCCGTATACGAAGCTGATTCCCATGCTGGAGGAAAACAGCCGATGTCGGAACAAGCCGAGCGGGATAATCGGGTCGGACACTTTCGTCTCGGTCAGCAAGAAGGCCAAGAAGAGGACGGCGAAGCTAACGAACAGCGAGACGATCTGCCAGGAGCCCCAGGCGTATTCCTTGCCTCCCAGCTCCAGCGCGAACATGGCAGACAGGACGGCTGCGGCAAGCGTGATGGTGCCGAGCCAGTCGATCCGCTGCTTGCGGTGCGCCAGCGATTCGTGGTAAGCGCGCAGCAGCAGAAAGAACGAGACGATGCCGAGCGGCAGATTGATGTAGAAGCACCAGCGCCAGTTCATATAATCGGTAAAATACGCCCCGGCCAGCGGCCCGAAGACGCTCGATATGCCGAATACCGCGCCGAACAGCCCTTGCATCTTGCCCCGTTTTTCCGGAGGAAAAATATCGAAGACGATCGTAAACGTAATCGGCATCAACGCCCCGCCGCCGATCCCCTGGATCACGCGGTACACGATCAGCTGCACCATCGAATCGGCGGTGCCGCACAGAGCGGAGCCGACCATGAACACGGTCAGACCGAGCAAATAAAATAGCTTCCTGCCGTACATATCCGAAAGCTTGCCGAATATCGGCATGGCGGTGACGCTCGCAATCAGGTAAGCGGAGTAGACCCAGACGAATTTGTCGAGACCGCCCAGCTCGCCCATTATCGTCGGCATCGCCGTCGAGACGATCGTCTGGTCGAGCGAGGCCAACAGCAGGCCGAGCATCAGGCCGACAACGGTCAGCTTGACATTGGATTTTTGCGCATTCATTTTGTCACATCCCTCATTTTTTCCAAAAAATAAGATACACAAATTATTATATTCAAATTTGAGTATATTGCAAGAGCGAAAATAGGAAATGTTTCCTAGGCGGGACTTTCCCTGCCGACACGTTAAAGGTACAATAGACAAGACGACATCGGAACAGTCGGGAGACTGATTTTTCACTTCTATTCGGAGGGAGCAGGTAGAGAATGGCAGTACGTAAAATCGAACATGTAGGCGTTATGGTAACCGACATGGAGCGCTCGATCGCCTTTTACCGCGATGTGCTCGGCCTGGAAACGCTCGGTACCCTCGATCATGGCAACGGCACGATCAAGCTGGCCTTTCTTGGCAGCCCGGGAGCCGGCGAAACTCAGTTGGAGCTTGTCCAAGGCTATACCGGACGCCTCGCCGAAGAGGGTAAAGTTCATCATATCGCTTTTACCGTGGACGATCTGGACGCTGAGATCGCCCGCATCGCCAAGCTGGACGTTACGTTCATCGATCCGGACATCACCGTGCTGCCGAACGGCGCGCGTTACCGGTTCTTCTACGGACCGGACGGCGAATGGTTGGAGCTGTTCCAGCCAGCCTGATTTTCTCCGGCCGTCCGGGTAAACCCGGCGGCAAGCGGAGACGCAAAGAAAGGAGAATGCCGTGAATATCAACCAGTTGGAAACGCTGGTCACCATATCCAAGACGATGAGCTTCCGTAAAGCGGGCGAGCTGCTCAATCTGACCCAACCGGCGGTTTCTGCTCAGATCAAGAGCCTCGAAGAAGAATTCCGCACCGTACTCGTCGACCGCAATCAGCCGGTAACGCTGACGGACAGCGGGAAGATCTTCCTGGAGCATGCGGAACGCATTCTGCAGACGGTCGAAGATCTGAAGCAGAAGCTGGACGATCTGAACCATACGCCGCAAGGCCATATCCAACTCGGTACGACGACTTCAATCGCCATGCAGATTTTGCCGCGGGTGCTTTCTTATTTTCAAAACCAGTATCCGCTGATCAAGACGACCATCCACTCGATGACCTCTTCGCAGATTATGGCGAGCGTGGAGAGCGGCGCCCTTGATGTCGGCATCGGCTATTTGTTCGACAAGCATCCGGGTCTGGATACGTCGATCCTGTATTATGATACTTTTGAGCTTGTCGTATCGCCCAAGCATCCGCTTGCGGATTTGCGGCATACTACCGTAGACAAGCTGAAGGATATCCCCTTTATCATGCTGTCCCCCGAAACGGCCGGCAGACGTTTTACGGATCAAGTGTTCCATAATTACAAAATCGAGCCCCCGATCGTGATGGAGCTGTCAAGCAGCGAAGAGGTCAAGCGGATGGTCGAGCTTAATCTCGGAGCAGCGATCATTTCCAAACTGTCGATCGCAGGGGAGCTGCGGCTCGGGACGCTCAAGATGATTCAGGTCAACGAGTTGGAGCTGACGCATCCGATCGGCGTCATTACGAAAGCCGGCAAATATACGAGCTCCGCGATGCAGCAGTTTTTGAGCGATTTGAAGGGGATGCCCGAGTCGAACTTCCACGGCTCGGAATAAAAGGATGCCGCTTTGCTGCGCAAAGCTCAGCTTATGCTTACGATGCCAGCTTTGCTGCGCAAAGCTCTTAAAGGAGAGCCCAACATGAAATTCGATCTGCATACGCACCACGATCGCTGCGGACATGCGGAAGGCCATATCCGCGACTATATCGAATCCGCAGTGGAACATGGCCTCCAGGTGATCGGCATATCGGACCACTCGCCTTATTTCGGCGAAAAGGAAGACCAGCCGTGGCCGGGCATTGCCATGGCCCGCAGCGAATTCGACCGTTATATCGAAGAAGTGCTTCGGCTGAAAGAAGAGTTTAAAGACCGTATCGAGGTGCTGCTCGGGGTCGAATCGGACTTCTTCCCGGAGCACGCCGAGACTTACCGGGCGATCTACGCCCGCTATCCGTTCGACTACATTATCGGCTCGGTGCACAAGTCGGACGGCATTAGCATTTTCAACAAGAAGCGCTGGACTCATTTGAAGGAAAGCGAGCAGGTGCGGCAGAAGGAGCTGTATTACGGCTTGATCCGGCAGTCGGCGCAAAGCGGCATGTTCCAGATTCTCGGACATATCGACGCGATGAAAGGCTATTACCCCCCCTTCTCCGATATCCCCACCCAAGCCATTGAGGAGACGCTGCGCGTCATCGGGCAGAACAAGCTGGCTATCGAGATCAATACGTCCGGCAAAATGAAAGATTGCGGAGGCTGGTATCCGTCCGATGCGATTCTCGAACGCGCCCTGCACTACGGCGTATCGGCGACGTTCGGGTCCGACTCCCACGTACCGGACCGGGTTGGCGACGAGTTTGACGAGGTCAAGCGGAAGCTGAAGGAAATCGGCTTCAAGGAATGGGTATTTTTCCGGCAGAAGGAGCGGGTCATCGTCCCGCTGTAACCGTTCGGCGCGGCACACCCTGCGCGCGCTAACGAAGAATGGTCCTCCCGTTGCAGCACGAATGAATGAAATCGATACGAGTAGGCCTCCCGTCCCATCGACGAGGGGCCCCTTTCTTTGGGTGAAGCCCGACCTGATCTGGGGTGCCCGTTGCCCGGCTCCGCATTTTACCGTACAATAGAGGCAGTAATCGGCGCTCATCTTACAGGATATCAAGGAGTTGCATGGGTTGGGTAAAAAGAGTTGGGTCGGAGCGCTTGCCATTCTCGCGGCGGTTGTGCTGTACGCGGAATTCGGGTTTAAATCGGTCCGCAAAGCGGATCTCGTCATCATCGGCACGGAGCTGGAAGGCATGTATATGGCCCGAAGAGCCCAGGATCTGGGGCTGAAGGTCATTCTGCTCGAGCCGGACGCCAAAGTCGGCGGGCAGCTGCTCCGCGGAGAAATGCTGTATTTGGACGAAACGTTCGACGATAAAGGCACCTCCCTGGTACAAGGCTCCATCAAGGAGCTGTTCGAGCGCTACTACGCCGGCGGCATACGCAAGCTGGGCGATTTCCAGACGTATTTTCACAGCTTGTCCAAAAGCATTCCGACACTCAAAGGGATCACGCTGATCGAAGCGGAAAAGGACGGCGGCACGCTCCGGAAGCTGACGTATCGCACGTCCGCAGGCCGGTCCCACACGATCGAAGCGGACTACTTCGCGGACAATACCGACAACGGGGCGCTAGTCCGGCTGCTCGGCATCGGGCGGTTACCGGGGCTGGAAGCGCTTTATCAAAATACCCAAAATGAATATATGAGCGCTACCTATATGATGAAATTCAAGGGCGTGGACTGGCAAACGTTTTACGCCCAGTTCTGGAGCATGAACAAAGCGGAGCGGATGACGCAGTACGGTCCGGAGACGTATGTCGATCCGAACATCGCTTACGGCTTCCCGCCCATCGTCGCCCGCTACGAGCCGCAAAACCCGGATAAGGTCAATTTGCGCGGGCTTAATATTTTAAACCAAAAGGACGGGCAAATTATTATAAACGCCCTGCAGGTTTACGACGTCGATCCGAGCAAGCCGGAAACGGTCAGCCGGGCGATGGCGTATGCCCGCGAAGAGATGCCGCGCATCCGCGACCATCTGCGGCAGCACATCGCCGGATTTCAGCATCTGGAACTGGATGGGGAGCCGGACTACCTGTATATTCGCGAATTCGATCATTACCCGACGGAGTATACGCTCCAGGCTTCCGATCTGCTCGGCGGCAAGATGTTCTGGGACAATGTGGCCGTCGGCGGCTATTTCATCGACATCCAGGGCTCCCGCTCGAACCGCGAGGGCTTCGCCATCGGTAGGCCTGACAAATACGGCATGCCTCTGCGCAGCTACCTGCTGCGAGATGCGGACAACGTCATCCTGACCGGCAAGCTGGTCGGAGCCTCACCGGTCGCTTACGGCAGCGCGCGCATTCAGCCGAACGGGGCGCTCGCCGCAGAGAGCATCGGCACGCTTCTGTCCCGGCTCAAGGGCACGGGCACCGTGTTGAAGCAAGTATCGCCCGAGCAGATGGCCGCGTTCCAGCAGCAGATGCGCGAGCGGTACGGCGTCGAGCTGCAACCGGGCAACGGCGCGAGTAAAATCGAAGGCATGTCCGAAACCGACATCGCCGAGTTGAATGCGGGCCACATTACACTGCTGGCCAACCGGAATCAGGCGCGCACGCTGCCGTTTATCCGCGTTTATTTCAACGACCAAGAGGTCAAATTCACGGCTCACAGGCCGGTCACCGTCGACGGCAAAACATGGACGCCCGTCGAGGAGCTGCTCCGCGCATTCGGGGCGCAGTCGATCCGCATCGATCTCGACCGCGGCGAGATTCGCTACACCCGCACCGACGATCCCGACCGGGAGCGGACCATCGTTGCGCCGATCCACATCCTGAACAACCGGGTGCTGATCAACCTGCGCGATATTAGCGATCTGTTCGGCTACAAGACATACTGGGACAATCAGAACCGGATCATTACCATCTACAGCGAGGAACTTGCCCCTCTGGCGCAACCTTGATTATATTTGACGGAAGATGAAGCGAAAGCCCCGGAGCCGGAACGAAATCGGCCCGCGCAACGCAACAAAAGCCTCCTGCCAACACCCGGCGGTCCACAGACCGGCCCGGATAGGCGGGAGGCTTCTTTATGATTGGGACAGAATGATCTGGCCGTGTATTCAAACGAACTCGATCAGCGTTCCCATCGTCTCCGCCGGCGAAGCCGCCGCTTGCGCGTAAGCGTCCTCCAACTGCTCCAGACGGCACATGCCGGTAATGAGCGGCTGCAAGTTCATCCGGCCCGATGCCAACAGGCGGGCGAATTCGTCCAGGTTGCGCTGCAGCGTCCAGCGGACGTAGCCATACGGATAATCCCGCCCTTCCTGCTCGTATGCCGTATCGTAGCGGCCCGGTCCCCCCGCCCGCGATATCGTGATCTGAGCTTCCTTGGCGAACAGTTTGTTGCGGTCGAATTCGGTATTCGTATCGCCGACGATGACGATTTTGCCTTTATCGCAAATCCAGTCGATCGCCTGGTCGATCAGCTTGTGTTCTTTCGTGTTTGCGCAGATGAGCACGCAATCCGCGCCTTGTCCCCTCGTAGCCTCGCGAACCCGCTCGATCACCTGATCCGCCGAACGGCATACGTCCGCAATGCCGGACTGCTCGGCGATCGTACAGCGCGTCTCCATCACGTCCATCGCGATGACGCGATAAGCGGCCGCTTGTGCGATTTGCGCCGCCAATTGGCCTACGATGCCAAGGCCGAGCACGACGACCGTTTCGCCGAAGCGCAAGTCCGCTTGCCGCAGCCCCTGCAAGGCGATCGTAGCGATGCCGGAGAACGCCGCCACTTTCGGATCGACGTGCTCGGCCAGAGGAGCCACGTGATTCCGGTTGGCATTGAAATATTCGGCATGCGTTTGCGCGCCGTAGCATACGATCCGCTCGCCGACGCGCACATGATCCACATCTTTGCCGACTTCCTTGACGATGCCGGTTGCGCTATAGCCGAGGAAAGCATTGATCCCTTTGCGCAGCACCATCAGCTCCGTGCCGGTGCTCACCGCCGAATATTCCGTCTGCACAAGCACGGAGCAGTCCGTCGTTTCCGGTAACGCAATGTCGACGATCTCCAAACGGCCGTCCAAACTTCTTGCCGCTTTCATAAGTATTCCCTCCCATGTAACGATCCGATTGCAATAATCGGTCGGTTGCCTTCTGCCTATCGATCCTGTAACTCACGATTCTAATTCATTTTATAATTGATATTCAGTGCGGTCAATAGAAAAAAGATGATATTAATTCATATTGTAATTTATTATTCATTTACTCCGGCTAACAGTAATTTATATTTCAAAAAAGATATCAATTAGGATATACTGATTGAAGGAAAACCATGGAGTCATGACAAGGGGGCGACGACATGCCGCAACGACAAAGCCGCAAAACGTTCGCCGATCGGCTGGACCATCTGGTCGGGCAGCTGCGCAGCCGGATTTTGGACGGGACTTATGCGGAGGACGACTTTTTGCCCGCCGAGAGCGCGCTAGCCAAACAATTCGACCTGAGCAACAATTCGGTGCGCAAAGGGCTGGAGCAGCTCGTCGCCGAAGGACTGATCGTCAAAATCGACAAGGTCGGCAGCCGTGTCGCCGCGAATAGCAGCCATCAGCGGACAACGATTACGATCGCCTGCTACCCGTCCATCGAAAGGGATGTCGCCTTTACCGAGCTGCTGGAGGATTTCCATCGGCTTTATCCGGCGATCCGAGTAAAGCCGATCACGGCAAGCCCGCTCACCGATTCCGGCTCCTACGCCGGTACGATTCGCGAAAGCGTCGCGAACGGAACGGCCGATCTATATACCGTTCATCATATGGACTTCACCGAGCTGATTGCCGAAGGCGCGGCCGAGCGCTTCGAACCACTCGTTCCCGCGCCCGGCACATACCCGTTTTTGAACGAACGGTTTGCCGTGGACGGGACCGGGGAGTCGTTCGTTCAGCCGCTGATGTTTACGCCGCTCGTGCTTTGCTACAACAAGGACCATTTTGCCGAAGCCGGTCTGCTCGAGCCCGATTCCAGCTGGACGTGGCAGCACTTGCTGGACAGCGCGGCAAGGCTGACGGTGCCCGGCAAGCGGCACGGGTTCCATTTCTTCGCGCTGTCCGACAATCGCTGGCCGTTTTTCCTTCTGCAGACCGGAGCTGGCTTCGCGCGCGACGACTGCGGTTATTATGCGCCGACCGACAGCGCGCAGCTGCTGGGGGGCATTCGCCTCTGCGGGGACATTATCGGCAACCGCGACGTATTCCCGCCCTATTTGTCGGAAAACCAGCCGGAAGCGACCCGTCTGTTCGCCGAAGGCAAAATATCGATGCAGCTGGCCACCTACAACAGCCTGAACGACCTGAAGCGCGAAGCATTGCGGTACGATATCGCTCCCGTCCCTCTGCCGACCTCGGGTTCCCCGGCGACGCTGGCCATCGCCATCGGGCTTATGGCCGGCAAAGCGTCGCAGCACAAAGAAGCGGTCAAGCTGTTTATCAGCTATGCCGCTTCCCATGAGGCCCAGCGGGCCATCCGCTCCCGCACGCTGAGCATCCCCGCCTGCAAACCGGCCGCCGAAGCGGCCGAGCGTGCCGAGTCCGCCCAGCCGAACGGACAGCAGGCCGGCTTGAACCGGCCCGAGCATTTCCAGCTGTTTCGCGATATTATCCCTTCATTCCGCTGGCATGCCGATCTCGGCTTGCCGATTCCGCTGCTCAAACCGCTGCACCGGCTGCTCAAGCTGTACTGGTCAAGCATGATCGACGACGATACGCTGCTTGCGGAGCTAAGCCGGCTTTCCTTCCCTTTGGGCGCGGATCGCGCCGAACAGCAGCACGGCTAACGTGCTGCTGCTTCAGCGACGCCCGTTCCGCCGCAGCCCCCGATTTGCCGCTTTTTGCTAGTGCGACTACGGTCCCAGCATCCGCAACGCTCAGCCCTTGACGCTGCCGAGCACAATCCCTTTGACGAAAAACTTTTGCAGGAACGGATAGACCGCGATAATCGGCAGGGCACCGAGGAAAATTTGCGCCGACTTGACCGTCTGGTTGGACAGCTCCTGCATCAGTTCCACGTCGCTGTCCGACATCGCGCTCATGTCCTGCTGGATAATAACGGTTTGCAGATAGCTTTGCAGCGGATAGTTAGTCGGATCGTTCATATAGATGAGCCCGTCGAACCAGGCGTTCCAATGGCCGACCATCGTGAACAGCAGCACGGTCGCCAGCACCGGCTTGGACAGCGGGATGAACAAGCTCCACAGCGTGCGTATATGGCCTGCGCCGTCGATAAAGGCGGCCTCCTCCAGCTCCTTGGGCAGCGCCCGGAAAAAGTTGAGCAGCAGGATGACATTGAACACCGGGACAGCTCCGGGCAGCACCAGCGCCCAGATTGTGTCCATGAGTCCGGTATTCTTGACTGTCATGTACGTCGGGATCAGCCCCCCGCCGAACAAAGCGGTCAGGAAGAAATACCAGACGTACACCGTGCGCATCTTAAAATCGCGCGTTTCCTTGGACAGCGGATAGGCGATCAGCACGCACATCGTCATGTTCAAGACGGTCCCGAGCACAAGCCGCTCCAGCGATACGCCGAATGAGCGGGTGAACTCGACTTTGCGGATGACGAATTCATAAGCCTTAGTCGTAAATTCCACCGGCCACAGTCCCACGCTCCCCGCCGCCGCGGCCGAGCTGGAGCTGAACGACACCGCCAGCACGTGGACGATGGGAAACAGGCATAGAAAGGCGAGAAACGCCATAAATGTATAATTTCCTGCGATAAACAGCTTGCGGCCCCATGACGGACTTTCGACCACCTCCGGTTCCCTCCCTCTCTAGAAGATGCGATAATTGGCCAATCGGTAAGCGAGCAAGTACGAGATCGAGATCATCACCAGCGACACGACCGATTTCAGTAGGCCGACGGCCGTCGCTAAGCTGTACTGGGCGTTCTCGAGCCCCATCCGGTACACCATCGTATCAATGATGTCCCCGCTTTCGTAAACGTAAGGACTGTATAGATTAAACACCTGCTCGAAGCCCGCGTTCAGAATTTGTCCCAGACTTAGCGTCGTCAGCAGGACGATGACCGGACGGATGCCGGGCAGTGTAATGTGCCACGTCTGCTTCCACCGACCCGCGCCGTCGATGACCGCCGATTCGTACAAGGACGGGTCGACGCCCGACAAGGCGGCCAAATACACGATCGTGCTGAAGCCGAACTCCTTCCATTCGTTGGAGACGACGATAGTGTAAGGAAACCATTTGTTGTCCCCAAGGAAAAAGATCGGGTCGATGCCGACCACGCCAAGCACCTTGTTGACGATCCCTTGGCCAGGAGACAAAATATCGATCAGGATGCCCGCGAGAATCGTCCATGACAAAAAGTGCGGCAAATAGACGAGCGTCTGGACCGTCCGCTTGAACGCGGCTTTGCCGATTTCATTGAGCAGCAGCGCGGTGCCGATCGGAGCGATCAGTCCGGCGATAATTTTCAGCACGGCAATGAACAGCGTATTTCGGAACACCTCCAGCGTGCTCGGCAAGCTGAATACGTAGGTGAAATTGCGCAAGCCCACCCATTCCGAGCCAAGAATGCCCCGGGTCGGAATATATTTTTGGAACGCCATGACGAGTCCGCCCATCGGAACATAATGATAGATGAACACGAGAATGGCCCCCGGCAGTATCATCAAATGGAGCGGCAGCTCCCTTAACCGTTTCGCGGTCCGTATCGTTCTCATCGCCGACGCGCCCCCTTTCCTTCGTTCCCGGCTTCGCCGATTCCGCTTCCGCCCCGATGGTGCGGCAAGACGCAATCGGTGAAACCGCTGCCACTTTCAAGCGGCCATGTCTGCATGCCTATATGCCCCTTTCCGCAATGTCGTGCCCAGGGTCCGCTCGTCCTCGCCAGTATCCGCCAGCCAGCATCATCCAGCCGGCTTGCGCCTCGACCGAAACGGCTCCCCGCAATCCAATCTTAGCCCGTCCGGCGCGGCCGCTACAACGATCCGTTTCGTCACTTCTATTCCGCTGCGCACAAAATGTCCCCGCTCCGCCGTTTCGGCATAGTTGCTGCGCACCGGAATACGGCGCTTGGTCCTCAAGGCAGCCTCCGCAGCGGGTAAAAAAAAGAAAGACGCATTCATCCGCGTCTTTCCGATCGTCGCCAACGCTTTATTTTTTCTGGGCGGCGTACCAGTCGTTCACTTCCTTCGTAATGATGTCGCCGCCCTGCTTTTTCCAGTCCGCCACGTACTTGTCGAACGCGTCGATGCCCAGATTGCCGGTCACGATCTTGATGAACGTTTCCGTCCGCAGCTTCTTCAATTGCTCGTTGCGTTCCGCCATCGTCGCCGTCGGCGTCGTGTAGAACTCATTGCTGACAAACCGGTTCTCCTTAATAACCTGATCAATGATGCTCGCGGAGCCGCCGGGGCCGTTCTGGGCAAACTCGCCCCACAGGTTTTTCTGGCCGCCCTTGTAGAGCATAATCCGGTCGTACACTTTGCGCCGCTCGGGAGACAGATCCTCCGGCTTGATTTTGCCATCCAGCACGGCGGTCGCCTGCCGGAAGTTCTCGATATTGTTGTCCGGCAAATAAATTTTGACCGGCGAATACGTCCACAGCCCGGACTGGTCTTCCTTGCTCGGCACGATATATTTGTAGTACACCTCTTCGGACTTGTTGTAATAATACGTTTCCAGCCAGAAGTCCATCATTTTGAAGATCGCTTCCGGATGCTTCGTTCCTTTCTTCACAACCCAATAGTAGCTGAAAATATTTAAAGGCAGCTGCGCCTGGAACGGCTTGCCGTCGATCGTCGGCATCGGATACGCCTGCCATTCCTGATTCGGCGTCAGCGCGACAAGCGGGAAGTTCGCCGAGCCCCGGCTGCCGATCATCATGCCGATCTTATTGCCGCCGATGCTCTCGTTCACCTTGTTCGTATCCTTGACGATAAATTCCGGATCGAAGTGGCCTGCCTTGTACATCTCGCTAAGCTTGGCGAGCGCCTGCTTCGTCTGCGGCTGGATTTCGCTGTACGCGAGACTGCCGGAGGCGTCCTTGATCCAGAAATCGTTGGAGGCGCCGAAAGCGTTCAGCCACCCGACCGCCATGCTGAGCTCCTTGTCCATTGCCAGGCCGAACGTGTCGTCCTTGCCGTTGCCGTCCGGGTCCTTCTTCGTGAAGGCGTCCGCGATCGCCACCATATCGTCGATCGTCTTCGGATCGGGCAGGTTCAGCTTGTCCTTCCAGTCCTTGCGGATCCATAGCACCGCCGGCCCTTCCTTCGCCACGCCGGACCACGGAATCGCCAGCAGCTTGCCGTCCAGCATCGCCGACTTCAGCACCGTATCCCCGGCTTCCTTCATCACCTTCTTGATCGACTCCGGCGCATAATCGTTATAAAGCTTGGTCATGTCCTCCAGTTGGCCAGCTTCGGCCAACTGCCGGAACTGCTGTGGCGTGGCCGCAAAGAAATCGGGGATATCGCCGGAAGCGATCATCAGATTTGTCTTCTTATCGTATTCCGTGTTCGGCACGTACCATTGGGTTTTCACCTTGATGCCGTATTTTTCTTGAAGCGTGCGGGTCCAAATATTGTTGTTGATATCCTCCCCGTTGAAAAATTTCGTCGTCGCATAGCTGAAGTTGACCGTCGTCAGCTCGATCGGCGGATCGTACTTCTCCGGCACCTTCGCCCCGGCCTCCGTATTTGGCTTGCCCGCATTCGCAGGCGTTTTGGCCGCTTCTTCGGTCTTACCGCATGCGGCGAGCATTGGAACCGCTATCAAACTTAAGCCGACCAACATCTTGAGCGCTTGTTTCATCTTGCTTTCTAACCCCTTTCTGTCGCGATCGCGTTATGATGGACACCGCTCCCCAATTTCAGGTATCCTTGCTGCCCATCGTAAGCGCTGCCGGCTGCCGCCACAACAATCCGTTTCGCCGCATTTATTCCGAACCGGCACTTCTTGATCCTACGGCCATCTTTCTGCCATTCGGAATAGGAGATACGAATCGGAATAGTCAAAACGGTAGTTGAAATCGGTTTCATCTAGTATACTGAATATACGTAAACGCCTTCAGAACGGAGGAATCACCTTTGCAACGCCGTATCCGGTTTAACGGCAAATCGTTGTTCGCCAAACTGCTGCTCGGCTTCATGATTGTCATTTTCATTTCCTTCGCTTTCAACGTATTCGCCTATCATTTCTTCTACGGTCAAATGCGCGATCAACTGATCCGTTCCAATTCGATAAGCGTATCCAAAACGGTAGACGGCTATGAAAAGCAGCTAAGCCAGCTGGACGACCTGCTCACCCGCTACTTTTTCAACAATTCGGTCGTTGCCTTGAAGAAAGGCAATATCGATTCCGATTTCCCGATCGTCAACGAGCTGGCCGACGAGTTTAAGACGATTGTAGGCAATTACAATCTCGATCTGGAAAACGTTTTCGTTTACTTCAAAGACCAAAGCTTCGTCATCGACAAGAACGGCTATACGCGCGCCGAGGACATGTTCGGCAAATATTACGTCAGCCGCGAATACGGCTCCGACTTCTGGGCCCGTCAGTTTTCGGAAGACTTTCATTTCCGCGCCTTTCCGTCGGCCGATTTCCAGAAGCGCGGTATGGATCTCGTAACGTTCGACAAAGGCCGCTACTTCCCGATTATCGTCAAGAGCCAGATCGGCAGCCAGTTCTACGTCGGCGCCCTCGTCGACCCGGACCGCATGTTCGCCGCCTTGAAGGGGACGTCCGACAACCCTTTTTATATGACCGACAAAGACGGGCAGCTGTTTTTCAGCGCCGGGTTGCGCCCCGCCGCTTTGCCGGAGCTGTCGACGGGTCTGTCATACGTGTCGCATGCGAACAATTATTTCTTTTATCAGCAGGGGCGCTTGTCCGGCCTTACCTATGTCAGCGTAGTGCCGTATCAAAGCGTCGCGTCCCAGTTGACGAAAATGAACGTGCTGCTGCTGTCCTTGTTCGCGCTATCGATCTTGATCAGCCTCGCCTTGTCGGTGCTGCTCAGCTTCCGCTTCAAGAGCCCCGTGCAGCGCATTGTCGAATCGTTGCGGCAAATGAATCCCGCCATCCGGCACGGCAGCACGATTCACGAGTTCAACGTAATCAGCGAAGGGCTCGAGCATATGATCGAATCGGTTCACCGCAAAAACACGCTGCTGCAAAAGTATGGCTACCTGGACAAAATCAAAAGCATCCAGGCGCTGGACACCGATATGCAGTCGTTGGTGGAGACCGACAGACCGTTTCACTTTATTATGTTCCATATTCATTATACGCATGAATACGGGCAGCTTGGCAACGAACATCCGCTCAAGGCGACGTATTTTCTGGAATTTATCAATTTAAACATAACCGGCTCGTTCGCCGACTCGTTGACGATGCAGATCGAGAAGGACCGCATCCTGTCCATCGTCTTTACGGACGAGGACGTCTCTGCCGCAATCGCCGAGAAGCTGCTTTATTTGAAGTCCATATTCGATAGGGATAAGACGTACTACCAGCTGACGATCGCCTGTCAACCCCGTCTATGGGCGCCCACGGAGTTCACGGCCGCTTACGAGGCCGCCGGCGAAATGGTTCGCAGCCGCAAGCTGAACGACGAGACGCAAATCGTCGACGCCGTCGGCGCAACGAATCCGCTCCTGCTTTGGACGAACGAGGAGGACCGCAACTTCGCGGCTATGCTGGAATCCGGCAACGAGGCTTCGCTGACGGCATTGGCGCGCGGCGCCCTGAACCGGCTGGATAAATCCGCTGCCTCCGCCTGGCATTACCGGCAGTTTGCGAGCGATCTCGTATCCAAGGTGCTGATGACGCTGATGGCCCACAAAATCGATACGCATGCGCTGGATTCGCAAGGCTCGCCTTTTGACGAAATCGAACGCTTCGTATCCGCCGAGCAGTACGGGCAGTTTTTCGAGCGGCTGCTTGCACAGGCGTCAGCCTTGATCCGCGAGAAGCGCGAGGCGCGCGACCCGATCGTCGACTTTGTCGTCCGGTTCATTGAGGAGCATTACGGGGATGACATTTACCAGGACTTGATCGCCGATCGGCTGAATATCTCGACCGGTTACCTGCGCAACTATTTTAAGGAAAAGACGGGACAAAACCTGAGCGACTACCTGAACGAATTCCGAATCGGCAAGGCCAAGGAAATGCTGACCGCCACCGAGGAAAAAATTCAGGATATCGCCGCCAGGGTCGGCTACCAGAACGCCAACTCGTTCACCCGCATGTTCCGACGCCTGACCGGCTTCACACCCGGGGAATACCGCCGTGACCGTATATTGAACCCTCAGAAGTGAAGCGTCGCCGCACGGACCGGCCAAATGCCTTCCGTGACCCGTACGTAATACAGAAAAATGCAGGAAGCCCCGCGCGGGGCTTGACGACCCGCGTCGAGGCTTCTTTTTTTTGGGGGATATCCCCTACTCGCATCAATGAATATCTTTTTTCTTGAAACGGCCGCCCTTGACGTCGTGGATGTTGCCGACTGCCAAGAACGCCGACGGATCGACTTCTTCGACGATCGTCTTCATCTTCGCTTCCTCCAGACGGGTGATGACGCAAAAAATGACGCGTTTCTCACCGCCTGTGTAAGCCCCTTCCCCATGCAAATACGTCACGCCGCGGCCCAGC
Organism: Paenibacillus hodogayensis; assembly: GCF_039536325.1. Lineage (NCBI taxonomy): Bacteria > Bacillati > Bacillota > Bacilli > Caryophanales > Paenibacillaceae > Paenibacillus > Paenibacillus hodogayensis. Next base: position 807,215 of record NZ_BAAAYO010000010.1, read on the forward strand.
CGCTGAATGATCGCCTGACCGATCACCTCATGCCGCTCGCTGATGATCCATACCGACTTCGATTCGTCGAAGCCTTCGATAATGACATCGATCATCTTGTAAGCGATGAAGTAAGCAATCAGCGAATACATCGCGCGGTCCCAGCCGAACACGAACCCGGCGCTGGCCAGAATGAACACGTTGAAAAACATGACGATCTCGCCGACTGAAAACGGCGATTTTTTGGTAACGAGAATGGCGACGATCTCCGTACCGTCGAGCGAGCCCCCGAACCGGATGACCATGCCGACCCCGACGCCGAGAATGATGCCCCCGAATACGGCCGCGAGCAGCGGATCGTCGGTAAGCGGCTTGACGGAATGAAGCAGCCACGTGCCGGCGGACATGACGATGACCGCGAACAAGGTGGATAAAGCGAACGTTTTGCCTATCTGCTTATACCCTAGATAAAAGAACGGAATGTTCAGAACGAGCAGGAAAATGCCGAGCGGAAGCCCCGACAGAGCCGAGGCGATAATGGAAATGCCGACGATGCCGCCGTCAATAATATTGTTCGGTACGAGAAAAATTTCCAGCCCGACGGAAAACAGGGCCGAGCCGAATGTAATGAACAGCACCCGTTGAATGAACTTCGATCGCGTCATATGGGTATGCTGGGTTTGGGGCTGCGCTTGTTGCAGCTGTACAGTGTCTGTTTTCATCGGAAACCTCCCAAGAGCTTTTTCGCGGAAACGGCTGACTTCGCGGGTACGCATGCCTTGGCGCATGTGGATCAAACAGCACGACAAATAAGCTCCTTCCGATACGGCAAGGCATGCGCAATGATGCAGCTTGACGAAACGCGACTAGACGGAAACATAATTCGAAGTGAATTTGATCGGACGAAGCAGCAAGCTCTTCATCAGGAGAGGGATGGCGCGGGTGGTTCGCAGCCGCAGAGCGGTTACGATCCGTCTCAGCGGAAACAGCAAAAGCGCGAATACGGTAAAAGCGACCGCTTCTTCCGGCTTCTCAATGCTTTGGCCGACGGTACTGGCGATGCAGCATCCGGCGGCTGCGGATGAAACCGCGGGGATGGAACTGGAGACAGGAGTGACCACCGTTTCAATCGTGGGCATGAGGAACGACCAGAGCAAGGCAAAGGTGACGATCAGCTTCAGATGAATGTGCAACGCTCTGGATGCAATCATAGTCTGCCCCCTCCCCCGTTATGTCTCTAAAGCCAGAATATCACAAATTCGTGCAAAATTCAAAGCGAAACGCCTCATCCTGGCTTTTTTGATGCTATTCCCTCCGATTTTCTCCGAATATCACGTATTGTGTCAGAAATGAATCGTCTTTTTTCGTGCTTCGTGCTCGAATGCGACGCACGCTCCCCAGTTTCGATAGTATACGCCCGGATCGTGCCCCCGTTATGAAAGCGGCAAAAAGAGCCTCGTCCACAGGGAGGCTCTAATCGGCATTTCAGTATTCGAAGCTAGACGTATAGGCTTCACGATTCGGAGAAGCCTCTCTCGTCGACTCTTTTCCTCTGCAGCTTGACCCTGAGCTTCTTGATATAGAGCATCAGAGCAAATCCCGCGATTAGCAAGGCCGCCGCCCGCCACGAGTAGGCAGACGCCAGATGAAGCAATTGCTCCAGCTGCGGGCCGAACAGCCGGCCGACGGACACGTAGAACGCGACCCATATTACCGCGCTGGCCGTATTGTACAGCATAAACGTGCCGAGGCGAATGTTCATAATGCCGGACACATAGCCGGTAAAGTGGCGCAGGCCGGGAACGAAATAACTGACGAGTATAATTTTCGTGCCGTATTTGCCGAACCAGGAAGAAAGCTTGTCGAGCCGTTCCCGCTTCAGGAAGATGTACTTCCCGTACTTGGCGAAAAACGGCGCACCGAGCCGGCGACCCAGCCAGTACGTAAGCATCGTGCCGATCACGGCGCCCGAAAACGAAAACAACATATCGAGCCAAATGTTAGAATTCCCTAAATAAGCCATATTTCCGGATATCGCCATAGCCAGCTCGCCGGGAAACGGCAGCGCCAGCGATTCGGCAAACAAGCCGAAAAACAGCAGCACATAGCCGTATTGCTCAAATAAAACGTTCATCCATTCCATGGTCGACAGCTCCTTGAGATCGTTGCGGCATTCTTGTTATGCTCAGTATACCGGAGGGAGCGGGACGCATGAACGGACCGGGGATCAGTATATTTCCCGGACAATAGTCGGGGCGAACGACGCCAAAACCCGGACCTCCGCGACGGCAGCTTGCGCTTCCGTGTGAAAATCCGGGTTTTGTTTTGAGAAAATATACGCTTTACGTGCGGCTGACTGTCTCCCAAGGCTGATCCAAACCGAGTCCGCGCAGATCGGCTACGGTGTTGTTGCGCTCCGCTTCGTACAGCTTCCAGATGACGCGCAGCCCTTGCAGGCTGGTCGGTCCGTCGGTAATCGGAGTCGCGCCGCTATGGATACAGTCGATGAAGTGCTCCAGCTCATGGTGAGTGAATTTGCCCGATTCGTCGGCCTCGTACAGAACCTGGGTCCGCGACCCGGAATCGAGATTGGCCTTCTCTTCCTTGATATGCGTATGCGCGTACAGCTTATTGTCGCCGCGGTTGATTTCCAGCATGCCTTCCGTGCAGTGTGCGTGAACACTCCAGCCAAGACGCGTTCCGCGGGCGCCCCATGTACCGAAGTGGTAGCCCAATGCCCCGTTCTCGAACTCGAGGGTTACGTTGCTGGTGCCTTCCTTCTCCATCCAGGGCGTGCCGAAGTTGGTGCCCATGTGCGTGCCGCGCACCGGACGGCCAAGGAACCAAAGCAGCAGGTCGACGTAATGGCAGCCGTGGCTGAAAAACTGCCCCCCGCCTAGCCGATCCGCCGAAAGCGCCCAATGCCCGTCATAGTAGCGCGTGTACTGCTCCGTCCAGACCGATAGCTGGAAGCATTCCCCGTACGCCTTCGAATCGATCAATTCCTTCAACTTCAACACGATCGGCCAGAACCGCACCGGATATGCGGTCATTAGCACCTTGCCGACTTCCTCCGCCTTGCCGATCAGCTTTAGGCATTCCTCTTCAGTATTGCACATCGGCTTCTCCATCAGCACATGCTTGCCGGCTTCCAGACAAGCCATGCCCACTTCAAAATGCAAGTCATGGGGCAAAACGACCAGCACGGCGTCGACATGGTCCAGCAGATCGTGATAATCCGCAACCGCCAGCTTGGCGCCGGTCAGCTCGGCCGCCTTCTGCGCGCGTTCCAGCTCGATATCGCATGTGGCGGTAATTTCCAGCCGGTCCAACAAATAATGAAATCCTCCCGAGTGCGTTCCGGCCATGCCTCCGCAACCGATAATGCCAAGACGAATTTTACTCATATTCCCGCATCCTTTCCCTTTTCCCGTTGTAGGTTCGTAGTTGCCGGTATTGACGGCGTTTCCTTCACAAGTCCATCATAAACGGTCCGGCGCGTACAATCTTTATCATCCCGGTCCGATGTTTTGCACTTTTTAACGCCTGGCATACAAAAGAAGCCTCATTCCGTTTGCGGACGTCCCGGAGCCGAATTCCCCGATCTGAAGCCCGCAACAGCGGAAGAAGCTCCTCCTCTGGCGCTCATTGCAAATATTTGTATTCATGATGCTTCGCGCTTTGCAGCGGAACCATGCTGACCGTCGCAGCCGGCGCCGCCTCGTGCAGCAGCTCGCGCAGCGGCTGCTCCTGCTCGCGGGTAATAATGACCGTCAGGTCCTCCCCCGGCTTCTCGGTCACGACGGGAAACCCGGAGCCGAGCACGCGCTGCATTTCCAGACGGACCGCATCGAGACTGCCTCCGCAAATATGCACCATCGTGTAGCGGTGGTGGCCCCTCATCGTAAAACGCAGCGACTGGTAAGCGATAAAATAGGCGATGACGGAATATATCGCCTGCTCCCAGCCGAACAAGAAGCCGGCAACCGCCAAAATCGACAGATTGACGAGCATGACCAGCTCAGCGATGGACAACGACACTTTCCGCTTGACCCAATACGCCGCTTCATTGACCCCGTCTGTATAGCCGCCGACCCGGAGCACGAGCCCCGCGCCGCAGCCGAGAGCGAGTCCTCCGAGCATGGAAGCGGCCAGCGAGTGCTCCGTAAGCGGCGGAATCGGATCGAGCAGCACGGTGACGGCCGCCGTCGCCAGAAGCGCGGCGAGTCGGATGAGCGCTGTTTTTTTGCCAAAGCGGGGATCGGCTACGAACAGGAACGGGACATTAATGAGAAACAGGAACAAGCCCATTCGCATTTCCGTTATATGGGAAAGCATGATCGAGATGCCCTGAGCCCCTCCGGCTACGAGCCGGTTCGGCTTCAGGAACAGTTCGAGACCAACAGCGATCAGCACGGCTCCGGCCAGGAAGGAGAAGACGGCGGGCCAACCGATTCGGGACGGGCCCTTGAACCGTTTCGGACGATAACCGATTTTCATGGCGCCACGCATACGCCTCAGCCCTCCCTTTGCTCGGCCGCAACCGGTTCCGGGGACTGCGTCTGCTCTTGGGCGGCCTTCTTTCCTTTCCGCCGGTACAGCAAATTATAGATGTGTTTCGATTCTTTTGTCAGAAGCGGCCCAAGTATGGCCAGAATAAGGACGTACAGGGCGGCGAACGGCTGCAGGATCGCAAGCAGCCCACCGGCTTTGCCGAGATTGGCCATGACGATTGAGAATTCACCGCGGGACACGATCGTCAGCCCGATATTGACCGACGCCTTCGGCGACAAGCCTGCGCTACGTCCGGCCAGCATGCCGGCGACGAAATTGCCGATCAGCGTCAGCACAACGGCTCCCAGCGACAGCCACACCGCCCCTCCGAGCGTAGTCGGGTCGATCGTCAAGCCGAAGCTGAAGAAGAACATCGCCCCGAAGAAATCGCGGAACGGCAAGATCATGTGCTCGATGCGCTTCATATGCTCGGTTTCCGCCAGTACGAGTCCGACAAGCAGCGCGCCGATCGCCTCTGCGACGTGAATCGTCTCGGAGAAGCCGGCAACGACCATCAGAGCCCCGAAGACGACAAGCAGGAACAGCTCGTTCGAGCGGATATTAAGCGCCTTGTTCAGCAAAGGTACGGCTTTGCGCCCGATGATGAGCACGCCCAGCATAAACACAAGCGCTACCAGAGCGGATATGGCAACCCCCACGAAGGACGAGGAGCCGCTTAGCACGAGACCGGACAAGATGGAAATATAGACCGCGAGGAACACGTCCTCGAACATAATGATGCCGAGAATCATTTCCGTTTCCGGATTGGCCGTTCGCTTTAGATCGACGAGCACTTTGGCAACGATCGCGCTCGACGATATCGTGGTGATGCCGGCGACGACGAGCATTTCCTTAAAGGGCAGCCCGGACGCCAAGCCGAACAGCAAGCCGAGCGTAAAGTTGATGGCAATATAGATCGTACCGCCCACGACGATGGATTTGCCCGATTTGATCAGTCGTCCGACTGAAAATTCCAGACCAAGGTAGAAGAGCAGAAACAGCACGCCCAAACGGCCCATAAATTCGATCAAAGGCGCGCTTTCGATGAAGCGGAAGTCGAACACGCCCCACTTTGGAGCATGCGGTCCGACCGCCATGCCGATCAAAATATAAAACGGAATGACCGAAAACTTCAGTTTCGTCGACAGCAGACCGGCTACAGCGATCAGGACGACGGCAAGGCCGATCTCCAGCACGAGGTGATCCATATTAACGCCCCCCATGCTGGAGCAGTTGCTTGAGCACCTTGAGCTGATTCCTTTCACCGGCGACGATGAGCGTGCTGCCGCCCTTCAGCTTATATTCCGCCCCCGGATTGATGTGATGCGTATGGTCCGGATATACGGCGGCAATGATGCTTGCTCCGGTTTTTTGACGTACGCCGAGTTCGCCGATCGATACGCCCACGCAAGGATAATCCGTATCGATGCGGTACCATTCGATAATCAGATCGTTCAGCGCGACCTCGATCGTTTCCATCGCTTTCGGCTTGTAATTCATTCCTCCCAAAATGGCGGCAATCGCCCGCGCCTCGTCGTCCTCCAGCGTGGCGATCGATACGCTCTCATCCGGATCTTCGCGGTCCGGCGTATAAATTTCTCTGCGGCCGTCATCGTGTATGACAATGACGAACTTCTCCCGGGAATACGTCTCGATTTCGTATTTGCGGCCGATTCCCGGCAAATCTGACTCCCTTATTGGTTTCATCCGTTATCCTCCGATTGTGGTATGGTGTGCAACCGTCCAGATGCAGCGGCACAATCGGATAAGGGCAATGCCCGTTCTTGAATGGGAAAGCTATTGCGGGCATGCCTAACAATACCCGAGTACGGCAACTGCATGCGACACTCGCTGTTATTCTTTTCCGACAATGGCTGGTTCATTCCGTTAAAAAGTCAGGATTACGCGAAATACGCGGGAACATACATGGAAGTGAATTTAAGGGGACGCAAAAACAACTGCTTGCGAAGCAGCGGTACTGGGGGGGCAAAGCGTTCGACGCGCGTACGCACGCGAATATCGCAAAGAATGGAGCAAACGAACACGAACAATATGATAAGCGGCAGCAAGAGCCGGAGCTTCTGCGCAAAATGAACGGGCGCACCGAGCGGAGAATGGATGGAAGCCGGTGCGGACACGGCCGGAATCGACTTGGAGATAGGCGTGACGACCCGTTCAGCGGTCGGCATCAGAAACGACCAGAGAAGAGCGAACGCAATAATCAGCAATCCGGCTTTGCGGACAGACTTTGTATGCATCAAAGGGTTTTCCCTCCTTTCCGTTTATTGTTAGGTTCATTTTAACATAAATTCGGCCAAATTCCAAGTTATTATCAGGGTTATCGATTCTTATATCCAATTTACTCTTATTCTCTCCCTTTATCGCTTGAAAACGTTATTTTTTCTTCTATAATTCTTGAAGTTATTTCGTTCAACCGATACGGCAGAGGAACTGATAACGATAACCATTCTTCCTTATTTATAATTATTATAAATAAGTATTGATTTTAAAAACTCAAGGAGTATAATGAAAAACACGAACAATTCCGAATCTTCTCCCCTCTGGAAAGCAGGTGACTTCCGATGTACGATTATCATCATTTGCGTCATGTCAAGGAACAGGTCGCTTCCAAGCGCGCGCTCTGGATTACGCTAATACTGACCGCCTTTTTTACGGTCGTGGAAATTGTCGGGGGGCTCGCCTCCCATTCGCTCGCCTTATTGTCGGATTCGGCCCATATGGTGTCCGACGTGATCGCTCTCGGGCTGAGCATGACCGCCATCTACTTGGCTTCCCGTCAGCCGAACGCCCGTTTCACATTCGGATTTTTGCGGTTCGAGATCATCGCCTCGTTCCTGAATGGCTTCGCTCTCTGTCTCATCGCCGCCGGAATTTTCTACGAAGGCGTGCGCCGGGCGCTTCATCCGCAGGAGATCAACCTGTCGCTGATGCTGACCATCGCCTCGATCGGCTTCGTCGTCAATCTGGTGCTGACGATGGTGTTGAGCCGCAGTATGAAGGAAGAAGACAACCTGAACGTCAAAAGCGCGCTGTGGCATTTTATCGGCGACCTGCTCAGCTCGATCGGCGTCATCGCCTCGGCTATCCTCATATCGTTCACCGGCTGGGGGTGGTTCGATCCGCTCATTAGCGTCGTGATCGGCGGCATCATTTTTATCGGCGGGGCCAAAATCGTCAAGGAATCGTATCTGATTCTGATGGAATCCGTTCCGGACAAATACGACCTTGATCAAATCCGCGCCTCGATAGGCGATGTGGAAGGCGTCGAGGATGTGCATGAGATGCATCTGTGGGCCATTTCTTCCGATCATTACTCGTTGTCGGCCCATGTGTTTATCGACGAGCGGGTACAGCCGTTCTGCGTCATTCTGGCGATCAACGAGACGCTGCAGCGCCAATACGGCATCGCACACTCGACGATCCAGATCGAGCATGCGACGATTCATCCGCATGGGGAATACGGCAAGCAATTTTTGCTCCATAAGGAAGAGGAGGAGCGGGCGCGGAAGCTCCGTCACGCATCCGGACCGGTTGAGAGCCGGCAATTTCTTGAGGCTGGTGCTCAGCCGTAATGAGGCGTCCCAAACGGGCGTATCGTTGCCGGTCGCCGAAGCTGCATCGTCTTCTTTCGGAACCGATCATTAATCATTTGTCCCTCTTGACGTGAACAAAGCCCCGGCGCCGCTTCATCGGCGGTACCGGGGCTTAAAGCCGTCATCGGCCATGGTAAGGGTGTCTTTTCGCCCAAAGCGGAAGCCGTTGCCGTTCTAGTTCGGCAGCAAACTCCGCATGTCTTCCATGGGGATGACCAGATGAATATTATTTATCGTCCGCAACGAGCCGGAGACGATCCCCGCCAAATTGCCGTACCGGTCGAGCACAGGGCCGCCGGACATGCCGCTCGCCACCTGGGCCGAAATCAGAACGCGATCCCGGCCGTTGATCTCCGCCTTGGGCGAGCTGACGATTCCCTCCGTAATAATCGGAGTGTTGGCCATCGGATAGCCGATCGCAAACACTTTCTCGCCGTATTTGAGCGCCGATCCGCGCTGCGGAACGGCAGCGTAGCCGCCCTGCTCCTTCTGAGCCGCAGCAGGCTCCGGCAGCTCGATGAGAGCGGCGTCGGTCGCTTCGTCGTACCCGACGACCTTGATCGGGCTTACCGTGCGCCCGTCGGGAAAAACGCCTTCCAGCCGTTCGCCGTCCTTAACGACATGATACGCCGTCGCCGCGAGACCGCCGGGGGTCAGAACGACCCCCGTCCCCGTCGCCTTCACGGAATCGTCGTCGCGCAAAATCCGCAAGTAGAAGACGGCGTCCCCGCTCCGTTCGAAGACGGCTTCCGCGTCGAAGACGGCAGGCTCGTTCGCCTGGACATTGGCGAACAGAAGCAGGCCCGACAGCAAAGGAAGAAGCAAACACCAGATTACTATCGTTCGTTTCATCGATCAGCCGCCTTCCTCCAAGCTTCCCGCTTATTTCAATGCAGGCATAATGTAATCGTAAGCCCAATGGTCTGCGGTCAGATCGCTGAACCGTGCCGGCAGGCGCTCGTTTTTCATCCCGATGATCCGGTTGATGACGACGACAGCCTGCGCCCGCGTAATTTCTCCGTCCGGCATGAACGTGCCGTCCGGGAAGCCGTCCACATAACCGGCCTTGGTGAATGCATTGACGTATTTTTCCGCCCAGTGGCCGGAAACGTCAGCCAGCAGTGTCTCCCCCGCATCGGCGATATCCAGCTTCAACACTCTGGACATCATCGCCACGAATTCGGCGCGCGTCAGCCCGTTGTTGCCGCGGAACGTACCGTCCGGATATCCTTCGATCAGGCCGGCGGAAGCGAAAAATGCGACCAGCGGCTCGGCGCTTTCCTTAACGTCCTCCAGTAGGCCGGCCACCGTTACGTCCTCTCTGTCCAGCAGGGGCTCCAACGCCTCTACCAGCTCGTACCTCGTAAGAGCCGCATCGGGCTTGAAGAGCCCGTTCTCGTAGCCGGTCATATATGGAATGCGGCCGGCCTCGCCCTTCATGTCGAATTTCGCTTTCTCGACCTCATAGGAGAACGTCATCACCCGATCGTCCTTATCGGTAATCGCCTTGATTACGGTGTTGCCGGTAATGATAATCCCGTCCTTGTAAACCGCGCTCTTCTTGGTCGGCACGCTGCCGTCCGTCGTATAGTAAATGATGCTGCCCTTTGGAGCGGTCAGCGTCAGCTTGCTGTTCAGGGCTATGGTCACCGGCGTTTTCCCGTCCGATTTTACGGTATTGGAGCCGATCTGCATCGTAATGTCCGGTGCCGGCGGAACGTAGAAGCCTCCGCCTCCTCCGACAGCTTGCCGCGAGAATGTGCCGGTCAGCACCTCGCTCGGCTCTTTGCCCGCGACCATCGTGACCGCCCGGATCGTTCCCGAATCCGATAGCTGGATCGGCCCGTTATACAACGTAGAGTTAGTTCCGGGCTGACCGCCGTTCAAGGTATAGTAAATGCGGGCCGACGGCTCGTCGGCGGACAGCGTCACCGACAACGATCCGGTGAACGTCCGGCTCGAGGTGCCGAATACCGGAGCCTTGGCCGTCTCTTCGTATAACGGCGCCGGGGCGTTCAGCACAATCGGACGGCTGTAGTCTTGAACCGTTACGCGCAGCTTGGCCGCATCTTTGGTCTTCAGCGTCCCTTTGATCGTTCCCGCCGCGTCGACGATGGATAGAGCTGCCGCATCTTCGGCCGACCAGACGACCTTGTTATCGCGGGTCAGCTCGAAAGGAGAGCCGATCCGGTGCACAAGATCGGAGTCGTTCAGCACGACGGCGGCTGCCGCGAGCTTCGATACGTCTTGTCCGGCAAACGACGCCAGCTGCGGATAGAAGCCCTGCGCAGACCTCCAGGCCGCCGCATCGAGGCCGGCGGGCAAGCTGCTTCCCGTCAGCTGGCGGGCGGACAACCCGATCGCTTCCCCGACCGCTCCGTCCGCGCGCGCCCCGGATTGGTCGTAATAAGCCGTTGCGTCCTTGAGCATCTGTTTGTTGAAATAAGCGTTCGAGATTGTCGCCGCCGCGTCTTTGCGGCCGGCGATGCCGCCGAACTGCGCTTTGCCGCGCTTGATTTTGCCCTCTACGGATGCGGTCGCTTCGCCAACATAGACCGCTCCGGCGATGGAGCCCCGCTCCGCATAACCGGCGATGCCGCCGGCCTTCGCTTCTGCCAAGCCGTTTGCTCCGACTTTCCCGGAAGCGTAAACCTGAACGACTTCGCCGCGGTTCGTACCCACGATCCCGCCGGCAATCGCATGATCCCCGCCGGCGCTCACGTCCATATAGGAGAAGCCGTTGCCAATATAGCCGACGGGCGCGTTCTCTCCCACGAGGCCGCCAACAGAGACGGTTACCGCCGACAACGCCGGTCCGACCGCATTATCGATCGCCGCGCCGCCCGTGTAGACCCGCTCCAAGCGCCCTTCGTTGTAGCCGGCGATTCCGCCGGACGGACCGCCTGTCGCCGTTACAATACCCAGGAAGGACGATCCGGTTATGGCTCCTCCATTAAAACCGATCAGACCGCCTATAAAATCGGTGCCATTCACGGTACCGGCGATCACCGACACGTCGTCGATGGAAGCGCCCGGATGGTTGATTCCGGCAACGATCCCCGCTTTGGACCCCGCCTGCACTTCCGCCTGCATAAAGCGGATGTTGGCGACGCGTCCGCGGTTTTCGGCTATAAAGCCCTGCAGGTCGGCGGCCGGTTTCGTCAAACGGAATCCCGTGATCGTATGGCCCTTCCCGTCCAAAAATCCGCGGAAGTCGGCGAACGGCTTCCATAAGCGGCCGCTCAGATCGATATCCGCCGCAAGAACGATCCGGGCGATCTCCGGCTTCTCCGTCGCGTCCCGCTTGAACAGCCGGTATAAGCCGAGGGCCGTAGGGTCGTTATACAAGGCGACCGCCCCGCCGAGCTGCTGCGCGTTATAAAGCGTCAGCTCCGCCCCCTTGGCATCGATCAGGAAGGCGGCGTCGAGATCGAAGCTCCAATCGCCGAACGCATAATTGCCGAAAACATCTTGTCGGCTTACGTCCGCCGAGCCGCCCTGATTGTAGCCGATCGGGTTCATACCGCCCAGATAGGCGGAGCGAATCACTTTACCGTCCCGGAACTGGTAGCCGACCAGCGAGCCTTTATACACGTTGGCTCCGCTAACGTTTACGGCTATATCCGGTTCGCGTGCGAATACGTCCTCCAGCGTACCGTCGTTATAGCCGACGAAGCCGCCGGTATACGAGCGGGTCGCATGATTGATCCCGGTCGTCGCGATGCTGCGCTGCGAGGAATAGGCGTGTCGGATGACGGCCCGCCGCTCCACGACTCCGGCAAACCCGCCGCTGGCCGTATCGAAGCCCGTATTCGCCGCATTGCCGGTCGCATAGGCGTCGACAATGACGTAACGGTCCACCGAGCCGGCAAAGCCGCCGACGTACGAGCCGGTAATGCCTTTGACGGCGACCGCTCCTGTAGCGTACACCCTTTCCATCCGCGCGTCGCCGATGCCCGCATCGCCGAGCAAACCGGCAAACCCGCCCGCATGGATCGTGTTGTCCGGATTGTCGCATAAAACCTCGACCGGAATGTCCGCAAAGGAGTCCGTTACCGCGACCGCATCGCCTCTACCGACAAAGCCGCCCACTCTTGTAGCCGGAACCGCGCCCGGATTGCGCACCGCGGCGCCGATCGCAATTTTTTGCCCGTTCGGAGCGGTTATGCGGGTATAATGGATCGCTCCCCCCGTTGCCCGCCCTACGATTCCGCCGACTTCGTAGACAGTTCCTGCGCCGGCCGTGATGCCGTTCTGCGCCCACGAGCCGACGATCACGCCGTCGCTTGCACCCGCGATGCCGCCTGCCGCAATCGTTCTGGCCCCATCCGCCAACAGGTCGGAGGTCGATTTGGCGCTGTAAATGGAAGCTGTCCGGTTCTGGCCGACGATGCCTCCGACGAACAAGTCCGCGCTGCTGCCCGATCCTTTCGCCTCGATCGTCTTGGAATGAACGTTTGCTTCATAAATGCCCCGGTATAACGGAATCATGCCGCCGAAGTCCAGAGACGCATGGACATCGTGCGAAGCGATAACCCCTGCAATGCCGCCGACGGCGCTCGTCCCCGATCCGATGACGGCGATGTCGGATACGACATCGGACTTGTACAAAATAGAGTGAACCGCCTTGCCGACGATCCCTCCCGCCGTCACGTTCACGCCGGACGCCCGCAGCGTCGCGTCGAATACGGCCTGATGCACGGCTGCGTTCGTCAGTTCCCCGGCGATGCCGCCGGCCAGCGCTTCGGCGCTTGGCTCGAGCGTGACGAGAACGATTTTGTCGACCTTTACGTTTTCCATATCGAACTTGTTAGTGCCGCTTCCTTCCTTGCTGCCGACAATCCCCCCGACCGTACCGTTTGCCGATATCGTCCGGCCTTCGCCGGTAGCGGTAACCGTCGCATTGCGGATCAGGCCTCCTGCCTCCGACCGGCCGATCAGGCCGCCCGCAACCGAGCCGGCGCCCTTCGCTTCCAGCACGCCGTCGGTAAACGTGACGGCCAGCCCATCCGCCGTGCCGGATATTTGACGGCCGATCAGACCGCCGAGCGTATTGCCCGCTCCCGCGGCATAGATCCGATAAGCCGCATTGATCGGACGGCTGATGCCCGATACGTCCCCGGACTGCTGCCCGATCAGGCCGCCTACGGTCGCGTTGCCCGCCAGGCTGCCGATGCTTCCTTCGGTTATGGTGAATTGGTACAAGCCCGGATGAAGCGCCATGACATTATCGCCGACAAGCCCGCCGGCAATCGAACCGGTACCTGTCGCCTCAATGCGGCTGCCGCCTTCCAGCGACAGCGAAATCGCCTCGAACGTTCCCGTATTCCGGCCCAGCACGCCGCCGACGGTGCCGCCGCTAACGGTCGAGCCGTTCAGCAGCTTGATCGAGATACGCGATACTTTCCCTTGATTCACCCCGGCCAGTACGCCGGTAAACTGCTGCCCGGCTACGGACAACGGCTCCATCACGACGTTATCGACTTGTCCCTTCGGGCCGATCACCCCGAACAGCCCGGAGTACGTCTGATCGGGAATCAGGCTTAACCCGTCGATCAGATGCGCGTTGCCTTCCAGCTTCCCTTGGAACGGATTCGCCTCGCTGCTGCCGATCGGCACCCACTGCTTCGATTGAATATGAATCGGGTTGGCGATCCGCACGATCCGGTCTTCGAAGGAAAACCGCTCGACGCCGGGGAACGAGCCGTTCACGACGGCCGCCAGACCGGCCAGCTCGGCCTCCGTCCGGATATCGTAATAAATGGCGTCCTTATCCCGCATATACCAATTGATGTTCGCGTTGACGTCGCTGCCGCTGCCCCCGTCTCCGCCCGTGTTGGCGCTGCGGTACAGCTCCGGATATTTATAGTCGGATTTCAGCGAGCCGTACTTCCACGTATCGCTGAAATCCCAGGTGGACAAGGCCGGGAAAATATCCCGTTCCTTGAGCGTCGAGGCCAATATCGTGCTCAGCCGCACATGCACCTGCAGCCAACGATGATTGCCTTCCGCAAAGTCCGGCAAATCGTGGTTGATTTTCTCGTCTTCGTCTTTGACGTAATAGTTTTTGTAGAGCAGCTCCTTGCTCGGGTTGTCGTATCGTCCGGCAAAGCCGCCGGCATAAGCTCCGCCAGCTGCATATACTTGACCCGCCGAATAGCTGGTCGTCACCGTCCCGTTGACGATTCTGCCGATAAAGCCGCCGGCGTACGAATAGTCGGCGCTAGCCGTGACTTCCCTGGCGGCATACGAATTCGTAATCGCTCCGCCGGCATGCTCGCCGACGAGGCCGCCCACGACCGAATAGATGCCTTCCGCCGTTACCTTGGAGCCGTTATACGATTTGTCGATCGTACCGCCGCCGCTATTGCGCCCGACGAGCCCGCCGAGAAAGACGGATTGGCTGTCCGTGCCGGTCGCGCGACCGACGATGTCGATGTCCACGTAGGAGGACAGCACGCGGCCTTTATTGTGACCAACCAAGCCACCGCCCAACGTATCGCGGCCTTCGATCGTCAAGTTCGCATTGGAGTACGTGTAATAAAGCGTTCCGGCTTCCGTGTTCAAGCCGACCAAACCGCCGATCGTGCTGCCGTCGCCTTTGACGGCTACGGGAATTTTATCGGCGATGCTGTTGTTCGCCACAAGCGTACGGTTTTCGCCGACCATGCCGCCCGTGACGGAGGAAGGCGCGGCTACCTGCACACTGCCGACGATGCGGCTGTTCTGAATCGTGCTCACCGCCGTCGCCGGATTCAGGCCGGCATCGCCCTCGCGCGCATCGTTAAGGCCGACAAAGCCGCCGACCGTAGGCGATACGGCGCCCGCATTAACTTTGATGCTCAGGTCCGCCATGTAATTGTTGGCAATAATGCCCGTATTGGAGCCTCGGTTGTAACCGGCGATGCCGCCGACGACGGTTTCGCCGCCGTTTACGACCAGATTCACCTTCTGGGTCGACAACCGTTCGATTTTGGTTTTCTCGCTATACCCGGCGATGCCGCCGACTGAACTGGACACGCTTGCCGCGGAGGTGGAAATCAGCACATTTTCCGCATTCGTCAAGGTTGCGTCGCCGGCGATTTTACCCTGCTCGATCCGACCGGCGATGCCGCCAACCGCCACCTGTGCGGCCTGTACGGACAATATCGCATAGTCCGGCGCGACCGCCGTTACCCGCGGGTTCGTAATGTCCGTCGTTTTGGCCCATCCCACGATGCCGCCTACGAACGAGTTCGGAACCGTCGTCGTCACAAGCGGCTCCTCGCCCGCCGTCACCAGCGCTCCGCTCACGACAGCCGCGGCAGCGCCGCCTGCGGGCGCTTCCGAATGTCCGGCCACCCCGCCTGCCTCGGCCGCCATGCCTTGCACGGAAATGACCGCATGACGACTTTCGCTGTTTTCCAGCGTGCCGGAATTGCTTCCGGCTATGCCGCCGACCCGGTTGGAAGCGCCGCTAGAACCGATCGCGATCCGCTCGGCCAGCCCTCTCTGCGTGAAGCCGCTATTTTCCCCGAACAGACCGCCGACCCGGGCAGCCGTTCCTTGCGAATCAAATGCGATTCCCGACGCGACAAGCGGATGCTCGCCCGTTCCGTGCACAGCTTCCGCCGGAATGGTTCCCGGGGCGACATCGTAAACGCCGGCAATGCCCCCCGCCCTGGCATTTGCCGCCGTAATGCGGAAATCCAGCTGCTCGGTTTTCACATATGCGATAGGAGCGCGGCTCGCGCCGAACGCTCCGCCTATGCGGCTATCGTCGGACTTGATCTCGAATTTCAGCTGCTTGACCCGCACAGGCGTACCGGCAGCGCCTACCGACGCCTCGCCCGTCAACGAGCCGGCTACGCCGCCAAGCGTATATTGGCTCCGGCCGCTTTCGTTCAGCAAGCCGACGTTCTCGACGGCGCTTGCGGCAATCGTCAGGGCAGCTTCGTTCTGCCCGACGATCCCCCCGGCCGTCAGCCGGTCGATGCCGTCCGGAGCGTTGCGCACGTCCGCTTCCACACGCACGCTGTAGCCGTCTGCATAAGCCGCGTCTCCGACCGTTGCCGCTTGGATGACGCCTTGCGCCTTACCGGCTATGCCGCCTGCCGAGCCGTCCTTCGTCCGGACGGTCAGCTTCGTGAAGACGACGGCAGCCGTATCGATCGTTCCTTTCGAATAGCCGGCCACGCCTCCGATTACGCCGTCGGCCCGAATGGCCGCGTAGTCGGCCGCCGTATTGCCGACCTGAACGCCGGTTATCTTGCCTCCGTCCATATAGCCGGCGATGCCCCCCGTGTACGCGTAGGAGCCGCCGGTAGAGGTCAGCTTGCCCTGGAACGACGACTGATTGACCGTTCCGCTGCCGCTGCCGTTGACGTAATAGCCGACAATGCCGCCGGTGCTGATCGTGTGGCTCGCATCCGATGCGGCGCCCGTTACCTCGATTTCGTTAGTGAAGGAAGCGCCGGATATCGCCTTATCGGCGCCTTCATTCGGCACGAGCCCGATAAAGCCGCCGGTATACAGCTTCGTTTGCCCGATTACCGTTATTTTGGCGGTACTGTATACGTTGCTGCTCGGCTCGCCCGACGTTCTGGCATAAGCCCGGTTGCCGACAACGCCCCCCGTATACAACCCGGTTCCGCCATGTACCGTTATGGCCCCGCTGTTACCGTAAGCTTGAGCCGCCGGATGGTCGAACAGCACGCGGCCGCCCGCATAGCCCACCAGACCGGCCGTGTAAGCTTCGTCCGGCTTCGCCGCCAGAGCTCCGCCCGATACGGCAATCGGCGCCGTGTTTTTGGCAAAGCCGCCGAACCGCAAATCGCCGGTAATGTGTCCGATCAGACCGCCGGTATACATCGGGCCGCTGCCCGTTGCCGTAATGCCGACGGTATTCACATAGCTTTGTTCCCAGGTAAAGGAGCTGGCGATCAGACCGGCAAGCCCGCCGGTATGAACGTTGGCGCCGCCGTGGTTGACGACGGGCGCCGTATTGGCGAAAGCCAGAGAAAACACGGGATCGATTTGCTGGGCCGTTATGGCGCCTGCGAGACCGCCCGCATACGTGCCGCTCGCCGACGCCGCTTCGATCTCGACCGCTCCGCTGTTCGTCGTATTGTTCGAGAACGAAGCCTCCCCGCCCGCTTTGCCGACGATACCGCCAGCATAACCGGTCTGCCCGCCGGCAATCTTGACGGCTGCCGTATTAACGAGCGGCGTATTGTCCTCAGCCATAACTATCGACCCGAGCGCGGACCCGGCGATACCGCCGGCATGCAGCGCCCCGCTGCCGCTCACGCCCACCGCCCCGTTATTGGTCGCTTTCTTGACTTTCAATCCGCCGTTATCCGCACGGCCGACGATACCGCCCGCATGGGCGTTCGCTCCGCTTACGGTGACTGGTGCCTGATTGAACGAATTCGAGACGCTTCCTTCGCCCGAACCGACGATGCCGCCTGCGTAGACGCTCGTCGACAGTGCATTGACGTTCAACGCGATCTGATTCGTCACATTGTACACCGCGCTGTTGTTGATCATCCTTCCGACGGCTGCGCCGGCATACAACCCGCCGTACACGTCGTTGCTCACGCTTCCTCCGTAGACGTTCTCGGTTACCGAAATCGTGCCATTGCCGGCGAATACGAAGCCGCCGACCGTTCCGTTGTCCATGAAACCGACGAGCCCGGCGTAAATAGCGCCTCCGGTGATGCTCATGCCGGACACCGTAAACACTTGCCCGCCTTGGGCGATCAAGCTGCCCCTGAACGGGCTGGATGCCGTACCGATCGGCACCCAGGCATAGGCGGACAAGTCCAGATTGCGGTCAACCTGCAGCAATTTGCCGCTGAAGCCGTTGACCTGAACGGGCGTGCCATCCGCCCGTTTCCCTTCGTTGACCAGCTTGGCGATGCCGGCCAGCTTCTCCGGCGTATCGATAACAAACGATGCGTATGTCGAAATATACCAGTCCGTATCCGCATGCTCCAGCCACGTTCCCGAGACAGCCTCGGCCCGGAACAATCGCAGCCCCGTCCAAGCCGATACCGTCAGAAGCAGCACGGCGAACAGAGCCGCATATACCGCTTTGCGCTTCAAAACCATCTATGCACCGCCTTCGTTAATATCCTCAATGTTTATTTGCCCGTTATATAACGGTCCAGCCGGGTGGCGATTGCGGCGGCTTGGGCCCGGGTCAGCGAATCCGCGGAACGGATCAGACCGTTATCCCCCTCGATGATGCCCGCCTTGATGCTGAGCGCAACCGGAATTTTCCCCCAATCCGGAATCTGCTCCTTGTCTCCGTAAGCATCCAGAATACGCTCGACTTCCTCTTCCCCGATCTCCTCGCCGATGCCGAGCGCCTTCAGAAGCCGTCCGGCCATCGTCATCGCCTCCAGCCGGGACAATGTCGCCTCCGGAGCGAAGCGGCCATCCTCCAGCCCGTTCACGATACCCATACGGGCGGCCACCGACACGCTGCGGCCGAACCAATCGTTCTCGCTCACATCGTGGAAGCTCGCCGTACCGGTCTTGCTCATCCAGCCTGCGACCCTAAGCAGCAGCGTCGGGTATTCCGCTCGCGTAATGCGGCTTTCCGGATCGAAGCGGTCGGGCTGCTTGCCCTGCACGAACAGCTTCGCCGACGCTTCGTCGATAACCGCCTTGCCCCAGAAATCCGCAGCCACGTCGCCGAACGTTCTGGTATTGCGAATCAAGCCAACGCTGCCGCTGCCGGTCAGGCGTACATCGACGTAAGCCTGCCCCTCGCCCTCATCGAGCCTCCAGGGCACCGGGGTCCAGCTTCCGTCCGCATTTGCGGTAATAACCGCCGTTATGTCGCCTTGCTGCAATCCTTCCGGAACAGGAAGCCGCAGAGCCAGATAAGAGTTCCAATTCGCCTCCGGCACGTTCGTCTCGACGGTTACGCCCTGCCCGTCCGCCAGCAAAGCGGCTTCCACGGAGCCGGCTATCCCCTTCAGCGCAGCGAGCTCCGCCTCTCCGTTCGGAGCGACCCTGACTTCGAGCTCCTCCTTCATTCCGGCCAGCATATCCGGCGTAATGACCAGGCGGGCTGTCGGCAGCTCGATCACAATATGTTTCTTATTGCGGACAGCCCATTGCCCGATCTCCCGCTCGAAGCGGAACGTATAGTTTTTGACCGACGCGTCATTCATGGCTACCACGATATCGCTGCCGGCGTCGGCAGCCGCGTCTTTTGCCTTAATGCGGGCGGTCAGCGCGTCTCCCTTTCGCTCCGCTTCGACAGCTTGCCCGTTGACGGTGAGCCCGCTTTTGCCCGCTGACGGGAAGCCGCCTCCTCCACCGCCTCCGCCGCCGATGCCTGGAGACGCAGCGCTCCAAATAGCCGCGGTCAGCAAGCCGCTTGCGGCGTCGGCCCGCTTGGTCGACGACGCTCTCGTCGCCACGATGACCGTATCGCCGGACTTTGCGGCGATCTCCCCGTTCTGCGGCAGGAAGCTCCATGCGCTGATGTCCTGATTCCATTGCGGAATGACCGCTTCCGAGCGATTCGGATACACGCGGTAAACGAGCTGGCGTCCGGTCAAATCTCCGGCCGAACGGATAACGACCTTGGTGCGGGACGTGTTTCCGGTCACTGCGGCCGTGTAGGCGTCGATCGCCCCCAGGCCGGCCGGCTTGGACGTTTCGACGGAAGCCGCGAGCATTCCCTCAAGGGAGACGCTATCGGAGATGGCGTATCGGGCCGTAATCAGGCTCGAGCCGACGCTCAGCCCGGTCATCGTGCCGTCCTTCTCCAGCCTTATCGCATCGCCCGTCGTCACCTCGTAGCTCAACCGGCTGCGGTCCTCGGCAGGCACGGCGATTTCCTTGAATTTCGGCTTGCCCTGTCCGTCTTTGCCGTCTGGAACGCGCAAATACGGCTCGATAGCCGCCTTTTCGCCGGGCTGAAGAGTCTTCGCGCTCTTGAATACGAGGGCTACCGGCACACGGAACGAGTCGCTTGTCACCGACACGTCGGCGCGGTTCTCGTTGCCTGCGCCGTCGCGGGCGACGATGGCCAGCGTCACCGCCGGCTCCGCGCCCGATACGTTCACCTGACCGCTGAACTTTCCGTCGTCCGCAACCGTCAGCCGGGTTCCGTTCACCGTCAGGACCGCGTCGTTGGACGTTGTGCCGGAAACGGTAATCAGTCCGTTTTTCGACCGGACTCCGGTCGACGGCTCGTCGATGTACAGGATCGGCGGACTCGTGTCCACCGTCAAGTACAGCATCGTTACCGACACATCGCCCGTGTCCGTGTTGGTCGAAACGAGCTCAATGGCATACGGGCCGTCCGTCTTGAACCGGTCGAAGCGGAGCGTCCCGCGGCTGCCGTTCGCCGTATTCGTCAAAGCCGTGGAACCGAGAGACTGCTCGGCGTAAAAAGCTTCCACGACGACGTTCCGCTGATCCGACGAAACGTCGATCGTCTGCTCGGTTTTATTCGTAAGCCGCTCGATATAAGCCGGCTGATCGAACCCGCTAGTTCCGTCTGCCGCTGCGATCGAGACGGCGGCTGCCGCCTCGTCCGTCTTCAGCTTCGGCTTGGCCGGCACCGGCAGCAGCTTCTTGCCGCTGTCGATCCTGCCTGCGTAATGCACATTCTCATGCTTGTCGGCGTCCTTCGGCGGCTTGGTCGCCGCCGTCACGCCGATCACGTACTCTTCGCCGACTTTAAGGCCGGAGTACGTTACGTTTTTCAAATCGAGCGTCGTTCCGTTCAAGCTTCCCTGATTGATCTCGTCCGAAGTCGACATCGCCGTCCAGCCGCCGACGGGGATGCCTTCGTACTTGCCGCTCGCCGCGTTCCAATGACCGGCCAGCTCGGCTTCGGTCAGCAGCTGCTCGGCAAAGTTCGGATAAGCCGCCAGCTTGCCGCCCGCCTCCTGCAGCGCTTCGATCCGGTAGCTGCGCTCGAAGGGCTCTTGACCCGGCCGCGGCGCGCCCGGCTTGAAGGAAAGCGCGAAGTAGCCGTTGCCTGCCGGCTTGATGTCCACTTCGCTTACTTCGGCAGGCGCCAGCGGGTCGACGATATCGAATTTCTCGACCGACGTCTTCGTGCCGAAGCCTGCGTTCGATTTCAGCTCGGCGCGCACATAGTAGCTTCCCTGCTGCAGCAGGCCGCGAATGTCTTCCGTATCGCCGAGCAGCGGAACCCGCGTCACATCGATGGAATAGCTGCCGCTGCTTGTCACTCCCGTAACGTCTCCGCCCTGCGCCACAGGCACATTTTTGGCGATCAGCAAGCCCGGTTCGCCCGGTTCCAGCACTTCTTTGCCGTCCGCGAGCTTCGTCGTTGCCGTCGAAACCGCATCCTTCGTCAAGTACAGATTGACCGTGTCGCCCGCCTTCGCGTTGTCCACGCTCCAACCCGCGGTAAACACGTTGGCGTCGGAGCTGTTCTTGGCCAGGCTTACGCTCTTCAGCTCCGGTCCGACCGGCACGTTCAGCAGCCGCGTTTCCACGGGGGATACCGCGGTCAGCGTCCATTTGCCCCCCAGCTTGGCCTGGCTTTGCGGAACGATGACATACGCCCGCTTAATATCGACTTTGCTGGAGCTATCCTTGCTGGACACAATCTGATGAAACGCGTTGGCCTGCGGGTTCGTGTTGTTGTCGTCGAATACGACCGGATACGACCTGCCTGCGGCGTCTTTGACCGTAAAAGCCGGCATGTCCTTGCTCTCGTATTCAATTTCGATCAGCGCGTTGCCGGTTACCGCATCCAGCGGTATTTCGTGCACGCGTCCGCCGTTTTTCGCGTTAATGCCGCCAATTCCCATGTTCAGCGAACCGTTGTCGAGAATTTTGACGCCTTCCGCTACATCGCGGTAGACGATCTCGTGGGTTTGCTGTTCCGTATCGATGCGCGAGGTCGCGATCGTCTCCATTCCCTGCCCGATGACGAGCAGCTGCGGGCCGCGCTCGGGATCTTCCACCAGCAAATGAACGAAGCCTTCCGGCAATCCTTCGCCCGAGGTGCCGAATTCGACGCCGCCGCCCCAGTAGTACGTAACGCCGAGCGAGATGAACAGGATGCCTACGCTGCCCCATATTTTATCGTTGTTGATGCCGAAGAACACGCTGGCCAGCGGCAAGCCGCCGACGACGGGCACGCCGCTCGGTATTTGCAGCTTGGCTCCCAGATAGCCTTCGAAGTCCGTTCTGTTTTTCTCGAGATTTTGTCCGACGAAGATGCCCGCCTTGCCGACGATGACATCCCAGCCGCCGATGTCCACCTCGGCCTGCAGCCGTACGAACCATGGAGTCACCCATTGGGCTTCGAGCAGCGCCTTGCTGATCATCGGCACGAGATCCTTCTTATCCGGGTCCATCTTGACGGAGAAGTCGAGCTTGCCCTGCAGCGCGATGCCCGTTCTTTTCACCGTCATGTCGATATCGCCGAAATGGTATGCCGGCGCGATGCCGAACCGCATGCTGACGCCGGCTTGGACAACGAGCGGGAACGGGTCCTTGCTCGTGCCCCCAGCGATCGTGTCGGCCAGCTCGCGCACCGCACCGCGTACGGCGGTCAAGTAAGTCGCTCCCGTAATGAGCACCCCCGGCTTGCCGAGCGTCGTGCCGAAGGCGATTACGTCGGGCAGGATGCGGCCGTCGGCCACCTTTTTCAAGGAAAGCTCCGCCTGCACTTCCAGCGCTTTAATGTCCGCCTTGAACTTCACTCCGTACCGGTTCGAGACGTCCGGCACGTCCTGCACGTAGTGAACGACGTTGATTTCGCCGCTTGCGCCCTTCTTGTCCGCTTTTTTGCCGTCCTTCTTCTTCGCTTCGAACAGGCCGAGGTCTTTGCTCAGGTCGAACTTCAACCCCGCGTCCACCCCCACGAACCCTTTGCTGTTAAAAATGACGTTGCGCACCTCGGCATCGACAATTTTCATCGAAAGCTTGCCGCCGAACGAAATGCCGCCCTGCCGCAGGATGAAATCGTTGAAGGAAAAACCGAAGCCGGAAATCGAGAAGCTCGGCGGCGCGAATAAGCTCTGCTTGTTAAAGTACACGTGAGTCAGCATGAGCTGGCGAAGCGGATTAAGCCGGTCGCCAAGCGCCCCCACCGCCCAGCTGAGCGTGCCGTTCAGGCTGTCGTCCTCTTCGTTGTCTTCGCTGTCCGGAAATATTTGATTCTCGATGACGTAGCCTTCGCCCAACGTTTTGTTGAAACCGTTGAAGAAATCCAGCGTCCATTCGCCCTGGTGGAAAATAAAGCCGCTGCCCGCCACGCTGAGCGTCCCTTCGCCCTTGACGAACAAGGTGTCGAAAAACGGCATCGTATTGTAGCCGTTCACACCCGAGGCAGCATTGAAAATATCCAGCTTGCCCCGAACGAATACCATATCCTTGCCTTTGTACGCGACGGAATCGTTAATGATCGCCGGCTCGGTTTTCGTGTCAACGACAACCTGCTGATCCGTACCCGTGCCGACCTGCTTGATCATGCCGCGCACGTTGACCAGCATTTCTCGGACCGGTTCTCCGCGCGCGTCCGTCTCGTCAAAAAAGCGGTCGTACTCCTGCTGCGAGTCGAACAGCCGGTACTGGTAGGCCGGAACCTCCTTCAAGGAATCGTCGGACAGGAATTCATTCAGCTTGAATTTCGGGTCCAGCGCCTTGCTGGCCGCGCCTACGTACTGCTTGGCCGACTTATAAACGGTAACGGCGCTGTACAAGTCGGTGCCGCTGGCAAAAGGCTTTCCAGGGAAAGCTTCGTTGATTTCCTTCAGCAGATTGCCGCCAATCGAAGGCGTCACGTGGGATAAATCGACCTTCTGCTTGTAAACGGCCAGCAGTCCCGCTTCCCGGATGCGGGATTGCGGATTGTCGGTCACGCTGAACGTCTGCTTCGTCGTGATGTTATACATGGCGGCGATCTCCGCATCGCCCCCGGTTTCGCCTTTAAAGACGATCTCGACCTGGTATTCGCCGAGCGGCAGATCGGCCCCCAATCCGCCTTGCAGTACGTTGCCGGCGCTGTCGACCAGCGCTCCGCCGCGGTAGGTGATGCGCATGTCTCCGGAGAAGCCGTCGTCCGAAGGCTGGAGAATGACGGACTCCTTTACCGGAACCTTGTACCGTTTGCCGGTCAGCTTCTCCTTCAAAAACAGATCGAAGTTCGGTTCGGCATTGGCGCTGCCGGCCGTGTATGCCTCGATATTCGTCAGGTTGACGGTCAAATATTTTACGTCGCTGCTGAACAGCTCTTTGGGCGAAAGCCCGTACGCGTAAGTGGCGGCCGCCTGTCCGATCGGCGGCAGCAGGATAAAATTCGCCTTGCTCGACTCGTATTGGGCTTTGATGCTCTCGTCCTCGATGCCCTCGACCTTGCCTTGCGTCTCCGGGCTTCTCGCCGTCATCAAGTATTCCTTCGTAGTCGGCCACGGCTTGCCCTTCGCCTGCACCTTGAAGGAAGCGACAATCGTATCGCCCGGCTTGTATTTGGGCTTGATGCCCTGAGCCGCCTCCTCCGGCGTAGCGGGCTTGATGAACTGCAGCTCCTTGCTGCGGTACGCTTCGGTCGCGACCTTGCCGTTCTTGTCCCGCACGATCTTCCCAGCCTCGTCCAGCTTGACGAAGTTGAGCCCGCTTTCCAAGCTCAGCTGCACCGTGATGTCCGTATGCTCCATATTGAACATCGCCAGGTTCTCCACCTCGGCGGTAATATCGAACACGCCCTCGTCGGCATAATCGCTGTTGTCCCCGAGCGTCGCCAATTGCTGCGCCGTGTCCATGAAACGGATGGAGAACGCCTTGTCCGGCTCGATAATCTCTCCCAGTCCGTATACGGTTTCGAACGATTGCGCGGCCATGTTCGCCAGCGGCTTCGGCTTCCAATAAAAAGCAACCGCGGAGTCGGCCGTGCCGAAATCGTTCGTATCCCTCGTGAAATCGAGGTTGCCGTTCGGCGTGTAATCCCATTTGGTGTTCGCGAGTCCGTTCCAATGGCCCACGATCATCTCGTCGACGATATGGATGTTGTTCTCGGCAAAATTGTTGAAGCCGTACGCCACCACATTGGTAGCGAGCGGGTTGGACAAATCCAGCTTGTCCCGCATGACCCAGTAAGGAGGCAGCTTATACAGCGCCCGGTCCTCCTCAGAGATGTTCGGGTCCGCTTCGGGATTATGGACAAGCTTGCGCTCGACCATCAGCGGCACTTTGTACGCCGTGCCGATCTGGAACTCCGGTCCGTCGTTGCCGGCGACCATCGTATCGAGCAATATGCGCGATCCGAGCTCGACCTGGGCTCCGCTGCGGTTCAACACTTCATAGCGCACATTGACGTTGCCGGCTCTTGTCTTGTCCGCGGATGACAAGTACAGCATCAACACCTGCTTGATCTCGACGCCCTTGATTTTCCACACCGTCTCGATCTGCTGCGTGCCGTCCGAATTGACGACAATACGCGGCTTCGTAATCTCCGAGAAGAAATTGGCGGCGAATTTGTAGGGGTTGCCGAAAATATAATCCGTTCCGTCGATCCGGAACGTCGTGAAGGACGTTTCCGGATCGTCGCCGCGGAACAGCATGTTGACGTTCTGGTCGTTTTTGCGGATCGGCTGGCCCTCCACGGTGCGGATGCCAAAGCGGCCGGTGCCGTTGTCGACCGTAACTTTAATGAAATCGTTTTGCAGCACCGTCTTGTTCGGTGTGCTCGCCTCCGCGGCGAGCACCGTCGTGATGCCGGTCAGCGAGCTTGCAAGAAGTATAAAAACAAGTAAGAGTGCTAGCGTCCTATTGACGAGCTTCACCTGAGCGCCTCCTGTTTCTGAATGAAGAGTAGCCTGCTATTCTTTTCTGCCGATAAAGAACGTCGCATATTCCCGCTCCCGCTCCTGGTTGCGCACGATGATCGTATACCAGCCCGTCTGCGGAAACGTCACGGCAAACTGCCCGTTCAGCAGATCCTGGTAGCTGACCCGCTCCGCGATATATTTCATTTGCCCTTCGCGGTACAGTCCCGACTGGTACATCAAATCGTACGTAGCCCACTCGTTGACGCGCTCCTGCCCGTTCACGTCCATCCGGTCGAAGCCGGTCACGCGGAACGTCAGCTTGTTGCGGTCGAATAGCGCCGATTCGCCGGACGATGCGGAGATCAGTACCCCGTCCGCCATAATGCTCATGCCCGTCTCGCCGACGACGACCACGTCCTGATAGACGGTCGCGACATTGCCCGCTTCGTCCGCCGCCTTATAGGCGACCCGCTGCCTCCCGAGCTTGCCCAGGTCCAGCCCGCTTATCGTCACCGCGATCCGCTCCGGCTTGGACACATTGTCGCTTACCCGGAAGCCGCCCAGATCGGTGCGGAAGTCGAAGCCCGGCTTGTTCTGGGCGATGGCGACAGTTGCTTGGCCAAGGACCAGCTCCGGCGCTTTATTGTCAATTCCTTCTATGGTTAGCGGAACTTTCGTCACATTGCCGAGCAAGTCCGACAAAGCGACGGCCGTGCTGCCGTTGGCCGAATAAAAACGGGAATACGTATAGCTTCCGTCTGGACCGCTGATCCGGTTTTGGTACACCCCGTTCTCCTCAACGGCGGACGTACCGGAGAACACCGCATTCGGAGCGGACGTTCGGCCGACGATGGTCGCTTTTACTTTTCCTTTCGCGTAACGCTTGCCGTCAATGGTCGCAATCTGCTCCTCCGGCAGCGGATTGCCGGACTCGTCGACGAACGTATACGTAATCTGCTCCGGCTCGGGCAGTGCAGACACAATCGTTTGCACCTCTTCGCGCAGCACTTCCGTATTGCCGAACCGGTCGGCTACCGTAAAGGAAACCGAACCGTTCTGCTGCAACACGACGCTCGCCTGCCCGCCGACGACGGTAATGTCCTCCGCCTGCGGGTCCTCCTTCTCGACGGCCAGCGTTACGCCCGAGGACAGCAGCACGCTGCCGTTGCCGTCGCGAATCGTGCCGAACGTTTGGCTGCCCAGCTCCCCGTAGGCGTAGGAACGGACGATCTTGGCCCGGGGCTTTTCCTTGCGGATATTGTCCACCGTTACGCTTGCCGTGCCGCTGTTGCCCGCCTCATCGAGAAATTGGAACGTAAAGCTGCCATTTTCGGTAAACGTATAGATCGGCCCCTCGTGATTCGTAACCTTGACCGGCTCGCTCGGTTCAAGCTGTACGAGAACGCTGCCGTTGGTCGGGGCCGTATTGAGTATGCTGACCGACGCCATGGGCGGTATGCCGTCGATGTTGTCGACGACGACGTAGAGCGTGTCCTTGCGCGACGCGTCGCTCGTATCGGTCAGATCGAAGCTGTACGTCCCGTTCTCGCTTACCGTAAATTTGTTGCCGCTGCGCACCGGAACGGACGGATTGACCGATGACGGCACGACCTTAATGCCTAAGGGCGGCGTCACGTCGATCCCTACGCCGATCGTCGGATGCACCGGACGGGTCGTGCTGAGAGCAGCCAGCGCATAGACGGGCTGTTCGACCGACACGGCCTTGACGTCCAGCTTCTGCGGCGCGCTCATGGAGCCTCCCGGCGTCTTGTACTTCACCTGGATGTTCAGCTTGGAGACGTCGCCGGTCGGCACCTTCACCGCCACGAAGTTCGTATACGGACGCCACTTGGCCCAGCTATCCCCCCCATCCGGAGACATGGAGTACGCATAACCGGCTTTATCGATCGTATCCAGCCCCAGCTTGACGATGGCCGTATAGCCGTCATCGGCATCTCCGTACAAATAGATCAGGTCCGACGTCGTCTGAGCGGGCGGATCGTCCTTCCCTCCCGCGCGGGATACTTTGAACTGGCCCGATGTGGCCGTCAGCGTCTCGTTGCCGGCACCGTCGACGGCGTGGACATAGAGCCGGAAATCGGCGATTTCCCCGGGCAGCAGCGCTTTGTCGTCAATGACGACCAGCCCTCCGGCCGGAAGATCGATCCACAATTCGGAGCTGGCCGATGGCGGCGGAGCGTCCCCTTTTACCCATTGGTACCGCTGCCGGAGTCCGTTCGTGCTGTATGGCTCGGTTACCGTCACCGTCACGGCGTGGGACGCTTGCGGGTACGGCACGGACTGCTTGCTGAACGTCACCGCAGGCGGCTGGTTATCGAAATAATACGCGATCGAAAAATAGTAGTACCGGTCGGCATTCGCTTCCTTGACCTGGATATGGATATAGTGAATGCCGTTTTTGGACGAATCCGCCGGAATCGTATAGTTGCGCTCGCCCGTAAGCGGGTCATCGCTCCAAGACTGGAAAACGGTGTACGCGGACGCGCTCTCCGGACGAACCGAGCTGGCGCTGAATGCATAAGAGACGACGGGTGCCGTACCGGTCAGACCGGACAGGCTATTCGGTCCGTACGTCGCATAAGTCACATACGTCACGCCGGTTACGCTCATCGACGACAGGCCGCTGAGGTGGAACACGACGTCCGTGCTTTTCGTATAGCCGGTGTTGGGAATCGGCGTGAAGCGGCCTTTCACATGGCTAGTCGAATCGACCGTGACGGGGTTCGCTTCGGTCAAATTGACGATCCGCTCGTTCCCGGCAAAATCGACCGCCTTCGCATATAGCGAATATTGGCCGTCCTCCGCCACTTCATTGAGCGTGGATACCGTCACGAGACCGCCGGTCAGGACGGCTTCGTTCCAAGCCAACGGAGTGCTGCCCGCCTTTACCCAGGCGTACCAGCCGTTTTGGAGGCCGCTGTGCTCGTCCGTCATCTGGATGGTCGCTTGGACATTGGCGGTTTTGTCGCCGCTCGTTGCAGCCAGCAAAATGCTCGGTCCGCTATTGTCCAGCTTCAGAACGGTCCGGTTGTACGTCCAGTTGGAGTCGTCGTGCTTGAAATCGTCCAACGGCCATACGTTAACGTCGCCATACTGGCCGACTGCCATCATCGCCTTGTTATCGGCGTAGAACGTCTTGTCGGCGTCGGAGCCGTCCTTTTCCAGCTTCCAGGCTTCGTACTGCGCCGCGTTGTTTTGCTTGTAAGTCTTCATCTTCTCGTACTGCATCCGTTCTCTGGCCGTGTCCCACGTCATGTCGGCCGTCCACGTATGCAAATACCACTCTCCGCTTCCTTGCTCGGTCAACGCTTCCGGCGGAGGAGCGATCATATTCGTCTTGTTGTTGGCGACGGACAAGTTCAGTCCGGCAAACTCGTCGGGGTACAGTTCCTGCGACGGCTGCTTGGCCGACAGCGAATAGCGTTTGACAGCCGCGTTCTGATCCGCCGTTCTGGCTTGGAACGGGTCGCCGGGGGAGCGCGTCCAGGTGTAGTACACCAGTCCGACGGCCGGCGATCCGGCGCCCGTTACGTTGGACGGCCGGTAAATGCCGTTGCTCGGCCGCAGCGTGCCGCGCAGGTCGGTTAGCGGGTCGAGAGACGGAACCATCACCGGCGGATCGTTGGCGTCGATCGTCACTTTGCCGTTTTTCAGGTAAGTCGTATCGTTCGCCCCGCCTGCTTCGTATTGGTAGGAAATAACCGGCGGCGTGTTATCGATGGACAAGCCGGCCCAATCGATCTTCGAGTTGATGTTCGTTTCGTTGCCGTCCCGGTGAATGCCCTCGTAATCCGCCGGCTGAATAAGCGGGTTGCCCGCATAGTCATAGATGACGTATAAGTCCGAATCGTCCAGCTTGGCCTCGTTGCTCAGGGCAATGACTTTGAGCAGCGGCGTCTCCACGGCGACGCCGGGATCGACGGTCATCTTGAACGTCCAATTGGCCGTGCCCGCACCGGAATCGTATCTCGCTTTCATGCCGTTGTTGAATTTCAGGAACGTATCTTCCAGAAGATAGCCGTTCTTCACGACCGTCTCCTCGGATAATTGGACGGTGAACAGGATGACGTCACCGTTATTGACCGTCGATCCGGTCAATATTTCCGGCTGGATGCCGTTGGCGCCTTTCGAATATTTGGGCGCAACCGCATCGACGATCACCCGGAGACCGGCATTCGGGTTGAACGGATCGACCGATTTGCCTCTCAGGTAAATATTGCTGGCGTTGCTCGCTTTTCGGGAGAACGAAGTGGCGGGCCAGTTAATGTCGGCCAAATTGCCCGCGGCATCCGTAAGAACGGCGCCCCTGAGCTTCTCCTCCAGCGACTGGTCGATCGGCGCGACATTCGTCGTCGGACCGAACACTTTGGGCTCCAGCGCATTGTTGCCGCTGTGATGGTATTTGACGCCTTTGTACTGGTAAGCGATACTGCTGTGGACCGTCTTTAGCGTATTGGCGTCAAACGTAATGTTTTTCAAATATTGCGGCTGGCCCGCAGCCGGCAGACCGTCTCCGTCCGGATTCACAAACAGCGGATGGCGCAAAAAGTAGTCGCTGTTTTGCGGGTCGATCGCCGTCGTCATAACCGGCTCGCTGAAGTCGAAAGCCAGCGTAATGTTTTCATCCTGCTTGACGTACAGCTCCCGTTGGCCCGCATTGTTCTGGCGCTGCGCCCCGTTGCCGTCGAACGTGTAGCCGGTCAGGGTCGGACGGGTTTTGTCTTGGAACTTGATGTACACCCCCGAAGCACCCGTCGGGGATTCGCCGTCCTTTCTTCTCCCGCCGGTTACCGTTATCTTAATGACGGAATTTTCATTAATGATTGCGGACCCGCTCCCGGGGCCTACGTCATCCTCGTCGCCTGAAGTGGTGGCGTACAGCCGGGTTTGGTCATTCAACTCGAAGCGGATCGTACTGTTTCTCTTCCAGTCGAAGGGCCATACGCCCCCGGAATGGTAATAAATCCGATTATAGCCGAACAAAATTTCGGCGTGCCCGCTTTGAGCAAGAGCTTTCAGGACGGGATTGTCTTTCACCTTGATTTGAAATTGTACCGTGGCCGTCTCGTCGCCATCTTGGTCGGTCGATCCCAATAAAACATCGCCCCCTGCCCAATCGCCTGTGCGATGATGCGGGGAGGTTATGGTCTGAACGAAACCGGGCGTCTGATTATGATAAAAGTTCAAGAATGCGTTCTCCGCCTCATAGGACAGGTTCCCAATCCGTGTTCCTGCCCCGAATCTGACCTCCAAGTCCTTCTTATCGTCCGCCGCATACACGTATCCGAAAAACGGATTCGGCAGAAGCGACATAAACACCATCAGCGTTAGAACGATCGCTATTGCTTTTCTGGCGGGCTTTCTTCTATACACCAATTATTCCTCCTTCTAAAGTCCTATCATGAAACGACTGCCGTTTCTGCAATTGATTCATTTTTTTGTCGAATTCTAGGATTCCATGCAGAATGCCTCCTTTTTCCCCCGCTCAAATAAAGGCGAATAAGGCCATAAGAACTATTATAACGATCGATTCTGAACCGATTCTGGACATGGGGAGGTGGAAAGGGGTGGGGGGATGTGAAGGGGGCGACATGGAACTGCATCCGACATCACAGGCAATCATTTCGATGTGGAGGAACACAAACCAATACACCATAAGATCTTTAGCGGTACTTTGATATAGCCATTGTGGTGGGAAACGATGAATAGGGCCACACTGCTCAGTCTGTATAAGGGACAAATTCATATAGGTCTGTAAAATGAAACGTGGAACCTTTGAAATGGATTCAAATGGGGCATACTAGATAATTCAATTTCGGAGGGAATACGTAATGGCGGAGAAATTTTGGAGCAAGCAAGCGATTCAGGAACTGGTGAAGGAGCATCAATTTCAGTCCGTGGATCAGGTCCAGGCGACGTTGAGGGACATGTTCAAGGATGTGCTGGAAGCCACATTGAAGGCCGAGCTCGATCACCCAACTCGGCGGCACGCATTGGCCCCGTGAGGCTTTCCGCGTCGCAAGGCCCCGCCCTGTCGATTCGGGGGCGGGACCTTTCTGCTGCGAGCCGATGATCGGAACGGACCGAAATCAAGCTTCGATTGCGCCGAACCTCTTCCATGTGCCGGGTGATCCCGCCGTCACGCAAACCCATCCCGCGTAACCGCCGGCCGTGCTGTTGTCGTCGTACATAATGGTGCCCTTGCGGTATTCGCCCAGCGTTGGAGCTGCGGCGGCGTAGGCCCGGTCGTTGTTGGAATTCGTCCATATTCGGCACAGTTCCGGCCCGGTCGTTCCAATTCCGTAAATTTGAAAGCAGATCAACTGTTTCATCGCCACCAGCAGCTGAATGGTTTTTACGTCGGGATGGACGCGGATGTCGGTCAGGACGGAGTCGTTGGATTCGGTGTACGTTCCCCCGTAGTAGGTGTATAAATAAGGCTCATTGCTGGAGACGATGTACCGGTTGTACTCCCAGCCATCGCCGGCCGTTACCGGCACGCTCTCTCCCGTCAGCAGCGAGCCGCTTGCGTCCAGACAGCGGAAGTGAAGCCGTGTGCCCGTACCGGGTACGGTGTTTTTGACGAACCGGAACGTTTTCAGAAGCGAAGTGTCCACATACAGGCTGAGAATCATTCGCAAGGTCGCGCAATTGACGCTTTGCCCGTTGAAGGTGACGAGCGAGACGCCGGATTCGACGACGGAGCTGCGCTGAAACGCCCCGTCCAAAGACAGCAAATCCAGATTACGCACGAACACTTTGTCTCCCTCGTAATAATTGCACTTCTGCGCAATGAAGCCCGAATCGAACAGCAGCGTTTTGTTGTCGTTGACCGCGTTGCGCAAAGATTTTCCCAGCTCGTACAGTTTCGTTGAACTGAGCGCCATGGTGAAATCGAAATGGTTGTCCAGACAGTCCTTCAGGTAAGCGAAATAATTCGGATTGTTCGCCTCCGTACGTACGGCTATAAACCGGTTGCCGCTGCAATTCACCATATGGACGGGTACCGTAAAGCGGGTTCCGCCCACTCCCATCTCGAATTTCGGCGAATAAAACGCGTTGCCGTTCAATCCGTTATAGTCGGTTTCAAATTTGACCCCGATCGCCTGGTCGTAGCCGCCTGTAAACGAGCCTCCGTAAAATTCGTTGCCGTTCGCCCAGCCCTTGTTTTGGTTTTTGATCAGCACATGGACTTTCCCGTATTGAAACATGCCGAGCGAAACAAAATTGGAGTAGAAGCCAAGGCTGTTTTTCGCCGATAGCAGCACGTTTGTGCAAAAGCGGGTGACCGATCCCAGCTCGATCGTGTTGTGGTACAGGTTAACGAACTCCACGCCGACGGAGCTGCCGGCAAAATTAATCGTTTTTTTGTCGACGGAGAGCTTATACGTCTTATTTCGCGTATACGCCGTGTCGGAGCCGATTTTGACAGCGGTTCCTTCCCCGTCGTACACTAGAGCGCCTTCGCAGATGAAGCTTAGAGTTGGGGGGACTTCGATCGTATCGTTGATCAGATAGCTGCCGGGAGGCACGTACACCGTCCCGGTCGAGACCGCGGCGATCGCTTGCCGGATGGCGGAGGTGTCGTTTGCGATGCCATCCCCTTTGGTCCCGAACCAGGCCGCGTTGACCGGCTCCCGTCCGTACAGCCGCTTAAACCGTTCCCCGTATGCCGAAACGAGTACCGTTCCCGTATTGTCCACTGAGGCTGCGTCGGCCGGGTCAAGCCGGAAATGCCCCTCCTGGCCCGGATCGGTCACATAATAAAGCTCGTCCACGCCAGAATCGGTCTTGCTTCGAATTGCCGCGATTGTGGTCGGGATGACGCAACTCGAGCAGCCGATCCCTCCCCCGTATACGGCTTCGCTGACCCCGGTCGGGGCCGCGAGCGCACGCGCCAGCCCCGCCTGCAAGCCGCCTGCGGCGGCGGCGGCGCCAGCCAGGCCGATCGCAGTCAGCAACTTTCTTCTGCTCATGCTGTCCGTACCGTTCATAACAATCCCTCCGTTTTGTGGTCTTGCGGCTTTGTGGAGTTATTTAGCGGTTTCGAAGGTGCTTTGCACTCGTGCTCGCCCCAACATTTGCTTCACTTTGTTGAAGTCGTGCTCCAGCCGTTCGTAGGCCGGCAGCGGTGCAAAGCATTCCAGCGATAGCCAGCCGGAATAACCGGTTTCCTTCAGCGCATCGAACAGAGGCTGATGATCGGCAGCGCCTTCTCCAAGCAAGCATTGCATAAACTTCTCGGTACCGTGCTTAGTCAAATTGCTGAACGTTCCCGGTGCGCCCGCTTCAGCTATACGCTTCTCGTCTTTAACGTGAACGTGGAACATTTTATTGCCGAGTTGAATGACCGATTCTCTTCCATAATCCGTGTCGGTAATGTACATATTGCCTGCATCGTGAATCAACCCGATGTTGTCCGCACCGACCATACCCACGAGACGCAAGCCGGATTCAACCGTTTCGACCAGCGAATTATTATGAATTTCCAGAACGATCTTTTTTCCTTGTGCGTTCGCCGCCTCTGCGCATTTTTTCAGCCAGTGAGCCGATTTGGCATAATGATAGTCTTGAGCTAAAAATGCGGTCGGCCCCCCCGCAGAGACACGAATCATATCGGAGCCAAGCACGCCCGAAGCTTCGAGAATACGCTCAAAGTCGCTGTACGCCTGCTGGCATTCTTGATCGCTTGCCGTTGAAAAACCGCCTACATAGGCTCCTATCGCCGGAATTTCCAAGCCGAGCCCGTCCGCTACGGAGCTAATCTCCTTGATCCTCGGAGCGCTCGTCGTACTTGATAAGTGAGGCTCTCTCCCGGCGATTTCGATTCCGTCGAAGCCGATCTGCTTCGCTATACGCATCGCTTCATGGATGCTGTAATCGATTAATGTCACGCTAAACACAGCTATTTTCATTTCGAATGTTCCTCTGCTTTCTTATTATAACCCAGCATAAATATGTGGATTTTGCCGACGGCATTCTTCAATAACCATCATTTGCTGCCGCACCTGCTGCGGTGTGATTTCAAAAGGAACGCCATTCACCAATGTCTGATATAGCTTGCTGTACAAGTTCTTTTCCATGGAATCTAACGTCATAGAATCTGAACGATTAGTTATATCCCAACTATCCTTATACCAGTTCAATGTTTCGCTGCAATAAGCAGGATTCCCGTTCTGATCGAATAGCGGCTCTCTTATGAGCTGCTGCGGGGGCGCTTCCTCCGGAATAAAATACTTCCACTCCAAATGCTGTAAACTGCCATACAGTCCGCCGTTTGTTCCTTGTACGATAAATGGATGTCGTGGATACGCGCTGCAGGATGAAATCTCAAGATCGATTGTTGGACGGCCAGGACCTCTCAGAATCAGCTTTACATAGTCTTCCGCATCTCCAAACGTATTCGCTCGATCCATAATACAAGTGACTTCCGGCATAACATCCGCTCCAAACAGCTGTAGCGCTTGGTCTAAAGGGTGCGACCCGGTATTCATCAAATTCCCGCCGTTGCTGCTTTGCAGCGTTTGCCAGTCCCATCTGCGCGCGAAAACGTTGCTGGTAAAATCGATCTGGATAATACGTCCGAGTATCCCGGATTCAATTACCTTGCGAATCTGGATAAAAGCAGGCTGGAAACGGGCATTTTGGAAGACCGCAAGGATTTTATTAGACTTCTTCGATTTCTCTATTAGCCGGTTTACCTCTTCCGCCGTTTTCGCAAGCGGCTTTTCACAAAGAACATTCACCCCTCTATCCAATAATTGCATTGAAATTTCAAAGTGAAGATGGCTCGGAGCGGCATTCACAACGAGATCAAGTTTTTCGTTTTCAATCATTTCTTGCCATGTATGATAAGCGTTACAGCCATATTCGCGCTTTGCAAGCTGTTGTCGTTCTTCGATTGAATCCGCAATTGCCGTTATTTCATAAAGCTCTTTCATCTTAACCAGTTGGTTTCCATGTATATGGCGGCCGCTGCGACCTTGCCCGATAATCCCAACCTTTAGCACCTTTGCATCCATTGATACACATCCTCTTCCAATTTTAGTTTCCGACTACAAGCTCCTTATGCATGTTATTTCGGCTTGGCCGTCTGTATTTTCTGGTTGGCGATTTCCTCGGCATCGCGGAAAGCCGTATTCAAATCCTTCGTCCCGCCGATAACGGCGATAACCGCATTGTAAAATTCGGTCGTGGCGATGCCGTTGTACCGCGTCACCGCGCTCGGGGCGCCGTATGTTTGCGGTAGCATCGCTTTCGTATTTTTCCCTTTGAACAGCGGAACGTCCTGGCCGAACGATTCCTTTACCGTCTTGTTTTGCAATATAGGCAGCAGCTTCCCTTCCCTGGCTTTCTGCTGCTGGAACTCCTCCGAGGTGAAGTAGGAGATGACCTGGAACGCTTGGTCCTTAACCTTGCTTGTGTTCGGAATATAGTAGTAGGTCGGGTAAGGCTGCGGTCCCGCGGAGGGGGCGTCGGCGAATACCGGGAACGAAGCGATGTCGAAGTTCATTCCTTCCAGGAGCGCGCCATGAATGCCGGTAAGCTCCACAAACATCGCCGTATTGCGGTCTTTGAAAAACCGGTTGAATTGCGCGCTTACGTCAACAGACGTGCTGTAACCGGGAATTTGATAGAACCGGATGAAATTTTCGGCGAAGCTTTTCCAGCCCGCCGTATTGATGTTCGCCTTCTCTGTCGCCGGATCGATCGGATTCAGCTTCCGCGCATTCATCTGCGCCGCACCGCTGAACGACATCGACAGACCGTAATATTGCGCGTCTCCTTCCTTGCGGGTCAGCTTCTTGTTCAGCTCGTACATCTCGTCCCACGTCATGCCGTCCTTCGGGTAAGGCACTCCGAATTTGTCGAAGATGTCCTTGTTGTAATACAGCGCCGAAGGCGGAACGTAGGCCGGCAAGCCGTAAAGGCCACCCTTGGCGATTTGTCTGGCCATATCTAGGCTCGTCGGCTCCAGTTTGTTCAGATCGTAGCCGTACTTCTTGATCAGCGGCGTGATATCGTACTCCAGCTTCGGATCAAGGATAGTGGGCGGCGTCGCGCCGATGGAACAAAACATGATGTCGATTTTTTGCCCCGCGGCAATCAGATCGGTAATGCTCCTGCCCGGCCTGGAGTCGCCGACTATGAAAGTGGGAGTGATGTAGGGGAACTTCTTCTTGATTGGTTCCCCGAACGTCTGCATAAGGCCGGCTTCGTCCCAATCGCTGACGTACGGATAATAAATGACCAGCTCGACCGGTTCCTGCGGAGGTTCGACCGGCTTGGCGGGTTGTCCTTCCTTGACGGTTCCTTCCTTTTCCGCCGTTTGCAACGTCCCCCCGCCTGAGCATCCCGCGGCCATCAGAACGGTAATCACCGTCGCGGTCACGGCCGACACCCCTTTTCGCACCTTGCTGTTGACCATTGCTTTCTCTCCCTTCGTCGAATTACAATCAGATTATATATGAAAACGCATTCGCGTCGTTAGCCGATCTATTGCAACTGATCGACTATGTATGACTTGTATCTCATCAGCCGTCGAGGGGGTCCCTGCAACTTGAGCGATAACAGCCATTGCACCGTTATTCCGATCGCAAGCGGCGGCTTCTTGCGCGTGGAAGCGTTAGCCCCGCACGCGCTGCGGATCCGGATGCGAACGACGAACGACTTTCCGGAATCCGCGCTGGAACGATACGGCATTATCCGCTGCCGGCCCAATGCCGATATGGTCGCGCAAAACGACGGTTCCCGCATCGCGCTGCGCACCGCCGAGGCGGAACTACGGGTCGATGCGGCGAACGGGACGCTTGCCTTGCTCCGCGCCTCCGGCGAGCTGCTGACCCGGCATGCCGCGCCTTCCCGCTACGAAGCGGGACAAGGGTTTGCCATTCATTTCACGCTGGCCGACGGGGAAAGATGGTACGGGTTCGGGGACGAAACGAGGGAGCGTATCGAGCATCGCGGTCATCGCGCCAGCATGTGGGTGGAGAACGTGAAGCGCTACGCTCCCGTTCCGTTCCTGATGAGCAGCAGAGGCTGGGGACTTGCGATCAACACGACGTGGAAGCACGAAATCGACATCGGCTGCACTCAGCCCGACCGGTTGACATTCGAAGGAGCGAACGGGGAGCTGGATTACTTCGTATTTGTCGGCGACAGTCCGAAGCAGTTGCTGGACCGCTACACGGACGTTGCCGGCAAGCCGGCGCTGCTGCCCAGGTGGGCGTACGGACTGACCTATGTGTGCCACGAACTGGTGAACGCCCGCGAAATGATGGACGACGCCCTTAACTTTCGCCGCGAAGGCATTCCGTGCGATATGATCGGGCTGGAGCCGGGCTGGATGGAAAAGCCGAACGACTGGTCGACGAGCAAAAACTGGCACCCGGAACGGTTTCGGGTTCCCCCGTTCTCGAATGAATCGGAAACGTTTATCGGTGCCCTGGACAAGCTCGGCTTCAAGCTGAGTCTGTTGCTGAGCTGCGTTCATGACTTGAGCGTATACGAAGAGCGGCAACTGGCTGGAGCCGCCCCGTACTCCGCCGCGCTAACGCCTGAGACGGAAGACGAGGAGCCATGGTACGAGCATTTGCGAAAATTTGTCGATCAGGGCGTCGCCGCGTTCAAGCTGAGCGGATCGTGGCAATCGGTTCCGCAGCCCGGCCGCCGATGGAGCAACGGCATGGACGATGAAGAAATGCATAACCTGTATCCGCTTCTGCTTGCCAAGCAAATGCATGTCGGGTTCCGGGAACAGACCGGGCTCAGGCCGATGATTTACACGTTGTCCGGCTTTACCGGCATACAGCAATACGCCGCAACGTGGGCGGGCAGCTCCGGGAAGGGGGCGGCGCTCGTTTCCATGCTGAACCACGGCATGTCCGGCCATGTTCATACGACCGCCGATATGGATGTTTCCACTCCCGAGACCATTCATTTCGGATTTTTGCAGCCATGGTCGCAGATAAACAGTTGGGCGTATTGGCGTCATCCGTGTCTGCTGGAGCGCGATCTGCTGCAAACGTTCAAAGCGTACGCCAAGCTGCGCTACCGGCTGCTGCCGTATATTTATTCGGCGGCGCATCAGGCCGCCCGCACCGGCATGCCGATCGTACGGGCGATGCCGCTCGCGTTTCCCGACGATCCGCGTGCGGACGGACTACTGAACCAATACATGCTAGGGGATTTTTTCCTGGTCACCGCTTTTACCGAAACCGTATATTTGCCAGAAGGAGAATGGATCGATTACTGGACCGGAAGCCGGCATACCGGACCGGCGGAGCTCGACTATAACGCGCCGGCGCCGGCGGGCGGGCCGTTGTTCGTGCGGGCAGGGGCGATTATTCCCGAATGGCCGGAGGTGACCCATATCGGAACGAAGCAGCCGGAAACGATCAGCCTGCATCTATACCCTTACGGGGAAAGCAACTACACACTCATCGAGGATGATGGGACAACTTACGGGTATTTGGAGGGCAATGTCGCCGAGACGTCCGTAAGATGCCGGGCGACGGAGAAATGGATGAGGATCGCCGTCGGCCGACGGACGGGTCGGTACGAAGGAATGCCGGCAAAGCGCCGATATGAGATGTTTCTGCACGTGACAGCGAAGCCACTGCAGGTCGTCGTCGACGGGCGCATTATCGAGGAAGTCGGACAGCCGCCGTATAACGGCATAACGGATGCCGGTTGGCATTTTGACCGCTCGACGTGGCTCGTCCGCCTGAATGCGGAAGAAAAGGCGGACAAACCGGACGACCTGAGCATCGAATTTTTATTTGATGCAACCTTGCGCCGGAAATCGGCGGCAGCCTGCAGCCAGGGCGGCCAAGAGGTGGAACGTGCGGGCCGGGAACCAAAAGCGGCGGAGTTTTCCGGCAAGATGCGTCCCGCCTCGCCTCCGCCAAATTGCTGGGCTGACGACCCGGGGTCGAAGATGTCACCGATCCAAGCGGGTGCGCTATGGGAAGCCGAGCT
Source organism: Paenibacillus hodogayensis (assembly GCF_039536325.1). Taxonomy (NCBI): domain Bacteria; kingdom Bacillati; phylum Bacillota; class Bacilli; order Caryophanales; family Paenibacillaceae; genus Paenibacillus; species Paenibacillus hodogayensis. Next base: position 847,125 of record NZ_BAAAYO010000010.1, read on the forward strand.
GGAGATAGGCCTGGAAACCGGAGATCCGACTAAAGCGTTCACGGCTTTGGAACAATGGTGGATCGAACGGATGGAGAGTCAATTGGAAGCCGGAGAGTCGCGCGTTAACTTGCTCGTTTTGTACGGACTATTCGTACAGGTCTGCAACCGCCAAGGCTGGACGCTGCAGACGGTGCTCGGCGGAGACTACGACGCTTTCAGCAACGTGCAGGCTCTGTCCGGGAGCGAACATGCGTACGGCCTGATGCGGGGAACCGTTCAGCGCTTCCTCGACTACCGGCGGTACGCCAAGAAGGACAACATTCATCCGCTGATCAAACAAGTGTCCGACATTATAGAGAAAGAGCCGGGTGGCGAGTTGTGGCTGCAAACGTTGGCCGAACGGCTGCACGTCAATTCGTCCTACCTGAGCCGGCTGTTCAAACGGGAGATCGGCCAGCCGCTCAACGATTACGTGCTGTCCCGCAAAATGGAACGGGCCAAAACGCTGCTGATCGCCGGAGGCACCGTCTCGGAGACGGCCGACCTGCTCGGCTACAAGGATACGAGCCATTTCATCCGCGTGTTTCGAAAATATTGGGGCGTGACTCCCGGCGAGCTGAAACATTGACGGCGGCCGCAAGCCGCATACACTGAAAAGCACCGCATCCTTCTCAGGAAGGGCGCGGTGCTTTTCGTTCGGTACCGGGCGGGGCGAATCAAGAGCCCGTTATTCGCGGCATCGGCATCGGCTCTTTGCCAAGCTCGGCCCAGACGTACCGGAGCAGCAGCTCGGTTATCAGCGCGGAAGCTTCCGGCTCGTACCCGGGAGTACCGCCGGCAACGCAGACCCAACCCGCAAAGCTGCCAGCCACGCAGTTATCGTTGTACAGCAGGGTTCCTTGTCGGTATTGGCCGAGTTGCACTTTTGCGGTAAATACCCCGAATCGAAAAGCAGCGTTTTGTTATCTCTTTGTTGTCTTGGCTTCGTCAATCTTTTTATTCGTTGCCTCCGCAGCTTCGCGCAAAGCGGTATTGAGATCAACGCCCTTCGTGGCGATGTTCGTAAGCGCGGTGTTCAGCTCTGTTGCGGCGACGACCTGATACTCGGTAATGTTGGACATCTTGGCATGCTTAGGGAACAAGGCCGCCACATTTTGACCGTTATACTTTGGGAGATCTTTGCCGTAGCTCTGGTGCAATTTCGTATCATTCAACGCAGTAGCCAATCCTCTGGCGTTCAGAGAAATCTGGAATTCCTCGGACGAAATAAACTTCATTACCTCGAAGGCGGCGTCTCGCTGCTTGCTGATCGAGCTCATAAACCAGTAATTCGGGAATACTTGCGGTCCCACATTCCGAATATCCGGGAAGTCGGGAATTCGGACAACGCCCCAGTTCGCGACGGCGGCTCCGGGCGTGTTTCCGCAGCAGCCGGTATAGTTCGTGGCCATCGCCACGTTACCTTTGGTATTGAAATTGACAACGGTAGCTTGTGTAACATCGACACCCGGTATCATCATGAATTTAGTAAACGTTTGAACGATCTTTTTCCAGGCATCTGTTTCGAAGCTCGCTTTGAGTGTTTTCGGATCGACCAGATCCAGTGAATATTGGTTGACCTGCAAGTAAAAGTTATCGTTGACGAAACCGTAGTAGGACGTGTCTCCTTCTTTCCGCGTCAGTTTGACCGCCAGATCGTACACTTCATCCCACGTGATCCCATCCTTCGGATAAGGAACGGCGAATTTGTCGAACAAGTCCTTGTTGTAGTACAAGCCGGAGGTGCCTACAAAAGCGGGCAGACCATAGATCCCGCCGTTCGCCATCTGGCGCTGCAGCTCAATGACGGCAGGGGAGAATTTGGCCAAGTCGACCTTGTCTCGTTTGATCAAGTCGCTAATGTCGTTTTGCAGATTCAGCTCGCGCAGATTCAGATGGTAGGTGGTGTAGGCTCCGAATGCGATATCGAGCGGGTTTTTGTTCGCGACATATTCCTCAATTTTTGTCTGGCCGGCAAAACTCACCTTAAACTTGATGTCAGGAAATTTTTCATATAAATATTTGCCGTATGTGGTATCGAACCATTCCTGGGTCCCCCCGGTCAAACTGAACAAGCTCAGCTCAATCGGCCCCAGAGGCTTCTTCTGCTCCTGCGCCTGCTGCGGCGTCTGCTCCTGCGTCTGCTGCTTTCCTGTACTCTGGCCCCCGCTGCAAGCTGTTGCCGCAACCGTGATGAACGCAAGCAGGACGACCTTCCATCCGTATAAGCTCTTCTTTACCATATCGAACCTCCCTTGTAAAATATTCCATTTTAATTGTCCGCTTTTAAACGTGATTTTCCTGCCATAAGCCTCGCGCCGATCACTTTGTCGTCGCCTTCGCCAAAGGAGCCGCCATAAAATTCGTTTCCGTTCGCCCAGCCCGAATTTTGATTTTTCAGCAGTAGATGGACTTTGCCGTATTGAAACAGTCCCAGCGAGATGAGATTGGCGTAAAACCCGAGACTGTTTTTCGCCGATAGTAGGACGTTTGTGCAGAAACGGGTAACCGAGCCAGCTCGATCGTGTTATGGAACAGGTTGACAAATTCGACTCCGACCGAACCAGGCGACGCTTACGGCATCCGACCCGATCATTCTTTTGAACCGCTCACCAGATGCCGCACCCGCTTTGCATCCCGCCCACCGCCGCGGCCGCTCCTGCCATTCCGATCGCAGCCAACAGCTTTCTTCTGCACATATTCTCGGTACCATTCATCGATATCCCTCCGATATCGCGATCTTCCGTGACTCCTTCTGTTACAAATCGACCGTGTCTCCGCTATGCCTGCTTTCGTTGGCCGCTTCGATAAAACGGACGATTTCGATCGTTTCTTCCTTGGCCAGCGGCGAACCCCCCGTCTGGAACATGGTCAACACCTCTTCCAGCATGCAGGCGTAAAAAGGCTTCGTTCCCGCGTACGCGTTTATGCATCGGCTTCCTTTTTCACGGTGGACGACGGCTCCAAAGACGCCGTTGCCTTTGCGGTTGCCGCGCACCGTGCCGATGCGGCCGTCTTTCCATTTGCCGACAACGAGCTCATGGTGCTCCGATGTTTCGGCAGTCACGTGGATGCAGCCTGGTCCGAGAATCGCATACAGCATTTCAACGGCGTGAATGCCGTACCAGAACAGTCCCGGCTGCGTCGGTTCGAGCGCCATCGGGCCCTGAGTGTCGGCGCCTATCACGGCGCCGCTCTCCCCGTCCCAGAGCGCTTCGGTCAACGGCTGTGCATAGCGCAGCGAGGAAGCGCTCATCAAGGGAAACCCATATCGCTCGGCCAGCCCGAACATGCGGACGGCGTCGGCGGTGCAGACGGCAAAAGGCTTGTCGACAAAAACAGGCTTGCCATACGGCGCAATCGCTTCAAGCAGCTGCGGATGCGCGCGCCCGTCTACCGATACAAGCAGAATGGCGTCGCATTCCCGGGCGACTTGTTCGGGACTGTCTACGATGCTTACGCCGAATTCGTCGCGCAGTTGGGCAGTGTACTTCGGCACGTAGTCGTACTTGAAATCGGGGGAGCCGCCGGGAAAGGCTACGGCCACGCGGCCCCCCGGAACATGGTGCGGGTTTTGCGGATCGTTAAGCAATTGGGCGAAGGCGGTCGTATGCGACGTATCCAGGCCGATCATCCCGAGCTTTAACGCAGTCGCAGTCGTTTTCGTCAACGGGTCGACCTCCTTATCCGAATTTCCAGCGGATTGCACTTCTGCTCGTCTTCCGCCACCGTCAGGCGAATCGTTCGCCGTTCGGGATCATAAATCCAGCCCTCCGGCGCGGGACAGCCGGCATCGCCGTCGAAGCGATCCGCTTCCGAATTCGCCAGTTGCGGCAGTTCCTCTCCGCCCATGGTTACATGTGCCGGTTGCTCCTCTGAATCGATAACGAGATTGTAGCTTCGGCTTTCCGGCATGCCTTTATAGGAGCCCGCCCGAACACCGATATGGATAGCGAGGTCTTCCTCCCGCTCGCGACATACGAACGATGTCGTCGCGATCTTGCCTTCCTCGTATGCAAAGGTCGTCCCGTCGTCCTCATAAAGCGTAAATTCGCTGTCTCCGCACGGATAAACGCGCAAGCCGAGACGCTCAACGGATTTCTCGCCTACATAATCCATCTCCGGCCACGTCGGAATAATCGCGCCCGCGCGGACGAACAGCGGTCCTCCCGCATATGCGGGCACGTCGCAGGCGATATTCGCCGGACCGACAACCCGTTTGCCGGTCCAATAGTCGATCCACTCTCCTTCCGGCAAATAAACTTGATCGGTAAAGGCGGCGACCAGAAAAAAATCCCCGAGCATATATTGGTGCAGCAGCTCATCCGAATGCGGATCGTCGGGAAAAGCGACCGGCATCGCCCGGACGATCGGCATACCGGAGCGGGCGGCGACATGCGCTGTGGCATATATATACGGCAGCAGACGGTAGCGCAGCTTCGCGTACATCTTGAACATGGCCAGCATGCCTTTGTCAAGCAGCCATGGGTGGCGCCAATACGCCCAGCTATTCACCTGCGACCATGGCTGCAGAAATCCGAAATGGAGCCCGGCCGGAGTAAATACGTCCATATCGCAGCTCGTGTTCGCGTGACCGGACAGCCCGTGATTGAGCAGAGACACTAGCGGCTTCGGTCCTCCGCCGGTATCGCCCGCCCAGGTGGCCGCATATTGCTGGATGCCCGCGTACCCGCCCGCCGTATAAATCATCGGCCTGCGTCCGGCTTGCTCCCTGAAGCCCTGGTACATTTGCTTCGCTAGCAGCAGCGGATACAGATTATGCATCTCTTCATCGCTCATCCCGTTGCCCCACAGCCGGTCAGGGTGGTCGAGAACTTGTTTGGCTCCATCCAGCTTGAACGCGGAAACGCCCTGTCTCACAAACTTGTTCAAATGCGTATACCACGCCTCGCTTCGTTTCGTGATCCCATCCATATATACCGGGTATTGGAGTGCCGTATCTTGTTCATAATCGTCCGGATGCGCGCCTTGTAATCCGGCCCCCTCGCCGCCTGAAACGGTAGTAACGCTTGTTGTTTCCTCATTCGTTTGAATTAGCCGTTCTTCATGCAAACTAAGGTCGTAATCGGCGCACAGCCATAAACTTAATTTAAAGCCAAGCCGTTCCAAGGCGCCGAAAAAAGTGGCAGGCCCTCCGTCCGGCAACCATTTCGGAATGGCAAACCGCTCCGGATGCCAGTTTTTGTTCACCGAATAATCGTAATGCTTTTCCATCCAGCCCGGCTCCAGCCCAATCAAATCGCATGGGATGCCTTCCCGGCGAAAGTTCAGCGCATCGTCGATCATTTCGCGAGCATTTGCCTGCTCATTGCATACGAATGTAAGGCCGTATGACCAGATCGGGAGAAGCTGAGGCTTGCCGGCGACGGATGTGTAGCTTTGCAACAGATCGGCAAGCGTTTCACCCGCGAATAAGTAATAGTCCAATTCGCCGCGACGCCCCCAAAATCGCAGCCGGTCGGGCTTAGCGCTCCCGATATCTACGGCATGTCTCCAAGTCGTGTTGATGAGAAGCCCCCAGCCTTTGCTGCTCATCAGAAATGGAATCGGAGCGTAAGCTTTCACATTCGCTACCCACATGTTAGCCCGATGACCGCGCTTTTGAATACGTTCCCTCGTTTCGTCGCCGAGCCCGTACAACCGTTCCTCATCAGCTAGCTGGAACTCTGCGCCGAACCCGCGCTGCGGGTTCGACCACGGTGGTATTGCGTGACTTGTCAGCAGCTCCCCTTGGACATTCGTAAGTTCGATGCGGCCGCTGCTTTTCTCTACCCGAAGCTGTGCCCGTTCCGTACGAATGATCCATACGTGCTCTTGATCGTCTACCGAACAAACGGCAGCCTTTTGCCGGTTGTCCAATATTCCGTAACGGATCAGCGCCGGCTCGCGGAAATCGCCCGCTGCGCTTATGCGGATGCGGAATGTATCCGGCGCGATAACTTGAATTCGCATCTGCTCGCCGTTTTGCAGCGATAGATGAATCTGATTTTTTTCCACAGTGTGCACCTTTCCAGTACTTATTTCGGCTTCGCCGTCTGAATTTTTTGATTGGCCGTTTCTTCGGCATCGCGAAACGCTGTATTCAGATCTTTCACACCGGTAATCGTTGCAATGACCGCATTGTAAAATTCGGTCGTCGCGATGCTGTTATATCTCGTTACTGCGCTCGCAGGACCGTATTTTTGGGGCAGCATCGCTGAGGACCGACCGACGGCGCATCTTTAAAGACCGGAAACGTAGCGATATCAAAGTTCATTCCTTCCAGTTGGGCGGCATGCGTACCGGTGATTTCGAGGAACATGGCCGTATTACGGTCTTTGGCGATTTGCTTGGCCATATTAACCGTCGTCGGCTCCAGTGTGCTCAGATCATAGTCATATTTTTTAATCAGCGGGGAAATATCGTACTCCATTTTCGGATCCAGCAGCGTAGGCGGCGTCGCTCCGATCGAGAAAAACATAATGTCGATTTTCTGGCCTGCCGCAATCAGTTCGGTAATGCTTGTTCCCGGCTTCGAACCACCGACGATAAACTTGGGAGTGATATAGGGGAATTTTTTCTTGAGCGGTTCCCCCATCATCTTTTTTAATCCGTCTTCATCCCAATCGTTTATAAACGGATATTAAATGACAAGCTCGATCGGCTCCTGCGGCGGCTCGTTCGGCCCGTTTGTGCATCCCGCAAGCATTCCCACTGTCAGCACTGTCGCCGCTAATGCCACCGCGCTTTTTTCACCTTGCTGTTGACCATTGCTTTCTCTCCCTTCGCCGATTTACAATCATTCTATATGAAACCGCATTCAGAACGTAGGAAGATCGATTGCAATCGATCGCCTAGTTATGACAATTTCTCTATTAGCTGACAAGGAGGCCGTGCAACTTGGACGAATACGCTCATTCAACCGTAATTCCAATCGCAAGCGGCGGCTTTATGCGCGTGGAAGCCGTATCTCCTTATACGTTTCGCATTCGTATGAGAGAAACGAACGACTTTCCGGAATCCGCGCTCGAACGATACGGTATCATCCGCAGTCGGCACTTGTGCGATGTCATAACGGATAATGACGGTTCCCGCATCACGCTGAGCACTGCAAAAGCAATGCTCCGTGTCGAGGCTGCAAGTGGAATGCTTTCTTTGTACAAGGAGTCCGGCGAGCTTCTGACCAATCACGCTGCACCGTCCCGGTATGGGGCCGGAACAGGGTTTGCGGTCCATTTCTCGATGACGGACGGCGAGAAATGGTACGGGCTGGGGGATGAGTCGAGAGAGCGCCTTCAACACCGCGGACATCGCGTGAGCATGTGGGTGGAGAATGTGAAGCGTTACGCTCCCGTTCCGCTTTTGATGAGCAGCAAAGGCTGGGGGCTTCTGGTCAATACGACATGGAAGCATGAAATCGATATCGGTTGCACGCAGCCCGATCGGCTGACGTTCGAAGGACTAGGCGGGGAACTGGACTACTTTGTTTTTGTCGGCGATAGTTTGGAGCAACTGCTGGACCGCTACACGGACGTGACCGGAAAACCGGTATTGCTGCCCATTTGGGCGTACGGCTTGACCTACGTATGCCATGAGCAGGTCAACGCCCGCCAGATGGTCGATGACGCCCTCAATTTTCGCCGCGAAGGCATTCCTTGCGACATGATCGGATTGGAGCCGGGATGGATGAAAGAATTTAACGATTTCTCGGCGAACAAGAGCTGGCACCCGGAACGGTTCGGCATTCCCTCTTATGCGAAAAAATCCGACACCTTCATCGGAGCGCTGGACAAGCTGGGCTTCAAGCTTAGCTTATGGCTGGGCTGCGATTATGACCTGAGCGTGTATGAAGAGCGGCAGCTGGCAGGCGCCCGGACCAAGGCAGCAGAGCCGTCGGACCATGAAGCGGATAAGGAGTCCTGGTACGCTCACCTGCGGAAGTTTGTCGAGCAGGGCGTCTCGGCCTTCAAGCTGAGCGGAGCTTACCAAGCGATCCCACAGCCCGGACGCCGATGGGGCAACGGCATGGATGACGAAGAGATGCACAACCTGTATCCGCTTATGCTGGCCAAGCAGATGCATTTGGGCTTTAAGGAGCAGACCGGTCTTAGGTCGATGATCTACACCGTGTCCGGGTTTACCGGCATGCAGCAATTTGCCGCAACATGGTCCGGAAACTCCGAACAAGAGCCGGGGCTCGTTTCCCTGCTGAACCACGGCATGTCGGGTCACGTCCATACGACCACGGATATGGATGTCTCGACTCCCGAAGGCATTCATTTCGGATTTTTACAGCCATGGTCGCAGTTGAACAGTTGGGCTTATTGGCGTCATCCGTGCCTGCTGGAACATGACCTGCTGCAAACGTTCAAGACATACGCCAAGCTGCGCTACCGGCTGCTGCCGTATATTTACTCGGCGGCCCACTGTGCCGCTCGCACCGGAATGCCTATCGTCCGCGCTATGCCTCTGGCTTATCCCGCCGACTCGCGATCGGACGGACTGCTCCATCAATACATGCTGGGAGACTACTTGCTAACAGCCGCGTTGACGAATCGGATTTATTTGCCCGAGGGCGTCTGGTTCGATTATTGGACGGGCAAACGGCATACGGGACCGCTGGAAATGGAGTATGCCGTGACAGCCCCGGCTGGCGGTCCGTTGTTCGTGCGTGGAGGAGCTATTATTCCGGTCTGGCCGGAGGTGACGCATATCGGAGCCAAGCAGCCGGAAAAACTCGGCCTGCATGTTTATCCGCACGGGGAAAGCGAATATACGCTTATCGAGGATGACGGGACGACTTACCGGTATTTGGATCGCGAGGTCGCCGAGACGGCCATCTCTTGCCGGGCGACGGAGAAATGGACTCGGATCGCCATCGGCCGGCGGACGGGACAGTATGAGGGGATGCCAGTCAAGCGCAAATACGAGCTGCTTCTTCACGTTCAGGCGAAACCGCTGCAGGTCGCCGTCGACGGACGCGTCATCGAGGAAATGGGGCAGCCGCAGGAAAGCGGTATGACGGATGCCGGTTGGCATTTTGACCGGACGTCTTGGCTCGTCCGCCTGATCGTGGAGGAAAAGACAGATAGACCGGACGGTCTGACGATCGAAGTCCTTTACGATGCTACCCGGCGCAAGAAACCTGAGGAACCTGCCGGCAACGTCGGCGAAGCGGCGGAACGACCGGACGGGGAAGTTCTAGAGCCGCCCGGAAGAGCGTGGTCCGCCTCCCCCCTGCCGGATCGCGGGCATGACGAGCCAAAGCCCGCCTCGCCCGGAGCGAATACATTGTGGGAGGCCGAGCTGGAAATCGGGCTGGAGACCGGGGATCCGGCCAAAGCGTTCACGGCTTTGGAGCAATGGTGGGTCGAGGAGATGGAACGCCATTCGGACACGGAGGAAGCGCGCGTAAACCTGCTCATCCTTTACGGTTTGTTCGTGCGCATTTGCAACCGCCAAGGTTGGACGATTCAGACGGTGCTCGGCGGGGATTACGACGCTTTTCGCAACATGCAGGCTCTGTCCGGGAGCGAGCATGCTTATAGCCTCATGCGGGGAGCCGTGCAGCGCTTCGTCGACTACAGACGATATTCCAAAAAAGCGAACGTCCATCCGCTGATCAAGCAAGTGTCCGGCATTGTCGAAAAGGAGATCGACGGCGAGCTTGCGCTGCAAACGATGGCCGAACGGCTGCATGTCAATTCGTCCCATCTGAGCCGATTGTTCAAACAGGAGATCGGCAAGACGTTCACCGATTACGTGCTATCCAGAAAGATGGAACGGGCCAAAGCGGTTCTCGTCGCCGGCAGCACCGTCTCGGAGGCGGCCTTACGCCTCGGCTACAAGGATACGAGCCATTTCATCCGCGTGTTTCGCAAATATTGGGGTGTGACTCCCGGCGAGCTGAAACATTGACGGCGGCCACAAGCCGCGCGAAAGCCGCATAGCGGCTTCATGCTCGGAAAGGACATCAAGTACACCTTGATGCCGGGCGACGAATTGGTTGTCTCGTACTCCGCCTTGCCTGAAATGTTTGTAATCCCGATGGGCTGAAAAATAGCGTGAAACGTTGCTCCGCCGAGTATGCGGGCGCACGGGTTCGCGCTTTTTTTTATAAATAATTTCACTATAGTTTTATGCCACTGTCTGACGAAACAGCAAGATCCGAATACGGCCGCCGGAGTATTAATCACCTGCAGCCGTATCGACCTGCCCCCGTCTACAGGTTATAAAAATACCGGCTCCGTCATGGACGGATGAGCATTGCTGACTGCGCCCGGCTTTCCGGATGTCCCTCTGCAGCCGGGCGCACCTACACTTGTGCTAGAGTAAAGGGCAGAAAATTCTGCCCCTCCCCATCAAACCGTACGTGAGGTTTTCTAGAGCGTGTCTTCCAACCTAATTGAGCCACGCAAAAAAATCACGAATTGTCTATTAATGAAATATACTTTTAAAATTAAATTCGACAAAATAGGATATTAACGCTGCACACTGTTTTTGGCTAAACCTATATGCAAAATCAATCCACCGCTGCTTAACCGATCGCACATAACAGCCCGCTTTTCCCGGCACTCCCCTCCTCTTCCTTTAATGCCACCCGACAATTTCCCCGCAAAGCAGGGAACCCTTTTCCCGAAGCGCTCGTCCAATTGATCGAGGTGAACAAAAAGTGGGTTTGGACTATTTGGGCACGCTGTCCGACAGCACGGACAAAAACATCATCCTGAGGGATCTTATGGAGCGCTACGGCAACGATGTGTGGAACTATGCCTTCTTCCTGACGAGTCGTTTCGATCAGGCGGACGACATTTACCAGGACGTCTTCCTCAAGGTATACCGCAGCATGTTCTCCTTCCGCGGGGAATCGAGCGTCAAAACATGGCTGCTCGCGATCACGCGCAACGTCGCCAAAGACCACCGCAAATCGGCATGGGCCCGCCGAGTGCTTCTGATGGCGACGATCCGCAGGTCGGAAACGGCTTCTTCGACGGAAAAGGAAGTGCTGAGCCGGATGGTCAACGGCGACATCTGGAAAGCCGTGATGGATTTGCCCGAGAAGCTGCGGGAAGCGCTGCTCTTATACGCCCATCACCAGTTGACCGTTCCCGAGATCGCCTCCATGCTCAACCTTTCGCAGGGTACCGTCAAGTCGCGCTTGCACCGGGCGCGGGCGAAGGTCCCCGTTCTTTTGAAGGAACAATTGTTCGACTGATCTGCGAGGACCGACAGCGAGGAGGCGATACCTTTGAGACCGATACGTTCGGATTGGGAAAAAGAACTGCGGCACTTCCCCTTGAATCCGCAAGGAGTGCCGGCCAAATTGAAGCAAAGCGTGGAGGAGCGAATCGCATTGGAAGCGACACATAGACGCGGCAAAGGCAAGGCATGGGTGGCGGCAGCCGTTCTACTGCTGGTAAGCGCCGTTCTCTTTGTCCAGCGGGAGCCGATTTTGAGCTTCTTCAGGCAAGAGGTTGACAGCGACCCGTTTGACGTCAAGACGGAACGATCGCTTAAGGTGCAATGGTACGACGGCATGTCGTTCATGAGCCGTTACGGCAGCGCTTTTATTATCCAATACCCGAATATGGATATCGAGACGGTCAATTCGCCGCCTTACGATCCGCAGAAGGACCGGATCGCCCAATACGAGGACATGATTGCCCGCGACAAGCCCGACCTTGTCTATTTGCCGGTCGACATTTACCGGGAGCTGGCCGCCAAAGGAACGCTGCTTTCGCTTAAGCCGCTGATAGACAAGGACAAATACGCCCTGTCGGGCTTCAACGACGGCATCGTGGACTCGATCAGGGCGATGGGCGGCGGAACGTTGTACGGCCTGGCCCCGAACTTCTCGGCCAACGCCTTGTATTACAACAAAACGATATTTGACCGGTTCGGCGTCCCGTATCCGACCGACAAGATGAGCTGGGACGAGCTGTTCCGGCTGGCGCAGCGCATTCCCGCCGATGGAGAAGGAGACAACCGGGTATACGGCCTTTCCCTTTATATGGCCTCGCCTTTCGGAGCTGCCGACGCCGCTTCCCGGACGCTCGGGCTCGGCTTGACGAACGAGGACGGAAGCAAGATGACGGTTCATACCGAGTCATGGCGAAGCATATGGCAGTTCGTGACGGACGGAGTCCGAAAAGGCTGGCTGTACGAAGAGAAGCCGAGAACCGGCTCCATTTCGGGCATCGATTTCTACAAGCGCAATCCGTTTATGACCGGGAATGCAGCCATGATGGTGACGAATTCCTCGATGGCAAGTGAATTGATCGAAGCGAAGAAGCGGTACAACCTGGCCGAATTTGCTTGGGATATCGCAACGGAGCCGGTGAACCCGGCCAATCCGGACGTGTCGGCGTCAATTTCATTTGACGGCATCTACGCCATACCCGCACAGGCGGCCCATGCGAGAGACGCTTGGGAGCTGATCAAGCTGATTCACAGCGAATCGATGACGAAAAAGGTAGCCCTTCAAATGGCGGGAATCGGTCTCAGCACGCGCAAAACGACCGCCAAGTCGACGAATTCGTACCGCATCGAAGCGTTTACGATGCTTCGGCCGGATACGGAGGCCGCCGCCCGGGCGAATCCGATCTATACGAACGAGCTGTACAACGCTATGTCCGCAGCCGTCACCGAAGAGATTAAGGCGGCCGCATCCGGCGCGAAAAGCTTGGACCAGGCGATTGAGGCGATTCAGCAGCGTGGACAATGGGTGCTCGATCAGAAGAAAGCCGCTGCAAAACCGTGAACGGGATGGAGGCTGAACATTAGAAATGAACAAAGACGACTTGCTCTTCACTCGGCCCCTTCGCGTGGCTGTAACCGGCTTGCTGGCGTTGTCCGCCCTTATCGCCGGCTGTTCGGACAAGCGATCCGCCGAACCGGCCAAAGGGATGCTGCGCGTTCCGATGTACGATGAAGAGTCGTTTTCGAGGAGTTACGGCGATTATTTTGCGGTCAAGTTTCCGGAGGTGGACGTTCAGGTCATTCCGACCAAAGACTTGTTCGGCCCCGACAAAAACTACTATGAAGGCTACACGAAGCTCATTCGCGAGCAAAAGCCGGATTTACTGATTACGTACGACCCGGCAGAATACCAGAGATGGGCGAACGAAGGGCTTCTGCTTGATCTCGAGCCGTTCGTCCGGAAATCGAAATTCGACCTGGACAGCTTTACTCCCGCAGCTCTCGCGCAGCTGCGGCTAAACGACGAGGGCAAATTGTACGGCCTGGCTCCGGAGCTGTCGAGCAGCGCACTGTATTACAACAAAGATTTGTTCGACAAATTCGGAGTTCCTTATCCGACCGATAAAATGACATGGGAGCAAACGATGCAGCTCGCCCGCCGGTTTCCGGTCGATCCGAACCCGGAGAAGCGGATCTACGGCATTCACGAAAAGTATTGGACGCCATTCGATTTCATTGCGGACATAGCGGCTACAGAAGGCGCCGACTTTTTAAGTCCCGACGGCAAACGGGTCACCCTCGAGTCGGATATTTGGAAAAAGGCGTTCGGCCATGTCATCGACGGGTTCAAAAAAGGCAACCTGTTCTATTATTACAAGGACGGGAAGCCGATCAATTACGGCCCCGAGGAAACCAAGCAAATGGATTTGTTCAGCTCGAGCAAAGCGGCGATGATGATCAGCGGCACGGAGCAAATGTTTCGCATGAAGCAGTGGGGAGAAACCGGCTTGAATTGGGGCATCGTCACCGTTCCCGTCGATCCGGCGAACCCGGACGTTACCCGCCATCTCAGAATCTCTCCGATTTACGCGGTCTCCTCTAACGCGGAGCATCCCGAAACCGCTTGGAAGGCCGTCCAATATTTCAACAGCGAGGAAGCGGCTAAGGTCAGTCAAAAAACGTCCGACGTCCTGTCAACCCGCACCGCCTTCGCGAAAACGAAAGACGGCCGCAGTCTGGATCCGTTCTACAGCTTGAAGCCAAAAAAGCAGGACGACAACGCGTACGCGGCCATGCCGGGAAGCTATTATATGACATTCCTGACTCTTGTCATTCGCGAGATCGACGAAGCGGTCAACGGCCGCAAAACGGTAGAGGAAGCGATGCGAACGATCCAGAAGGAAGGACAAGCCTCGCTGGATCAAGCATGGATGGAGGAAAAGGCGAAACCTGGGGGAAAATGAGCGCTCATCCTCGTGCCACCCTTTCGCCGAACGAGACGGCAAAGCGACCTGATCAGACGAATTGCCTCTCTATTAGGAATGTAAAGCAAGCCGCCTTCCCGCTGTTCTCGCGGGCGCGGCTTGCTTTACGTTTTCCCCAATCGTCCCTTATACGAACCTTCTACAAGCCGAAATAGCCTTGATGGCTCAATGATGGCTCAATGATGGCTCAAGGCTTTCCGGCTATATATCCAATTTGTGATTGAACCTCTTTATGGAATGGTTTCCACATATAGCTCCGATTTGCCGACTACGATCCACAGCGCTTTTTTCAAATCCCGGCGCTCTCTCCATTGACGGCTGTTTGCATATCCGAGAAGTTGATCCTTCCCTTGTTTCTTGACCTCCTGCGGTCCTCCAGACGCAAATATTTGCTTTCCCAAAGCCACTCGTAGCGAATTTCTTGCTTTCGAAAATCTTTCTCCAAATAAATATCGATATACCCTTGGTCGACTTCTCGCTCGCTAATGGGGTGGTACAGTTCAGTCAGATGTAAAGTTCTTTGGAGCACTACGAGGAGCCGAAAGTCGGGAAATCGGCGTTTTTCTGCGGTGGCAGCTCCGGATAATGCTCGAAAGAACCTTATCCGCGCCGAATGCCTGCCATTTTGCCGAGTTAGTGTTCTTTGGAGCACTACGAAGCGCCGGAAGCCGGGAAATCGTTGTTTTTCCGCGGTGGCAGCTCCGGATAATGCTCGAAAGAACCTTACCCGCGCCGAAAACCCGCCATTTTGCCGAGTTAGTGTTCTTTGGAACACTACGAGGTACCAAAAGTCGGGGCGCACCGTCGGAACCGGCGCTTTTTCACGGAATTACTTGGTGAATAAGTTTTACATATCGTAGTCTGGGACATTCCAGAAAGCCCGGCATTGATGAAAGAAGTCGCGACGCAATGTCGACACGTTAACGTGTCTACCCGTCTCATCATCCGGAGAATCCGTTTATCGCGATTTGCCCTGTAAGCCGTCCTTCGCTATACCGCTTTAGCGAAGTTAAACTTTCGCCAACGTCAAAAAAGGAGAATGCCACAGCATTCTCCTCTTTCAATCATCGTATGCTAGAGCCCGGCCTTACATGCCAAGCCATTTCTTGAACAGATGCTTCGTCGTTTCGGCATTGATCGCCGCGATCGACGTAGTAAGCGGGATGCCTTTCGGGCAGGAGCGGACGCAGTTCTGCGAGTTGCCGCAGCCTTCGATGCCGCCGTCGTCCATCAGCGCGTCCAGACGCTCGTGCTTGTTCATCTCGCCCGTCGGGTGCGTGTTGAACAGGCGGGCCTGGGAGATCGCCGCCGGACCGATAAAGCTCGACCGGTCGTTTACGTTCGGGCAAGCTTCGAGGCAGACGCCGCACGTCATACACTTGGACAGCTCGTAAGCCCACTGGCGCTTCGATTCGGCAAGCCGGGGACCCGGGCCGAGATCGTACGTGCCGTCGATCGGAATCCAAGCCTTGACGCGCTTCAGCGCGTTAAACATGCGCTCGCGGTTGATGACGAGGTCGCGGACGATCGGGAATGTTTTCATCGGCGCCACGCGAACCGGCTGCTCCAGCTTGTCGATCAGCGCGGAGCACGCTTGGCGCGGCTTGCCGTTGATAACCATCGAGCAGGCGCCGCATACTTCCTCCAGGCAGTTCGATTCCCAGCATACCGGGGTCGTATCGCTGCCTTTGGCCGTCTTCGGATTGCGCTGGATTTCCATGAGCGCGCTAATGACGTTCATGTTCGGGCGGTAAGGAATTTCAAATTCTTCCGTGTACGGCTGCGAATCCGGGCCGTCCTGACGGGTGACAACCAACTTGATTGTTTTCGTCTCAGCCATAATCAGTGACCTCCCGTCTTCTTGTTGGCCGTGTAATCGCGTTTACGCGGCTCGATCAGCGATACGTCGATATCTTCGTACGAGATTTGCGGGCCGTCCGGCGTCCACTTGGCCAGCGTCGACTTCATGAACTTGTCGTCGTCGCGGTCCGGGAATTCCGGCTTGTAGTGAGCTCCGCGGCTTTCGTCGCGCAGCAGGGCGCCGACGGTCATCGCTTCGGACAGCTCCAGCATGTTCCACAGCTGACGGGAGAAGGCCACGCCTTGGTTGTTCCAGCGGGCGGTGTCGGTCATGTTCAGCTTCTGGTAGCGTTCCTTGAGTTCCTTGATTTTGCCGATCGTTTCCTGCAGCTTCGGATTGGTCCGGACGACGGTCATATTGTTCGTCATCCATTCGCCCAGTTCCTTATGCAGCACATAGGCGTTCTCGGTGCCGTCCATTTTCAGGAGCTTCTCGTATTTGTCGGTGTTCTTCTTCGTCTCGCGGTCGAATGCGGAGCTGGATACGTCCTCAGCCGACTTATTCAAGCCTTTGATGTATTCGATCGCCTTCGGACCGGCCACCATCCCGCCGTAAATCGCCGACAGCAGCGAGTTCGCGCCCAGACGGTTCGCACCGTGGTATTGGTAGTCGCATTCGCCGGCCGCGAAGAGGCCCGGAATGTTCGTCATTTGGTTGTAATCGACCCACATGCCGCCCATCGAATAGTGAACGGCCGGGAAAATCTTCATCGGAATTTTACGCGGGTCGTCGCCCATGAATTTCTCGTAAATTTCGATGATACCGCCGAGCTTGACGTCTAGCTCTTTCGGATCTTTGTGGGACAGGTCGAGGTAGACCATGTTCTCGCCATTGACGCCCAGCTTCATATCGACGCAGACGTGGAAAATTTCCCGAGTCGCGATATCGCGCGGCACGAGGTTGCCGTATGCCGGATATTTCTCCTCGAGGAAGTACCACGGCTTGCCGTCCTTGTACGTCCAGATGCGTCCGCCTTCGCCACGTGCCGATTCGGACATAAGCCGCAGTTTGTCGTCGCCCGGGATCGCCGTCGGGTGAATTTGGATAAATTCGCCGTTCGCATACGTAACGCCTTGTTGGTACACGGCGCTTGCCGCCGTCCCGGTGTTGATGACCGAGTTGGTCGTCTTGCCGAAGATGATGCCAGGTCCGCCTGTCGCCAAAATAACCGCATCGGCGCGGAACGTCTGAATTTCCATGGTGCGCAGGTTTTGCACGCACACGCCGCGACATACGCCGTCATCGTCGATTACGACCGACATGAACTCCCAGTTCTCGTACTTCGTAACGAGACCTTCGGTTTCCCAGCGGCGCGCCTGCTCGTCCAGCGCGTACAGCAGCTGTTGGCCGGTCGTCGCGCCCGCGAAAGCGGTGCGGTGATATTGCGTTCCGCCGAAGCGGCGGAAGTCAAGCAGACCTTCCGGCGTCCGGCTGAACATGACGCCCATCCGGTCCATCAGGTGAATGATGCCCGGCGCGGCTTCGCACATCGCCTTGACCGGCGGCTGGTTCGCGAGGAAGTCGCCCCCGTACACCGTGTCGTCGAAATGCTCCCAAGGGGAGTCGCCTTCGCCTTTTGTATTAACCGCTCCGTTGATCCCGCCTTGGGCGCATACGGAGTGGGAACGTTTTACCGGTACAAGCGAGAAGAGGTCGACGTGAACCCCGGCTTCGGCCGCTTTTACGGTAGCCATCAGCCCGGCAAGGCCGCCGCCGACAACGATAATATTGGATTTTGCCATTGCTGTTCACTCCCCCTTAATGTTTGCCCGCCATATCCAGCACGGAAGTATCCTGGAACGACGCGTCCGTGAAGGCTACCATCGTCAGAATGAACATGATCGACATGACCACGAATACGCCCATCCATACGATGCTCGACACGCGCTGCGCGCGAGGCCCGACCGTGATGCCCCAGCTGACGAGGAACGACCACATGCCGTTCGTGAAGTGGAACGTCGAAGCCAGTACGCCGATCAGGTACATCGTGAAGTACGCCGGCGTCGTAAACACTTCGTGCATCAGAACGCCGAGCGAATCGTGCGTCTGATTGCCGAGCGTCACCTGGAAGCGGGTCGTGAAGAAGTGCCAGGCGATAAAGATCAGCGTAACGACCCCGGTTACCCGCTGCAGCGTAAACATCAGGTTACGGAAATACCCGTAATTGCTAACGTTGCTGCGCGACTGGAACGCCACGAACAAGCCGTAAATGCCATGGTACAGAATCGGCAGCCAAATGCCGAACAGCTCCAGGAAAAAGACGAGCGGCAAGCTGTTCAACCACCGTACGGAGTCGATAAAACCTTGATGTCCGCCATTGAACGCTTCATAGTTCGTAATCAAGTGCTCGACCAGAAAGAAGCCGACAGGTATTACCCCGAGCAATGAATGAAGCTTTCGGTAGTAATAGGAATTACCGGTCATGGAAACGAGTTCCCCCTTAGAGAAATATGACAACGTGTGCAAAACAAACCATCTTTCATTGTACTCCCGAGTGTGACAAGCGTCAACAAAATGTCGCATAAAGTCGAATTTTCGACAGCGTTTTCGTCGACACCGTTCCCTCCCGGCATAACTGCATATACATGCCTATTTTGCCAAGGAAGAGCAGGTTTAAACCCCGGAATGTCAAATTTGGACGTCATTCGTCGTTGCCCGCGCTGATTCCGGATCGAGAACCTGCTTGCTGCATTTCAGTGGAGCCGAAACCGCAATTTTGAACTTTCTTTGACAGCTTTCATGTTACTCCCAAAGGACTTATAATGGAAGTGCCGTTTTCTTATAATTGGTTATGCGCTCAGCTTATAAGAGGCACATGAACTATCGTTGCCTATATTATTGAAGCGATACGAAGAAAGGAGGCACTCCGATGCTGCCGAACCTGGAAGCGTTCGCCGTCGTCGTCGAGCACGGCAGCCTGAACAAGGCCGCCCAGACGCTTAACATCTCGCAGCCCGCGCTCTCCCGCAAAGTGGCCCAATTGGAGGAGCAGCTCGGCATTTTGCTGTTCGAGCGCAAAGGCAAGAAGCTCGAGCTGACCCGACTCGGCCAAATTTGCTACGAGTACGCTCTGGAAGTCGGCGAGATGGAGCGCAAGCTGCTGCAGCGCATCGCCGAGCACCGCTCCTCGTACAAGAGCATTACGATCGGCGCCAGCCTGACGACGCTGCAATCAACGTTGCCCGACCTGATCGCCTTGTATACGCGCGAATTTCCCGAGACGGACATTAAAGCGATCACCGGCAAAACCCATGAAATCGTCAGCCTGGTCAAAGAAAAAAAGGTCGACCTCGGACTGGTCGCTTCCAAAATCGACAACCCCGAGCTGACATGCGTGCCGTTGTTTGAGGATCATTTGTGCCTCGTGCTGCCTTCCTACCACAAATGGGTGGAAAAACCCGGCATCGATATCAATGAGCTGCAGGAGCTGCCGATGATTTTGTTTTCCAAGGGCACCTGGTACCGGATTTTGATGGACGAGTTGTTTCATCGGTATATGGTGTATCCCGACGTCAAAATGGAAATCGACTCGTTCGAAGCGATACTGCGGCTGGTCTCCACGTGCAATGTGGCGACGCTGCTGCCGAAATCGTATTTGCGCCAAACGGTGCTGGACAATAACGGGCTCGTGCTGCGCAACATTCCCGAGCTGCAGGAGACGACGCGCACGACCTCCCTCCTGTTCGGGTCGGAGTCGTCTCTAAACACGTCGACGCGGCAGTGGATTCACCATGCCAAGCAGCATTATGCGGGCGGCCATATTTTCCGTTGAACCGATCGCAGCGCCGGACACACGGCAAAGAAGCGGGACGTGCGGCCACGAAGGCCGTACTCCCGCTTCTGCCAGTTTGTCCGGAAAGACGAGTAATGCAACTCTCCCTCAAACTTCTCGTCCGTTCTTCATTCCGTTCTCCAATCCAGTCTACCCTCGTCAACCCTCTCGTCAGATCAAGGCGACACCGATTCGATCCAGGCCAGCGCTGCGGCCTCGAGCCAGCCGAACGCCGCTTCGGAGATCAGCCCCTGCTGTCGCACGGAAAGATCGCGAATTTGCGCCAGCAAATCGTTCATGTAGGCGACCGCCGTAGCCGTTTCTCCCCGGTCGATAAGCAGCTCGATGATCGCAAGCCGGTAAGCCAGCTGATCCGCGAATACCGGATTCAGACCTCCGCCGCTGCGATAACCGTCGATGGCCGAAGCAATATCCGCCAGCGTGACCGGCTTCTCCCCGAAGGACGCTTCCGCCGACAGCGGAATGCGCAGGCTTGCTCCTGCCGCCAAATCATAGACGTACCCTTTTCCGAAATCGTTCGCATCGACGTATCCGCGGACCGTCGTCTTGTCGCCGATGTCGAGCCGATAACGGTTGCCGCCGAGCCCCGTAACGGCGCGAATCGGATAAACGGCGTTGCGCTCGCCGTCATTGGCGATGTAGACCATGCGTTCGGCCAATTGACCGGGGTCCGTTCCGTGCAGTTGCAGCTCGACGTCGATCGTGTTGGCAAGCGACAGCTCCTTGGTGAAATCGATCACCTTGCCCGTCGCTGCGGCGTTCGAGACGAGCGGGGTTTCGCCGATTTTGCCGATCGAAGCTCCGTCACCCGCGTACAAATAGTCGGTTTTCCCGTCCTTTTCGGCGTATACGCCGAAAGCGCCGCGGAACTCGATCTTGTCGTCGATCGTGTACGTGATACCCGGATCGGAAGACAGCATCACATAATCGATACGGCCGCCGACAAGCGTTACCTTGACCGCGCGTACGGCCGTGCTTTGCTCCGTTTGGACGACAACGCCGTTCTTCTTCACTTCCGCTTGTTCGATTGCGCTAATATACCGTTGGCCTTTGTACGGCTCGATGACGGAGGTAAACAGGCTGTCGAGATTTTGTCCCGAACGGCGGGCGATCATATACCGCAGCTCGGGCGGATTGCCGGGCTTGTTCCTCGGCGGCACGCCGTCGGCCAATGCCACCTCGTCCGTGGCCCCGAGCATCGTCAGACGCAGATGAATGTCCGTGTTCGCCCGCGCGCCTTGGCCGAGCACATTCCACGTATCGCGCACGTTCCAGTCCACGCTGAACGGCCCGACCGCACCGCTCGTACGCTCCACGTTTTTCAACCAATGGAAGCCGCTGCCCATGTAGCCTGCCCCGGCCACGTCGTCTGCGCGCTCGCCGAAGGCGACGCCCGGTCCCGCATAGGTGCCGGTCGGCTGCGCCGTCAGCGTCAGTCCCTCGGTCGTAACCGTTCCTTCGGCGCTGTGAAAGCTGTAATGGTGGTCGGTTCCGCCTTTCACATGGAAAAAGTCCACCGTGTACGATTGATCGTCGTCCACGCGAATCATCGCCGTCGTACGGCGGTACGTTTCCGTCTGCGGATAAACGCGCGGCGCTCCGATTTCTGTCCATTTCACGCGGTCGGTCTCGTCGAATTGGACGGGAATGCCCACGAACTGGCTGTTCTGCTTCCGCTTGTTCACGACGACCGTATTGTGGCTGATCGTATTGGTCACCCACTGCGCCCGGTGCATATCGACCGAGTCGGCGAATTCGGGGTAGCCCAGATCAGGGGCAAGGTCGAGCCCGTATGCATGCAGGCCGAGGTTCAACGTATCGCGATGGCCATGGCCTGAACTGCGGCCGTAGTACATCCACGTGTCGCGCAGCGTATTGCGCTGCTTCTCCACCCGCTCCAACTCGTCCGCCGTGAGCAGACGCAGCGAGGTAACGCCCATCTTGAAATTGCTCGCCGTCGGCGACTTGCCTTCGTTCTCGAACCGGATCGTATGGCTGCCGGCTGCCAAAGCGAGCTCGGCCAGCGTTTCCTCGTCCTTGGACGAGCCGAAAAAGTCGATCCGCTTCACGAACACTCCGTCGATATAGACGTTATATATACCGTATGAGGCGGCGCGGAAAGGCTTGAGCCGAACGAAATACGTTCCCGGCTTCTCGACCTCGAAGGCGAACGCGATGCGCTGTCCGGCCGTCGTTGCCTCAAGCTGGACCGTTCCCGACGCTTCGTACGTATTGTAGGCCGTCGTCGCCTCCGTTACGCCAAGCTGCGGAAAGCCGTAGCCGATGCCGTACTTCGTCTTGTCGTTCTCCCCGTCACGCAAGGCCGAAAAGCCGTAGCCCGTCAAATTGACGCTCTTCTGAACGAGCGGCCCCTTCTCGTCGATAACCGCACGGATGCCGGCCGCCACCGAACCGGGATCTTCGGAGAAAATGTCGCCATGAATGCCGTCGGTCGTATCGTTGTTCAGAAAGTAAGCCATCTGCGCAAAGATCGGGTCTCCGTAAATTTCGAACGCCCGGATCGCCTGCGCTTTGTCGAGGCCGGTCAAGGACGGATTGCCCGTCGAATCCGAATCCCCGATCGACGGGACGTAGCGCTCGGACAGAAGCAGCGGGTACATCGAATCGAACATGCTGCGGAATTTGATGTTCTGATACAGGTCGGCCATCGGGTATTTGTCGTAGCCGTACAAAATGTCGGCTGCCTGAATGAAATTGCCGAGCCAAAGCCGGTTGTAGCCCGGCGCGGCTTCATTGCCGTGCCCGTCCCGATCCACGTCGTTCACGAGAGAGGTCAGCACGTTGCCGCCCGTCACGCGCCACGGATTGGATACCAGCCCGCCGGAGCGGTTGTTAAAATCGAGCCATTCGCCGATTTCCGGCATCGTGTCGAGCACGACGGCCGCCATAGCCAGCGCGCTCTGATGCATGCCCACGTTGCCCCGGATCTGGCTTTTCTTCACGCCCGGGTACACCTGGCGCAGGATGCCGTCCTCGATATTGCGGCGAATGCCGGTCGCCGAGTCTTTGCGCGACAGCTTGTACTGGCTGCCCTTGGCGCTAAGAAACGCGATCGTCTGCGCATCGTCCGTCGCCGGGAAAAAAGCGTCGTAGGCGCTGACGAACGCCTTGACGGTGCTAGTCTCCCAAATCGAGCCGATCGCCTTGCCCGTCCCCGTGCCGCCGGCGGATTGCAAGAATATCTTCGGATCGAACACCGACGTGTCCAGCTCGGGATATACGTCCGCCACCCGGTCCAGCAAAATTAGCCCCGCCCGTGCATACTTGACGTCACCGGTGTACAGGTACGCGTCGCGCAGTGTCGTAATGGCGTTCGTTATGAATCCGCTCGTATGCCACAAAAACCAGTGGGCATAGTAGGCGACGAACGTATAGGTGTCTCCGTTGCCGTCCACCCAGCCGTATCCGTCGTCCACGCCCCACGTCGGGCCTTTTTCCGGGTAGAGCGTGTTGACGAGCAGGCTGCGGTCGGCCAGCTCCGGTCGGAACGTGCCATGCTTATCGAGACCGCTGGCGTAATACGCGCCGAAGTCGTTGGTCGGAAACTTGTAGCCGCTGCTCGGGTCTACTATCTTCCACGGCTCGTTAATAGGATCCGCCGTATAAGGATAGTTTCCGTACTTGTCGATCTCCTTGCCGGTCACGGGACTGCCCTTCGCCTGGTTGACGCCATAGCTGCGGGGGATGGACTGCGGCGCGACCAGATTCCATAAAAAGTCGGGATCGAGGTTGACGTAAACGTCCGCAGCCGTTATGGCCGCGCTGCGCACGGAAGCCGCCCAATCGTACCCGCTCGCGTTTTGACGCGCATTGGCGACCTTTTGCGGCGTATAATACGTACTGCGCGTCTTGTCGCTGGTCAATGCCGTAACCGTCACCGGCACCGCCGCGTTCAGCGTGACGCCGCCTGTCGCAACGGTCGCCTTCAGCTCCGCGATGCCGGGCCGCACGCCGCGATACGCCCCGGTTGCGGCATCCACGGCGAGCGTCTGTTCATCCGAGCTGGCGTAAACGATATGCGCGCCGGTCAACGCCGCCTCCGTCCCGTCCCCGTACAGCCCGGTCAGCTTCGGTTCCCCGTATTGGCTGACCGTCACGGTCAAAGGCGCCGCCTCCAGCTTGAGCGAAGAAGGCTTCCTGACGCCGACGGTCACGTTGCGGTAACCTTCGACCGTCGCGCCGTTCCAGGTCGCGACCGCCCGCAGCACGGTCTCGCCGAAGGCCAGACCCTTTAATGTTCCTTGCGGCGATACGGCGGCCACCGATGGATCGTCCACCCGATATTCGGCGGCAGCCGAAGGCAGCTCGACGGTCGTCTGGTCCGCAAGCGTGCCGATCAACGCAATCTGCGATACGGCCCCGGGATACATCTCATCGGGCGACAGATCAATACGAACTCCTTGCAGAGCAGCATTGCTCGATACCCGTATCGACGCGTCCGCTGTAGCGATGCCCCGGTTCGTCGCAGCCGTGGTCGTCACAACAGCGGTACCGACCGACAAAGCCGTAACGGTTCCCTCCGCGCTTATCGCCGCAACGGCCGGCGCACTGCTGACATAGGTAACGCCGGTAACGGTGACCGGCGTGCCATCCGACATGGAAACATACGGCCGGATGGAGGCCGTCTCCCCGACGGTCAGTCCCGTCTTTGCCGGCGCGGCGGCAAGCAACACCTTGGGCTCTACCGGCGTCAAAATCAGCTCGCTCGCATACATGCTGTAGTTATCCCCCACAGTCGCCGATCGGTTTCGCCCGGTAACCGTAAACGTAACAGTATGGTTTCCGGCTTCCAAATAACGTTCGGCCAGTACGACGACCGGACCGAACCGGCTGCCCGGATCGTAAAAGTCGTACGTCCCCGCAGTTGTCCCGTCGATCGCGATTTGGCCGATGCCGGCGCTGAAATACAAATACCCTTTAAAAGAAATGCTATAAGTCCCCGTCTTGGCAACGGCAAACTGGAACGAGCGGGATTGCCCGACCGCTCTCGCTCCGATTGCCGCGCCGTAGGCGGCGTTGCGGGTCGTCACCGGCGGCGCGGTCAAAACGCCCAGCGCGGTCAAGTTCCCCGTCCCTGAAAACGCATCCAAAAACCGGTATACGACCGGCTCGTCCGCTGTTTCGGCCGATACCTTCGTCGGCGGAAGCAGCCCGATCAGCAGCACGAACGACACAATCGCGCTGATCCACGGGACAAAACGCCTATCCCGGCAAACCTGATGAACGGACAATCGTCTGGAACTCAATCAATTCACTCCTTCTTGAGAACGGATTGGATGCAAGAACGCATCGTTTCGTCAGTATAAAGGAGTGCCGAAGGAAAGCACATGGACATTTGATACGAGAATTTGGACAAATTTGCCCTATTTTGGATTAGATTTGATCAATACAAGTATTAAACATGTTATTATTAAGTCATGCTACCATTCGTTCGTTGGGAGGTTCAGAATGGACACGATGTATATGCCCGATATGGATACCGCCTTCCGGGTATACCAGACCCATCTGCGCGTGACGAAGCCTCATTGGTCGAGACCTCTGCACGATCATACGGTTTTTGAGATGAACTACTTGATCGATGGCATTCAGGACGTGCTTGTCGCCAACGATAAGATGACGATGCAGGCCGGGGACGTACTGCTTATTCCGCCTGGCGTTCCCCATCGCGTAACCGATACGAGAAACACGGAAGCGACGTATTTTGCGCTGCACTTTGATGTGGAGGACTATCCGTTCCGGGCCGCCTTGAGCAGGCATCGCTGCAGGCTGTACCGCCGGGGCTCCGAGGCGGAGCGGGTCATTCGCGATCCGCTGGTCTGCCTGATCGATACGATCCGGCAGGCGTACGACTCGAATCCGGCTCAGCCGTCCCACCGCATGAAGCTGGTTTCCCAGTTGTTTGCCGTATTTGCCGCGCTCGGGGACGCGGAGGAGCCGGTTCCTTCCGTCAACAATCCCGGAGAGGCAGGACAGCGGCTTGCCCGAAGGATGGCCGAGATGATCGAGGAAAGCGTCCGGTCGGCCGACGGGAGAAGCGCAACCGCGGTGGAGCACAGCATCGCGCGCATATCCGAGAAGCTCGGATACAGCCCCTCCTACTGCGCGCGTCTGTTCCGCCAAACATTCGGCCGCTCCCCGCGTCAGCACTGGACCCATGCAACGCTTCACCGCGCCCGCCTGGAGCTGCTCGATCCGGACCAGCCGCTCGAACGGATCGCCGCGAAACTCGGCTTTCAGGACGGCGCGCATTTCAGCAAACAGTTCAAACGCTGGACCGGCTGCTCGCCGAGCGAATATCGCCAAAACCGGCATAGCCTGTAAGAACCGTTTGACCGTGCCGGACGGAGAACAGGAACAGAGCGAACGCGTCCGGCGCGACAGTCGTTTCGTCAGTTGCCGGCCAGCTCTTCCTCGAACGATTCGATCTGCTTGTTCGTGCCGATGATGACCATGACATCGCGTTCGTTCAACACATCGGCTGCGGCCGGAGCGATGATGATGCCGCTGCTTTTGTTGATCGCCACGACGCTGCAGCCGTATTTGGCCCGCGGGTCGAGCTTCTGCAGCGAGACGCCGTTCAGCTTCTGCGGCACCGACAGCTCGGCGATCGTGTATTCCTTCGACAGCTCGATATAGTCGAGCAGATTCGGGTTGGCCAATTGATGCGCCACTCGTATGCCCATATCGCGCTCGGGGTAGATGATCCGGTCTACGCCAAGCCGCTCCAGCACTTTGCCGTGCAGCTCGGTCAACGCTTTGGCCACTACCTTCTTCACGCCGAGATCCTTAAGCAGAATGGCCGTCATGATGCTGGCCTGAATATCGTTGCCGATTGCGACAATGGCACAGTCAAAATTGCGTATCCCGATCGAGCGGAGCGTCTCTTCTTCCGTGGAATCAGCCACGATGGCATGCGTCAGCACATCGGACATTTCCTCTACGGTCTCTTCATCGCGGTCGATGCCGAGCACCTCCAGATCCTGATTGACCAGCTCCTTCGCCAGACTGGAGCCGAACCTGCCCAGACCGATTACGGCAAATTGTTTCATTTTCATCGAGAAATTCTCCTAACCGATTATGATTTTGCCTTCCGGGTGCCGGTACAGCTCCTTGTCCGGTTTCGGCTGCAGGGCGTACGCCAGCGTGATCGGGCCGAGACGGCCGGCGAACATCGTCAGCATAATGATGCACTTTCCGACGAGGGTCAAATCCGGCGTCAGCCCCATCGACAAGCCGACCGTGCCGAACGCCGAAGTGACCTCGAACAGAATCATCAGAAACGGATGATCCTCCGTCGTGGACAGCACCATCGCCACCACGATTACGAGGATAATCGCGAATAAGGTGAGCGTAATCGCTTTATAAATACGGTCTTTGGCCAGACGGTAATGAAACAGCACGATGTCTTCCTTGCCTCGCATCATCGCCACCATCGCTCCGATCAGCGTCGTGAACGTCGTCGTTTTGATACCGCCGCCGGTCGAGCCCGGAGACGCCCCGATAAACATCAGCATGATGATAAAAAACTGCGTCGCCTGCCGCAGCCCGGCGATATCGACCGTATTGGCCCCGGCCGTGCGCGGCGTGATCGCCTGGAAGAAGGCGGCCAGCACTTTGCCCGAGCCGTCCAGCGCGCCGAGCGTGCGCGGATTCGTATATTCGAACAGGAAAATGACGATGGCCCCGAACACAATCAGGAAAGCGGTCATGCTCAGCACGACTTTCGTATGGAGGGACAGCTTGCGCCTGTTGCGGTATTCCATCACCTCGGCCATGACGATAAACCCGATGCCGCCGAGTACGATGAGCGCCATGGCCACCGCGTTCACCAGAACGTCGTCGGCATAAGGGACTAGGCTGCGGAATTGGCCGAACAAATCGAAGCCGGCATTATTGAACATCGATACGGCGTGGAATACGCCCAAATAAATCGCCCGCCCCGGGGAAAAATCGAACGACCAGCGAATGGCGAACAATGCGGCGGCGGTCAGCTCGATGACCAGCGAATAGACAAGCACCTTGCGGATGAGCCGCACGATGCCTTCCATGGAGCCCTGATTCAGCGCCTCCTGCAAGATGAGCCGTTCCCGCAGCGAAATCCGCTTGCCCAGCACGAGCGCGATCAAGGTGGACATCGTCATAAAGCCGAGACCGCCGACCTGAATAAGCGCCATAATGACCACTTGGCCGAAGACGGAAAAATAAGTGCCGGTATCGACCACGACCAAGCCGGTCACGCAGGTGGCCGATGTCGCCGTGAACAAGGCGTCCGCGAAGCGGAGTCCTTGTCCGTTCGCCGACGATATGGGCAAGGACAGCAGCACGCCGCCAAGAACAATAATGAGCGCGAATCCGATGACAAGAAATTGCGGAGGCGTGAGACGGCCCAGCAGCGATTTTCGTTTCAAGGGCGATTTCTCCTCGTCGGATGATGGGAACAGGCAGCGGGCGTCACAATCGGCGTCCTGCTGCGGCGACTCCGTTTCGCCGAACGAGCGGAGCGAAAGCGCGCCGGAGGGTCGCGTTTTTTTATGGGAACAACAAAAAAAGACACTGGAATCCCAATGCCGTTGGCGGTGTGGTTTCCTGACTGGAGCCTACGAGGTTAGCTGACGGATTCGGGTCGTTAGGCACCCTATTCGCGGCGGCGACGGCCACCGGCGAAATTCACCCCTACAAAAAATGGTTCCCCCGTTTTCATAAAGAAATTCGGCTCGATATGGTGGTTTGTAGCTGACGAAGTGATTATAATCCCGCAGCGTTCAGAGCACAAAGCCGCAATTTCAGGATAATCGCTGTAAAAACAGGAGATCGGGCAAATTAAGCGCGCTGTCGGGCCATTTTCGTTGTCCCGTATACGCATTGCTCCGTTTCCCGGCGTAAAGCCCGTTTCGGAGGAGCGTTCGGGGGCCGCGGGCAAAGTGGCAATTGCCCATAAAGTGTGATACGGTAGAAAAAAAGAGGGGGGCTGGCATGCGACGCTCGCAATCTTCCTTGCTCGGGACTTTGGCCATTATCGGAATTTTGCTGTTTATCGCTACGAACGTCTGGCCGTCCTTGTCCGGAGCGAAGGATAAAGCCGTTATCAACGAGACGCGCCCCGCCGTCACGAAGCATGCCGCCATCTCCGCAGCCGAAGACTACACGGCCCGCCTGAACGGCAACACCAAGGTCCGCGGGACGATAGCCATCTACCAGTCCGACAAGCTGCTAAGCGGCTATGTGCAAAAAAACGGCCTGGTGCACGGCTATAAGGACCATTTTGCCGAAAACGTACCGATCGATTTCTATCGGGTCGAGCTTGCCGCCGAAGGCAAAACCGTTTACAAGGTCGACGTCAATATGACGAACGGCTCCGTGCTCGGCTGGCAAAAGCGCAGCAGCGGCAGCGCGCCTTCCGTACGCGATGGCCGCCTCATCGCGGAGACGTACTTGCAGCAAGCGGGCATTCCGCTTGAAGGGCTGCAAATGCTCATTCCGAACACTACGAAGCCGTACCAATTCGCTTTCGAGCACCGCGGCGTGAAGCTCGGCGAGGCGAAGCTGCGGGAGATCGTGGAAATCCGGGACGGCGAGGTGACGGCTTATCGCAAAGAGCTGCTGGTGCCGAAAAGCCACACCGACTGGGTCGGAAAGCAGGACCGGGCCGCTTCGACGATGACCCGGTGGAATATGATCGTTTCGGTCATCATGGGCATGGCGGCGATCGCGCTGATGATCACGAGGCGCAAGCAGATCGCTTTCGTCCGCGGTCTTTGGCTGACTTTCACGTTTCTGGTGCTGTATTGGATCAATAATTGGAATATGCTGCCGGCGTTCAAATCGCTGGAGACGGACACGATCGATCCGTTTCTGGCAAGCGATACGACGGGCGGTATGATGATCTTGATGAATATCGTCGTGGCGGTGATGGGCGCCGTCGGCTACTTTTCCTTGGCGGCCGGTCAGCCCCTCTGGCAGGATCGCGGCTTGCATCTGTGGCCGAGATGGCGAGAGGACGGATTCGGCGAGGACGTACTCGCCGGAATGAAGCGCGGCTACTTGCTGGCCTGCTTCCTGCTTGGCTTGCAGTCGCTGCTGTTCTTCATCGCCGAGCAGCGGTTCGACATGTGGGCGGTCAACGATCCGTCCGGGTCGATGTATAACCTGCTCAAACCCGAGCTATTTCCGCTAATGGCATGGACGGCGGCTATCTCCGAGGAAGCGATATACCGGTTTTTCGGCATCGCGCTGTTCCGCAGGCTGCTGCCGAGCACGTTTTTGGCCGTCCTCGTGCCGAGTATGATCTGGGCGTTCAGTCATACGCAATATCCGATCTACCCGGTGTATACCCGGTTTATCGAGGTGACCGTGCTCGGCGTCGTATTCGGCTACGCCTTCCTGAAATTCGGCTTCGCCACCGTCCTGTTCGCGCACGCCATCATGGACAGCCTGCTGATGAGCCTTTCCTTGATGAACATGGGCGGATTCGACGATGTCGCGCTCGGCTTGTTCTACATCATCCTGCCCGCCATCGTCGCGTGGACGATCTGGCGGCTGCACCGCAACTTCCGGGGGAGACGAAGTATCCATGCGCCGCCGGGCTGACCGATAACGCCCGTACCGTGACCATGGCGGCTTTGCGGCTAATAAACCTGTCGGGTCAACCTATTCTTAAAACAAAAAACCAGTCCAGACACAAGGAGTGTCAGACTGGTTTTTTGCTTTTATCCGAGCGCTGGCCTCGAAGAACGCGCCGAAAAGCCCGGGAGCTACATCCTGCCCCGGGCCAATCGTTCTGTTTCCATTTCATGGGGCAATCAATCCGCCGAAGCGTCCGGTCCTTGCAGGGCGGACAAAATGTCCCGCGCCAGCTTGTCCCCGATCCCGATCGGGCGGAAGTCCTCCACGGCGGCTTCCTTGATTTTTTTCAACGAGCCGAAATGCTTCAGCAGCTGCTTGCGCCGTTTCTCTCCGATACCCGGTATGGCGTCAAGCTGGGAGGCGACCATCGATTTGGCCCGCGTCTCGCGGTGGAACGTGATCGCGAAACGGTGCACCTCCTCCTGAATGCGCTGGAGCAAATAAAATTCCTGGCTGTCCCGCGGCAGCGGCACGATTTCTGGCGGATCGCCCATCATGAGCTGCGCCGTCTTATGCTTCGCGTCCTTGACGAGACCGCAAACCGGGATATACAGTCCCAGCTCGTTCTCCAGCACATCGAGAGCGGCCCCGATCTGCCCCTTCCCGCCGTCGATAACGATCAGGTCCGGCATCGGCAGCTGTTCCTTCAGCACGCGCTCGTACCGGCGGCGGACGACCTCGCGCATCGTCTCGTAATCGTCGGGCCCTTGCACCGTGCGGATTTTGTACTTGCGGTATTCCTTTCGGTCCGGCTTGCCGTCGACGAACACGACCATCGCCGATACCGGGTCCGTGCCTTGGATGTTCGAGTTGTCGAATGCCTCGATGCGGCGGATCGTGCCGGTGCCGATCCATTCGCCGAGACTTTCCACCGCCTTCACCGTACGCTCCTCGTCCCGCTCGATCAGCCGGAACTTCTCCTCGAGAGCGACCCGGGCGTTATCGCACGCCATGCCGACCAATTGCTTCTTCCGCCCGCGACGCGGGTGATGCACCTTGATCTTCAGCCAAGCCTCCAGCGATTCGGCCACCTCGTCGTCGGTCGTCCGTTCCTTGGCGAGCGGATCGGCCGCAACCGCTGCGTCGGCGACGGCAAGCTCGCCTTCCGTTGGCAACGAGGCAGCCGTCGAGACGGTTTCGTGCGGTACAATACCGGTTGCCGAATCGGTCGGCGATACCAATACTTCGGCAGCCTCCGACTCCGCTGCCACAGCCGCAAGCGGCTCATCGAGCCCGTCGAGCGAAGCCGCCGCCTGCAACCGGGCATCGGCTTGCGTCCGTCCGGAGCGTTCTTCCACCGACGGCAGGAAGATCTCCTTCGGCATAGCCGGGTTTTCGCTGTAATATTGCGTTACGAACGTAATGAAATCTTCGTATTCGTCGCCGTAATACGGAAAAAGCGACACGTGACGCTCGATCATTTTGCCATGGCGCATGTACAGGATTTGCACGCACATCCAGCCTTTATCCACCGTATAGCCGAATACGTCGCGGTCGACCGCATCCGCCATGTTGATCGTCTGCTTCTCCATCACCGCGTTGATGTTGACGATCTGGTCGCGCAGCTCCTTCGCCCGCTCGAAATTCAGCTCCTCGGCAGCAGCCTCCATCTTGCGAATCAGCTCGTCCTTGATCGCCTCGTGGCCCCCGTTCAGGAAGCGGGCAATCTCCGTGACCATGCGCTCGTACTCGCCGGCCGGCACTTCGAATTCGCACGGAGCCACGCATTGCCCGAGATGATAATACAGGCAGACGCGGTCAGGCAGCGTCCGGCACTTGCGCAGCGGGTACAGCCGGTCGAGCAGCTTCTTCGTCTGCTGGGCGGCGAAGGCGTTCGGATACGGGCCGAAATATTTGGCCTTGTCCTTGATCACCTTGCGCGTCACTTCGAGGCGCGGATGAGCCTCTTGGGTGATTTTGATATACGGAAACGATTTATCATCCTTCAGCAGTACGTTATAACGCGGATAGTATTGCTTGATCAGGTTGCACTCGAGGATGAGCGCCTCCATGTTGCTTGCTGTCACAATATATTCGAAATCGCATATTTCCGCGACAAGCCGCTGGGTTTTCCCGTCGTGGCTGCCGGAAAAATACGACCGCACGCGGTTTTTGAGCACCTTGGCCTTGCCGACATAAATAATCGTGCCGTCCCGGTTTTTCATCAGGTAACAACCCGGCTTATCCGGCAGCAGAGCAAGCTTCCGCTTGATCGGCTCGGGCGTTTTGTCTCGTCCCCCGACGCGTTCCTCCGGCATGTTCCGTCCTCCCCTACCTCTATATCCCGTCATTCGGTCCTATATACAAAAAAAGCTCCGTATCGCCAAACGCGCGAAACCGAGCTTTCGTCGTTCTTTTATTATCATACGACGAGCGGGACCTTCTGCACAATCCCGCCCGCGTATGAATGATCGGCTGCCGCTTACAGGTGACGGCCGACTACGTTTTTCAAGGCGTCCTTAGGCTGGAAGCCGACGATTTTGTCGACAGGCTGGCCGTCCTTGAACACGATCAAAGTCGGGATGCTCATGACGCCGAAGCGGGATGCGGACTCCGGATTGTCGTCCACGTTCAGCTTGGCGATTTTCAATTGCTCGCCGACTTCTTTATCCAGATCTTCCAATACCGGGGCGATCATTTTGCAAGGTCCGCACCACGGAGCCCAAAAGTCGACAAGCACCGTTCCGCTGCCTTCGACTTCATTTTTAAAGGATTGATCGGATACCGTTACGATAGCCATAGGAATATCCTCCCTTTCACTAACAAAAAGTGTGTAGCTATATTTTAATCTATTTCGTCCAACATGTAAAGTATACCACAATTACGGTCCATTTCATAACTGAAAACATATTCCGTTCGCAAACGGCGTATACTAGTACAATGTCAGAGCTACTCCTGTGTATTCGGTCCATTTTACGGATACCGTTTAAGGTCCGACTTTGTACCAGGATTCGTGCCTGCCGCAAATGTTGAAGTTTTGTCACTTCTTTTCCTTTACAATCCATTCGGCGATTCGGTATACTAAGCATAGCCTATTTTGTGAAGCACGGGGGGGACTCGCATGACTGATCCTAGAATGCACGTCAACGAAGAACCGAGAAACGACTTTTTGGATGTTGCCATCGGGTTCGGCGCTACGTTCGGTTTTTTCTTTCTGGTCGCGCTTATCGCCACCATCATTCAACTGTTCTGATTCGCCGCGGCCTCGAGCCGCCGTACGCGGGACAAGCCTTTCCGTTTAAGACGGGGAGGCTTTTTTTGTTGTTGCGTTTCATTCCCTCCTATAGTAAATTTTAGTTAACCGATATGATAAATCGGATTTAAATACCGGGAGGCTTGACATTCATGGCTAAAATCGCCCGCAACTTGACCGATCTGATCGGCAACACCCCCTTGCTGGAGCTGGTCAATTTCAACAAACAGACGAAGGCGGGAGCGACGCTGATCGCCAAGCTGGAATATTTCAATCCGGCCGGCAGCGTGAAGGACCGCATCGGCTTCGCCATGATCAAAGACGCGGAGGAGCGCGGTCTCCTGCACAAAGATTCGGTCATCATCGAGCCGACCAGCGGCAATACCGGCGTAGCGCTTGCTTTCGCGGCTGCGGCGCTCGGCTACAAGCTGGTTATCACGCTGCCGGAAAGCTTCAGCATCGAACGCCGCAAGCTGCTGCTCGCCCTTGGCGCCGAGCTGGTACTGACTCCGGCCGGGGACGGCATGCCCGGCGCGATCCGCAAAGCCGAGGAGCTGGCGGCGACGATTCCCAACTCGTTCATCCCGCAGCAGTTTACGAACCCGGCCAATCCGGCCATTCACCGCAAGACGACGGCGGAAGAAATATGGCGCGACACCGACGGAGCGGTCGATATTTTCGTCGGCGGGGTCGGCACGGGCGGCACGATTACCGGGGTCGGCGAAGTGCTGAAGGAGCGCAAGCCGTCGGTTCAGATCATCGCTGTGGAGCCGTCCGGCTCGCCCGTTCTGTCCGGAGGCGCCCGGGGTCCGCATAAAATCCAAGGCATCGGCGCCGGCTTCGTGCCAGGCAACTTTAACCGGGATACGGTCGACGAGATTTTCCCCGTCAAAAACGAGGACGCGCTCGAGACGTCGCGGCTGCTCGCCCGCAACGAAGGTTTGGTCGTCGGCATCTCCTCCGGCGCGGCGGCTTACGCGGCCCTGCAGCTGGCCAACCGTCCGGAAAACGCCGGCAAGACGATCGTCGTACTGCTGCCCGACACCGGCGAACGCTATTTGTCGACCGAACTGTTCCCTGTGGAACATATTTAACGATTTCTCCCTCGATCGGCGGGCAGGGGACGGCAGAGCGACGCGGCAGAATCCGATTCGCAAGAAGCTCAGCTTTCTCCGAGCCTTGCCGTTACGGCAGCCGTAAACTCCGCAGTCGTCGCCGTCCCCCCGAGATCGGCCGTGCGCACGCCATCGCGTATGGCGGCGTACACCGCCCGCTCGGTCACATCCCCGAGCTCCCTCAGCCTTCGATCGGCATGCCGATCCCCCAGCCAGTCCAGCAGCAGCGCGGCCGACAGCAGAAGACCGGCCGGGTTGGCCGCATTCCTCCCGGCAATGTCGGGAGCCGAGCCGTGCGCCGCCTGCGCCATCGCATAGTCGCTGCCCGCGTTAAGCGAAGGAGCGAGTCCGATGCTGCCGACCAGTTCGCCAGCCAGATCGGATAAAATATCCCCGAACAGGTTCGTCGTGACGATCACGTCGAACTCTTCCGCCCGGCGCACCAGAAGGGCCGAAGCCGCATCGATATGGTAGTCGTTCACCCGCACCTCCGGATACTGCCGGGCCACCTCGTAGCAGCAGTCCAGGAACAGGCCGTAGCCGCGCTTGATGACATTCGCTTTGTGAACGATCGATACCAGCTTGCGGCGCCTTACGGCCTCCCGGAAAGCCGCATGGGCGATACGCTCCGACGCTTTCCTCGTAAAGACGCCGGCCGTCACGACCACATCGGGCGTAACGTGCCATTCCCCGTCGCCGCCGAACAAGTTCCGGTCGGCGTAGAAGCCTTCCGTGTTCTCGCGAACGATAACCAGATCGGCTTGCCGCGCGACGCTTGCGATTCCGGCGATCGACCGGTTCGGGCGGATGTTCGCATACAAGTCGAAGCCGTGGCGGAGCTCCGCGCTCGGATTGCGCTCGTGCCGCAGCTCCGGCGGATAGGACGCGGAATCGTGCGGTCCCATGATCCAGCCGCTGCACTCCCGAAGCGTCTCCTTGACGAAAGCCGGCAGCGCCTCGCCGTAGCGCGCTATGGCCGTCTGCCCCATCGGCAGCCGCACCCAGCGGAGCAGAGCCGAGCCGCTATGACGCTGCGCCGCCCCCAGCACCTCCACAACCGAAGCCGTTATTTCCGGGCCGATCCCGTCTCCCGACAGTAAACCTATCGCATAAGCACCCATAACATCCATCCCTTCTCTTCCTCTGCGACAAAAGACAAAGCAAAAGCATTCCGCCGGGCCCTGTCGAACGGGACCGGGCGGAATGCTTGCCTCAACCGCCTTGTTACCGGGCGGCCGGGATAACGCGATACCGGTTTTCCGGACGCTTCAACCCAAGGTTCTCGCGAAGCGTCGCGCCTTCGTACTCCGTCCGGAACAGGCCGCGGTTTTGCAGCTCCGGCACGACCTTGTCCACGAACCGCTCCAGACCGCTCGGGTAAAGCTGCGGCATCACATTGAAGCCGTCCGATGCCCGGCTGCGGAACCATTGCTCGATCACGTCGGCCAATTGAATCGCGGTGCCCGTAAAGGTCAGGTGCCCCCGCCCTCCGGCGAGACGATTGATCAATTGCCGGAAAGTCAGCCCTTCGTTGCGGATCAGGTCGAGGATGAGCTGGTGACGGCTTTTGCTGCCGTTGACGGTCTCGATCCCCTTCGCCTCCTCGAACGCGTGCACCGGAATCGGACCGTCGACCGGGTAGCCGGTCAGATCGACGCCGAATCGCTCGGACAGCCGTTCGACCGCAGCTTCCGCTTCGGTATAGGCGTTCAGCTGGTCCTCGAGATCCTGCGCCTCCGCAGCCGTATCGGCGACGATCGGGCAAAGTCCCGGCAAGACGATTAATTCGTCCGCAGTCCGCCCGTATTTCGCCAGTCTCGCTTTCACGTCGGCATAGAACGACTGCCCTTCCGCCAGCGTCGGCTGGGCCGTGAAGATCACCTCGGCAGTCGCCGCGGCAAGCTCCCTGCCGTTATCCGATGAGCCCGCCTGCACGAGCACCGGATAGCCTTGCGGCGGACGCGGAATGTTCAGATGCCCTCGGACCTTGTAGACGCTGCCTTCGAAATGGATATCGTGCAGCTTCGCGGCATCGATCTGCACCCCGGATTGCTTGTCGGCGATAAAAGCGTCCTCTTCCCAGCTATCCCAAAGACGCTTCGTCACCTCCACGAATTCCGTCGCGTATTCGTACCGCTTCGAATGCTCCAGATGGGACTCTCTGCCGAAATTGAAGGCGGTCTCGTCGGTATGTCCGGTGACGATGTTCCACCCGGCCCGCCCCCCGCTAATATGATCGAGCGAGGAAAATTTGCGGGCCACATGATACGGCTCGTTATAGGTCGTACCCACCGTGCCGATCAGCCCGATGTGCTCGGTGACGGCGGCCAAGGCCGAAAGCAGCGTGAACGGCTCCAGCCTTCTCCCCGTGCCGACGTAGCCGTCCGCCATAAACACCGAATCGAGCAAGCCCCGTTCTGCGGTCAGCGCCAGTTGCTTGTAATAATCGAATTGAAAGCCGCGCTCGGGCGTCGTCTCGGGATGTCTCCAGGCCGCAGCGTGATGGCCTGCGCCGCGCAAAAACACGTTCAAATGCACCTTGCGTTCGGATGTGCCCATTTGCGATTCCTTCTTTCCTTATTCGTGCGCAAAAGCCGCCGTTTTGCTCCGTTCCGCCAGCTTGCGGCGTACGGCTGGGATCAGCGACCGGCCGGAAATGCTCGCTTCCTCCAGATTCGGATAGCCCGACAATATAAACGACGATATGCCGATATCGACATATTCGATCAGCCGGTCGGCTACCTGATCCGGCGTGCCGACAAACGCCATCGCTCCGCCGCCGCGGATGATCGACAGACCGGCCCAGAAGTTCGGCCCGATGACGTAATCGTTGGCGGCCGCCTGCTCGCGCACCTGATTTTGCCGCTGCTGCCCGATCGACAGCGCTCCCGCGTGACGGACGGCCTGCTGCTCCTTCACCTGCGGATCGACCTTGCTGATGATCGAGCGAGCCGCCTCCCACGCTTCCTCCTCCGTCTCGCGAATGACGACCTGCGCGCGCAGCCCGTAACGAATCGTCCGGTCCACGCCCTGATCGCGCTTCAGCTCCTCCCGGTATTGCTCCACCTCGGCGATCTGCTCCTTGATCCAGTCGAGCGGCTCCGCCCACATCAAATAGACGTCGGCGATTTCTGCCGCTGTCCGCTTGGCCGCCGTCGAGCTGCCGCCGAAATAAAACGGCGGATGCGGCCTTTGCACCGTCGGCGGATAGCTGACCCCGCCCTCGATCGTAAAATATTTGCCGTTCACGTTGACCGGCTCGATCGCGTTGGCGTCGGCATGCTCGGCCAGCGCCCGTTCGCTTGGCGCGCCATGGGAGTTGATCCACAGCTGGCGGACGATTTTAATATATTCCAGCGTCCGCTCGTAGCGGGCGTCCTTGTCGAAGGCGAGCGGGTCGCCCATCGACCGCATATCCTCCGGGGAGCTGCCGGTCACGATATTGATCAGCGCGCGGCCGCCCGTCGCTTCGTCGAGCGTCGCCCCGATGCGTGCGGCGAGCCCCGGGGCGATCAGCCCCGGACGCATCGCCACAAGCGGCTTGAACGTCTTCGTATGCGCCGCGAGCGTCGCCCCGATAATCCAGGCGTCCGCGCATTCCCCTCCCGTCGGAATAAGCGCGAACGTATAGCCGGCCTCCTCGACCGCCTGGGCGACGCGGATCAAGTAAGCCGTATCGACGACGCGCTCCGGCTTCACGCCGATGTAAGGCCCGTCTCCCCGCGTCGGCATATACCAGCCGAATTCGGGCTCGATCGGATGTTGATAAGACATGGTGCTTGCCACTCCTTTATTCGATGATGAATGTTCGGTGATGAGGAATAGTCGCCCCCGCTCCGGTCGCAGCCGTTACTGGGCGGCGGCGGTATGGCGCGTATTGGCCGGACGGGCCAGACCGAGACGGTCGCGCAGCGTGCCGCCTTCGTAGGCGGTGCGGAACAGGCCGCGGTTTTGCAGTTCCGGAATAAGCTTGTCGGCGATAATCTCGAGCCCGCTCGGGAACAGCTGCGGCAGCAGATTGAAGCCGTCGGCCGCCTCGCTGCGGAACCAGTTCTCGATAAAATCGGCCGCTTGGACGACCGAACCCGTAAAGGTGACGTGTCCGTGTCCCCCGGCGCTGCGGTTGACGAACTGACGGATCGTCATGTTGTCGCGGACCGCCGCGTCGACGACAGCCTCGTGGCGGCTCGAAATGCCCTGCTTGATCGAGCCGTATGGCTTCGATTTGTCGACCGGCACCGGCCCGTCAAGCGGATAGTCGGCCAGATCGACGGTGAAGTAATGGGACAAGTGACGAAGCGCCGCCTCCTTGTCGAGCAGCCCGAACAGCTCCTCCTCCAGCTCCTTCGCCTCCGCTTCGGTATCCGCGATAATAGGGGCCAGCCCCGGCAAAATCACCAGCTCGTCGCGGCTGCGGCCGTACTTGGCGAGCCGGCCCTTGACGTCAGCATAGAAGGCGCGGCCGGCGGCCAACGTCTGCTGCGCCGTAAACACGACCTCGGCGGTCTTCGCCGCCAGCTCCTTGCCCGCCTCCGAGGAGCCGGCCTGCACGAGCACCGGATACCCTTGCGGCGGGCGGGGAATGTTGAGCGGCCCTTTCACCGCGTATTTGCTCCCCTTGAAGTTGATTTCGTGCACCTTGCCCGGGGCGTATTGGCGGCCTCCCTGCTTGTCGAACAGCAGCGCGTCATCCTCCCAGCTGTCCCACAGCTGCTTCACGACCTCGACGAATTCCTCGCCGGTCTCGTAGCGCACATCCAGCTCGGGATGCTCCTCCATGCTGAAGTTATGGGCCGCCGAGCCGGCTCCGGTGACGATGTTCCAGCCCGCCCTTCCGCCGCTGATATGGTCCAGCGAAGCAAACTGGCGGGCGATGTGGAACGGCTCGTTGTACACCGTCCCGACCGTGGCGATCAGGCCGATATGCTCGGTCGCCGCGGCCAGCGCCGACAATTGGGTGAACGGCTCCAGCTTGCTGCCTCTGCCCGAATACCCGTCGGCGAGAAACACCGAATCGAGCAGGCCGCGCTCAGCAATACGCGTCAAAGCGATCAAATAATCGATATCGTGCTCCAGCTCGGGATGCGCGTCCGGATGACGCCACGAGCCCGCATGGTGACCCGTTACCCGCAAAAATACGTTCAAATGCACATGACGGTCCCGACGGCTGCCGCTCATGCTCCCACCTCCCGCTGCGAATGGTCGTCCGCCGCGTAGCGGACATTGGCCGGACGGTTCAGTCCGAGATTATCGCGCAAAGTCGTACCCTCGTATTCGGTGCGGAACAGCCCGCGGTTTTGCAGCTCGGGCACGACCCGGTCGACGAACAGCTCCAGCCCGCCCGGATACACCTGAGGCATGACGTTGAAGCCGTCCGCTCCTCCTTGGCGGAACCAAGCTTCCAGCGTATCGGCCAATTGCAGCGGCGTACCGGTAAAGGTGAAATGACCTCTCGCTCCCGCAAGCCGGTTGATCAGCTGCCGCAGCGTCAGCCGCTCGCGCTCGATCAGATCGAGCACGAGCTGGTGCCGGCTTTTGTTGCCGTTCACCTGCTCGGTGCGGCGGGCCGCTTCCACCGACAGCGGCTCGTCGATCCGCGAGGCGGACAGCTCCAGCCCCAGACGCTCGGACAGCCTGCGGACGGCTCCGTCCAGATCGATCAGCCGGAACAGTTCGTCCTCGATGTCCCGCGCCTCGGCTTCCGTCTCGGCCAGAATCGGGCTGATGCCCGGCATAATGATCAGCTCGTCGGGGCGGCGTCCGTAGCCGGCCAGTCGCGACTTCACGTCCGCGTAGAACGTCTGCGCCTCCCCAAGCGACTGCTGCGCGGTAAAGATCACCTCCGCGAAGCGGGCGGCAAAAGATCTGCCGGTCTCCGAGGAGCCGGCCTGCACGAGCACCGGATAGCCCTGCGGAGGGCGGGCAATGTTGAGCGGCCCCCTGACCTTGTAGCGATCACCTTGAAAGTTGATATCGTGCACTTTGCTGTTGTCGATATGGATGCCGCCAACCTTGTCGTTGACGATGGCGTCGTCCTCCCAGCTGTCCCACAGCCGCTTGACGATTTCGACGAACTCCTCTGCCGTCTCGTACCGCTCCGAGTGCTCCGGATGCTCCTCCCTGCTGAAATTGGGCGCCGCCGCCCCCGCTCCGGTCACGATGTTCCAGCCGGCCCGGCCTTTGCTGATATGGTCGAGCGAGGCGAATTTGCGGGCGACGTGAAACGGCTCGTTGTACGTCGTGCCGACGGTAGCGATCAGTCCGATGCGCTTCGTCGCCGCCGCCAAGGCGGACAGCAGCGTGAACGGCTCCAGCTTGTTCGCGCGTCCCTCGTACCCGTCGGCCAAAAACAGCGAATCCAGCAAGCCGCGCTCGGCGGTTTGCGCAATCGCGCGAATATGCGAAAACTCGGTGTTTTTTTCCGGCGCCGCGCCGGGAAGCCGCCAAGATGCCTCATGATGTCCGGTTCCGAACAGAAAAGCGTTAAGATGCAGCTTTCTTGCCGATTGACTCATGTCCCCTGCCTCCTTATCGTGCGGGAAATCGTACCTAAGCCGTCTCCCGCCGGCCGTCAAAATTCGCCCAGCGTCGTCCGCAGCGTCGCGACATCCTTGTTGATCGCCTCGCTGGCCTTGCGCACCGCCGAGTTCACATCCAATCCGTTGATCGCCAAATCCTCGGCGGCCTCGGTCAGCCTTACGGTAATGTTCGACTCGTACGGGTGAATGAAATGCTCCTGCAGCGGCTTGCCGATAAATACGTTTTGCACCTGCTTGCCCTTCAACACCGGAATATCGAGGCCGTAATCGTTTTGCAGCTCGGTGGTCACGACAGCCGGCACCCGGCCGTTGCGGGCCAAAATGCGCTGTCCGTCGTCCGACAAAATCTCGGCTATCACCTGGAACGCCTCGTCCTTATGCTTGCTCTTGCTGTTGACCGACAGCGCATGGATTTGCGCCCCGCGCGTCGAGCCGAGCTTGTCGGGAAACGTTGGCGTCGGCGCGATGTCCCAGTTGAACTCGACCCCTTGCTGCCGCAGCTCCTCAAGCGGGCCGACCATGTTGGCGAGCCACGAGACGCGCATCCCGATAATCTGATCCTTCATGAAATGGTCCCGCGTCCAGTTCCACTTTTTGTCGGCGGTAATGTAACCCGGGGTATCGAAAATTTTCTTCTGCAGCTCGAATACCCGGCGCCAATCGGGCGTATCGATGGCCGCGTTGCCGGTCTGCCGGTCGAGCACCGGATTTTCCAGCGACTTGGCCAGCCCGGTCAAATTATCCGCCACAAGCCCGATGTAGTGGATGCCATTCACCGTTCGCGTCAGCTTGGCGCCGAGCTCGACCGCCTGGTCCCACGTCAGCTGCTGCGCGGTCGGATACGGAACGCCGAACTTGTCGAAGATGTCCTTGTTGTAGTACATGATGTGCTGATTGATATTGAACGGTATGGCCAGGACGGCGTCGCCCTTGCCTTTCGTAATATCCTTGATGTAGTCGTAACCGACCGGCTTCAGCCGGCTTTCGTCGAACTTGTGCCGCTTGATCAGCTCCCGCAAATCCTCGTAAACCCCGGTGCGGATCACCGTCTGCGACATGCTCCCGAAGATAAGATCGGGCGTATAGGTGGACAGCACTTCCGTGGCCGTCGCGTTCGAAGCGGACTGAATGCGCTCGATCGTCACGTTCGGATACTTCTTATGGATCGGATCGGCGATCATGGTGGCGAATTCGATGTCCGTGAACGTGGCGCCCGTCGTGTAAAGAGACAGTTTCAGCGGCTCCGCGCCCAGCTTTTTGTAAGAGGCCGGGCTATCGGAGCCGGCTCCCGATGCGGTCTGTCCGTTTCCGGGGGATTGGGCGGATGAGCACGCCGCAAGCAATAGAACCAGCAACAGCAGATGAATCGTCAACATTCTCTTTACCATGGAAAGTACACCGCCTATCGTTCGGATAGGGCAGCCCGGCGACTCCGGCGGAAGAGGGCCGGCTTAAAGCCGGCGCTCTCCCTGTCCGGGGTCCATAAGAAGTCTGACGGCTGCCGGTCGGAAGAAAGGACATGACCGTTTCGTAACGAGAGCGCAGGAAGCTCTCTCGCGGCGCTTCATCCGCTCGGCCTCGAACGGCCGGCCTGTCGGCCGCTTGAGCCGAACGGATCGTTATTGTCGTTACGGAGCGCCGATCGTCGTCTTCAGCGTCTCGACCTCCTTGTTGATCGCTTCCGACGCTTTGCGGATGGTGGCATTGACGTCCAGACCGTTAATCGCCAGATCGGCTCCGGCGTCGGTCAACTTCGACGTAATTTCCAGCTCGTACGGATGAACATAGTGCTCCTGAAGCGGCGAGCCGACGAATACGTTTTGCACGGTTTTGCCCTTCAGCACCGGTATGTCCAGACCGTACTCCTTCTCTAGGGCCGGGTTGATGACCGCCGGAACGCGCCCGTTTCTCGCCAAGATCTTCTGACCGTCGTCCGACAAAATTTCCGCGATCACCTGGAACGCTTCATCCTTGTGCTTACTCTTGCTGTTGACGGAAAGCGAGTGAATTTGCGCTTCTCTCGTCTTGCCGAGCTGATCGGCGAAGTTCGGAGCGGGCGCGATGTCCCAGTTGAATTCCACGCCCTGCTGGCGCAGCTCCTCCATCGGCCCGACCATGTTGGCAAGCCACGTCACGCGGATGCCGATCGTCTGATCTTTGTAAAACTCCTCGCGGCCGTAATTCCACTTTTTGTCCGGAGCGACGTAACCGGGGATTTCGAATATCTTTTTGTTCAGCTCGAAAATGCGCCGCCATTCCGGCGTATCCAGCGCCGCCTTGCCCGTCGTGCGGTCCACGTACGGCAGCCCGAGCCCTTTGGCCAGACCGGTCAAATTGTCTACGGACAGCCCGACGTAGCGCTTGCCGTTGTCCGTCCGGGTCAGCTTGCGCGCCATATCGAGCACTTCGTCCCACGTCTGCTGCTTGTTCGTCGGATACGGAACCCCGAACTTGTCGAAGATGTCCTTGTTGTAGTAAAGCACGTGCTGGTTGGCGTTGAACGGGATGGCGATGATGGCGTCGCCCTTGCCCTTCGTAATTTCCTTGATGTAATCGTACAAAATCGGCTTGATGCGCGATTCGTCGAACTTGTGCAGCTTGATCAGTCCGCGCAAATCCTCATACGCCCCGGTGCGGATGATCCGCTGGTGCGAGGACGAAGACGAATAAATGATGTCCGGCGTATAAGTCGACAGCACCTCCTCGTTGGTCGTCTGGGCCGCCGGCGAGATGCGCTCGATCGTCACGTTCGGATATTTGGCCTTGATCGGCGCGGCGATCAGCGTATTGAATTCCACGTCCGGGAACGTGCCGCTCGTGCTGAAGAACGTCAGCTTCAGCGGCTCTTCGCCGAGCTTCTTGAAGCTGGCCTTCTGCTCCGCATTGCCGGCCGCCCCCCCTGCAGCCGGAGCCCCGGCGTCGCCGCCGTCTTTGCCGCACGCGGCCAGCAGGCTGACCGCGAGTACTGCGTTTACCGTCAATACTAGTTTCTTCTTCATCTCCAAGACACCGCCTGTTATCGAGTTTATAATCATGCTGTACCGTACCGCCGCTTGCCGCCTTCTAAGGGCCGCAAGCCGGCAAACCCCTTTTGCAAGCCGCCTCGTCGTATTGTCGCATCTTCGTTTCCAGGCATTCCCCCTTTCCTATAAATCTTATTTATCAAACCTGTTTACTAGGTATTTGGACATGCAGAATTGGCTAAACATCCGCCTCGCCGCACAAGGCCCCCCATGCATGACGGTTCGCTGCATGACGTCAACCGGTTTGACCGTATAGGCCGGGCCGGCCGGAAGCCGGCCGCGCACCGCTACTCGACGAGCCCCGTCCGTTCTACCCCTTCGATGAACCAGCGCTGGGCGAAAAAGTAGACGACCAGCAGGGGCACGATAATGAGGAACGCCGCCGCCATCTTGATCGACTCCGCGTACACGGTCATCTCCCCCGCGCCCGCCGCCAGCTTCAGCTCGGCGGCCAGCCGGGCGAGCGTAATCGACAGCGGCACGTTCTGAGCGGTGAACATGAAGATCGACGGCAAA
Organism: Paenibacillus hodogayensis; assembly: GCF_039536325.1. NCBI lineage: Bacteria > Bacillati > Bacillota > Bacilli > Caryophanales > Paenibacillaceae > Paenibacillus > Paenibacillus hodogayensis. Next base: position 892,013 of record NZ_BAAAYO010000010.1, read on the forward strand.
TAAAAGTCGTTCCAGTTCCAGACGAACGAGAATAGCACGACGACGACGATCGCCGACTTGGAGAGCGGGAACATGACGCGGAAGAACAGCTTGATCGCGTTGGCCCCGTCCATCCGCGCCGCTTCGTCCAGCTCCTTCGGCAAGTTCGAATAGAACGAGCGGTAGATGATGACGAACATCGCTCCCTTCAGCCCGTGCCCGAACAGCGCCGGCACGACCATCGGCAGAAACGTGTCCATCCACCCGAACCCTTTGAACAGCATGATCGACGGCAGGATGATGACCTGCGGCGGCATAATGAAGGTGAACAGCAAGAGCGACACCCACAAGTTTTTGAGCGGAAAATCGAGCCGCGCGAACGCGTAGCCGGCTACCGCGCAAGAAAAAATTTGCAGCACCGAGACGGACGCCGACAGCGAGATGCTGATGAAGAAGCTTTTCACGTAATGCAGAATGCGCGTCGCCTCCGCCAGATGTCCGAAATAAAGCGACTTCGGCACCCAGATGACGGTCGGGTCCAAAATGTTTTGCGCATCCTTGACCATTGTCGTGACCATGTACAGGATCGGTTTGATATAAATGAACGCCACGTTGATCAGAATGACGTACAGCAAGATTTTGAACAAAATGCCCTTGTCGAACTCCACGCCGATAAACCGGTATTTCAAAAAGTCGAGCGTATTGCGCAAGGCCGCTTCCGGCACACGATTCAGCCCGCTCCGCTTTTGCGGCTCCATGGCCTTTCCCTCCCCTTGTATGGCCTCTTCTACGCCCGGCTTCCGGCAAGCGCTTTGTCCACCCGGCTGTACAGCAGCAGCGTCAGTCCCACGAACAGCAATATAATGGAGAAATAAATCCAGGCGAGCGCGCTCGAGCTGCCGTAGTTCGTCGTATTGACCTTGGATACGATCGGGTTGGACGGAAACGTGAACAGATCGACGACCGTGTACATTAGGTTCAGGAACATATACGGCACGAGACCGGGCAGCGTAATTTTCCAGAACGTATTCCACGGCGTGGAGCCGTCGATGCGCGCCGCCTCGTACATCGAGGGCGACAGCGTCTGCCGGCCGGCCAGGAAGATCAGAATCTGCACCCCGGAATACCACAGCACGAGCACGAAGGAGCCGAGCACCGTCTGGATCGGCTTCGCCCACGATTCCGGCACGTAGTCGTGCAGGTAAGCATCGATCTTGAGCGCCTGCATGATCATCAGCGAGCCTTCGCCCTGATTGATGAACTCCTGCACGATCTGCCCGGAAGAGAAGATGACCGGCAGGAAAAAGACGATCCGGAACAGCGTCCGCGCCGGAAAGCGGATATTGAGCAAAATCGCCACCATCAGCGAAAATACGAGAATGATCGGAATCATCATCGCCGACTCGCGCAAAAACGGAAACAGGTCGTTATACAGCAGGCTGCCGTTGGAGACGAGTATTTCCTTGTAGTTTTTGAACCCCACATACGTGTACACGACCGAATTGACCGTGATCCTCACCTGGAAAAAGCTCATATACAGCGAGTACCCGAGCGGATAGGCGACGAAGGCGAAAAAACCGAATATCCACGGCGCGATAAACATCGAGCCTTCCAGTTTGCGAAGCGTGGACGTGCTCAATCTGTCGGTTAGTTTCATGGCGCAGCTTCTCCCTTGACGACGACGAAATCTTGTCCGGGCACCCGCAGCTTACCCTCGGTATACTCCGTCGAGTTGTAGTTGACGATGATCCGGTACTTGCCCTCGTATACCGTTTCCTTCACGTTCGGCGCAAGCGCGCGGTGTCCGACGATGGCCTTGTCCTGAACGGCCGAGAGCGCTTCGTCGGTTCTGCGGTACTCCTCCGTCAGGCTGTCGAGCCAGTCCTTGTAATTCAGACTGTACTGCCAGATGGAATAGGCGTCCTTCAGCTTATCCGAAGCCGAGCTGGTGAAGATATACGTCGGGTAAGCCCCGTATTCGATGCTGCGCAGGAAGGCATTGCGCGATTCGTCCCGCAGGTTGGCCCATTCCGACGTATAGCCGATCAAGCCGTGCAGCGCGATCTGCGCGAACGGCACTGCCTCGTCGAAGAAAATATCGTACGAATAATCATCGGCGAGCCTCGGAAGGTGATCGATCTGGTCCCACACATAAGCGTTCGCGTTATTGGCGGCAACGGCTCCGAGCGATTGCTTCGTCCGGTCGAAGATGTCCCTCTGGACGCCGATCGCCTCGCCGCGGCTGGCCCGGTAGCGGCTGTTGTAATCGGTGCTGAGCAGGCTGCCGATGCCGTCCTCGAAATAAATGCCGTCCGCCCCGAGTCCTTTGAAGTCCGGCAAATCGGAGGCGACCTTCTTCCGGTAAAAGCCCGGGCTGACGAACGAGCTCGGGTCCTGCCTGCCGGTGAGCTGCGTTTCCAGCACGTTGCCGGCCAAATCCCGCAAACCGTCGCGTCTCGGCCAGAAGCCTTTGCCGTCGTTGTTGATCGAATAATTCGCCGCCAAGTACACCGGGATGCTTAGAGAATGGGCGAAATCGATGAACGCCTTCATGCCCTTGTTGCCCCCGAGCCGCGAATCGACCGGGAAATAGTCGCCGTGCGTGCTGTAGCCGTCGCCCTGCCAGCCGGCATAATGAACGGTCAGGTTGCGGATGCCCCGGTCGTAAATATCTTGAACGAGCCGGACCGCCTCCGATGTCGGGGTCGCCGTCTTATACCGGTCGAGCAGCAGCCCTTTCTCGATATCGCCGCCGATCAGGTCGATATACAGCGGGATGCCCTGCCGGGTCGGCTGCCGCGGCTTGACGCCCTTCTCGTTTTGCAGATAGGAACGGTACACCGCAGCCATGCCGACGTAATCGTTCGTTTGCGGGCCGAGCACGTAATAGCGGACAGTCCGCCGGGGAACGGCGAATTTGTCGGCGGAGTAGGTGAAGAAGCCGTCCGCCGTGCTTTTGCTGACGCTTTGGAAGAATCGCTTGCGGTACTGCCATTCGGCCGTCACCCAGTTGGAGATGCCCACCGAGCCAGACGGGGCCGCATAGACGTTGGCCGCCTCCGCGCCCTCGGTCACGACGGCGAGAAAGCCCTGGCTGCCCGATTTCAGCCCGAACACCGGGAACGTCACCGGCTGCCGCTCCGTGTTCTCCTTGTAGAAGGAACCGTCGCTGCCGTAGATGCTTTCGTTGTAAGTCAGCTGCTGCATGATGCGGTTTGGCTTGAAGCGGATAAGCGCCCCGGAGCCGTCCGGCACGAAGAGATAGCCGTCCTGGCCGTCGGTAGGCTTGCTGCCGAACAGCGGATACAGCTTGGCGTTCAGCAGGCTGAAGCTGCCTCCCTCGACGATGCCTTCGTCGAGAATCGACGTCTCCACGTAGTTGTTTTTCAACGCCACCTCGACGGGAATTTTGAACTGTCCCTTGCCGAACACGAACGTCGCCCGGAAGCCGTCCGCCGTCGTCTGGAACCCTTCCACGAAGCCGTCCTCGCCGATCAGGCCTACGGTTTTCGTCGCCGATTTGAAGTTCGAGATGTTGGCGTATTCCACGATAATCGGCGACAGCAGGTTGTTTTTCCAGCCTGCGGGGAGCGTCTCCTTGGCCCAGTAAGCCGGGTCCGGGTAAGAGCGCAGCACGCTGCCGTTCGCTTTGTCGAGCACCTGAAAATGCCCGGTTACGCTGTCTGCCAGCAGCTTCAGCGAAGCCGATTCGGCCACAGGCTTGAAGCGTTCCTCCGGCGGCAGGACAGGCGGCAGCACGGTGCTGCCCGCGCTTGCGAACGCGCCGGCCGGCGCCGTTTTGGCCGGTAAGGTCGAGGCTTGTTTTTGCCAGCTCCATATTTGCACGCCCAGCCACAAGGTGGCGGCCAGCACGACCGCGGAAGCCGATACCGTCCATAGAAGCCGCACTTTCGATAACGTCACCGGATTACCACCTCCTGGTACAAGGAATACACGAAATGGACCAGCTCGCCGCTCAAGCTGATGAAGATGAACAGCAGCGTGCTCATGACGGCCAGCGCCAGCAAGGAAAAGACGATGTTCAGCACCGCTTCTCCGACGCTATAGTTTTGAATGCCCTGCACCATCCAGAAAAACAACAGCGCTGTCCAGCCGACCAGACCGATCTGCAGGAAGCCGAATATAGCCTGCTCGCTCAGCGTCAGGATATGGGACAGCAGCGTGAGCGGGATGCCGACGATGATGACCGGGAACAGCGCGTACGCGCTGCCGTTGAACACATCCCGCAGCCGCCCTTCGCCGCGCATGAGCGAGCTGACTAGAAAGTTGGAGATCACCCAGCCGATCCACAGTGCGGCAAACTGCGCTGCGAGCGGCCCGAGCTTCACGCCCGTATAAACGGCCGGATTGAAGACAAAGCTCGTATCGGCCTTGACGAAGGAGAAGGAAGCGATCGCCGCCCCGCCGATGAGCAGGCTGCTCGTCAAACTGGCCTTGTTCTCGTGGCGGATGGCGTGGAAACCCTCGATCGGTTGCTTGATCAAATATCCCGTGTGCCTAAGCTGCGTCAGCAGAGGGCGCCGGAACCGGAACCAGGCGGCAAGCTTGCCTCGGTAGGCCCATTTGCGACTCAGCCGCTCGACCGCGAAGAGCAGCAGGGCGACGGCGACGGCACTATTCATCAGCAGCGCGAAATGGCGCTGGAACCAGACGAGCCGCGTCTGCCAGAACGAGTCGGAGTAGCCTTGACCGATGCCGGCCTTGTAGAACAGTTGTTCCGCTTCCGCGAAGTTTTCCTTCTTATAAGCCGCTTTGGCCAGCCCGATCAACGCCGGCGTATAGAAGGCGTCAAGCCGGACGACCTCTCGCCACAGCGGCTCGCTTTCCTCGTAACGCCCTTCCTGGGTCAGCTTGTTGGCCTGATGGACCAGAGCTCCGAACTCGGTCGGCACGAGCCGCTGGATCAGGTTGTTGACGTTGTCCAGCACGAGCAGCTCGCCCTTGGACGTGGCGGCGATGGCCGAGGCGCTTTTGACCAGACCGAGCTTGGACGTGGCGGCGATTTCGCGGCTTCCCCAGAAAAACAGCAGGTTGCCGTTCTCGTCGTACTGGCTGATCGTCCCGAGCAGAGCGTCGACGACGGTCATGTTGCCGTCCGTGTCCACTGCGATGTCCTGGAGCTGCGGCACCGAATTGCGGTCTGCCCACCAGGCGACCTCGCCGTAGCTGGCTTCCTTGGAGGCCACGAACTCGCCGCGCGTCTCCAGCTGGTTCTGACCGGCGATGTTCAGCTTCTTGACCTGATCGGTCTTGATGTCCTTCGTCACCGTATAGACGAAGCCGTTGCGGTCGATCGCCGTATTGACGATCGCTCCCGGCAGCTTGCTCAGCTCTCTGCGGTACATCTCGCGGGTATAGAAGAAGCGCTTGAACGAATCGAACAGCGAGAACGCCACCTTGTTCGCGCCGAAGAAGTTCTGGAAGCTGCCCTCCGGGTCGAGCTGCAGGAGCCCCTGGAACGCTCCCAGCGTCGTAATGTACAGAAACCCGCGCTTGTCGACGACCAGCTTCGTCGGCTCGTACTTGAACGATGCGGGCAAATAGCCCGAGGACGGCCGCTTGTACTCGCGCAGCAGCTTGCCCTCGCCGTCCAGCTTCACGACCCGCTGGTTGCCGGTATCCGCGACGTACAGGTCCCCCTGCGCGTCGACGAACAGGCCGTTCGGCCGGCTCAAAGGACTTTCCTTGACATCCAGAGCCCGCACGAACCGGCCCCGCTCGTCAAGCTGCACGATCCGGTTGTTGCCGGTATCGGCGATATAAATCTGATCCCGGCCGTCGACGAACAGATCCTGCGGCTGGTTGAGCGAAGCGGCGAACGCCGGGTCGCGGCTCTCCGCTCCGGCTCCCCCCGTCAGATCGAGCCCGAGGACGTCGACCGGCTTATAGGCGGACTGGATTTGCACCAATTGGCCGTACCCGTCCTTGTAGTACGTCGTGTAAGGTGTAAAGGCGCCTGCCTGCCGGACGTCCGCCGCTCCCGCAAGCAGCGCCGCCAGCACAAGCATGATTGTCGGACGAAGCCACCGCCGCCTGTTCACTGATGCGTCCTCCCCTTCGGTCATTTGATGCCGGAATGCGCCATCGTATCGATTACTTTCCCTTGCAGAACTACGAAAAAAATCAGGTTCGGCACCAGAATGATCAGTGCCGCCACCGCCGCGGCGCCTTGACGCGCCACGTTGTTGGCCAAATTGTTGGTCAGCGTGGAGAGGAAGAACGGGAACGTCTTCATCTCGTCGTCCTGCATGAAGAAGGTCGACGTCTCCATATTGCTCCACGAGCTCTGGAACGCCAGGATCGCCACCGTCGCCACGGCCGGCATGCAGATCGGCACGACAATGCGCAGGAAGACGACGAATTCGTTCGCTCCGTCGAGCCGCACCGATTCGAGCAGGGCGTCGGGAATCTGCTCCATGAACTGCTTGAGCAGAAACACCCCGACGGGCAGGGCAAGCATCGGCAGGATGTGTCCCCAGTACGTATTCATCAGGCCCAGACCGCTGACGACGAGATAGCGCGGAATTTGCACGACCTCGGGAGCGAACATGAGCATCAGCACGATCGTCGAGAAGACGAAGGCTCGGCCCGGGAATACGTGCTTGGCGAGCGCGTAGGCGCACAGCGCGCTGGCCGCTGTCGTAAGGACGACGGTCGCCAGCGAAATGCTGATGCTGTTGAACAAATACCGCGACAGCGGAATAATCGAGTTCGACGTCACCCACAGCAGCTCGATAAAATTTTGCACGGTCGGTTCTCGCACGAGAAAGTTCGGAGGATAAACGAACAACTCGTGGTACGGCTTGAATGCGTGGTTGAATATATACAAGATCGGCAGCAGCATCAATATGGCAAACAGCACCATGGATACCGTCAGCGCAATCCGCGAAAGACGGAACGCTTTTCTCACGCCTGCCCCTCCTTCGATCCGAACAATTTCCAGCTCAGCCGGTTGGACGCGTACATGAGCACCAGAAGGAATACGGAAATCGCCGCCGCATAACCCATCTCGAAGCGGACAAAGCCATAGTCGTGTATATGGTTGACGATCAAATGGCCGGCGTACTCCGGCGTCGGGTTTTTACCCGACAGCTCTACCCCGATCGCCCCTGTCTTGAACGTCGTGACGATGGCCATAACGGCGCCGAACAGCATTTGCGGCTTCATCGACGGAATCGTAATATACCATACCTCCTGCAGCCGGCTGCGGATACCGTCGATTTTGCCGGCCTCATACAGCGTAGGGTCGACGTTGAGAATGCCGGCCAGCATCGCCAGAAAGCCGACGCCCATGCTCGACCACAACGTAACGACGACCATCGAGTTCATCAGCAGCTTCGGATCGGTGACCCACAGCTTCGGAATGTCGATGATGCCCTGATTCAGCAGGAAGCTGTTCAGATAGCCGATCCGGTCGCCGGACAGCATCGGCAGCCAGATGATCGTCATGGCGATGCCGACTGTCAGCGACGGGGTGTACATCGCCAGCGCGATCCATTTGCGCAGCCGCGAGCTGAGCAGCGAGATGAGCCAGGCGAGAGCAAAGGCGGCCACATAGCCGCCAGGCCCGACGATCAGTGCGAATTTGAACGTGTTCGGCAGAGCGTATTTCAAGAACAGCAAATCCTGCGACACCAAATACTGAAAGTTGCTCCAGCCGATAAACACCGGCCGCGAAACCGCATTGTAATACGTAAAGCTGAGACCGATGGCGGTCAGCACCGGCACGACGATAAAGGCGATGAAGCACAGCATGAACGGAGCGATGAACAGATAGGACGTCCGGTGCGACCACAGTCTACTCCACATAGCGGTCGATCCCTTCCCACGGCCGGGCGATCACCGGCACGTCGAGCGGTTTCAGCCGGTTGCCCTCCTGATCGACGAACCCGAATTCCTGCTGTTTCCTGCGCAGCTCCCGGTTAATGTCCCGCACCGCCTGCTCCAGCGACGCGCGGTAATTCGTCGTGCCGACGACGGTACGGATCCAGGCGTTGTTCGTCTCCCGCTCCAAGAAGTAGCCGCCGGGCACGTTGGGGATGTCCTTGTACCATTTCCATTGCGTCAAAATCACCTGTGCATCCTCTCTTTTCCAGGGAAGCCGGGTGAACGCCTCCACATTGGAGGTGTTCCACCGGAAGGCGACGCCGTTCACCGCCTCCATATCGGCCCCGTACTGCTGCTGGACGTCGGCCGACAGCCACCATTTCAGAAACTGCCACGCCTGCTCCTTCTTGTTCGATTTCTCGAACACGACGCCGGTGCGTTGGCCGCCGCCGGCCCAGCGGGCGATCGTGCCGTCCTTCTGCCTGACCCCCGGCATAAGGGCGATTTTCCAGCGGTCGTTCAGCTCCGGCGCCGCCGCGGCCAGCTGCACGTACATGTTGTAGTCGGATATGCCGATCGGTATCGTCCCGTCGCGGAAATGCTGGTAGAAGCTCGGCACCTCGCGCTCGATCGCGTACGTATTGAACAGATCGGTCCACTGCTTGAAAGCTTTGAACGCCTCCGGCTGGTCCAAAGCCGTTTTCAGACCGTCCGGCTCATACAATTCCACATTATTCTGATAGAAAAACTGGGAAAATTGGCTCGGGTTCACGTAAAAATTCATATAGTTCTGCTGCAGCGTCGGCAAAATGTCGTAGACGTCCTCCCACGTTTGCGGAACGGCAATCCCGAGCTTCTTCAAAATGTCCTCGCGGTAAAACAATACCTGGAACGACTGCGTCTCCGGCACCCCGTAATAGCCTTCGTCGTAAAACAAAGGCAGCCACGAGCCGGGACTGAAGTTTTGGTACATTTGCGGGAAATCGGAAAAACCGGCCAAATTGTGCAAACTGCCGCGAATCGCCAAATCCACCGGCAAATCCTGAGTCAAGCCAAGCGCGATATCCGGCTGCACGCCGGCCGCATTGGACATGAGCAGAAGCTCCGGATTGGCCATCAGATTCACTTTGACCTGTATGCCCGTATCCGGCGTGAATCGCTCGTCCGCCAGCTGCTGGAGCTGATCGACGTAGTCTCTGCCCCGCTGCACCCAAACGTTCAGCTTGCTGTCGTCCAGCTTCGTGATGCTGTCCCGGCTGTCGAACGAATAGAAAAAGTTCGCCAGCCCGCCCCACGCCCGGCTCCACAGCGAAGCCTCCATGGCGGGAAGCGCTCCGTCTCCGGGGGCGATATAAATTTCGTCGAGCTGCAGCGACTGCTTGAGCAGCGTTTCGATGAAGGTGCCGAATTTGTCGCGCATCGCGGAAATTTCCTTGACGTTGTAGGGGATCTCCTCCGGCTTGCGCAGCAGCGAACGGATGTCTTTGGCCGCCGTATCGAGCCCTTGGCTGATCGAGTCCTTGTTGCCGTTCACTTGGACCGCCTGCGCGGCCAGCTGCTCCATTTGCTCAGCCGTCTTGGCGAGCTTATCCGTCAAGCCCGGAAAATCCTGCTCCATATTCCACGTCCGGTTGCGGTCGACAACCGCGCCGACGAGCGAGCGCAAATCCCAATCGATCGCGTCGAGCGTGCGCGAGATCGACTCGATCTCCGAAATGACCGGCTCGACCGGCGCATGGTTGACGGCCAGCGACAGCGTATGCTTGCCTTTCGTCAAATAGACGAGATACGGCTTGCCGTCCGGCTGCTCCAGCACCCGTCCTTTCCAGCTGGCGGAATAAGGAAAGCCGTAGGCCAGAAACTCGCGGAAAGGCACTTTCCCGTCAATCCGTACCGTGCGGAACGACGTTTTTTGCGAAACCGTGTTTTGCAGCGCCCGGAAGCCGATCTTGTAGGCTCCATCCGCAGGCGCTTCGAACGACCATGTAATTTCCTGGTTTTGCTCGACCCAGCGAATGCCTCCGACTGTATTGTACGTAATCCGCCCTTTCGCGCGCGGCACGGTGCGCGGATTACGGTCCGAGAACAGCTTGATGGCCGTGTCGTTTTTGCTTTCGAACTCCTCGGCCTGAATCGTCAGCGTCGGCGCTTGCGCCGGCGGCGATTTCGGATACGACGCGGATACTTCCTCGTATGAAGCGATGCGCTCCCTCGGAGCGAGCTGGATCTGCTCGATCGCCACGGGCTCGGCACCGGCCAGACGAAGCGTGTGGCTCCCCTTGGCGAAGTGCCATTGCAGCGGCTCGGCGTAAGCGCCGGAGGAATCGAGCAGCGCCCTCGTGCCCCACGTCGACACGTCCTTCGAGCGCGGGCGGATCTGGTCGCCGTCGCTGTTCGTCACAATCGGACGCACGTCCTGCCACGTCCGGTACAGCGCCGTCGACGACGATTCGGCGAACGGTCTGTCGCCGTCCACCGTCACCTCCAGCAATACCGGGCCGGACGCGCTGCTGCCGGTCAGCGGTCGGTAAGCGAGACGTATTTCGTACAGCGCGCTTTCCGGCACGTCGAACTTGTATTCGACCCACCCTTTGCCTGCCGCTTTCCATACGAGCACGCGCGATTTCCCGTCGTAATCGCCGACCGCCAGCTGCGCGGGGTCCGACACGCCGGACGGCTGATCCGCCCGTACGGTGACCGTCGACGACGCGTTCCGTATGCCCTGCTTCTCCCATCCGGCGGCGGCCTCGGCGTAAGACGGCTCCACTCCCGGCAATGCCGGGTCGGCGGAAGCGGCGATTGCCGTCCGGCCGTTGTCCGGGGCGGCTGCGGTTGCCGCTGTCGGCGCCGCCGGGACGGATTGAGCCGCCGCCGGGGGGGCGATGAGGCTTGCCAGCAGCGCGAAGCTGCCTATGTATTTCAACCACCGGGTGCTCGGGACCAACTTGCCACCACTCCCTTTTACGGCCATCGTGCTATTCTGTGAAGCGTTCTCCGGTATCCGGATGGAAAAAATGCGCCTTCAGCATCTGTACGCCGAGCCGAACCGTTTCGTTTGCTTGGAAATGGACCGACGGATCGACGCGGGCGATAGCCAGCTGCTCCTGACCGATGTCCACGTACAAGTACCGGTCGGCGCCCATCAATTCGGTAAATTTGTAGGCGCCGGATACGACTGCCTCGGAGAACAGCGCCTCCAGATTGAGATGCTCCGGCCTGATGCCGAGTACGACCGTACGATCGACCTGCTTGTGCTTCCTCAAGGCGCCGGCATGCGCCTCATGGATCGGCAGCTTGAACCGCGATGTATGAAACTCCAGCCCCCCGAGCTTGTTGTCGAGAATGCGGCCGCGCACGAAATTGATCTGCGGCGACCCGATGAAGCTGGCTACGAACATGTTGCTCGGCATCGAATAAATCCGCTCCGGCGAGTCGATCTGCTGGATGATGCCGTCCTTCATTACGACGATCCGGTCAGCCATCGTCATCGCCTCGATCTGGTCGTGGGTGACGTAGATAAAGGTCGTCTCCAGCCGCTGGTGCAGCTTGATGATTTCCATCCGCATCGAAACCCGAAGCTTCGCGTCCAGATTCGACAGCGGCTCATCCATCAGGAACAGCTTCGGATTGCGCACGATCGCCCGGCCGAGAGCGACGCGCTGCCGCTGGCCGCCCGACAGGTGCCGCGGCTTGCGGTTCAGAAACGACTCGATTTCCAGAATGCGCGCGGCGTTTTTGACCGCCTGGTCGATCTCGTGTCTCGGCAGTTTCGCCATGCGCAGGCCGAACGCGATATTTTCGAATACGCTCATATTGGGGTACAGGGCGTAATTTTGAAACACCATCGAGATATCCCGCTGCTTGGGCGGCACGTTGTTGACGAGCCGGTCGCCGATGTAAAGCTCGCCCTCGGATATTTCCTCCAGGCCCGCGATCATCCGCAGCGTCGTGGACTTGCCGCACCCCGAAGGGCCGACGAACACGATAAATTCCTTATCCTCGATGTCCATATGGAAGTCCTTGACCACTGCTTGCTTGTCTTTGCCGTATCGTTTGTACAGATGATGAATGCGAATGCTCGCCATACGTCCCTCCCGGTCGCCAAAACTCGCTACGTCTACTTCGCCCTTCGCCGGCCGAACCGCTATCGCGGCCAACCCGGGGCAAACGCAAAAACGGAGGTGTCCGCAACGATCCCTTGTGTGAAAGGTTCGCTGGACAGCCTCCGTTTGAACGGTCGATCATGAAATTGGCATTGCCATAGGCCGGCTGCTTCGCGCTGCGGCCGTAAGCCTTCCGCCGTGCTATGCGGGATGCGGCGGGTTACGCCTGCACCGGCACCTTGGGCGCATACAAGCTTTCCGTAATGCGGTCGATCTCTTGAAGCTCCTCGGGACTCAGTCGCGTATCCCAAGCATTGGCCGCTTCCGTCACCTGCTCCGGCTTGGAAGCGCCGAGGATCGCCGACGTGATGCCGGGACGGCTAAGCACCCAAGCCAACGAATATTGCGCGAGCGTCAGCCCGCGGCGGTCGGCCAGCGTCTTTAGCGCTTCCGGCAGCGTCAGGCTGTGGCTCTTCTGAAGCAGCTGCTGCAGCCGCTTCTCGCCGGCCGCAAGGCGGGAGCCTTCCGGCGGGGTTTCCCCGGCGCGGTATTTGCCCGTCAGGATGCCTCTGCCGAGCGGGCTGTAGACGATCACCCCGACCTGCTCGGATTGGACGAACGGGATCAGCTCCTGCTCGATTTCCCGCGAGATCAGGCTGTATTCCGGCTGAATGCTCTCGAACCGGTGCAGCCGGTTCGCGGCGCTGATGCCGTGCGCCTTGGCGAGCTGCCAGGCTGCGAAGTTGGATGCTCCGATGTAGCGCACCTTGCCTTGGCGGACCAGATCGTCCAGCGCGCCGAGCGTCTCCTCGAGCGGCGTCTCCGGATCGAAGCGGTGCACCTGGTACAAGTCGATATAGTCGGTTTTCAGCCGTCTCAGGCTGTTCTCGACCGCTTGAAAAATATGATAGCGGCTTTGGCCGGCATCGTTCACGCCCGGACCGACGCGTCCGTGCACCTTGGTGGCCAGGACGATGCGGTGTCTCCGCTCCTTCAGCAAATTGCCGAGAATTTGCTCCGACTCGCCGATCGAATCGGGGTTGCCGAGATCGGCTCCTTTGCCGTATACGTCTGCCGTATCGATCAGATTGATGCCGCTGTCGAGAGCGGTGTCGAGCACTTTGGCCGAAGCCTGCTCGTCGATCCACCGACCGAATGCCATCGTTCCCAGACTCACCTCGGACACCTTCAAGCCCGTTCTTCCCAAACGCCGGTAATTAGCCATGCTGGATATGCCTCCTCGGGTTTGCTATCGCTTTTTAAAACACACTAAGCCGATAGGTTTTTATTTAATTGGAGTTTATTGGGACTTACTATAGCAAGCATTTCGCCTCGCTGTCAACCCATTATTTTGTTTGGTTTTCGCTGTTCTTGTCGTTTCGGGCGTCTTCGAAAAACCGCCATCCGGCGCATAAGATGTAAGTAAATCCGCGCTCCTCGGTTGCAGCATGTGCGCCAGATCGCAAATAATCTTTTGGAATGCCCATGAAGAGTATGTATGGTACTCGGGCTTGGGATAGTACAATGCCGGAGGGCCGATCTTGCGCATTCGCATTCGGAACCGTTCGGCGATAAACGCCGGTTTAATTCTGAATTCGTTCCGGTCGCCGAAAATGAGCGATTGACAGTAAAAAAAATCCATGCTATATTTCCACTAAACATATCGGGATTTACGATATTCATTACGATATTCATACGTAAACCGGACAACCGGATGCAGGCCGTCGGCTATGCTCCGGTTTTTTTTGGCATCCTTTCGCCCGGAGCAAGTCTGGCTACTCTATCCAGAACGAGGTGCGGAACTATGGCTCAATCGAAAAAGCAAGCTCACTTGAACGTATTCATTCGCGGCTCCGGCCACCACGGCGGCGCCTGGAAGCATCCGGACTCGGACCCGGGAAGCGACCTCGGTCTCGATTACTATGCCAATCTGGCGCGTATCGCCGAGCGCGGTCTGCTCGACTCGCTGTTCATGGCCGACAACTACTCCGGACTCGGGCGCCGGCTGGAGCCGTTCACGCTGCTGTCCGCGCTCGCCGCCTTGACGAAGCATATCGGGTTTATCGCCACGGTCAGCACCACTTATAACGATCCGTTCCACGTCGCCCGGAAGTTCGCCTCGCTCGACCATCTGAGCAACGGGCGCGCGGCCTGGAACATCGTGACCGGCCATTCGCAGGCGGACGCGGACAACTTCGGCAAGCCCGGCCATCCCGAGGTCACGAAGCGCTACGATATCGGCGACGAATTCGTGGAAGTGGCGAAGCAGCTGTGGGACAGCTGGGAGGAGGACGCGCTCGTCTACGACCGGAAGACGGACACGACCATCTTGGCCGACAAGGTGCACGAGATTCGCTTCAAGGGCAACTATTATTCCGTCAAAGGCCCGCTGAACATCCCCCGCCCGCCACAAGGCTACCCGGTGCTCGTGCAGGCCGGCTCCTCGGAGAGCGGACGGGAGCTTGCCGCCAAGTCGGCGGAGGTCATCTTCACCGCCCAACAGACGCTGGGCGCGGCGAAGGAGTTTTATACCGACGTCAAATCCCGGCTGATCAAGTACGGACGTACGCCGGACCAGCTGCTGATCATGCCCGGGCTCGGAGCGGTCGTCGCCGATACGGAGGCGGAGGCCAAAGATCTGGAGGATGAGCTGAACGCGCTCGTGGATACGAAAAAATCGTTGAAGCGGCTGTCCAACTACTTCACCGTCGACTTGTCGGAATATTCGCTGGACGCGCTCGTGCCCGTCGATAAATCGAAGCCGATCGGCTCCTTGACGAACGGCATTACGAGCCGCCACGAAGTCGTCATCGATGCCGCTCGGCGCGACAAGATGACGATCCGCCAGTTTTTGAGCCGCAGTCTCGGCGGACACGGCCACATTACCTTTACCGGTTCGGTGATCCAGGTCGCGGACTTTATCGAGACATGGCTGCGCGAGGGCGGGGCCGACGGCTTTAATCTGCTGCCGCCGCTATTCCCGAGCGGCCTGGAAACGTTCGTCGACAAGGTCATTCCCGAGCTGCAAAACCGCGGCCTGTTCCGCACCGCTTACGAAGGGACAACGCTGCGGGAAAATCTCGGGCTGGCGCGCCCGGAAAATTCGCACAAGCAGCTGTGGGCGCTCGGCCGCGAGGCGAACTGACCGGCTGCGGGCGCTTGTCGATCTGGTGCCAAAGTCGCCCGCAGGGGATTTTTCCTGGCGCTTAGCCCTTCCTAGCGAAAAGCTTTTCCTGAACACTCATGCCGCCAAGCCTCCTTATGAGTGCCGCTTGGCGGTTGATCGCGGCATGCAGAAAGACGCTTCCCCCCACCCCTTGGTGGTTATGGAAGCGTCTTTGCCCATACATGAAGCCAATTAAGCAAGCTTTCTTTACCGCGAGCCTGACGGCAGAGGCTCATCGCTTGCCCCCGCAGAACAGCGCATCCGCCTCCGGCGAACGTCCTTGCAGCGTGATGCAGCGGACGTCGTGCGGCGGCTGAACGGACACGTAATAGTGCAAGCCGTTCGACAGATCGACTAAGCTTACATAATGGCCGTGACCGGCTCCGGTGTCGATGCCGATCTTGCCTTCGCCGAACCAGATCGCTTCGGCTCCGACACCGAAGCGAAACGTCGACGTATGCCCGAATACGACCGTCTGGCCGGGCAGCGCTGGCGAAGCATGAAACTCGTCGCGTATTTCCGTCAGATCGTCCGCCGTCTGGCGACGGAGCGGCACGCCCGGGCGCAGGCCGGCATGGACGAATACATAAGGGCCGCACTCCGCCCATAAAGGAAGGCTTGCCATCCAGGGCATGAGCGAGGCCGTCCGGGCCGCATCGGCTTCGCCGGCGGCGGGGGCGGCACGCAGCCACTTGCGTTCGTTATTCCCCTGCAAAGCGACCGCTCCGTCACGCTGCAGCCGGCGTATCCGCTCCAGCGTACCTGCGGAATCGGGCCCTTTGTTGACGTAGTCGCCGAGCAAAAACAGCTTGTCCCGCCGCGGATCGTACGCGGCGCGATCCAGCAGCAAGGCCAGCAAATGTCCGTATCCGTGGATGTCCGAAGCCGCCAAGATGTTCCCGGTCGGCGGGTTCGAGAACGTCCCTGTCGAGCCGCTACTCATCGGAAGCTGCCGGAAGGTCCGCATACATCATCGTTCGTTCGCGTGGAAGCAGCAGTTGAACCGCCTTGCCCGGCTCTACCCTCCGATCATGCACGATATGCACCTTTTGCCCGTCGCCGGTTTCGGCAATCAGTCTCCAGCGGGTGCCCTCGTATACCGACTGCGCAATCGTCGCCGGCAATGCGTTGCCGTCCCGCTTGCCGCTCTCTTCCCGAACGTCGATGTATTCCGGGTGAATCATGACGACGGCTTTTCCTTCCTTGCGGCCGGAAGCCGCCGCCCGGCCCCCGATCGTCGCGTTTGCGATACGCACGTTCGCGGTGCCGTCGCCGACGAACATCGCGTCGAGCCGATTGTGATACCCCATCAATTGGGCGACCCACGGCGTCTCCGGACGTTCGAACAGCACGTGCGGCTCGGCGATCTGATCGATATGTCCGCCGCGCAGCACCAGAATCCGGTCGGCAATCGTGAAAGCTTCCATCATGTCGTGCGTCACGTAAAGCGCGGCAATGGACAATTCGCCAAGCAGCCGGGCCAGCTCGTTGCGCATATCGGTGCGGAGCTTCACGTCCAGATTGGACAGCGGCTCGTCCATCAGCAGGATAGCCGGCTCCGTAGCCAGCGCCCGGGCGATGCCGACGCGCTGCTGCTGTCCGCCCGACAGCTCGGCGGGCAGACGGTCCAGCAGTCCGTCCAGCCGCAGCAGCGCCTGCAGCCGCGCGAGCCGGTCGCGCATCGCCTCCGGCGGCGTTTTGCGCCGCCTCATCCCGTATTCGATATTTTGCCGCACCGACATATGCGGCCATAGGGCGTAATCTTGAAACACCATATTGACGGGACGTTTTTCCGGAGGAACGTACGTTCGATCCTTTTCCACGACTCGCCCCTCCATGTGCACCTCGCCGCCGTCGGCTCTGGCGAGACCGGCCACGATTTGCAGCAGCGTCGATTTCCCGCATCCGGAAGGACCCAGAATGCAAATGCGCTCTCCTTTCTTCAAATCGAACGACAGCGGGTGCAGCACCTTTTGCTTGCCGAACGACTTGCTGACGTTTCGCAGTTCGAGAATAGGGTTCAATTCGTTAACCTCCCGTTATCGGCGTCGGTCGAGCCGGCGGAACGCCAGCCGCCCGAGCGCCTGTATCGCCACAATAATAAGGACGACGCTCGCTCCGCCGACGACCGTCGCCGCCGTCGCATACCCGTACTTGGAAAATTCGAACGCCCGGTCGATCACCAGCGGCATCAGCGCGTAGTTGGGCGGCTGCAGCATCGAGGCGAGCGCCAAATCGAAAATGCTCGTGCCGAACGCGGCCAATGTCGCAATTAGCAAAGAATGGCGCACAAGCGGCAGCACGATGTGCCGCATCCGGTCGACCATGCCGGCGCCCTGAATCGCCGCCGCCTTCAGAAGCGAGCCCGATACGTTGCCGAACGATCCCATCTGCACCCGGACCGCGTACGGAATCGCTCCCGCTATGGCGGCGACGACCAGCAAGGAAGGCGATCCGTATAGATGCAGGCCGATCGGCTCCAGCCATTTTTGGTTCCAGATGAAAATATAGCCGATGCCGAGCACGACGCCGGGCACCGCCAGCGAAATAACGGAAAACAGCTGGATCATCCCTTTGAAGCGGAATTCGGTAAACGACAGCACGTACGCAATCACAAAACCGATTGCCATGCTGAGTACGGCTGCCGCCGCGGCTATCGACAGCGAATGCATCAAGCCCTGCGCAAAGTCGATCAGCCGATGATCGCCTGCTCCGCCTCCCCATAGGGCGACGTAGTTGTCCAGCGTCACATTGCCGGCAGTCAGTCCTTCTCCGGCCCGCTTCAAAAAGGAGACGGCGACGCTCGTGCCGAGCGGAATGCCCGCGCAGACGGCTAGCACCACCCCGATCGCTATATTGAACAGCCATGCGCGCTTCGGCTTCGTCCTCACGGCGCGCACCGCTCTTGCATTCAAAAAATCGTATCTGGAGCGGCGTAAAGCGAAAACGAGCAGCGCCATAGCGGCCCCCAGAATAAGCACCAAGTAAAAGGCCAGGACGCCGGCCATGTCGAAGCGGACCGGCGATTGATAAATCGCCGAATAAATCGAATACGGCAGCGTAGGAAATTTGTATACCGTCGACAGCGCGGCCGGCAGACCGAAATCGCCAATCGTATCCATGAAGACAAGCGTCCATCCCGCCGCGTAAGACGGCGCGGACAGAGGCAGCTGTACGGTGCGCCAAACGGCGAACGGGCCGGCGCCGCACAGCTGCGCCGCCTGACCGAACTGCCGCACGTTCCATTCGGTAGCCCCAAGAATGGTCAAATACGCCAACGGGAACTTGCTGAGCGCCATGACGAACACGAGTCCGGCAGGCTGAAAAATAAAGGATGTGACCCAGGACCAGCCGAGCCACGAATGGACAAGACCGTCCGCGCTGGCGAACAGCACCCACCCTTGGGCAATCATGAAGGAGGGCGCGATCAGCAGCGTCCACACGGCTCCGTCCAGCCACCGGGCGGCGGCAAACTGCCACTGCGCCCGAATCGTGGCCAGCACGCCGCCGAGAACGGTGCCGAGCGTAGCCGCGCCGAGCGCGAGCGTCAGCGAATTCCAGAGAGACTGCCGCCACAGCGGACGTTCGAACAGGCCCAGCACTTGCCGGAAACCGCCAAACTGAACTTGCCCGAAAAAGATGCCCGGAAAAACGACATTGACAAGTACGGCCAACAAGGGCAAAAAAATAAAGACGAACAGGAGGAGAGTCACCCCCCCTCCCCAGCGCGCCTCGGAGGATATCATCGGCTGCAACCCCTATTTCACGTTTTGATCGGCGAACCACGTCTTGATTTCCACTTCGTGCTGCGCGGCCCACTCGGCTGGCGGCAGCAAAAACTTGCCGTCCTGCTTCCGTTCCTTTCTCATCTCCACCCCCTGCACGAGCGGCGTGAAGAAGCTGTCCGTCGTTTCCAGGGAGGTCAGCATGCGCTGCGTTTCCGGCTTCAGCATATATTCCACGAACGCTTTGGCCGCCGCCGGGTTTTTCGTCTGCCTGTTGATGGCGACGACGCGCAAGCTGCCCGGCGCGCCTTCCTCCGGCCATACGACTTCAATCGGCTCGCCTGCCATCTTCAATTCGTAGGCGTTATGCTCCTGCAGCGCCGCGACTTGAATTTCGCCGCTGAGCAGCGCTTTGCCGACCGGTCCGTTTTTCGGATATACGCGCATGCCGTCCTTGAAACGCTGCGTGTACCGTTTCTCCGTCTCCTGCACCCCCCATTTGTGAAAAAACGCCGAAACGAGCGGGTAAGCGGGAGCGGCCACAGCCGGATCGGCATGTCCGACCGGTCCTTTGAAGGCAAAAAATTGCTCCCAGGTTTTGGGCGCGCGATCTTCCGGCACCAGCTTCGTGTTGTAGGCAATGACGGCGGAAGCGTGAATGCCGAGCGGAACATAGGCATAGTCGCTCGGCACGAGCGAAGAACCGTAGTCGTTCAAGTTTTTGAGCTGATCGGGCTTCCAGTTTTTCAACAGGAAGTTCCGGTCGGCCAAGTTCCGTACGGAGCCGTGGCCGTCCATCATCAAAATATCCCATTGCGGGTTTCCTTGCTCCGCTTCGATCTTGGCCAGCGCCTCGCCGCCCCCGTAATGGACGGCCTCTATCTTGTAGCCGGTAGCCGCCGTAAATTTCGGCGCGATAAAGTCGACAAAATCGTTGCCGTACAAATAAATCGTCTTGCCCGTATCTTCGTCCGGTTTGGCGCTGCCGTTCGGAGCCGCCGACTTCTCGGTCTCCTTCGGCGTACCGGCAGCCGCAGATGTGTCCCCTGCGCTTCCGCATCCGGTCATCGTCAATCCGGCAATCAGCGTCATGCATAGCAAAGCTCCAGACCATTTCGTTTTCATAACGACCTCCCGTTTTCGCTTGATCGCGTTCCTTTCGGATCGGCATCTTTACTGTAACGTTCGAAAATTACGCGAGTATCATCCGAACGTAAACAAAACTTAAAATAATATCTATGATCTTTATAGTAAGATAGATAGTATCGATGTTTGGAATGCGCAATCGTTCGGTAGAGAAGAGGAGGGGCGGGTCGAAATGAATTTGCAGCAATTGCGAGTGTTCGTGCATGCGGTACAGCTGCAGAAACTGTATTTGGTTGCCGAGAAGCTGGGCATTACGCAGCCTACGGTAACGTTTCATCTGAACAAGCTGCAGGAGGAGCTGGGCGTCGCTTTATTCCATACGAAGTCTTATCATGTCATCCGGCTGACGGATGCGGGGCGGTCGCTGTACCACTACGCTTCGCAAATCAGCCACATGTCCTCGGAAATCGCTTCGTTGATGGACGAGTACCGCGAGCTGCAAGCCGGGCGACTGTCCATCGGCAGCACCCACACCCCGGCCACATACATGCTGCCGCCGCTGCTCGCCGAGCTCAAGCGCCAGTATCCGCGCCTGTCCATTATGCTCGATGTGAAGCCGGCGCCTCCTATTCTTGAAAAGATTAAACAGTTCGAGCTGGATATCGGAATTATTTCGCAGACGAAGGTCGAAGATCCGGAGCTTGAATCGGAGATGCTGGTGAAGGACGATCTGGTCGTCGTCCTGTACCCGGGTCATCCGTTGGAGCAAGAAGAGACGCTGACTCCGGACATGCTGGCCCGGCATCCGTTCGTCTCCCACGAAGCCGGCTCGATCAGCCGGAGACTGATCGATCGATGGATGGAACGGCACCGTCTCGCTCTCGACATTTCCATGGAGGTGTCCGGCTCGGAAGCATTGAAGGCGGCCGTCATGCACCGCATCGGCTTCGCCATCGTCTCGGAAGCTTCCGTCAAGCAAGATATGCGGGAAGGCAAGCTGAACATTCGGCCGATTCCGGGCTGGAGCTCGGACCGGTATATTTTTGCCGTCAGACACAAAAACAAGCTCGCCACCCCTGCGGTCGACATGTTTTGGCACAACCTGACGAGACGGTTCTCGTTTTAACGCGGCCTGCCCGTTAGCGTTCAACGTTTAGCGTGTCAACGTTCAACATGCGCATTCATCAAGCAGGCGCAAGCTCAACCGTATCGGCCTCCGCTCCCGCTCGTGCGCAAAGACGCCTCCAAATCCGCTATAGAAGCGGATGTGGAAGCGTCTTTGGCGTGCGTGTCGCTCATTTCAATCGCAAGCTTGCCTCGCGAGCGGCCCGGATGCCGCCGTCTGTCAGCTTTTCAGCATCTCCACCAGTTGGCGCCGCAGCTCGGCATACTGCTTGTGCTGGCGCAAAAGGGCGAACGAGCCGCCTGCCGCATGCAGCGGATTGTCCAGATCGGCAACGATGCGCCCAGGCGAGCCCTGCATGACGAGAAGACGTGTGGACAGCAGAAGCGCTTCGTCGACGTCGTGGGTAATGAAGAAAATCGTCTTCCCGGTCTGCGACCAGATGGTCCGCAGCTGATCCTGCAGCGTCTCCCGCGTAATCGCGTCCAGCGCCGCGAACGGTTCGTCCATCAGCACGATGCGCGGCTCGGTGGCCAGCGTGCGGGCAATGGCCGTCCGCTGCTTCATGCCGCCGGACAGCTGATGCGGCAGCAGAGAGGCGTAAGCGGCCAAGCCGACCCGCCCGATATGGTCCATGGCGAGCGCCCGCCTGTCGGCTTTCGGCAAACCGGCCATTTTCAGACCGAACTCGACATTGCCCCTGACCGTCAGCCACGGAAACAGGTTCGCCTGCTGGAACACGATCCCGACCTCCGGATGCGGGGCCGTATGCTTGCGCCCGAATACGGTCACTTCGCCCTCCGTCACCCGTTCGTAGCCGGCTATGACCCGCAGCAGCGACGTTTTCCCGCAGCCGGAAGGGCCGAGGACGCACACGAACTGCTCTCCGGCGATGCTCAGATCGACGCCCCCGAGCGCCACCGCGTCCGTTTTGCCGTTGGCGTACGTCAGGCGGACTCCCTGCAATCGGATGGCCGCATTTTGTTCAGCCGCACGCCGCTCCCCTTCCGCCAGCCCCGCCTTCGGGGCAAGGGGCTCTGCGCCCGCCTGCCGCTCCGTTGCCTGCGCCATGCGCGTTCCCTCCCTTTCGTCTTTACGGCTGAACCGCGTCCGGGCGTACGCCGCTTTGGAATGCCGCCAAGTCCGGCGCCGCCGGGATCGATTTCTGGGTGACCAGGAAGTCGCCCGTTTCCTTCAGCACCTTGGCGAAATCGCCGATTTTGCCGGGCGCGCCCAAATATTTCGCATCGCGCTGCTCCGAGGACAGCAGCCAGACCAGCTCGTTCATCTGCGACAGACTGTCCGCCTCGGTCGTGGAAAGAATCGGCGCCAGCGCCTTGGCCGCATCGGCCGGCTTGCTGCGGTACTGCTTCACGGCGTCGTCCAGCACGGTCACATACTGTTTGAGGAAAGCCGGATATTGATCGGCGAACGCCTTGCGGACGATGCCGACGTCGGCCGTCACGATGCCTTTCTCCGACAGCTTCTTCGCCGTCGTCACGATCTGGCCGTCCAGAGCGACCAGCTTCGCGAGCGTCGGCTGCCAGACGAA
Source organism: Paenibacillus hodogayensis (assembly GCF_039536325.1). Lineage (NCBI taxonomy): Bacteria > Bacillati > Bacillota > Bacilli > Caryophanales > Paenibacillaceae > Paenibacillus > Paenibacillus hodogayensis. The sequence goes on from NZ_BAAAYO010000010.1 coordinate 914,595, forward strand.
GGCTCCGTCAATATCTTTACGCTGCCAGGCGGCAAGAATATCGTTCGGCTGCATATCGAGCACCGTTACGCCGGCCGGGTCCACGCCCTCGTTTTTCAAGGCGGACAGCAGGCTGAAGTGGGTCGTCGAGCCGAATGGCACCGCCACCTTCTTGCCCTTCAAATCTTTCACGCTCTGCACGCCGGACGATTTGCGCACCGCCAGCGCCTCGTTGTCCCCGATAATGTCGTGCAAATAATACACTTGATACGGCAGCTTGTTCGCCAGTCCCGTGGCGACCGGAACGGAGCCTGCAAGCCCAAGGTCGATGCTGCCCGAGGCGATCGCCGTATTCACGTCGCGGCCGGAGTCGAACTGCACCCATTTGATCGTCGTATTCGGAAATTTCTTCTCCGCCAAACCGAGCGCCTTCGTCAGCAGCTCCGCATTCGGGATGACCTGGAAGCCGATGCGCACCTCCTTCGGCAGCTCCTCCTTGGCGCCTCCGCCCGTACCGGACGCGCCGGACGGCTGAGTCGTCGCAGCGGGCGCGCCGGCCGTCTTGGCCGGCTCCGGCGTCTTGGCTCCGCAGGCGGCCATCACCAGAATGAGAATGAAGCTTGCCAGAACGGTCAAGCCGAAACGCTTCGTCAACAATGCCATAACGCCAACCTCCCGTATATGTATAGTTCCGGTGTCGATGCCCTGCCCTGCTTGCAGACCGGGCTGCGCCGGACGTCTCCTATTCCTTGCCGCTCCACGGCACGATCCGCCGCTCCAGCCAACGGATGCCTCCGTCGATGGCGACGGCGATCAGGCCCATCAGAATAATGCCCACGAAAATAATGTCGCTTCTTAAAAATTTGCTCGCATCGAGCACCATCCAGCCGACCCCCGATACGGCGGCCACCATCTCCGCCGCGACGAGCGTCGTATACGCGATGCCGAGCGAGGTGCGGATGCCGGTGAAAATTTCCGGCAGGCACGAAGGCAGCATCACGTACACGAACACCTTCCACCGGCCGGAGCCGAGCGATTGCGCGGCATGAATGCGATCCTTCGACACCCGTGACACCCCCGACACGACAGCCAGATAGAGCGGGGCGAACGCCGCCAAGTACAGCAGGGCGATCTTGGACCCATTGTCGATGCCGAGCCACAGCACGAGCAGCGTGTAATACGCAAGCGGAGGCAGCGGGCGGTAAAATTCGATGAACGGCTCCGTAATCGCCCGTATCCAGGCGATGCGCCCGCTCAGCAGCCCGAGCGGCAGCGCCGTGACCAGCGCCAGCAGGAAAGCCGAGCCGAGCCGGTACAGGCTCTCTCCGACGTGCACGGCGAGCGGGCTTCCTTTGTACCCTTCGCGCGCGATATCGAGGAAAGCCGCCCATACTTGCTGCGGCGATGGGACGAATAAGGCGCTGACCCATTCATTTGCCGCGGCCGCCCACCATAATCCGAGCGCGCACAGAACGGCAATGAGCGACAGCGCGCGCATGGCGAGCGGATGGCTGCGCATAGCTATTACACCCTCCTCAAGATTTCGGTTCCGGCGTGTAATGGTAGGCCATTACTTCGCCTCTCGCTCCGGCCGCGCCCGTCTCCTTCGGCGCCAGCGGAAGCTTGGGGAACAGCAGCTCGGCTACCCGGTACGCCTCTTCCAGATGCGGATAGCCGGACAAAATGAACGTATCGATGCCAAGCTCCGCATATTCGCGAATCCGCGCCGCCACCGTATCCGGATCGCCGACCAGAGCCGTCCCCGCACCGCCCCGGACCAGCCCGATGCCGGCCCATAAGTTCGGCGCGATCGTCAGCTTGGAACGGTCGCCTCCGTGCAGTTCGGCCATCCGTCTCTGTCCGTGCGAATCCATGCGGGCGTAAATGTGCCCCGCCTTGGCGATCGCCTCCTCATCCACATGACGGATAAGCCGGTTAGCCGCGTCCCACGCCTCCTCCTCGGTTTCCCGGACGATCACGTGCAGCCGGATGCCGAACCGCATCGGCCGGCCGGTCCGCTCCGTCCTTTCCCGTACCGCGTCCAGCTTGCGCTTGACCTGCTCCGGCGGCTCCCCCCAGGTGAGATACAGATCGGCATGCTTCGCCGCCACGTCGATCGCGACCGGGGAAGAGCCTCCGAAATATACGGGAGGGCAAAGCGACCGGTACGGCGCGTAAAAATTGCTCGCCTGCTTCACCTTCAGATGGGCCCCGGTATAATCGACCGTCTCGCCCTCCAGCAGTCTGCGCCATACGGTCATAAACTCGTCGGTCAAGGCGTACCGCGCATCGTGGTCGAGGAACAAGCCGTCGGCCTCCAGTTCCTCCGGGTCGCCGCCGGCAACGACATTGATCAGCAGTCGTCCGCGGGAAGCGCGGTCGAACGTCGACGCCATCCGGGCGGCCAGCGTCGGGGACGTGAGCCCGGGCCGCACCGCGATCAGAAATTTCAGCTTGCGCGTAGCCGGGATGAGCGTCGAAGCCATGACCCACGGGTCTTCGCACGAGCGGCCCGTCGGCAGCAGCACGCCGCCATAGCCCAGATCTTCGGCAGCCATCGCCACCTGCTGGTAATACGAGAGCGTCGTCGCCCGCGCCCCCTGGGCCGTCCCGATATACCGGCCGTCTCCGTATGTCGGGATGAACCAAAACAGTTCCATCGCTAATCATCCTTTTTCAGGTTTGAATACCCAAAATCACATCGGATAAATGGGTTTTAGGAACAAAAAAAGAGACCCCACAGCACTTTGCAACAAGTAGCCGTGCCGAGTCTCCGGCGGTCCGGTCGAACTCCGATGAATATATATTCACTCTGTGAAATATATTAGCCGGAATCCGGTTGGAAGTCAATCCCTTTTTGACGCATCCGCGGGTACGGACCCGTCCTTTTTCAGAAGCAGCCGCAGCGCCTTCTCGGGGGTTATGGCGGTAATTTCGCGTATGCCGGGAATGTCGTGCAGAATGATGCCTTCCATCAGCGACACGTACAGCAGCGCCAGCTCCAGGCTGTCGCCGTCGATGAAAACGCCGGCCCGCTGGCCTTCCGCGATCAGCGCCGCCATCGGGCGCAAATTGTCCTCGAATCTGGCGCTGACCGCCTTCTTAAGCGGCTCCGGCACCGCCTCCGACGTGCGCGCATGCTGGAGCATGATCGTGATCGCCCAAGCGTTGTCCAGCGCGAGCCATTGCTCGGTATACCAGTACAGCTTCTCGTAGGGCGGGAGCGGCTTGGCAAGCGCCTCCTCGACGAAAAGCCGGTATTCCCGTTGACCCGTCTCGACCAGCGTCTGGAAAATTTGATCCTTCGATTCGAAATATTTGTACACGTTGCCTACGCTAAGTCCGGCTTCCGCCGCGATATCGGTCATTTTGGTGGCCGGCAGCCCGCGACGGGCGATGACGTGCATAGCCGCATCGAGAACTTGCCGCGTCCGTTCTTCGCGAAGCTTCCGGTCTTTCACCACATTTCTCGGAGACAATCGTCAGGCTCCTTCCGTTGTCGGGTTGACAAACGCGCTGAACACGCAAAAAAACTGCAGCCCTCGTTCGCCTGCAGCCTATCCCGCGCACATCCATAAATCATATTGGTTTTATAGGGATTATCCATTCTATCATACTCATATTTAAAATTCAATAGTCGCTCTTGATCTTTTGCAAGGTTTATAGTAATGTACAAGGAGTAGGCAAACTTATCCAGGAGGCGTTGCAAATGGAAAACATGTGTATGCAAATGATGATGACCATGTGTATGGACGACATGATGTGCAAGATGAACTCCATGAAGATGATGATGGACGGCATGATGAAGAAGGAAATGATGGCCGACATGGACATGGATATGATGATGTCCAAAATGCAGGAATGCGACGAAATGATGACGATGATGATGAGCATGATGCGCGAAATGAAGCAAGTCTCGAAATAATGCGTTCCTTCCTTACGTACGCAATGAGGGTTGCGTACCGGCAGAGCAGTTGTCTGCATGCCTGATCCGTACTTGCGCCAGAGCGGCCGACCGCATGACGCATAAAGCATTACCATTGGCAAAGCCGTCAACCGCATGCCAATGCCCCTTTTACCCACTTCCATTCCACTTCCGTATTCCGCTTGTTCCTTCTTTATTACCTCTATCTTGCCTTTTGCTCCGACAACCTCTTCATTGCGTCCGAATGGCTTCTATATCTTTATATGGCTATAGCCTTAATCTTCCTCGATATGTCGCAGCGCTGTACCTTGAGCTCCCAAGCCTGCTCTCGCAACGCTTCCGTCTGCCGTTCGTTTTTCGTATTCCGCAGCTCCTCGAAAATATGCAGCATCTTCCGGTTGATCCGGTCGAACTTGCCCCAGAGCTCTTCCCGCAGCAGCTCGCGCACGTCGTGCCGAATCAGCTCGTCCTTGCGCCCCAGCACCGCCAAGATCTCCCGCTGCCATTCCGTATCGCCCAGCCGTCCGGCATAGTTGTAGAGATCCAAATAATCGTCAACCCACGTTTGGGGCAATGTGTTCGAGAGGGAAGCGTTCATATCCGGCATCTCCGTTTCGCGTTTATATACATAGTATTATACTCGGAATTATATGGATTTCAAGCCCTTTTTTTAACGGTTCCGCAAAAACGTTTTGAATGACAAAAAAGCTTCCGGATCCAAGTCCTGGAAGCTTGTGCGCGCAGAGCCGGTAAAGAGACTCATTTCTCCGCCGGCTTGCCTCTTTTGTTCGTCCCGTTCACGACCACCACGTCGACGAAGGGCCGAATGCGGTCCATGATGCGCTGCCCTTTGTACTCCTCGTCCCCGTCCTTGCTGGTAAAGCTGAAATGTTTCTCCAGCTCGTCCGGCTCGTGATTGGATGTGAAAAACGTCGGCTTGCGGTTCATGCGGTAGTTGAGAATCGTCCCCATCACATGATCGCGCACCCAAGGGTTCAAATTCTCCGCGCCGATGTCGTCGAAGACGAGCAGATCGGTTTCTTTGAGCAGATCGACCGTTTCCTTCATCCGCTGGGGCTCGGCGAACATCGATTTCAGATCCTCGACGAAGTCCGGCATATAAACGATCGCCCCGGTATGGCCGTTTTTGGCGAGCTGGTACAGCAGGTAACACATAAGAAACGTCTTGCCGGTGCCGAACGGGCCGACCAGGTACAGCCCTTCCTTTTGCAGCCCTTCGGCTTGCGTCCGGCGAATATATTTGAGTATGGCGCCGACCGCCTCTACCCGCTCGGGATCGATATCCACGATCTCGTCGGTCGAATAGCCGTGCGTCAGCGCCGTATTGTCGATGTAGAAGCTGCGGATCCGGTTGCGGATCGCGTCCTGCGACTGCTTGGCAATCAGCTTTTTGCAGGATACTTTACGGTCGTGGATAAAGGTCGCATTGCCCGCCTCTTCCACGGACAGCATCGTGTAATGGCCTTCGAAGTCGTTCGGACAATTGTCCAAACCGGGGCAATTCGTACAGCTGCGGTACTCCTTGACGTACTGGTACAGCTTGTTCATATTAACCTTGAGCGTACGGTCGTCCAGCTCCGGATGGTTGGCCCGCAGCTTCTGGACGAGCGGATCTTCCAATACTTGCCTGATCTTGTCTTCGGCCTGCCCGGCGAACGAAAGCTTGCGCCATTGGCCGAGCGCCTCGGATAACGATTCCATTTAATCTAAGCACGCTCCTTTCGTTCCGCGTCGGACTTGGTTGCTGCCTGTTGCAGGAAGCTGACGATGCCGGTGGTACAGTCAAGTTCCTTTGCCGTCGATTTCCCGGGCCAGCTTGCGGATTTCTTCCAGCTTCTCCTCGCTGACCGGCTTCTTCGACGGAATATCGGTAATGATCGCGATCTTCGGCTTCTGCTGGCGCGCGCCGCGCCCTTTAAAGGGCAGCGTGGTCAGCCTGCCGTCCGTTTTGCCGGACGCTGCGTTGCTCCGCTTCAACGTTTGCTCGCGTATGTAGGCGACTGCTTGCTCGTAGCTTCCGACGCCTTTGGCCATCATATTGGAAGCGACGGAATCGATGTAGTTTTTGGTCCAGGACGATTCCTTGTATACGTGCAGATGATGAATCATGACGTTGATCACTTCATCCGGCATCCGGTAGTTCATATCGATCTTCTCGAAGATGTCCGATACCGGCTTGGGCACGGCGCCTTTCGGGAAAAACCGCTCCAGCACCTTCGTGTACGGCTCGTTGCGCATAATCAGGTTGTATTGATGCTGGTTGCACTGGGCCGTGAACATCGGCGGCACCTCGAGATAAAACTGCATCTCCACCGGCTTCTCTTCCAGCACATCGTCCTGGTCCGGCTTGGCCACTCCGGCTATTTTGTGGAACAGCCTCTCCCGCTCCTGCTCCCGGTCCTTGTCCTGCCGGAAGTACAGGTTCGCCTTGTACTGCAGCATGTCGGCGGAAAGCTTTCCCTCCTCCGAGAACATGCCGTCCTCGTCCAGCAGCCTGCACGTTTCCCTGAGCGATAAGTTGAACTTGCGGGCGATTTTGTTAATCTCGAACATCTGATCGGGATTGTTGCGCAAATCTTCCACGAACGCCCGGTTTCGCGACGTTCCGCGCGGGAAGCGCTGGATAATCTCGCTATAATGGAAGGCTTTGGTGGTCACATCGATATGGCGTTCCGTCTCCCGCGCCGGGGCTGTCTCTTGGAGCGCCTGTTCCAGCTCGCGGTCGAATATTTGCGTATTCAGCCGGAAGATATCGTAGAACGGCACCGACAAGTCTTCCGACAGCAGCCCCGGGTCCTGCATCTCCTCCGGCTCCGGCGCATAAAACTGCTCGCGCAGCGCCAAAACCGCATATTTTCCGACTTTATCGTGAAGCAGCATAACCAAATGCTGGTTTTTGAAAAATTCTTGCGGCGTCAGCGGTTCAGCCAGCACGTATTCATACAGGTAATCGTCTGCGGCGGGCGAGTATTTGCGGCTCGTCTGAAGCAGCCCGATCGCCTCCAGCTTCGACGTCTGTTCGACCAGCAGCTTGCGGCCGCGCTCCCCCTGCTCCAGATCGAGCGCCAGGAACAGCTTCCGCTGCTGCTCCAGCTCGGAGAAGCCGGTGCGGTCACCGGAAACCTGCTGATAGAGCGTCTGGTAGACGCCGATCGCGTAAGCGCCGACCATCGGCTGGTAGATTCCGGTCAGCATCCGGTGATGAAGCCCGCTAAGGGCGTAATCCCGGTACACGCAAAACCGGTGGTTTTCCGTGAAATGCAACATATTCGTAATACGCATGACAACTTCTCCATTCCTATTGAGCGGCCATTCGATCGGCTGAACGAATCCGTTTCTCTATTCTATCATAAAATTCCCCCGAGCGTGTCGAAAACCTTGGCCACCGACCGGAAAAATACGTTCATACGTTCGCATTCCTTCCCATTTTTCCCGGAACATGCGTTCCTAATCGGATCTTCCCGTATCCGGTAGCTTGGCCCCGTTCAGCCGGCAGGCCGCCGCCGGACTGACTCATAGACTTGAGTGAGAGCACGTTCCCGTATGGCAAAAAAAGCCTTGGCTCAAAGCCGCCAAGGCTAGCTGCTGCGCTGTTTTAGGGATGCTCATGGATCTCTCCCGCGCTCGTTGCAGTGAGGTCCGGCGGGGAATTCGGGATAGCTGGCTCCTTGTTCGGCTCGGCTTGCCGCTTCGAAACCGTCGGGTTCTTCCGGCGTTCCGCCTCACGAACCCATGTGCGAATGCTCTCATTCATTTCCAGCGCCGACTTTGTCGGAATTTGATGCTTTTCGTCCTTTAGCACGACGACGTCGCAGACCGGCAGCTCGTTTTCCAGCTTGCGGCGATACCGCTTGAAGCCGCGATCCTTCTCCCCGTAGACGAGCAGCGTGGGGATGCGCAGCCGGTCCAGCCGCTGCGTGCAGTTGTAGCGCAGGCTGTACCGGTAATATTGCCGAATGTTCGTCTGGTTGCCCCGCCGCGCTTCGCGCAGCAAATTGCGGAACGTCAAATTGCTGTCGGCATTGCCCCAGGCGATGCCCCACATAAGCAGCCGCGCCAGCGGTTTCGTCGCGGACAAGCCGGCCGCCAGCCGGATGCGGCTGCGCAGCAGGAAGTCGCTTGCCTCCGACATCGTGCTGACCAAGATGCCTCCGGCAAAGCGGTCCGGGTGCGTCAGCATCGCCTCCAGCGCGACCGAGCCTCCAGTCGAATACCCGCATATGTAGGTTTGGCGGATGCCCAAATAATCCAGCAGGCGGACGATATCTTCCACGATAAGTCCGTACGTAAGCGGAGTCTCGGAGACCGCGCTTTTGCCGTGACCGCGAACATCGAACGTAATGACCGAGAATTCGCCGGCCAGCTGCACTTGCTGGTAGCGGAAATTGTGGCTGGTCAGGAGCGGCGGATGAATGAACAAGATGGGCGTTCCTTTGCCTTGAATCTGGTAATACAGATGCGTCCCGTTAACAACCGCTATTGGCATAGTCGTCGTTCCCTCCGAAAGGAAATACTTACATTTTCTATACGTTTACAATGCCCCGGAAAGCGGACTTTTATTGCCTTTTCAAACCCGGCAAGCAAAAAAAACGAGCCTCCCTGCCGGAAGGCTCGAACCGTCGTTCCTTTTAAAACATTTTGTAGCCGCGCACCCGCAGCAGGTGAATCGTCTTGCCGCTTAATATAGCTCCTGCCAAACCGCAGGCGAACAGCAAATATTCGCCGAACTTCAGGCCGGCCAAATGCTCCAGCAGCGAATCCGAACTCCACGCCCAGTAGATCAGCATGCCGATTACGGCCAATACGTACAAATAAATAGGAAAATGCGTCGTCTTCAGCAGCATGTTGAAAATAAACCCGATTCCGTACATGAGCACGAACACAAGCAGCATCAAAATAACAAGTTGGATCACATCGATCACGTTTACGAAACCTCCCGAGCGTTCCTTTGTTTCACGTCCATTGTAGTGGAAACGATAGGCGAAGTAAAGAGTGTCCTTGCAATCGCCTTAAAACCGTCACGTGCCCGACGTTGCCCTTTGCCGACCGATTCGCTACAATAAATTGTGGAACCGACTGTCAACAGAACGGACATACGAGAGGAGTGACACCCCGATGAGCGAAGCGGTACAAACGCTGGAGGGCTGGTACGCGCTGCATGATTTCCGGACGATCGACTGGAGCGCCTGGAAGCTGCTTTCCGCCGAGGAGCGTGCCAAAGCGGAGGACGAGCTGCATACCATGCTGCGGGAATGGAGCGACATCGAGGAGCGGCGCGAAGGAAGCACCGCCTTTTACACCATCGTCGGCCAAAAAGCCGATTTCGTCCTGATGCATCTGCGCGAAACGCTGGACGAGCTGAACGAGCTGGAGAATGCCTTCAACAAAACGACGTTTGCCCAATATACGAAACCCGTCTACTCGTACGTGTCCATCGTCGAGTTGAGCAGCTATATGGCGAAGCCGGGAACAGACCCAATGCAGGACCCGGACATCATGGCGCGGCTGAAGCCTTCCTTGCCGAAGTCGAAGCACATCTGTTTCTACCCGATGAACAAACGCCGTTCCGGCAACGACAACTGGTACACGCTCAGCATGGAGGAGCGCCGCGCCCATATGCGCAGCCACGGCATGATCGGCCGCAGCTACGCCGGACGCGTCAAACAAATTATTACCGGCTCCGTAGGGCTGGACGATTGGGAATGGGGCGTTACGCTGTTCTCCGACGATCCGCTTACGTTCAAGAAGCTGGTGTACGAAATGCGCTTCGACGAGGCGAGCGCCCGCTACGGGGAGTTCGGCGCCTTCTATGTAGGCAATCTGCTCGATGCGGACAAATGCCGCCAATTGTTGAGCATCGGATAAACGCAATTGATCGGTTATCGCCACGATCCGTTAGACCGTCCGGCCCTGTGCCGGGCGGTTTTTCTGTTTCAGCCGTCATGAAGCTGAGTTAATGCAAAAAAGCCCGGCCCTCCGCGGACCCGGCTGTTGAATGCTATGTTAGAACGGATGAGCGCCGGGAAGCTTGAGCTTCCGCTTCTCGATCTCGTTACGCAAAATTTGAATAAACTCTGCGTCCAGCTTCCATTCGATCGATTGCATGTAGCATTCTACCAGATGTTCGTCCTTGAGCAGTCTCATCGTGCGTCCTCCCACCAAGCTGCGCCCGAATCGCTTTCCAACTCCCGAATAGCAGCGTCTGTAATCGTTTTGAACGTTTGTGCCTTCTGCATAATTTCACGGGACATGTCTTGCAAAAACAAATCGTCTTCTCCACTGTTCAACGGGGCATGAAGACGGTGCTTGTTGTTGTGCAACACGGTTTGAATAGCCAACTCAAAGAAATGCTCGTCTCCTTGACTTACCTTCATCCTTCGTCCCTCCCTGGCTGTCTTCGTGCAGGAATGCCGATTTACTTCCATATTTATACACCTAATGTTACCTATAAAACGCTCCCCCGTCAGCGCAAACTTGTTGCATTATCGCGCAAATCGTTTTGCATTCGCATGCAAACCCTTGCCTCGCCTTGCCCATCCTGTATTCTTTCATAAGAATTCGTAACGATTGATCGCCAAGCGACCGTTGCTTGATTTCAAAACAAGCAAAACACGGTATAATGGAAGTATGGGATTATTTGTCGTTATTTAGACCGGGGGGTACTTATGGCCAAAGCGGATCAACTGTTGTCCGTGCTGTGGCTGCTTCGATCGAGAAGCCGCATGACGGCGGAACAGCTTGCCGAACAATTGGAAACGAGCGTTCGCACCATTTATCGGTATATCGACGCTTTATGCATGAGCGGAGTACCGGTGGAGGCCGAACCGGGACACGGGGGCGGTTACCGGCTGCCGCCGTCGTTTCGGGAAGCGCCGCTGTTCTTCAACATCGACGAATTGAAAGCGATGGTACACGCGGGAAGATTTGCCGAGCAGGCGGGTTATCCGTACATCGAGCCGCTGCGCCAGGCCACCGGCAAAATGCAAAGCAGGCTGAACGAGGAACAATTGGAGGAGCTACAGCGGCATACGGCCGGCTTCGAGGTAATTCAACCGTCGGTTCACCGGGCCGACGAAACGCTGCTGCAAGAGATCGAGCGGGCCGTAGCCCGAAGCTCGACGCTAGCGATTCGTTACGAGAAATGGAAAGGAACCGAGCCCGAGGAACGAAAAGTCAATCCGTACGGCTTGGTTAACCGTTTGTATAAATGGTATTTAATCGGACATTGCCATCTTCGAGACGATATGCGGATTTTTCGCGTGGACCGGATCGCCGCAGCCGTCTTGACGGAGCATTCCTTCGTCAGACCGGAGTCGTTCTCGCTGCGCGATTATATGCAGAACCGCTTCGACGCGGGGCAGGAAAAGAACGAGAAGCAGGACCAGCCGGTCCGGCTGGAGGGCGATCCCGCGATGATTGCGCATCTGCGCGATAATTGGTATATGCGCGAGCGGATCGTCTCGCATACGCCGGACTCGATTACGCTGCTGCTGGACAAGAGCAGCCTGGAAGGATTCTTTCCCCGTTTTCTGCTATCTTTCGCCACTACGCTGCGTATCGTGCAGCCTGTCGAATTGCGCCAGCGGGTCGCGAAATTGGCTCGGGAATTGGCGGATTTTCATGGGACAGATATTCCTGTCGAAACAAAATAAACCAGCTCTTAACAGAGCCGGCTTATCGTTGGAAAGTATGTACAAGTGAAACAACTGGAAACCTTACCTTATAGCCAGGTTGTAGCTACACCAATGTATTGACGGTTGCCGTTTTGTTGAACCTGTTTAATACCTTCTTGCTCTACCTTACTCAAATTATAAGCTTCTCTTGCTTTTTCAATACCCTCTACTTTCGATCTTCTTACTGCCTTATGCAAATCACTGGACCAAGAAAGAGATTCCATGTTTAACCCCTCCAGCTTCTTTATAGGACTTAGTTCTATTCTACTACGTTTTAGGAAAGGTGTGAAGATATGAACCGAAAGAAAATAGTAGTTCTACTGAGCATTGTCATCCTAGTCCTACTTCAAAGCTGGTTCGGGTATTTAAGCATGCGCTATCCATACTTGGGCATTAACGTTGAAAAAACATCTGATAACCAGTGGGCGGTTTCAACAATTGATCGAATGACAACACCTTCATCTTTGGACATTAGGCAGGGCGATATTATTTATAAAATAGATGAAAAAGATCCTACTAAACATTTTACATTGTCGAAATGGAGAGCAATTGAACAATGCGATTCCTTTGAAATTATTCGTAACGGGAATGAGCATATCGTCATTCAAACCGATCAGATGAAAAATTCGTTAAGCCACGACGTTCTTCCGACAATTGCCGTCATGATTTGCTTGGCGTCAGCCATACTCTTATATTCTAGAGTTCAACATTCGAAATCCGCTATTTTTCTGGCACTGGTTTTTCTTAATATAGGAATTACTTATATGAGCCTGGGTGCTTCAGCTAGAGGGGATACACTTGGAAAATTTATGATGATATCGGCTTTGACTCTAATACCTATTATATTTCTTCATTTTTTAATTGTTTTCTTTAAAGAAAAAGGGGAAGTCCATCTGAAATCTAATTACTTGCTCCCTTTATATCTATTCGTGCTAGTTCAGTCTCTTTTAGTAATCGTTTGGTATTTCACACCTCATGTAAATTACCATCTATATAGATTCACAACATTATCGAGTCTTTTCGTCTTTTTAAGTGGAATAGTTTGGAATATCAGCATCCTTTTCCGACTCTATTTTCGCTACGGCAAAAATCGTTCTTACTTAGCTACAGTTATTAGAGTGGTGCTATATTCCTTAAGTATTTCATTTTGTCCTGTTATGCTACTTTCCTTTGCATCGAATCTTATCATCGGACGAGAGTTACTGCCATCTCATTATACAAGTTGGTTTGTCTTATTCTTTCCGCTTGCATTTGCATATTTAATTATTTCTAAACAGCTTTACGATATCGATGTTGTGCTAAGACGAATATTATTCACTATTATAATGGCTCTCGGACCTACTATGGTAATCACGGGAGCAACAAGCGCTTTCTTTTATGACCATTTTTCCATACGAAAAACAATTTTTCTATTTTTCGTTATTTTATTCATTCTCACTTTCGTCCTTTACTCCGTCGAGCACATGTATACTCGACTGGAACGGTTCATGTTCCCGCGCAAGCATATGCTGCAAGCCGCGCTGAAAAAAATATCGAAAGATTTGACTTCTACCTCCAGCTTTCGCGAACTGAAGGACCTTATTCTGCTCGACATCGTCAACACGCTCCAGGTACACGGAGGAGCTATCGTGTTCAAGTATCGCGACAGCACGGAAATGATTATCGAAGGCGAGATCGATAAGGATGAAGTGGAGCGGATCGTCAACACTGACCGCGAGCTTTCGGAGGAGCACCCCGAGCTGATGAGCTTCGAGATTAACCGGCATGAGGAGTACACGAGCTTCCTCATTATGACGCGCAAAAAGTCGAACACCCGGCTAGGTTTGGAGGAAGTCCAGTGGCTCAACCTGATCATCTCCTACCTGGCCGTCAGCCTGGAGAACGTCTACTTGATCCGCAAGCTGTCGGACAAGCTGAACCGGCTGGCCTCGCAGCTGCCGAGCGAGCAGGAGGCTAACGACTTCAACTGGTTCCGCAAGCTGACGTTTGAGCTGCAGGAGCGCGAGCGGGTGCGCATCGCCACCGATCTGCACGATACGACGATGCAGGATCTGTTCTTCCTCAAGCGGAAGCTGGCTGCGCTCGGCAGCCAATACGACCTTCCCCGCGAAGCGAAGGACAATATTTCCAGCCTGATCGAATACGTGGAAATTATAAACATCAACCTGCGCCAAAGCTGCTTCGACCTGCATCCGTATTTGCTGCAGGAAATCGGGCTTGTTCGCACGATCGAGAAAATCGTTGAGCGGGAGTCGTACTCGGCGCCGTTCCAGATCCGTTTCGACGCCGTCGGCGTACAAGCGCTGGAGCGCAAAGATTTGGAAGTCAAACGCCATTTATTCCGCATCGTGCAGGAATTGCTCAACAACGCGAAGAAGCATTCGGAAGCGACCCTGGTCGGCATCCGGCTGAGCGCAAACAACGGCAAGTTCGTGCTGCATTACCGCGACGACGGCGTCGGCTTCGATCCGGACCGGCTCGTCGCTCCGGATATGGGAACCTCCGGGGTCGGCATGGAACAGCTGCGCAGCCGGATTCTGCATCTGCAGGGCCAGCTTGAACTGGAGGCGGCCAAAGGGGCCGGCGTCGATATTCGCATCACCTTTCCGATGAAAGAAGGGCTGACCGCATGAAGCGCACTTACCAAACGATTATTGTCGACGACCATCCCGTCGTGGCCAGCGCCACGAAACATATTTTGCAGCAAATCGAAGGCGTGACCATCGCAGCCACCGCCTCGAACGGAGCCGACGCCATCCGGCTCGTCGAAGAATACCAGCCCGATCTGCTGTTTCTCGATTACCATCTGCCCGACCAGTACGGCAGCCAGGTGGCCGAGAAGGTGAAGCGGCTTAGCCCGCACACGCATATCGTGATTTTTACCGGCATTGACGTCGCCGACATGTACAACCACCTGATCGAGCTTGGCGTCAGCGGCATTCTGTCGAAGGAATCCGGGGAGACGACGATTCAGAATCTGGTGCGCTGCATCCTCGACGGCCATACGATGATACCGCTGCCGCTGTACCGTCAGATGAAGCTGTCCCATCGCAAATCCGCTGCTGGCGACAACGAATTCGCCGATTTGTCTCCGGATGAGCTGCAAATTATGACGCTGCTCGTCAAGGGAGCGACGCACGAGCAGATCGCCGAGCACATTCACGTCAGCAAGCGGTCCGTCGATAATTATTTGAAAAAAATTTATGACAAGCTTGACGTCGCCAGCCGCATTCAAGCCATCGAGAAGTTCGTGCGAAGTCCGGTGTACATGGAGATGCAGGAGGAGAATTAACCGATGAGAGACGCTTTGTTGCAAGAAGTGGAACGAACGCTGGACCGGCTCGTGCCGGTGCCCGCTTTTCACGCCCTGTTGACGACGTTCGTGCGCGACAAGGCGGCGGAAACGTCGCGCTGGGGGGAAATGACGCGCCATGTCCACTACATGTTCGGGGGACGTTCTCCGCACATCGATAAGGTAGCCGCACTGACGGAGCTCATCGTGCTGGCTCTCGATATCGCCGACGATCTGCAGGACCGCGACAATGCCGAGAAAAGCTGGATGCAATGCCCGCAGGAGCTCTCGCTGAACGCGGTGATGGGCTTGCTGATGGGAGCGGTGGGCGAGTTGGGCCGTTTTCAAGCGGAGTACCCTGACGATACCTTTCCGAAACCGGGCGAAGCCGCGCTCATCGTGATGAATGCAGTCAACGGGCAGTATCGCGATCTGACGAACGATATCGTCACCGAGCAGGATTATATTGCCGTCGTCCAGCAGAAGTCCTGCATGTTGATCAAGCTGGCGTATTATATGGGCTACGGTTCACTCCCGGCAGCCGCGGCTATCGAGACGGAGATGGATCTGCTTGCCGGGTATGTGGGCGTCGTCTCCCAGTTGTCCAACGATCTCCGCGATGTTTTGCGGTATGACGTCAAGAACGATCTGCTGCACCGGAAGCGGACGCTGCCCATCCTGTTTCTGCTGGCCGACGAGGAAGACGCCTTTCCCATGATCCGCCGCTATTACGAGGGCGCTATCGATCGTGACGAGTTTTTGCGCCACAAAATCGCCAGCGTGGACTACATCCGGGAGTCCGGCTGCGTGGAGTATACCGAAGTAATCAAAACGCTGTTTTTGCAAAAGGCCGAAGAAACATTCGATTCGTTATCCGCCCCCGATCCCGAGTGGAAGGAGCGGTTCCGCGAGCTGGTGCTCGGTCCGAAGCAACCGGAGGAAACGGAGGAACCCGCAGACGCGGTCGTACCGGAGGAAGACGCGCAGCCGGAGAAGGCTTAGACGTCCGACGAAGTCCTAGGCTTAATAAATCCTCATAACGCCGGCCGCCGGCTCATGCTTGCTTTCGCGGTATTCGGTCGGCGTGCCCCCGACAATCCGTTTGAACACTTTGGTAAAATAGCCGGGCGTATCGAAGCCGGTCAAGCGAGCGATATCGGCGACGGGCAAGGAAGTGGAAGACAGCAGCGATACTGCCTCCTCCATCCTCAGCTTATTCAGATAAGCAATCGGCGTCATTCCGGTACGGGCGTGAAACTGTTTGCAAAAATGGTATTTCGACAGTTTCTCGCTCTCGGCAATATGCTGCAGCGTAATCGCATGCTGCAAGTTCTCCTTCATAAACCGGACGGCGCCGGAAAAAGCTTCCCCCTCGTCGGTCCGCTGCGGCTTGCCCGGGCGGACGACGTGGTCCCATGCATGCAGCAGCCATTCGTAGATACGCACGGATTGTTCGACAGGCCCGTTTACCCTCTCTCCTTTGACGTCCCCGTACAATTGCAGCAGCAGCCGGATCGGCAACGACTCCTTGGCGAACGCCTGAACCCTTCCTTTGCCGCACATTTCGTTCCAATGTCCCGCCGCCGGCGTTCCGCCGAAACGGATCCACAGCACTTCCCAAGGCTTCCCTTCCGCAGGATCGTAATAATACCGGTGGTCCCCGGGAATTTCCACAAGAAAAGCATGTCCTTGCGGAACTTCATGCCGCTCTCCCCCGATCTCCAAATAACCGGTCCCGGCCAACGAATATTGAAACAACAGGCCTTCGGCATGCTGACGCTTCAATCCATGAAAATCGTAGCCGGCTTGAGACACCTCCTGCCAGCCGATCGTATAGATGCGCAGCAGTTCGGCCGCCGGTTCGGTATAGCGAAACCCAAAGGAAGACAGCACAATATTTTACCCCTCTGCGACGAAATATCGTTCTCTTGTATAAAAACAAGCGTTTCTTTACACTTATTTTATTAAAAGCTTCAACAATATTTTATCATAAAGGGTGGAATATCGATATGAGCGGACTGCTCGGCACCTGCCATGCCCAACTGAACGATGGTATTTTAACGGTCGGCAACGCATACCTCGAACGCAAATGGACGCTTTCCCCTTCCGGGGTATTTCCCTTGTCGCTGCTCGACCGCTCCAGGCAAACCGAATGGCTGGATCCGAAAGCCGTCTCGTTCTCCCGTTCGTTCTCCCATCCGGACGAGGCGCCGTTGACGAATTATACGATCAGCCAGCATCGCGACGACGAGCTTGGTCAGGCTCCGGAGCACCTGCTCGTTATCGTCTCCGCAACGTCCGGTTCGCTCGACGTCCGATGGCAGCTGCGCGTCTATCCTCATTTGCCGGTAATCCGGCAAAGCGTGTTCTACCGCCGCTCCGATCGTCCCTATGCCGGTATGGCAGGGGATGTCGCCGTTGAAGCCGGGACGAAAACGCCGGCTGTCAATCTGCCGCAGGATTGCCTCGAATACCTCCCTCTGGCTCCTCTGCATTGTCATTGGCAGGCGGCGGCCTTGCATGACGTGACCGATACGAATAACAATCTGGTTACGATTACGGACGGCTTGTTCTACACCGACGGTTCCTTGCATCCGGTAGCGGGCAACGTGCTGACGCTGCAAAACCGTTTGACGAAGGACGGGCTGCTGCTAATCAAGGAAAGTCCGACCCGCTTGGGACAGCTGGAGGCGGAGAGAGGGGACTTTTGTATATCCGGAAGACGGTTATGGGCTACTGGCTCGGGCGTCGCTCAGCCGCTTCCGGACCATCAGGAGTGGGTGGAATGCTACGGCACCTCGATCGGCGTCTTCCACGGAGAAGAGTTGGAACGATTGCGGCTGATTCGGGGATACCATGACAGCCTGCACCTCGGCAAACCGGAAAGGGACGCCTTCCTGATGAGCAACACATGGGGAGACCGTTCCCGCGACAGCCGCGTCACGGAGTCGTTTATTATGCAGGAACTCGCCCAAGCCTCCAGACTCGACATTACCCATGTGCAGATCGACGACGGCTGGCAGCGCGGGATTACGTCGAATTCGGTGTTGCCGGGCGGCAGTTGGGCGGACTACTATTCCGTCGATGCCGGATTTTGGGATGTCCATCCCGAACGGTTTCCCCGCGGTCTCGGACCCGTGGTCGAGCGTGCCAAGGAACTGAATATTTCGATCGGGCTGTGGTTCTCGCCGGACTCAACGGACGATTTTATGCATTGGCGCAAGGATGCGGATATGTTGATCCGGCTCTGGAACGACTACCGGGTCAATTCGTTCAAGCTGGACGGCATCGTGATCTCAAGCAAGACGGGAGAAGCGAGGTTCTTGCACATGTTGGACGAGGTTAGGCGGAACACTTCGGACGATTTGTATTTCAATCTGGATACGACTAGCGGCAAACGGCAAGGATACTTGTACCACACGTCCGGCAGCTGCTTGTTTCTGGAAAACCGCTATACCGATTTTAAGAACTATTATCCCCATTGGACGCTGCGCAATTTATGGATGCTTTCTCCCTACGTGCCTGCCGGGCGGCTGCAGCTGGAGTTTTTGAATACGGACCGCAATGCGGAATTGTACGGGAACGATCCGCTGTCTCCGAACGCCTGCGGGATCGCCTATGCGTTCGCCGTGACGTTGTTTGCCAATCCGTTGGCCTGGATGGAGCTGTCCGGTTTGACCGAGCGCCAGGTCGAGACGCTTCGACCGCTGTTCGGTTTATTCAACGGGATTAAACGCGAGACGAATGCCGGACACGTTCTGCCGATCGGAGAGGAGCCAAGCGGAACGGGCTGGACCGGCCTGCAGTGCATGACGGGCGAGCGGTCCGGCTATGCGCTGGTGTTCCGGGAGTTGACGAACGAGGGGGTCGGAACGTTTCGTCTGTGGGGGGAGCGCTCCGTGCCGCTTACGCTGGAATGTATGGTCCGCTCCGAAGGGCGCGATATTGTCCATTACCCGACCAATGAGGCAACCCGATTCCCTGCCCCGCAAGCCGGACGAATCGAAATTGCGCTTCATCAGCCGTTGAGCTTTGCTCTGTACCGGTACGCATGGACGGGCGGTAACTGACCAGAGTCCCGATGAACGGAAGCGAATCCGAACATTCCAGGGAGAACCGGAATTCGGCTAGAGGCGTTATGGCCCATAATGAAAGGAGCCCATGCGGTTCGCAGGGCTCCTTTCATTGCTTTACATGCTATGGCTCGCTTTAACATGGGTCGGTGCGATAGAGAGTACCGTACCGCCAATCTCCGTTCACTTTTCTTGCTGCCGCAGCTTGTCGATTTCCTGCTCCGATAGACCGGTCGCCTTCACGATCATCGATGTGTCCATGCCAAGACCGAGCATGCGCCGGGCTGCTTCTTGCAGTCCCTTCTCCAGGCCTTCTTGTATGCCCTTTTCCAGGCCTTCTTGAATACCCTTCTCCATACCCTTTACGATGCCTCTTTCGAAGCCCATCTCCAGCCCTTCCTGTTCCGCCTTGAAACGGAACTCGGCAAACAGCTTCTCTACGTTGGAAATCATCGCTTCAGCCTCCCTCGGCTCCGTAAATCGGTCGATCATTTCGCTGACTTTCCGGTTGTCCTCTTCCGTCAAGCCCCGTTTCGTCACCAGCTTGATCCATGTCTGGAAGATGGGAAACAGATCGGCCGGCAAACGCTCCAGTACCGCCGTCAACTGCTCCATCCGTTTCATGAACGAGTATACCGTATCTTCCTGCTCCAGCAAAAAGACAACCCCGATCAGATTGGACAGCTCCATCAGCTCTTGCTCATTATTCCCGATAAGGACATGGAGAAAACGGCTTGTTGGAAGAGGGGAACCAAGAAAGGAATAAGCCGGACGGAGTGTGTACATGGAGCAAAAGGAGTGCAGCCGCCGCTCACACGTTGAAGCGGTAGCCGACTCCCCAGATCGTTTCGATATACTGCGGCCGCGACGGATCGCTTTCGATTTTCTCGCGCAGCTTGCTGATGTGTACCGTAACCGTGGCAATGTCCCCCAGCGAATCGAAACCCCATATTTTCTGGAACAGCTCGTCTTTCGTGAACACCCGGTTCGGATGGACCAGCAAAAAGACCAGCAGATCATACTCCTTGGAGGTAAAAGCCACCTCGCTTTCGTTTACATACACCCGGCGAGAGAGCTTGTCGATACGAATACCGCGGATGCGAAGCTCGTCCGCCTTTCGTTCGCCGCTGCCGACGAGCCGTTCATAACGGGCCAGGTGCGCCTTGACCCGGGCTACAAGCTCGCCGAGCCCGAACGGCTTAATGATATAATCGTCAGCGCCGAAGCCGAGTCCGCGAATTTTATCCACTTCCTCCTTCTTGGCCGATACGATCAAGATCGGTATATTCGACGCTTCCCGCACTTGCCGGCAGATGGCGAAGCCGTCCGTTTTGGGCAGCATCAGATCGAGTATGATCAGATCGTATTCGCCGCCTAGCGCCATTTCCAGTCCGACGTCCCCGCTAGCCGCGATGTCTGCGGCGAAGCCGCCCGCCTCCAGGTAATCCCGCTGCACTTCCGCTATTACCGGATCGTCCTCGATAATCAGCACACTTTTCATATCCCGTCCACCTTCCGTTCCGATTGCGTCAGCGGCAGCGCGAAGCCGACGGTCGTTCCCTCTCCGACGACGCTTTCCGCCCATATACGCCCGCCGTGCTCCTCGACGATTTGCTTAACGATGGCCAAGCCGAGCCCGCTGCCGCCGCCGCTGTCGGTCCTGGACGGATCGGCCCGGTAGAACCGCTCGAAAATATGCGGCAGCGCATCCGCCTCGATCCCGCTACCGTTGTCGCTCACGCGAACGACCGCTTCGCCTCCCGACACCGCCAACGCGAAGGCGAGACGCCGCGGCGATTTGTCGGCATATTTCATGCTGTTGTCGACGATATTCTGTATGACGCGGTGCAGCTTCTCGCGATCCCCCTGCACGTAGACGCGCTCCAGTCCCTCCGTCTCCAAGGTCACCACCCGATCGCCGCCTCCGGGCTGGAGCTTCAGCTCCTCCACATGCTCGCTCAAATAGCCGACCAGCTCCAGCTTCTCGAAATGAAACGGAACCCGCTTCAAATCCAGCTTGGAGAACAGAAACAACTCGTCGATCTGCCGGTCCATGTCCGTCGCTTTGCGGTAAATCATCCGCATGTATTTGTCGCGCTTCTCGGCAGAATCGGCGATGCCGTCGAGCACGCCCTCCACGCAGCCTTTGATCGCCGTGATCGGTGTCTTCAGATCGTGCGATATGTTGGACAGCAGCTCTTTGCGGTTTTCCTCATACTGCAGTTGCAGACCGATCGACTGTTTCAAACGGATACGCATCTCTTCGAACGCCCCGCCCAGCTCGGCAAACTCGTCTTTGCGGCCTGGAAGCTTCAGCTCGTGGTCGAGGTTGCCATCCTTGATCCGCTCGGCAGCCTGCTTGAGCGCATAAAGCGGCTTGATAAAGCTGCGGGAGACGACAAAGGTGAGTACCCCGTTCGTCAGCACAAGGATCAGCAGCAGTGTCCCCGCCGCCAGCGGCAGCACTTTCGGCAGCAGCGCGGAGAATGGACTCATATCCGTAAGCAGGTAGACGCTCGTGCGGCTTCCGTCGGGGTACGAGCCTTCCATCCGCTCCACCGCGTAGCTGCGCTCGCCGGTCCGCAGGGACAGACCGCTCTCTCCTTTGCCGAACTTTCGCTTCCCGTGAATCATCGGCAGCTCGTTCGTGTCCACGTCGCTCACATAGGAAGACACGAACGTCGGAACTCCATCCTTCATCACGACAAGGCCGGCTTTCAGCCCGTCCAGCCGTTCATCCATTTCGCGCAAAAAAACCGGATCGGCCAGCTTGGCGGGTTCGTATTGGAGCATAAAGCGAATGCCCGCAAACAAGGTCTCCATCCGCCCTGTAACTTCATGAATGGAGGCACCGTCCGGCTTGGTTGTGCCGTATCCGTAATCTCCCCCCTTATCGCGAAAGTTCTGCTCAAACAAGCCGTACAGCAGCATGCCGCACAAAATGACCAGGACAGCCGGTATGAATACCATGCCGAAATTGGAAAGCAGCAGTTTTTTGCGAATCGACATCGGGTTATCTCCTGTCCGGTAAAAGTGGCGGCAAGCTTGTCAGCGGATGCCTCAGAAGCTTTTTTTCTCGAACATATACCAGCCTGCCGTATAGCTTATTATACAACTGGCGAGCAGGAAAACGAATACTTGCAGCAGTTTGCCGGCCGCAGCCGCTTCCCCGATCCACAACGTATGCCAATCGGTATAAGACAAGAACGACCATATGGCCGAAGCCGGGAAAAAGAACGGCAGCAGCTTCGCCCCCACGTACAGAAACACGCAAAGCGCCAGCGTGCCGACGCCGCTGCGCAGCCATTGCGCGACGAACGACGCAGCCGTACCGACAGCGGCCATGGCGACGAAGGCGGCCGCATAGGCGATCAGCGAATCTCCCAGCGCGGCGATTGTTGCGCGCGGAGCCGTTGCAAGCCCTGCCGCCACCGATACGAGCCATACGGCCGCCAGCAGCAGCGCCAAGTAAACGAACATCGCCAGCACCTTTGAAGCAAACGCCCTGGCTCTTGATACCGGGCGCAGCAGCACAAGCTTGATCGTGCGGTCGGCGTACTCGCCCGAGAACGATTCGGCTGCGGCCATGAACAAAAACAGCGGCAGCCAGACGGCCGTAAACAGACTGAGCATCAACTGCGGATAGTCCCGGCCGAGCGCGCTTCCGACGCCGTTCGGCAAATTGCCGAGCAGCAGCGCGGACAAAACCGGCACAAGCACGGTCAGCACGACGGCCAGCTTCGTCTTCGTCTGACGCAGCAGCTTGACCGTCTCATTATGCGTGGCGGCGTACAAACTATACAGACCGGTCATCGCGAATACCCTCCTGTTCCTTCGCTTTGCGGATTTCAGACAAATACGCCTGCTCCAGACGAACGCCGGACGTCAGCTCCCCGATCGATCCTTCGCGAACGAGCGCTCCGCCGTACATAAGGCCGATGCGGCTGCACAGCCGCTCCATCTCGTCCAGCATATGACTGGAGATCAGGAATGTCGTGCCGCGATGGGCCGCCAGGTTCACGATCAGCTCGCGCAGTTCGACGGTTCCCTCGATATCCAGCCCGTTCGCAGGTTCGTCCAGAATGATCAGCTCCGGATCATGAAGCAAAGTCATGGCGAGCGCAAGCCTCTGCTTCATTCCCAAGGAATACCCTCCCGCCTTCTCGCGCGCATATCGGGCAAGCCCGACCAATTCCAGCACTTCATCGATACGCGACGGCTTCAAGCCGGGATACAGTCGCGCCGACAGTTTCAAATTATCGTAACCGCTCATATATTCGTAGGCATCGGCGGCTTCGACCATACAGCCGACCCTGCGCATGGCCGGCTCGAACCGTTCGCGGATATCGTCGCCGAACAGCAGCACTTCTCCGCTGTCGGCCCGGCCGAGCCCGGTTGCAAGCTTGAGCACCGTCGTTTTGCCGGAGCCGTTCGGCCCGCACAAGCCATAAATATCGCCGCGCCGCACTTCCAGATTGACATTGCGGACGCCGCGCCCGTTGCGATACCGTTTATTCAATTGCCGTACCTGCAGGACAGCCTCCATATCCGTTCTCTCCTTTCGCTCAAGCTTTTCCGTCCCGCCGCATCCGCGAGAGGCGCTTTTCCGTCCGATGGCCGCAAGCGCCGCCGAATGGTCCGGCATCCTCTCCGAAGCGAACAGCGGGTGAATCCCGGCCCTTCTGTTTACATGCTTTGCTTACGGCTGCGCCGGTCCTCTGAAACGCCCATGGTCGGACTTGGTACTGACGGCCTCCACCGATTTTCCGGTTAAGTCAATCGAGTCCGCCTTCGTAGCATTCACCCCGTTCAGGTCGATCTGCGCCTGAATGACGACAGTATGATCCTTGTCGGTTTCGTCTTTGCCCGCAATGCGGATTTCCAAAGATTGCTGTCCGATGTAATTGCCGGCATCGATTGTCGCGTCGAGCTTGATGCCGTCAATGCGGACGTCGCGGGTCAGCTTCGGCAGCTCGGGGACCGTCTTTGCGTCGAATAACGGTTTTTCGGCGGCTTCGTCAATTCCCTTCTGACCTTTGCCGCGGCGGGCGTCAATGCCTTCATGACTCTTGGTTTCCGCGGCACTCGAGGCATGGCTGATCAGCAGCGAACCGATCGCTTGTACCGCAACCGGCACCTGACTGCCGCTCAGAGCGAGCGATACTTGCTTGCTGCCGTCGTCCCGGCTTTCCAGCGTCACGCGATCTTTCAAATTGCCGACCAGCGCGTCGAACACCCGCTCTACGCCTTCGACCATAGCCGGATCGGGCGTTCGCTGCGCATGGTCGCTCCAGCCTCGCCCGTCTTCGCCGTTCTTGTCACCGCCGCGTTCGGAAACGCGGTACGTCTCGCTGTCGCTCGATTTCCAGACCGTTTTGCCATCCTGCAAGTACACGTCAAGCCCTTGCGAGGCTCCTCCTGCGTTCAGCGCAAGCTTGGCGCTGAGAGCGCCGCCGTCCTTCTTAAACGCCGCTTGCGTATCGGCCAGCTTCGTTCCGTTGTCGACAATCGCGAGCCGCACGTCACCGGCTACGCTTTCGACCGTCTTCATTTGTTTGGCCGCCGATTTCCAGGTGTCGTACCCGGACACGCCCGCCATGGCGGATAAGCCGCTTGCTGCAAGCATGATAGCGCCTGCGCCGAGCCCGGCTCCCATCACGATCCATTTTTTCCTCATTGGTATTCCTCCTTTGAAATGCTCCTATCGGTCCTGCAACTCTATCTTAGCCCGGAGGTCTAAAACCCGAATAAACGAAATCTAAAAAAAGTATAAAAGCGGACCGGCTTCATCCAATCAGGCTCCTGCTTCGGTAGGTACGGGGAGTAATCAAATAAGTAGCTAACCTCCCCGGGCGCTCCGCTCCGCGCGAAATCGACGGCAACTTCCACAACCGCCTCCTGCGGGCAAGGACGACAAAAAAGCCGCATAGAGGGGACTCATGCGGCCTGCTATTTTCTTGCTATAACGCCTCGTTCCCCGCGGGGGCGGCGGCAGTCGGCTGAATTTGCGGTGTATTGGGCTCGACCAGCCGTTTCGCTTCCCACTTCCGGCTGCGCCAGCGGAAAAACATAATGATCGCCCGCAGCCATTCGTCGGCAGCGATCGCCAGCCATACACCAACCAGCCCCATGTTCAGCTGGAACACGAGCAAATAGCCGAGCGGCAAACTCATGCATACCATGGACAGAACGCCCATATACACCGGGAACGTCGCATCGCCGGAGGCACGGAGCGAGTTGATGACGACCATATTGCACGTGCGGCCCGTCTCCAGCAAAATACTGAGCACAATAACTTGCGAGCCGAGCCGGATGATATCCGCATTGTCGGTAAACAAACTCATCAGCGGGACGCGAAACCCAATGATGACCGCATCGACCACCACCGTAATCGACAGCGCCCACAGCACGCTCTTCCATACCCGGCGGTAAGCGTCGTCCGGCCTCCCCGCCCCGACCAGACGCCCGGTCATGATAGACGTGCCGATGCCGACGGCGGCGCTGAACAAATAGATGTACATCGAGATGTTCGAGGCGTACTGCTTCGACGCCAGCGCGGTCGCTCCGAGAAACGTCGTATAGAACACGAACACGAGCTGGCAAGTTTGGTACATCACCTGCTCGAATGCGGACGGGATGCCGATTTTCAAAATTTTGCGGACCAAGTGCATAGGCAGGCGCCAATAATCCCGCCATCCGACCCGCACCTCCATCAGCCGGCGCATCATCCAGACGAGCAGGATCAAGCAGACCACCTTGCTGGCCACTGTAGAGATCGCCGCCCCCATCACGCCAAGCGCGGGAAAGCCCCAGTGCCCGAAAATGAGCGCATAGTTGGCGATCACGTGGGCGAGGTTCATGCCGAACGCCACGAACATGACTTCCTTCGTAAACCCGTACGTGCGAATGATGGCCGCCATAATGTTGATAAGCGCCTGCACGAGGATGCCCCCGCCTACGATCAGCAAGTACGTGTCCGCATACGCCAATATATCGCCCTGCAGGTTCATCATCTTCAGCATCGCATGGCTGAGCAGCACGAACAGCAGGCTCATGGCGGCGCCGATCAGCCCGTTCAGTACGATCGATACGGCGGTTACCTTCGCCGCCTCGTACAGCTGACGCGAGCCAATATATTGGGCCAGCACGATGGCTGCCCCGTTGCCGATCACTTCCAGCACGAGAATCGCAATCGATACAATATGGTTGGCGGCTCCGACAGCCGATACGGCATCGTCCGATACGCGGCTGAGCATAAAGGTGTCGACGCTGCCCATGAGCATAAACAGCAAAATTTCCAAAAAAATCGGCCACGTCAGCCGAAACAGCCTTATATCTTGGACTGCGGCGGGAGCGGGCGCTTCCGAATGTGCAAGTTCTTTCACGATGTCACCTTTCCTCGCGCGATCAGTCTATCGCGCCCTTCGCCTTCTGTGCTCGGCCTTACGGCATCTGATGCGATTGCCCTGTCTCCAACGGCTTCATGACTCGGTGTTGATCTACACCAATTCGGCCAGCTTGCGGTATTCCACTGGGGAAACCCCGTGAACTTTTTTGAAAACCCGCGAGAAATGAGCGTATTCCTCGTAGCCGACTTGCAACGATATCGTATACAGCTTGGCAGCCGGATCGCCCATCAAGCGGATCGCTTGCTTCAGCCGATATGCGGTCAGATACACGATAAAGTTGGTCCCTGTCTCCTCCTTGAACGTCCGGCTCAAATAAAAGGCCGAGATGCCCAACTCGTCGGCGACGTCCTGCAGCTTCAGGTCGAACCGGGAGTAATGCTTCTCCATATAGTCGATCGCCCGCTTCGCGATCAGACTGGCCGCCCAATTGCGCCGCGAGGCCAGATCGTCGATCAGCGCGAACAGCTCGTTTTTCAGCAGACGAACGTTCTGTTCCCCGTCTTCGCCGAAGGTAGTCCGGCTTCCTCCGTCACGTCCGTTCCATTCCTTGCGCTGCTGACGCTCTTCCTCGAGCAGTTCGGCGAACGATTCGCAAATTTCCTTAACCCTCATATGCTCCTGAAGCTTCGGCAGCGATTGGCGGTAGAACGCGTCCACCTCGCTTGCCACCTTATCCCGGTCAAACTGCAGCATAGCCTCGATTATGGTCCGCGCCCTTCTCTTCTCGTACCGCAGCCACTCGATATGCTCGCTGACGAACCGGTCCGCCTTCCGAAGGCGGGACTGGATGCGCTGAAGCGTCTGAATCAGCTCGTCGGCGTCGATCGGCTTCAGCAAATAGTCGGATACGCCGAAGCGCATCGCTCTTTTTGCATAATCGAATTCATCATAGCCCGAGAGGATGACGACTTCCGCCTGCCGTTCGTTCTTCTGCATTTCCTCGATGAAAGTCAAGCCATCCATTACCGGCATGCGAATGTCGGTGATGACGATATCCGGCCGCAGCTGCTCCAGCATAGCCAATGCAGCCTGACCGTCCTTTGCTTCCCCGGCGATCCGGAAAGCTCCTGCCGTTTCGGATTCGATTACCTTTCGCAAACTGAGCCGAATGACCTTCTCATCTTCCACGATCATCACTTTCATGGGTCCCGGTCCCCTTCCTTGCTACTGGTGTAGGATAGTCCAGGCGAAAGACTGCTCTTCACCGTTCCAGGTTACTTCATGACGCTCGCCGCCGATCCGGACCACGCAACGGATCGAACCGGCTTCCTCGACCACGAGGGGGGCGTCGGCATCCGGCGCTTCTTCGCCGGCTCCGTATGGAAGCAGCAACGTCGCGTACAGACGCTCCTTCTTCGTCCGCGTCGAGTCGCGCAGACAGATCCGGGTGGACGGCCGATACGCGTCCTGATAATCCGATACTTTCCCCGGCAGCAATTCCCCGACGACGTTGTCCGTCATGCGCAGCAGCAGATTGGTCATCCCCGGATCGTCGGTGCGCGCCGAGCGGCGGTCCGTGTCCAATACGACGCGGGTCGAGTCGAGATGGTAAAACAGCTGTACCGTGTAGATTGGGTCGACGGCAGCGACCGCATCCAGCACGAGCACGTAACGGTCCGCAACCATGGCGACGAGCCGACGGTGAACGACCGGCTCGTAATTGGCGTGGACAGCCTGAACCGCCGTCGCTCCTGCCGTTTCGAATACGCGCTCGATCTTCCCTTCCTTCTGCGGCCCGTATTTCCAAGAGGAAATAAAGTCAAACGGCTCGCGGTTATTGATCGTCAGCGTATTATGCCAGGTCGCGGACTTGAACAGCCGCCGGTCCTCGTCCTCCCGGTAGCAGTAACGTCCCGGATCGACGACAAGCGGCCGACCGAGCGCCGTAAAATCAAAGCTCATCAAATCCATATGGCGGTGGGCATATTCGAATGGCGAGCCGCAAGCGAAAAACAGGCTGAGCGCATCCTTCTTCCAGGACGAACGCATCATGACCTGGTGCAGCTCCGTCTGCCGGCCCGTAAGCGGCAGCGCATCCGCACGCGCGCCCGCAAAGCCGGCGTCGATGTCGTCCAACAGCCGCTGCGGATCGGCACCCTCCCATAGTACGTTCGAATGCTTCAGCGCGGCGTTGCGCATCTTCTCCGGTCCTACGAGCTCGCGGCATACTTCCATCCACTCCTTGCTCTCCACCGCCGAATAAGCGTCCAGCAGCGCCACGACGATATAGTGATCCGCATCGGAGTCGCCCCACGGCACGCCGGTGCCCGTCGGCCTCATGCTGTACAGCGAATAGTCGATTGCTTTGGCAATCCGGTCCGTATAGGTCGCCGGAAAAACATGTCCTTGCCGTCTGGCCACCTCCAGTGTCTGCGAGAACAGGCTGACGCACAGATTGTGGTAATGCGGACAGCCTTCGACCTGACCACCGCTCGGCGTGAGCTGCGCCTCGGAGCAGCGCTCCAGCTCGCGAATCGCAAACGCCGACCATTCGGCCGATTTGCAGAACTCGGGAAACAAGCCGCTCAAATACAACAAACCCAAACTTTCCATAATATAATGATTGCTTGAAGCGTGAGGCCACAGGATGGGGCAAGCTTCGGCCAACAGCTCGCCGTGCTGGAATACGGACACCGCAATTTGCTCCAGCTCGCGCGGCGTCATCAGCCCGATCAGCCCCTCAATCGTTACCGCCCACGAGCCGAACATGCGAATGCCCGACGACAAGGCGTTCCATGGAAAAATGCCGCGGTAAATTCGAATCGTCTCTTCGGGATCATGCACCGGAATTTCCGGCCTCTCGCATGTCTCGACCCAGTGAACGACTTCCTGCAGCACTTTGCGCCCGTACCGCTCGTCGCCGGTCAACCAATAGGCATACACAAGCGTTCTCCAATGAGGCATACGGTTCAAGCAAACGACATATTCCGCATCGAACAGCGGATCGGCGTACCAATCCGGCGGGTTGCCGACAAAGTAAGGCTCGTTGTTCGTGGCGGGCAAAATAAGCCGGCCCTCCAGCGCCTGATCGGCGGCGGCGATCGTCTTCTCGGCGACCTCGGGAAACTCGCGGCGAATGTAGGCGGCCCGTTCACTGAACGAAAAGCCTCTTCGTTCCTGCTCCGCCTCTAGCCGAGCGCGCACCGTTTCGTAGAAGCGCTCGGGCGATACCGGAACCTGCAAAACATCCTTCAGCAGCATCGTACCACTCTCCCTCTATTCTTTCAATGAGCCAAGCATGGCGCCCTGAACAAAATATTTTTGTAAAAATGGGTAAACTAGCAAAATCGGCAGCGTCACGAACAGCGTAATGCCCGCCTTGACCATCTCCGGCGTCTGCAGCACCAGATCGAAGCCTTGCCCGCCGAGCGCCCCGTCCGTCGTATCGACGACCAAGCTGCGGAGAACAATTTGCAGCGGAGCCATCGTCTTGTCGCGAATGTAGATCATCGCGCCGAAATACGAATTCCACTGGCCCACCGCGTGAAACAAAGCGATCGTTGCAAGCACCGGCTTAGACAGCGGAATAACCATGCGGGTGAAAATACCGTACTCGGTGCAGCCGTCCAGCTTGGCGGAATCGTACAGCTCCGAGGAAATGCCTTGAAAGAATGTTTTCATAATAAGTACGTAGTAAGCTCCGGTTACGCCGGGAATCATAAGCGCCCACAGCGTATTCTCCATCCCGAGCGCCCGTACGGTCAAATACCCGGGAATAAGCGGAATCGAGAAAACGAAGGTGACCACGATGGCCCGCAACAGGAAAGTCCGGCCCTTCATCGTGGAGCGGGACAGCGGGTAGGCGGTCATGGAGCTGACGATCAGGCATAAAATCGTGCCGACCACCGTGATATAGATCGTAACCCCGAACGACTTCCACAGCGACTTTAGCTGCAAAATCTGTTTGTAAACGTCAAGGTTGATACCCTTGGGCCAAAAATAAATTTTACGGGCCAGCACGTACGACCCGTCGCTTAGCGAAATGGCGAGCAAATGGATAAGCGGGGCAATCATCGTCAAGCTGATGGCGACCAGGACCAGGCCCAGCACTGTCTGGGCCAATCTGTCGCGTCTGTATGCCGGCATCGCGGTTCTCCTCCTTGTCAGTAAATGCTTTCGCCGGTCGTGCGCTTGCTAAGTTGATTCAGAGAGACGACAAGCACAAGACCGATCACGGACTTGAACAAGCCGATGGCCGTGGAATAGCTGAATTGCGAGCCCAATAACCCGATTCGGTATACATACGTGTCGATCACTTCGCCCGTATCGAAATTGAGCGGATTGAGGAACACGAGAATTTGCTCGACATTGGCGTCCAGAACGGAGCCGATCCGCAGCAGGAACAGCACGACGATCGCCGGCATGATTGCCGGGATGGAGATGGACCACATCTGCCGCCAGCGCCCTGCCCCGTCCACCATCGCGGCCTCGTACAAGTTCGGATTGACGCCGGCCAGCGCAGCCAGGTAAATAATCATTCCCCAGCCTACTTCCTTCCAAATGCCCGATACGATGACAATGCTCTTGAAGTAGCGCGATTCGCTCAGGAAATCAATCTCGGCCATGCCGAACAAGCCGCCCAGCAGCTGGTTCAGGAAGCCGTTCGGCTCCAGCAGGTTGATGAAAATGCTGCCTACAATAATCCAGGACAAAAAGTGAGGCAAATACAACACCGTTTGCACCGACCGCTTCAACCACATGCTGCGCAGCTCATTCAGGAGCAGGGCCAGCAGGAGCGGCGCGGGAAAGCCGAACAGCACCGATAAAAAGCTAAGCAAAATCGTATTGCCCAAAATATTGTAAAATTCCTCGTAGGTGATCATATTCAGAAAATGCGTCAGCCCGACCCACGGACTGTCCATAATGCCAAGGAACAAGCTGTAATTTTTGAAAGCGATAATATTGCCGAGCATCGGCACGTATTTGAAGATCAAAAAGTACAGTACGCCGGGGAGCACGATGACCCATAGCGCCACCCCGTCCCGTTTCAGCCATCGATTTAACATGAGGCGCCCTCCCATTTGTTGGCGAAGCCGGCCCGGTCACCCGGCCGGCTTCGAAGATGTCCTTGTTTTGTAGCGGAGCCCCTTGCCGTTCCTTTATTTCCCGTAGAACGATTTATGCCATTCCGTCGCTTCCTTGATCAGCTGGTCTCCGCCGCGCTTCTTCCACTCGGAGACGAAGTTGTCGAACGCCGTATCGACCGATTCTTTGCCAGTCAGCGCCTTGGCGAACATATCCATAAACAGCGTGCCTGTCGTCGTCGCCGCTTGCAGCTCCGGCTTCTGGGTCATCAGACCGAGCGTAGGCAGATTGGCCGTATCGTCCTTGACCGCACTCTTCTTCGCCTTGGCAAACGCGTCCTGCACCGTCGCTCCCACGGGAGACAGCGCGAGCACTTCGGGGTCTTCGTAGCCGACGCCGCGAGCATTCAGAAGAAGTTGGAAAATTTGGTTTTCGTTGTCTTTCAAACCAGGCAGCGGCTTCGGCACGCCGTCGAACGTGACCTTCCCGTCCACCTTCTTGTAGTTGACATTCTCGATGCCGTAGTGGAAAAAGTCTGCGGCTTGCTTGTTCGTATAGGCCCATTCGAAGTACTTAACGATTTCTTCCGGATTTTTCACCTTGCTCGGAATGACGTTGACGTAGTAGATGCCGAGCTTCTGCCCTCTCAGGAAGCTGTCCCCGTTCGGACCGACCGGCGCAGGCGCGACGCCGAGAATGCTCGTATCCGTCGGCTCCTTCGTAAACGCGCTGTTCCAGGATTGATAGTTGCCGGCATCATGAAGCCAAGCGGCCGCTTTGTTGGACCGGATCAACGCATCCCAGTCGCCTGCTTTGTTGGTGAACATGTTCTTGTTCACGTAGCCTTTGTCGTACAGCATTTTCCAGAACGTGACTGCATCTTTCATCTTCGGCGTAATCATCGAAGGTACGAACTGACTATCCTGCATCGTCCACATGTTCGGATGGACCCCGAACGAGCCGAAGAACAAGTCGCTGTAGCTCATCTGCTCGCGGAAGGCGAAGCCGACCTCGTCCTTGACACCGTCCCCGTTCATGTCGTTGTTCTTCACGTATTCAAAAAACTTCACCCAGTCGTCGATCGTCTTCGGCTCGCTCATGCCCGCCTTGGCGAGCCAGTCTTTGCGGTAATAGATGACGCGCGTGTCCGGATTCGGCCACATCGCCGGGATCGCGTAAATTTTGCCGTTCTTGGACACCATCGGGCTTTTCCAGACACTTTCCGGAATCGCCTTTTTCAAATTCGGCGCGTACTTGTCGATCAAAGGGGTAAGATCGAGGAACGCCCCCTGCTCGACGGCGCCGGCGTGCACCGTGGCGTTAATATCGGTCGTCCGAATGACGTCCGGCAAGTCGGCCGCCGCGAAGCGGATCGCCAGCTGCTTGTTCGTCTCCTCGCCCCCAGGCAAAAACTCGAAGCTCAGATCGTAACCGGACAGCTTCTTCAACTCTTTGACATACTCGTTATCCTTCGTCTGGCTGACCGAGAAAAAATCTTTGATCGTCGGGTTTACGAGCAAAAAGCTGATTTTGTGCGCAGCGGCCGGTTTCCCGCCATCCCCGGCAGCGCTTCCATTTTTCGCGGGCTCGCTTTTGCTCCCACAGCCGGCCAAAACGACGGCAGGCAATACGGCGGCAAGCACCAACGCAGATACGGTTTGTTTCACTTTCATCGTTCATCCTCCCCCGTTCTCATGTCTAGGATGTCGCACGTACGGAACCGGTCATTCCTTGCCAGGCAAGGATTTGCCGATTCGATCATGCTGCGGCCTGCCGAAAAGCAACCGCTTTCTTTGCTACAGTTTCATTATAGAGAGCGGAACTTATTGCCGATATGATGATTTTTGCCGAACTTGATCTATTTTGCCGTCATTCCTTCGCGGTCATCATGACTGGCAGCGTCAAGCGAATGGCGCAGCCCCGCCCCTCGCAAGGCACCACCTGCAAGCCATACCCTTCGCCGAACAGCAGGCGCACCCGGCGATGCACATTCCACATGCCGACACCCGGGAGATACGGCTGCGACTCGGTCAGCACGGACGCGGACAGCGCGAAGGCATCGTTCAGCCGCTCCCTCTTGACCTTATCCATTCCGATCCCGTAGTCGCGGATGAGCAGCTCGAAGCCGCCTTCCGTCCGGCGTCCGCTGAGGCAGATGGCGCCCAGCTCCAGGCCGTGACGCTCGTAGCCGTGCAGCACCGCATTTTCCACCAGAGGCTGGAGCGCAAGCCTTACGCAGGCGACGGAGCGGGCCGCCTCCACATCGATATCGAAGCGCGCCTCGAAGGAATCGCTTCGGGCCTGCATGATGTTGCAGTACCAGCGCACATGCTCCAACTCCTCGTAGAGCGTGACGATCGGCTCGTTGTTGTTCACGCTGTAGCGAAACATTTTGGACAGCGAAAGCGCCATCTTGCTGATCGGCTTCACCCCCTCCAAAATCGCGTACGAGTTGATAAACTCCAGTGTGTTGTACAGAAAGTGCGGATTGATCTGCGATTGCATCGCCTGGATCATCGTCTCCCGCTGTCGCTCGTGCAGCTCGCGCTCCTTGGCGTTGGAGGTGTTAAGCTCGTCGATCAATTCGCGGATGCGGCCGAGCATCCGGTTGAAGCTTCCGTTCAGCCGGCCCAGCTCGTCCTTGCTTCGCTCGGGCGCCCTCACGAGCATGTCTCCGGTCTCCGCCCGCCCCATCAGCTTCTGCAAATGAGAGATACGCCGCGTCAACAAGTAAGCGAACCCGCCCAATATCATCAGCGTCAGCACGACGATGCAGACCATCACGATAAGGGAGAGCGTCTGCATATCCCTCAACTGCCCGTACAGCGACTTGAGCGGCACCTCGTAGACGAGCTGCCAGTCCGTATAGTCGTTGTGCAGCCGGATGGTGAGCTTCCGCCCTTCCGGTGTCTCCTCGATCCGTTCGCTCGCCTCGCCGATCGGCTCTTGTTCCGTTGTCAACGACGGGCTTTTCGTGCCGATCTTTTTCCGGTCGGGGTGGTAAATGTACGTGCCGTCCTGGTCGATGATGGACAAAAACGCGGATTCGCGCAGCAGCGTGTTGCTGCTGATGGCGTCGATCGATGACAAGTCCAGATAAAGCACGATCATATTATTCGTATTGCGGTATACATAGTCGCTATAATAGCGGTAATAGGCAAAGAAGGGCTTGCCGTCCTGATCGACCCAGATGCCGGCGACGCCGTAGGTGCGGTCGGGCTTATGCTGGCGGAGCGCCCGGTCGTATACTCCGTTGGCATTGCTGGCGAATATTTTCGAGGAGTAGTGAATCGTTTTGCTGGCGATGAAATCGATGCTCCAGATATCGCCGCGCCGGTAAAGCGAGCCCTGGGATACTTCGTTCTCGATCTGGTTCGTTAACCGGTAATAGTCGAAATCGTTCGGCGACTGCAAGCCCATAAACTCCCGGACGGAAGGGAGGACCAACAGCGGGGCCGTGTCCTTCTCCAAATCGCGAAAATACGTGTCGATATACCCCCCGGTCTGCTTAACCAGCACCTTGCCGTAGTCGGCAGCCGTCCGCTCGATCTCAGCCGAGAAGCTGTTCATCCATATATAGAGCACAATAAAAAAGGGCATGCACAAAAAGACGATAAGCACCATCAGCAGCTTGAACCGCAGCGACATAATCCTTCCTCCGTAACAAGGGTGGACGATAATAGTGATCCAATCATATCACATTTTGTCGAAATTCGTTTCTCTCTTCTGGGGCCTTCGTTATTCCTATACGTGCGTACAACAAAAAGAGCCGCGTCATCATTGCGGCTTTTTTGCTCCGGGCTTACTCTGTATAAGGTGTTCCGTCAGCGCGGACACGCTGGCTTCTTGTAACGAATCATGCAGCCGTATTGTTCGCCGGAAGCCACGTACAGCATCTCGTCTTGCTGCGCATGCGCCAAGCAGGAGATGTAGTGGATGCTTGCCCATTCCGTGTCGAGAGCGTACAGCTCGGGATTGTCCTTGATTACCCGGGGCCGTCC
This sequence comes from Paenibacillus hodogayensis, assembly GCF_039536325.1. NCBI lineage: Bacteria > Bacillati > Bacillota > Bacilli > Caryophanales > Paenibacillaceae > Paenibacillus > Paenibacillus hodogayensis. The sequence goes on from NZ_BAAAYO010000010.1 coordinate 949,993, forward strand.
CCAGTCGACAAAGCCGCTTGCGCGCGAATAATGAAATACGTGCCCGGCATCCCGATAACCGCCGTAAATGCCCAGCACGGCCTCGTCTCCGTAACGGATCATATTTCGCAGCGGTCCGGCGGAAAACAGTCTGCCATAGCTAGTCTTCCGTCCAAGATCGGGCGACAGCGTGAAGAGCAGACCATCCTGCGTTCCCGCCACGACCGTTCCGTCCCCAAGGACGGCTCCGCCCGAAACGGTCGCCCGGAAAGCTCGCCCCCGGATGGAAGGCGCTTTGACCGCAAGCTTCTCCCCGCAGCCGCGCTCCATATCGTACACGAGCAATTCGTCGTCGCGGCCGGACAGTAAAATGCGCTTGTCGTCCAGTACAACGATATGCGAACCCGCTTCGGTCCGTACACGCACATGCTCGAGCGGCTGCGGCCGGATGCCGTCCAAGCCGCAAACGTACAAGCCCCCTTCGCGGTCGCTCGCCAACCACCGTTCTTCACCAAGGCTTCCGTGAAGCCGGGCAAGCGAAACTCCCGCCCGCTCCGTCAAGATCGGCCGGCCCTGTCCCGCCGCGTAATCGACCAGCAGCATGCAGCCGTCCGACGTCAGCACAACCGTCCGACCGCCGACATCGGCGCACGAAACCGGACCGCCCCCATCGTAAAGGACGGCAATCTGCAAACGCTTCTCGTCCGTGCAGCCGAATACCGTCAAGCGGGTTTCCTTTCCTCCGCCGATGGCGAACACCTGGCCGTTGCGCAGATGCAGATGGGCGACCGCCGTTTCGCTCCAGTCCATAAAGCGGTGAAGCGGCAGCGTACGAACGGTCTCGGCCGCGATGTGCATATACGCCGCTTCGCCTACGCCGTTCCAGTCCGGCTCGGCATAAGGCTCGATATGCGCCTTCGGCGCGTCCGGTCCCGGCGGCTGCAGCTTTCCCGCGTCGACCGCGAGAATATACGGGGAATGTTCGCCGCACACATCGACCATGTGCAGCCAGCCGTTGCAGTCGAAGAGCATTTCGCAAATGTACTGGGACGCTTTGCCCCCAGGGGAGACGAGCCCGAGATTTTCCGGCTTTCCTCCGTTCAAGACGTCCCACCGGACGAGTCGGATCGGCAAATTCGCGTCATACGTTTTCAAACCGTAGTACAAAACGAATCGTTCGTCCGCAGCCAGTCCCCCGATCAAATACATGTTCTGCGGCTTGTCGCCGGGAAGATGAATCGGTCCGTGACGTGTCGCCTCGAGCGTGTCCGGATGAAGCTCGATCAGTTCCCCGTCCGTATTGTCGACCAACAACAGCGTGTTGCGGGGAGAGTTCAGCGCAAAAATGAACTGCCTCCGGTATTTCGTTCCGTTCGGGGATTCGAAGCTTATTTTCAAATCTTCGATCCGGTCCGCCACGGGATCGTACCGCCACAATCCTCCCGTGTACGAGCTTCCGTACAGCCGGCCCCGTTCGTCCTTCGCCAGCCGGCAGGAAGAGAATTCGGACACTTTTCCGTAATCCCGCACTTCGTTCGTCTCCAGATCGAGCCTATAAAAATGACCTCTCATGTAGCCCAGAAAGTAGTAATAGCGCGGGTCGTTTCCGAGCATGCCACCGTATATGCTTTCGCGCGGCACCGGAATCCCCCGCGTTCGCACGTCTCCCGTATCGGGGTCGACGATCATGACGATCGAGCCGGGATATCCTTCCCACGGATGCTCGTAATGCTGCTCGTACATCCACTGCTTGTGTCCGGGGGCCGGGGCTGTGTTATGCGTCGCCATGATCAGCTTGCCGTCCGGCAAAAAGTCGATGCTCGTATGGATCTTGCTGGGAGGCATCTGCTCTGCGTCGACGATCCAGACGCGGGCCACATCGAAGATGAGGCGAAGGTCGCCCGTATCCGGGTCATATTCGTACAGCAAAGCGGTCAGCGGCTTTTCGTTTTCCCCGCACACGCTAATAAAATACCGGTTATCCGGCGAGCGCCGAAAATCCCATACCGCATTATGTCCTTTGTCGTTCGGCAGCTGAACGAACCGCGTGAAGAGCTCCGGAATGGCCGCGAGCAAGTTGTGTTCCATTCCACCTTATCCCCCTTGATCCAGACGCCATCCATGGCCTATGGCAATCGCCGCCTTCAATCGGCGTAACAGCGTATTTCGTATATTGCCGCGGACGGATCGCCGTTCGTCGCGTGAACCGTTACGCGCAGCCGGTCCGCAAACACCGGTTCTCCCGGAACAATCGTTCCTCTGCGCTGATAATGGCCGCGCAGCGCCCCGAGTTCCCTCCATCGTCCGCCGATGAACGCCTCCGCCGTCATGTCCTTCGGGCATTGAGGGTCGCGGTACAACGCCGGATAATGCCGATAATCGCGAAGCAAATGGCCCGGGAACGTCAGCTCGAGCCTTCCGATCGCCACCGGCTGCGCCCACGACAGCTCCAGCCATTGCGGCAGCGGCTCCGACGGGTCCGAGCGCCATACATTCGGGTACCGGTGCGGACGGGTGACGCCGCTCGTCACGCTGCTGCCGCCGAAACAGCACTGCGCCGGTTCCACGCGGAAGCTCATCGTCTCCCCGTGGCCGAAGCGGCGCATTTGCCCGTTCCCCATGTCGAAAGCGCTAATATGGCCCGGCACGACGGCGGCCGCCGTCAGCCAGCGAACATGCGGGTTGGCGAGCAAATCGAGCCGGACGTAGCTTCCCCGAAGCCGGGATACGTCCAGTGCGACCGGCCACTCCGCCCAATGCCCGCTTCCCGGCTTCACCTCCAAAAACGCGGTCGCGAGCGGCTCTCCCGGTTCGCTGCGGTAGTCCCACAGGTGTCTTACAGCGTATAGGCGCGCTTCGACCCGCTGCACGTCGGTCGCCTCGTTATCGAGGCATACCGCCAGCCGGTCGATCCGATCCGCGCCTACGGCCAGCCATTGTCCTTGGCGGCTGTCCAACGTACGGCCCGACGACGTGCTTCCCTCCCCGGGAGGACGCGGCTCAGCGGCTGCGAGCTTCGCTTCGCTGCTGACGCGGATCGCAGCCGAGCGGGCCTGGTCGCGTTCGTCCTCGTTCACGACGTTCGGCAGAAAGCAGCCGTCCCGCAGCAGCGCCTGCTGCACCACGCGCACCGGCGCCTCCCGGACGGACAAGCCGACGCTTAGCGCCAAGGCGGCGGCCGTACCGGCAGCCTGCCCCATGAGCGCCGTCGTGCCCATGACGCGCACCGTACCGAGCGCCGTATGCGTGACGCTGACGTTGCGCCCGGCCATGAGCAAATTGTCCATCGACCTCGCGATCAAAATACGCAGCGGAATGCCGTAAGGCCCCACATAACTTTTCGCCGCATAGGCGCTGTCATGGCCTTCGGCAGCCGCCCTTTCGCTGAACGGCGCCAGCAAGCCGCCGGGTTCGTGCAGATCGACGAACCAGCCTCCGTATGCGATCTCGTCGGGAAATACGGTGCGCTGCAGCGGATCGTGCTCGGTCATCAGATAGTCGCCCATGATCCGGCGGCTTTCCCGCTTCCCCGGCACTTGCCCGATCCAATCGAGCGCATACGTCGCCGCCTCGTCCATGAGCCGCGAATCGCGGTTTTTGATCCAGTCCCACACGCCGAGCACGTGACGGGTCAGTTCGTGCCGCAGCGTTTCGTTATCGTAGATCGTATGCCACGGCACGGACAATTCGATCCACCAAAATCCGCTGCGCGGATCGCCGGGCCAGCGGCCCTGCTTGTAAAAAAAATCGGGATTGTCGTATCGGACCGCCCAATCCGGCGCGGTAAAAGGGACCGGTCGCCCCGTGTCCTTCGCCTTGAAATGAATCGAGCTGCCCATCACCGCATCGCTCGCTCGTTCCGGAGCATGCGGCTCTCCGTGCTCATCCCGGCTTTCCGTACCCATGCGCCATTCGCAGCCGGCAAGCGCGGCTACAATGCCATCGCCGGTGCAGTCGATAAACGTGCGCCCGCGGATCGTCAACACGGTTTCGGCGTTGCCGACGCGAACGATGACCGCTTCGATCGTTTTCTTATCCAGCATAAGCACTTCCGTCACGGCGGAGTTCAGCCGAAATGTCAAGTTCGGCGTCTTCACCGCCATATCGTACTGCACGAGATCCCATACGCTGTTGATATAGCCGTTGTCGAACGTCGGCTCTTCGTGGTTGCGGGCCCGCTCCTCGATCAGCAGCTCCGAGATGATTCCGGTTTCCCTCGCGTAGGCGTGGAAGCTCGCCGCCCCTTGCGGAGGAACGCGAATTTCCGAAGAGCTGTTGCCTCCGAACACCGGGCGGTCCTGCACCAAGCAGACGGTGGCCCCGTGCCGAGCCGCGGCGACGGCGGCGGAGAAGCCCGCCAGCCCTCCGCCGCAAACGACGATATCGTACCTTTCTTCCGTGCGCCGATATCCGGTCGAACCGGTTTCCGGGGCGCTCATTTCAAATACCCTAGCTCTTTGAGCGTCTTCTCCGCCTCCCGGGTCCGTGCCGTCACATTGAATTTCGTATTCAGCGTCTCGACGTATTGGTCCCAGTCCGCAAGTGGCCTTTTGTCGTACATAAACTTGACGAGCTCCTCGTATTCGTACCGGTTGTCGGCTATCGTTCCTTCGGGAATCGGCACGAATTGCGTGTACACCTGAATGCGCGGCTGCTTCAGCGCAAATTCGATGTAAGCGTCCTGACCGGCGAATTTGTTTTTCAAATATTCCATCTCCGAGCGGCCCGTAAGCTGCATTTGCCAAGCGTATCCGAGATCGGCCATCGCCGGAAGGGCGACGAATTTGCCGTTCTCGATGTTGTAGTGCTTGCCCTCGATGCCGTAATTGACGATCATTTGGCCTTTGCCCGGATCGGTAATGTAGTTAAGAAACTCCAATATTTTATTCAATTTATTCGGCTGCTTCTCGAGCGACTTGGACAGCGCGATCATCGTCTGGGTTTGCCCGACGTCCCACATGCCCTGATATTTGCCTCCGGGACCGGTCAACGCATCCAATTGAATCCATTCGGCGTTCGGATTGATGTCCTTCCACACTTTGACCTTGGCCTCCACGCTCATCGAAGGCCAGTTCGAGTAAATGACGCCGGCTTGCCCTTTGAACACTTTATCCGACGGATTCTGGTTCGTAATAATTTCCGGGTCCACGACGCCGGATTTGATCAGATCGGCGATATAGGCGACCGCCGCTTTCATCGCCGGATCGGTTGTCGAGTAGACCGCTTTGTTGTCCCGGACCATCCAGTTGCCGGGATTGGCTACGCCGAACGCCGAGAAGATGCCGCTGAACGCGGGAGTATCCGCGCCCGTCAGACCGAACGTATCCTTCTTGCCATTGCCGTCCGGGTCCCGCTCCGTGAAGGCGAGCAGTACGTTTCTGAACTCCTCGACCGTCTTTGGCGGCTGCAGGTTCAGCTTTTTCAGCCAATCGGCGCGGATCCAATACGTATACATCGGAATCGACGGACGTTTATCCAACGCGTACAGTTTTCCGCCATACTTGCCCTTGTTCAGATCGCTTTCGGCATAGGCCTTTTTGACGTTGGGCATTTGATTCAAATACGGTCCGATATCGAGCAGCAAATTTTGGTCCGCAAACTGTTTGATTTGTCCCTTGTCGACGGTAAACACGTCGGGCGGCGTGCCGCCGGTTATTTTCGCGGTCAACACTTGACTGTATTCCGTGCTGTTAATATTGAAATCCATGTCCATGTTCAACTCTTTGTTCAATTGCAGCAAAATCGGGTCTTTGTCTTTCGGCGGATTGCCGCCGCCTCCGGCGATAAATACGGTAAATTTCACCGGCCCGGCGTTCGCGCCCGGCTCGGCCCCTCCCGCGCCTTTTCCATTGCAGCCCGCAAGCGTCACTCCGGCGCAGGCGACCAGCGCGATCGCGCTTCTTTTCCAACTGCCCTTCATCCGACATGCCCCCTTCGCATCATCGCGATTTTACCCTTTGATCGAACCGAGCAAAACTCCTTTAGTAAAATGCTTCTGGATGAACGGGTAAACGACGACGATCGGCAGCGCGGTCAATACAACCGCCGCCATCTGCAGCGATATCGTCGGCAGCGTCTCCTCAATGTTCATCTCCGGCGATTGCCCCGCACGCAGGATTCCCTGCAGCATGACTTGCAAAGGGTGTAATCTCCGATCGCTCACATAAAGGATCGCCGCAAAAAATTCGTTCCAATGGCCGACCGCGTAAAATAGCCCGATCGTCGCCATGATCGGCATGGAAAGCGGCAGCACGATTCTGACAAGGACGCCTACTTCCCCGGCGCCATCGATGCGGGCGGCTTCGTCGAGACTTTCCGGCAAATTTTCGAAAAACGATTTCATGACCAGCAGGTTGAACGATCCGACCGCGCCGGGAACGATCATCGCCCACACCGTATCGAGCAGCCCCGTCGCCTTGACGATCAGGTACGTCGGAATCATGCCGCCTCCGAACAACGTCGTAAAGACGATCAGCAGCAAAAAGACGTTGCGGCCGGGCAAAACCTTTTTGGACAGCGGATAAGCCATAAGCGAAGTGAGCACAAGATTGACAAACGTTCCGACGACGGTAATGAACACGGTTACGGCGTATGCGTTGCCGATCAGATCGTCTTTCAGAAACGCTTTATATGCCGCCAGGGTGACGTTCCGCGGAATGACGAGAAACCCGCCGTGCTTCAGCACCTCGCTGTATGGAGTAAGAGAAACGCTGATCACGTACAGCAGCGGAAAGACGATGCTGACGACAAGTCCTGCGAGCAGAGCGTAGACGAGGGTCAAGTACAGCCGTTCTTTGCGGAAGGCTACCATATCGATCCCTCCCACCGTTTCGCCAGCCGGTTGGCGCCTACAATGAGCACGATGCCGATAAGCGTTTTGAACAAACCTACCGCCGTCGCGAGACTGAAGTTCATCTCCACGAGACCGACGCGGAACACCCAGGTGTCGATAATATCGGCAACCGGATATACGTGAACGTTGTACATGATGTAAATTTGCTCGAATCCGGCATCCAGCACGTGTCCGAGCCGAAGCACGAGCAGCAGCATGATGACGCTGCGGATGCCGGGCAGCGTGATGTGCCAGATCATGCGCAGCCTCCCCGCCCCGTCGCAGCGGGCCGCTTCGTACAGCGACGGATCGATGCCGGCTATCGCCGCCAAATAAATGATGGCGCTCCAGCCGACGTTTTGCCAAATGCCGGAGGCGACGAGAATGCTGCGGAACCAGTCCGTCGAAGTAAGGAACGGAACCGCTTCTCCGGTGATCGACTTGATCCATTGGTTCAGCAGCCCGTCCGTTTGCGATAACAGCGCGGTTACCAGACCGTAGATGATGACCATGGACAAGAAGTGCGGCAAGTAGCTGACCGTCTGCACGAACCGTTTGTACCATTCGTGCCGCACCTCGTTCAGCAGAACCGCCAGCAGGATCCCGGGCGGCATGCCCCAGACGAGTTTGTACAAGCTGATGAGCAGCGTATTCCGCAGCGTTTGCCAAGCATACGGCGAATCGAAAAACGCTTTGAAATATTTGTACCACGGATCGGCCCACGGGCTGCCGAATATGCCTTTGATTACGTTGTAATCCTTGAACGCGATAACCGCGCCGTACATCGGCGCATACACGTAAATGGCATAATAGACGAATCCCGGAAGCAGCATCAAGTACAGCGCACGGTACCTCCATATAACGTCCCGCCGTTTCCGGCGCACCTCCGGAGGCCGATGTGCGGCAGCCGCGGCCCTATGCGTTTCGGTCATTCCTTGCATCCCCCCAGTATGAATCGCCGCTCTATCCATGATTATAGAAGGGGGACCTCCAGAAAAATATACAGCGCTTACACGAAAATGTCAGATCGTCAATGAAGTTGCCGGAGCGATTTCGGAGGGTAAGGCGCCCGTGTTCGCTAGCGCTCGCCGGCAGAGGAGGCGGAAGACGGTCCGAGCGGCACGGTGACGGCCACTTCCGTCCATCGTCCGGGTTCGGAGCGAATGGCGAGCCCGTACTGCGGGCCGTAATGGACGCGGAGCCGCTCTCTCACATTGGCTAAGCCAATCCCTTGCAAGCGGCCTGTCCGCCCCGCTTCGGGCGCATTGTCATTGTCTACGGGCCGGGGCAAATCGGCAAGCGCCGCCGCGATTCGCTCGGCCGACATCCCTTCCCCGTCGTCCCGGACAGCAAGCAGCAGCCTCCCGTCCTCCGCGCGCGCCGAGACGATCACTTCGCCCTCGCCTCTCGGGGCCAAGCCGTGAAAGACGGCGTTCTCCACGAGCGGCTGCAAAATCAATTTCGGAACCGGCACGTGTGCCAGTCCGGGTTCGATCCGCTCGGCAAAACGAAAAGCGCCGCCGTACCGGACGTTCTGGATATGCATGTATTCCCGGAGCGACTGCAGCTCCTCTTCCAGCGACACGTAATCCCCCTTGCGGGTGCTGTACGTCAGAAGCCCGATGAGCGAGCGGATCGTCTCCTCCACTTCCGCGACCCGGTGCTGCTTCGCCAAGCTGCCGATGCAAGCCAGCGTATTGTACAGAAAGTGCGGCCGGATCTGATGAAGCAGCAAGGCCAGCTCCAGCTCTTTCTTTCGTTCCTCGTTCTCCCGGACGGTCGTCAGCAATTCCCGGATTCGTCCCAGCATCGCATAGAAGCTGCGCGAAAGCCGGCCGATCTCGTCGCTCCGTCCGACGGGCAAATACGGGCCGGTGAAGCGTTCGCCGCGAATTTGGGCCATCTGCTTGGCGAGCCGGTTTAGCGGCGTCGTATAATGACGGCTGATGAACAGGGTCAGAACGAGCAGCAGCGAGAACGAGATCGCGCCGATCCCGACAAAGCGGGCGACCACATCGCGCGAGCCCGCGCGGAAATCCCGCTCGTCGGTCAAAGTGACCAAATACCAGCCGAGCTCATTGCGCTCGCTCTTCACGACCAGAAGCGGTCCTGTCGCTCCTTCGACGCGGCTCATCCCGTTCCGGCCCCCGATCAGCGATTGCACGAATGTCTCGTCCATTTCCGGCGGCAGCGTGGCCGGCTTGAACGGAACGATCCGGCTGTACGGGTCGTACGAGACGACGCTGCCTTGGCCGGTAAACAAAGCGAACCCTTGGCCCGAGACCTGCAGCATCTCGTACAGCCGCCTCGTCAATTGCGGCGTGTTGATTTCGGCGAGCACGGTTACCGCCCCGCTGCGCAGCTTGAGCGCAAATGCGACCGTAGGGCCGGTAAGCATGGGCGAATAATACAGATCGCTCCAGTTGACCAGCCCCGGGGTTTCCTCGGCGATCCGAAACACATCCGGCAAGGAGGGGTGGCCGACGATGCTGTAGGCCAATTGATCGTTGGACACGATCGTCCCGTCGCCGAACTGGACGTACATATAGGAAATGATGCCTCCGTTTCGCCGGACGGACTCCTGAAGCAATTGCCGCACTTGGTCCCGATCTGCGGCTCTCAGCCCCTCCATCCGGTCGGACAAGCCGATCAGCGTATTGCGGATATTCATCAAGTACAGGTCGAGATATTGCCCGGTCCGCTCGACAAACAAGGTCATGTCTTCCGCTTTCTGCTGCGTCAGCGCTGCGCGCGAGCCGTCGATCGCGCCGTACAGAAGCCCGGAAAAGGAAAGCAGGCTGGCCGCGGCCAGCGTCAGAAACAGTTTGGCGAACGTGCTGGAGGACAACCGGCGCCGCTTACCCATGACTCCCCCTGTATTCGCTCGGGCTGCGTCCGTATTGCCGGCAAAACACGTCGGTAAAGTACCGGTAGTTGGGAAAGCCGGTTTCGGCCGCCACCTCGTATACTTTCAAATGGCTGTAACGCAGCAAATGCGCGGCTTTCTCCAGCCGGTTCCGTTTCACGTAATCTTGAAACCGTTCTCCCGTCTCCCGGCGAAACAACTGTCCGAAGTAATTGGCGCTCAATCCGACGCTTGCCGCCACATCGGGCAAATCGAAGGGCTCGCCCAAATGGTCGCGGATATATTCCAGAGCATGGCGAATCTCGTACCTTTTCTCCGTCTCCCCTTGGCCGTCCACGGCCGGAACCGGAAGCCGGGCTTTCGCTTTGTTCAGCGCTTCAAGCAGCTCCTGATCGCGCAGCGTGCCTTTCAGCAAATACTGGATGGCCCCGAGAGCGAGCGCCTCCCGGGCATAGTCGAATTCGCTATGGCACGTGAGCAGGATCACTTGAAAGTCCGGCTGCCGTTCTTTCAACAGACGGGTCATGCGCAAGCCGTCCATCACCGGCATGACGATATCGGTAACGACGATGCCGTGCTTGATGCCGCTGCACAGATCGAGAGCCTCCTGACCGTGGCGGGCTTCCCCGGCCAGCTCGAAGCCGTGCCGGTCCCAAGGAAACATGCGCAAGCTTTGGCGAATGGGCACTTCATCGTCGGCAATGACCACTTTCGTTCGAAACACGTCGCTTTCCCCCCGTCTTTCCGCTGTGTAGTTGTAAAGGCTTTCATGTTTCCCTATTATACATGGAAAGGCTTTCCCTACAATATGCGTCGCCGGAGGGAAGATGTCAGAAAATCAACGATAAAGCGCACGGCCGGTCCCCGCCGCAAAACAAAGCAGCCCCGTCCGCACACGAAGATGCGTCAGGGGCTGCTTCAGTTTTTGACGAGCGGACACTCCCTTATTCCGGGAGCCGGACTACGGAGGCTTAAGCGTAGCCGGTTACGGCGTTCAGCTCGTCCAGCTTGCTTTTCAAATCGGCGATTTCCGCCTCTGGCAAGTTAAGCTGCGGCGCTCTCATAAAGCCGGCGTCGATGCCGCGAAGCTTGAGCGCCTCTTTGAAATAAGACATGTTGCTGCCGCTCTTGAGCGTTTCGCAGTAGCGGATCGCGATGCGCTGCAGCTTCCGCGCTTTCTCCAGATCGCCCGCGAGATACGCATCGTATACGGCAACGAACGGCTCCGGATAGACGCAGGAGACACCGGAGATGACGCCTTCGCAGCCCATGGCGAGCGCGGGCAGGAACAACCGGTCCGCTCCTTGCATGACGGAAAAATCGCCGCCCCGGATGTTCAAATATTCGTTCGTCCGCAAAAAGTCCGGGTAGCTGTATTTGACGCCGATGACGTTGGGACATTGGGCTGCGACCTTCTCGGCGACTTCGGTTTTCAAATCGTTTGCCGCGCATTGCGGAATGTTGTACAAATACACCGGGAAATCGTCGGGTACGCTGGAAGCGACAGCAACAAAATAATGCTCCAATTCCGCGTCGTTCGCCCCGAAAAACGCCGGTGTCACCACGCCGATTCCGTCCGCTCCGATCGAGCTGGCGTGTTTCGCCAGACGAATCGTCTCGTTTTGGGTCATCGCCCCGACATGGATAAAGACGGTTACCCGGCCTGCCGCTTTGCGCACGACCGTTTCGGCGACGGCCTCGCGCTCTTCTGCGGACAAGCGAAGCATTTCGCCCGTCGTGCCCAGCGGGTACAAGCAATGGACCCCTTTGGAAATAAGAAACTCGGTCAGCTGTTCCACTTTCTCAAGATCGATCGTGCCATGCTTGTGAAACGGGGTTACCATGGCCGTCGTCACGCCGTATAAATGCTTCATCGTTATATGCTCTCCTTCAGTTATCGTTTCAATCGGCAAGGTGTCCCCGGGCGTCAAACCGCCATGCCGCAGGCTCGCCGGCCGGTTCCATCATCGGATGGGCCTCCGCTTCGGCCATCATGTTTTCGGATACGTGAATGTGCCGAAGCTCGAGCGTATGCCGAATTCGCACGATTCGCGCTTCGTGGGGAGCTCTCATGCCGATCGTGCTGACAGCGGCGAACAATGCGGTCCGGTCGTCGGTCATGACGAGCGGCAGCTTGCCCCCGGAGACGTCCATCGCGGTGATCACGTTCGTATACATCGCCGCGTAGTCGATACGCTCGGCCACCCGCCGGGTCGTAAAGTCGGCGAGACCGATGCCGACCGCGTTGCCTTTCGTATCCTCGGTTAATCCTCGTACAACGATGCGGCGCACCGCGGGTCCGTCGCCGAACCGGCGCATCGCGCCGGAGCGCCCGATGACGTTCGGGTCCATCCCGCAGCCGCTGATGTTTTTGCCGATCTCATCGACAACCAATACGTCGATATCGTCCAGCCAGATTCGCGGCATGAGCCGCTTCGCCATGACCAGAAGCTCCTCTTCCCTGCTGGGCAAGCAATTCCCGGGAACCGCCTCGATATGCGCCGTCCGGTGGGATGCGTCCTCGACGATGCCGATGCCGAACAAAAACGGAGTACGTTCGATCACGAGCTTGCCGACCTCGGGCAGCAGCGTTCCGAAACGCTCCATGCCGAAGCGGTGCAGATGAGCGGCACCCTTGTGCTTGCCGAAGCCGATGCCGAGCATTTTCAATATGCCGCTTTCGATGGATGCTTTGAAATCGGTATGCGGTTTAATGCGCGCAACGGCGACAATGCCGTCGGCTTGCTCGTAAGCCAACCGGTCGAAGTACACTTCCACGCCGTCCGCTACTTCACCGAGCCGGATCGTATCCATCGATGACCGGATCGGTACGCCCAGAAGCCGCTCCCTAATGCCGTACCCGGCAAGCAGCTCGGCTTGCCCTTCCGCGGAAGCTCCGCCGTGGCTGCCCATGGCCGGCACGATAAACGGCTGCGCGCCGAGCGCCTTCAGCTCGCGGACGACCGACTGCACAATCCGGGCGAGCTCGTCGATGCCCCGGCTTCCGACGCCGATGGCAATGCGCATGCCGGGCCGGATTCGCCCCCGAATGTCCGGCTTGCCGAACTCGTCCCGAATCTTTTGCTCGATTTGCTGCGGATCGATGCCTTCGGAGGCGAACGATTGCAGCACGGGAACCATACTCGGCAAACGAATGCCGTCCTCGCCGGCGAGCCGGGCGCGGCCGAGATTTACGCGCATCCGGCTCATTTCCGGTTCCTCCCTCTAGCCAAGAACCGGATGCTTCGGCTGCCGTCCGGCAAAAACATCGAGCAGCGCCTCGGCGGTGACGAGTCCGACCCTGTGGTACGTCTCCTCGGTTTCGGCCGCCGTATGCGGCGTCGTCACGATGTTGTCGAGCCGGAACAGCGGGTTGTCCGCGGAAACGGGCTCCGCCTCGTACACGTCGATCGCCGCGCCGGCTATCGTCCCCGATTCCAGCGCACTGTACAAGGCTTGCTCGTCAACAAGCGCTCCTCTCGCCGTATTGATGAAATAAGCTCCCGGCTTCATCATCGCGAATCGGGCGTCGTTCATCATATGGCGGGTTTCCGCAATACTCGGCAAATGCATGCTGACGATATCGCCCCGTGCCAGCGCCTCCTCGGCCGTTACAAGCTCGACTCCCAGCTCCTTGGCTTTCGCCTCGTTCGGATATTTGTCGTAGGCGATGACGGCAACATCGAAGCCGCCAAGCTTTTTCGCCACCATCTGGGCTATATTGCCGAAGCCGAGCAAGGAAACGGTCTTGCCCGCCAGCTCCTCTCCGACGTGCCGGTCCCAATAACCGCGCCGGGCCGACTGGTGCAGAGCCGGGAGGCGGCGAATAGCGGCCAACAGCAGCCCAACGGTCAGCTCCGCTACCGCGTTCGCGTTGCCTCCGGGCACATTCGTCACCTGAATGCCGTATTCGCGGGCTTTGATCAGATCGATATTGTCCACCCCGACGCCGAAGCGGGCAATTGCCTTCAGCTTCGGCGCAAGCTTGAACACGTCTTCGTTCCACGTATCGACACCGGCGATCACGCCGTCGATGTCGCCCACAAGCGGAATCAGTTCCTCGAACGTATGCGGACGGCCGAGCTTGTTCTCGACGATCTCGCAGCCGCCTTCTTCCAGAAGCCGCTTCGCGTCCGCGCACAGCGCGGAATAATTCGTCGCGGTTACCAGCACTTTTTTCAACTCGCCCATTATTTGACTCCTCCTACGGTCATGCCGCTAACCATATATTTGGAAGTGAACAGGTACATGATGACGACCGGAATGGAAGCGAGAATCGAACCGCCCATCAGCGGACCCCAAGCGAACACGTCGCCCACGATCATATCCGACAGTCCGAGCGTCAGCGTCTTGTCCGAGCTCTTCGTCACCACGACTAGCGCATACAAATATTCGCTCCAACAAAGCGTGAAAGAAAAAATGAACGTTGCCGCAACCCCCGGAGCGGCCAGCGGGAAAATGATATTGAACATCGTGCGCGCCCGGCTGCAGCCGTCGATCATGGCCGCTTCCTCGATTTCGACCGGGATCGATTTGAAATACGAGATGAGCATCCAAGTCGCGTACGGAATCGTAATGGTCGGATAAATGATCATCAGCCCATAGATCGAGTTGTTCAAGCCGATCAAGGAAACGAGCATGTAGAGCGGAATAAACAGTACCGCGCGCGGCATCAAATACGCGTACAAGATGCCCCGGGAAACGACGTTTCTGCCGCGGAACCGCAGCTTGGCGATCGCGTAAGCCGCCAGCATGCTGACCGCGATCGAAGCGAAGGCGACAAGCAGCGAGACGACAAGCGAGTTTTGCACGTTATGCAGGAAGCCGTTTTCCGTCAACAGCTTCTCGTAGGCGGACCAGGAAAACCGTTCCGGCCAAAACGAAGGCGTCATCCGGTAAATTTCGGCATTCGATTTGAACGACGTATTGAACATCCAGTAAAGCGGGAACAAAGCGAAAACTAGCATGACGGCCAATGTAGCATAGACGATTATTCGATTTGCGATCGATTTATGTTCCATCGTGCATCACCTACTCATTCGATGAAAGCGAACGTTTCGTGACGAAGTTGATCAGCATGATCAACGGAGGCATCGTCAAGATCGCAATGGCGATCGCTTTCCCCAGGCTCATATTCAAAAATCCGATCGTGTAGCTGAGCGTCGACAGCACTTGCGTTCCGTTGGAAGGACCGCCGCGCGTAAGCAGCCAAATAATCTCGAAGTCGTTCAGCGTCCAGATCGTCGTCATGACGGCCGCCAACATCGTTACTTCTTTGACCGAGGGCAGCGTCATGTAGAAAAACCGTTTAATCGCCCCGGCACCATCCAGCATCGCGGCTTCGTACATTTCTTTGGACAGCGTCTGGAGACCGGCCAAGATCGCGATGCCCATAAACGGAATGCCCCGCCATACGTTGACCAGAATAACCGAGAACATCGCCAAATCCGGACTTGCCAGCCAGCCGACCGGAGCGCTGACCAAGTGCGCCTTCAGCAGCAAAAAGTTAAGCACGCCGCCCACGTCGGAATAAATCCATTGCCACGTGAAGACCGAGACGATCGTCGGAATCGTCCAGGGCAGAAACAGCAGCACCCGGAAGACGTTGCGGAATACGATTTTTTCGTTCAGCACGAGCGCCATGATCATGCCGAATACCGTTTTGCCGATGACCGCGACGAGGGTGAAGACGAGCGTATTCCAGGCCGCTTTCCAGAACAGCGAATCTTTGAAAAGTTCGATATAGTTGCCGAGGCCGATGAACTTGGCATCGACGCCGACGACCTTGTTCGTAAAGCTGAGATAAAGCGCCCAGCCGAACGGGACGATCATGACGGCCAGCAAGTAGATCAGTACGGGACTCATCAGCGCGTAAGCCAGCTTGTTGTCCGTGTTCGTTTTCAAGTGAAATCCCGCCTAACTGTAGACTGCGGTCAACCGTATCTTGCCGGTCTTCCCGCAGCCTGTATTTGGAGTGTTACTTTTTGTAAATGTCCTCGACCTTCGTTTGCAAGTCCTTGATGGCCGTCTCCGGCGTATAGCTCGTCTCGAGCAGCAGCTTCTGGAACGTATCGTTGACGATGCGCAGATTGAACACTTCGCCCGCTTTCGGATTGTATTCGCCCGGGTAGCCGAGGAAGTAGAACCCTTTCACCGAATCGACGAACGCTTTGTTGCGTTCATCCTGCCAGATCGGCTCGCTCGTCAGCTTCGTATAGACCGGACCGGTAAGCGGCGCGCCTTTCTCGATCCATGTTTTGTACCAATCGGTCGCGAGCATGTACTCGACGAACTGCTTGGCCAGCTCTTTGTTGCCCGAGTCTTTGAAAATGCCGAGGTTGTTGCTGATGCCGGGAATAAACGTCCCTTTCGGCCCCGCCGGGTAAGGAGCGATCCCCGTCTTCTCGTACAGCTCCGGATTGTCCTTCTTGATCGTGCTAAGCAAGCTGCCGACGTTGAACACCATCGCCGCCTGGCCGCTCAGATACGCCTTGTTGTTGCCGCTGTCGTCCCAGCCGAGTGCGCTCGGCGGCGTGCTTTTGTCGGTCATGAAAATGTCGCGGATCAGCTTCGTCGCCTCGATCGTCTCCGGCGAGTTCACGATGACCGTCTTGCCGTCCTTCGTATCGACCGAGCCGCCGTAAGACCAGATGATGCCGCGGGTCAAAAATTCGGCGTCAGAGTTGCCTTTGCCGTAACCCATACCGGCGCCGTAGATGCCTTTGCCCGGATCGGTGAGCGCTTTGGCCATTTTCCGGAACTCGTCCCACGTTTTCGGCGGAGCGTCGAAGCCGGCGTTTTTCAGCAAATCTTTGCGGTAATATAGCACTTGCGACTCCGTCCAGAACGGGATCGCGTATTGCTTCCCTTGGAACGTAATCGCTTTTTTCATGCTCGCCTGCAGCTCGCCGTTTTTGCCTTCGATCGTTTTGACCAGCTCGCTCACATCTTCGAGCACGTCTTTGCCGTAAAATTGGCCGATTTCCTGATAACCGAAAAACGAGACGTCCGGTACCGTTTTCGATGTGATCGCGGCAGACCATTTCGGATAAAAGTCTTCGTAGGCAATCAGCTCGATATTGACATTGACGTTGTGCTCGGTGCCGAATTGTTTGGCCCGTTCTTGAATCAGCTTGTTTTGGTCCTCGAACAATTGCTTTTTCATCCAAAACGTCAACGTCGGTTTGGATTTGTTATCCGTCTTCGTCTCCCCCGCCGTGCTGCTTCCCGTGCCGCAGCCCGCGGCCAGTGCGGCCAGCAGCGAAACAGCCGCCGTCTTTTTGATCCATCGGTTCATATCTGGTGACCTCCCGTAGTTGTGATCGTTTGCTTCTTTTCGCGTTTGCCTCTTTTGTATCTCGGGCTTCCGTCTCCCGCAGCGGCGAGTGTCGAAATCCTCTTACCTTCATAGTAAAGCGTTTCCCCTGCGCATAAAATGACAACTATTTAACCTGGATAGCACAAAATTAACGACTTCGAACGAGGGGGGTGCGACAAAAAAACAGCTCCGTCCCCCGAAGGGGCGAGCTGTGTTCCGGTTGCTATTCAAGCTTTCGCGCGCGTGCACGGCGCTCTCAGGGCTCCTCGATCGTTTCGAGCTTTTGCCGAAACTCCTGGGGCGTGACGGAATAATATTTTTTGAACACTTTAATAAAATAGTTCGGATTTTGGTAGCCGAGCCGAAGCGCGACTTCATAGTTTCTCAGGGACGGATCTGCAAGCAGCGTAGCCGCCTTCTCCATCTTGAGGCGCAGCACGAAATCGCTCAAATTTTCGCCCGTTTCCAGCTTGAACAGGCGCGACACATGCACAGGATGCATGTACATGTAATCCGCGATCTTCTGCAGCGAGACGTCCTCCACGAGATGCTTGCCGACGAACTGCTTGATTTTCCGCACCGCGTTCTCCCGGTCATTGCGCGTTTCGCTTTCCATGCACTGCTGCAGCAGCTCCAACGATTGGAACATCCACTGCCTAAACGACTCCATCGAGCGGATCGGCATCAAGCCGGTTGCGTCGGACAGGTGCGGCCCGATCATGTCGGTCAGCTGCCGCCCGTTTTTGTGCGCGAACGAGCTGAACGAGGCGTATACGGAAAAGAAGGCTTCCGTCACATGCTCCGAGGAATCCGCCCATTTCGAGCTTAGCTCGTTCCATACGCCGCTAAGCTTGTCGCGCGTCCGCTCCCAATCGCCAGACTCGAGCAGATGGACGAGCATCGGCGGCTCGTTCAACCGTTGCAGCGCATGGACCGGCAACTGCTCAAACTCGTTGGATACGTAGATCAGCAGGCCGCTTTGGTTGCCAACCTGCTTGCGCATCGACAGCAGCATGTCTTCGTACAATCGCTGAATGTCGATCGGAAACAATCCCCAACGGCTGATGAGAACGGACACGCTCCCCTTCAAATATCGACCTACGCCAAGCTGAAGCTGGGACGCCGCCGATTGAAGCCGGCTATCCGCCGACTCGTCCAGCTCCTCGCGTTGTTCTTGATTATCGGAGCGGGCGGGATCACCGGCGGATTGCGTAACCAAAAACACCATATAACCGTGAATGTCTTTGCAGCTCCATAACCGGAATTCGTCTTCGAACAGCTCTTCGGCCATATTGGCGACCGCGTATTCCATCAGCGACAAGCTGTAGAAATCGAGCTCGGCCAGCCGGTCCTCGAGCCGGCACAGCAGAAGGGCGAATCGCTCGCCGGACGAAATGGCGATTTTGAGCGATTCCAGCTTCTGTCCGAGCCGCTCCGGGGACAGCTTCATGCCTTGCAGCAAATCGGCGAGCAAATCTCCGCGAAGCTTCGGGAGATTCTCCGAGAACGCCTTCACGACGCGCTCGTAAGCCCTGCTTTCATCCCGTTCCCGCTCAAGCTCTCCGACCAGATGGCCGACTTTCGCCAGCACCTCGTCGTCGCCGATCGGCTTCAGCAAATATTCATGGGCGTCGTGGCGAAGCGCTTGCTGAGCGTATGCGAACTCCGCATGGCCCGACAGCAGCATGCATTTGACCCGTTTCCACCTGCGGCGCACCGTCGCGAGCAGCTCGAGCCCGCTCATGCCCGGCATGCGAATATCGGTCATCATAATATCGATCGAATTCGTCTGCAGCAGCTCAAGCGCTTCGCTGCCGGAAAAAGCTTTGAATACGGCGGTTACCCCGATCTCCCGCCAAGGAAGCGTATCCGCCAAGCTGTCCACAACACTCGCTTCGTCGTCGACGATAAGCAGTTGAACCATCCGAATTCCTCCTTTCGCTTGCAGCCGTTCGATGTGGTTGGCGATCCGGTACGTTTGCGGTAGCCCGGTGCGCTACTGCGCTTCGCGGTTGTCCTCCCATACCATCTCGACCCGCAAACCGCCCGAAGCGGATTGCGCGAAGTACAAGCCCGACCGGCCCCCGTACATGTGAACGAGTCGCTGATGCGTGTTCCACAGGCCGAATCCGGCTTCCTCTTCTTTGGGCCGGGCCACCTGCCGCTGCAGCTCCCCGATCTTTTCCGGAGACATGCCGGGACCGTTGTCCTCGACGACGATCCGCAGCTGCCCTTCCTTCCGCTCGCCGGTTATGGCGATCAAGCCGAACCGGGAGCTATTCTCCACCCCGTGGATGACCGCATTTTCCACGAGCGGTTGAACGAGCAGCCGCGGAATTTCGAGGGACAGCATCTCCACGGGGATGTCGATTTCATAGTGGAACCGCTGCATTCGCATCGTTTGAATCGTCAAGTAATTTTCGATCAGCTTCATCTCTTCCGCCAGCGAGGCCGTCTGTTTCTCCAGCCGGGTCGAATACCGGTAATATTCGCCCAAGTTCAGCGCCATCGCCGACACGGCTTCCTTATCGCCGAGACTCGACATATTTTTAATATAAAACAAGCAGTTGTACAAAAAGTGCGGGTTGATCTGGGACTGCAGCTGCTTGAGCGTCGCTTCCTTCGAGCGGAGCGTCTCCTTGTACACTTTTTCGATCAAGTCGCCGATCTGCCCGGCCATCTCGTTGAAGCTGCGGAACAGGAAGTCGAACTCGTTGTTCGGCTGCGACTTCAGCCTGGACGAATATTGGCCGTCCTTGATGCGCTGTACGCCGCGGATCAGCATTTGGATCGGCCGCTGCACGTTGCGGTACAGGAGCAAAGTGACCAGAACGCTCAGCGCCATGAGCAGGCAGATGGAAGCGTAAAACAGGTTCCGGCTCGTAACGATCGGCGCGAAAATGGATTGCAGCGGGACGATATCGACGAGAAACCAACCCAGGCTTTCCGAGCGAACATAGTTGACGATGTAAGTCCCGTCTTGAAGCTTCACCGTCATGCTTCCCCCGTAGGAGGCCAGCTCCGAGCGATCCAACTGCTCGGCGACCCGGCTGACGAGCGTGCGATTCGCCGTGTACCCGATAATCGGCTCCGAGCCGGATTGGTACAGGAACGGCTCGTGATCCCCGCCCTGCTTCAGCAAATTGAGCATGTTGCGCAAGTTGTCGTCGGTGAATCGGACTTCCACGAGCAAATTCGGGATATCGCTTTCCTTGATCCGGGAAAAAAACGTTTGAGTAATGCCGAACGTTAGCGCGCTGCGGTGGGCCCACGTTTTCCACTGCGGACTTTGGATATATGCTTCGTCGTATTGAACGGAGTAATCGGTCGACAATATTTCTTGTGAGTCGCGCAAATACAAAATGATCTGATTGTTCCAGGCGCTGGTCGCGATTTGCATATTGAGCATTTCGACGATCCGGTTATGCCGCTGTAACTGCACGACCCGCGAATCCTGGTCCCGGCCGTCCAAATATTCCTTGATGCTGTAATCCCGGCTTGCCGTCACCGAATATTTCGTGAGCTGATCGATCATCATTTCCATCTGGCTCATAAAAAAGGAAAGCCGGTTTTTGTTGCCGGCTTCGATCGTATCGCGAACGACGTTTACGCTTACTTGGTTGGAATAGCCGTACAGAAAAATGATCGGAATGAGCAGCGAAATGACGAGCAAAATGACTTTGCCGAACGTGTTCATGGACTTCGCTCCTTGTCGATGAGCGCTTGAAAATCGCGATTCGCTTTATCCGCCGCCGCCTTCACGTCTTCGTCCAGCAGCCCCTGAATGACGATGTCGCCGATAATATCGCGGGCCGCTCCGACTTGCACGAGCTGCGGCCGATCGTGGCCGACCCCGATGCGCATCGATTCCTTGACGACGGCGATATACGCCTCCGGAAAGCCGACTACCCCCTGCGGATCGCTCCAGACGGATTGGCGCGCTCCCGGATTGCCCATTTGCTGCGATTTCATCACGACGTCCTTGCTCGTGGCCCAGCGGATAAACTGCCAGGCATCTTTCTTACGAGCGGAGCCTGCGTTCATCGCCAGCCCCCAGGCGGTAATGTTGTACGGTTTGGCGCCCGCTTGGCCGGCCGGAAACGTGGCGAAGCCGACCTTGTCCACGATGGACGATTGCTCGGAGCCGATCGCGATCGAATAGATGGCGCTCGCATCGGTATAGAACGCCGCTTTTCCTTGCGAGAACAATCCCGCCGCCTGCTGCCAGCCCATATTGAATACGCCCGAAGGCCCATACCGTCTCAGCAGGGTAACGTACCGGCCGATGCCCCGGACCGCCTCCGGGCTATTGATCGCGGCTTTATCGCCATGCTGAAAATCGCCTCCTTCCGAATACAAGAAGGAAGACAGCTGGGTGACGAGGGCGTTTCGCTGCCCTCTTGCAACAAAGCCGAATACACCGCCTGCCGGATCGTGCAGCGCCTTGGCGGCCGCCTCGAGCTCGTCCAGCGTATGCGGGACGGATAATCCGGCTTGCGCCAGCAAATCTTTGCGATAAAACAAAATTTGCTGCTCTGTCGACAAAGGCATAGCGACAATCGTTCCGTTCATCGTAACGGACTCCACGGCGGACGGTGAAAAATCGGCCGCATCGTATTCCGCGTCGCCTGCCGCGTATTTGTCCAGCGGCTCCAGCCAGCCGCCCACGCCGAACAGCTTCAGCTCCTCCAGCGGACGGAGCATGAACACGTCCGGACTCGTACTGCCCGCCGCAAATTGAACGGACATTCGCTGGCTGAGCTGCTCGTTCGTGAAACTCGTCAAATCGACCTTCAAGCCTGTTTTCGCTTCAAATTCCGGCAGCAGCGTCCGGATCGCATCTGCCGCCGGGCTGTTGCCCATATATACTGTAATGCTGCGCCCGGCGAGCGATTCTTCCGCACGTCCGCTGCCGGCCTCCCCTTCCTGCCCGCCATCGCCGCGACAGCCCGAGGTCCAAGCCGCAAGCAGCGTCATGCCGAAGATAAATACCGCCGCCCGGCTCCAGCGTTTACCGAAATAGATCATAGAGGCTGCTCTCCCATAGTTGTTCCGGATAATCCATTATAGGAATAGAGTATCCCGGTTTGAAAATAGTATTTATTTAATCCTGCTATACATTGTTAACATCTTGAAAGCACCGCATAGGAACTTGAGGCAGCGGTTACGCTATGTTGAAGTTTTAATAATGGCCGAAATCCGATGGATTGGGGAAAAAGGGGACGAAGCGCAGTTCATGTACGGATCAGCATGGACTGCCGCTTTTGCTGGTGGCTGACGGAGATCGATCGACATGACGTCAAGCTATTGAACACGGATTGGATGCCCGGATATGCACCTGCCGTCATTCTGAGGCGGCTGCAACCCGGCCTGGGAGATCGCGTCGTCTGATCCGTTTGAACTTTGCCCCGGACGAGTCTTTATTCGTCTTCTTCTGCGCAGGGAAGACTTAGCCTGAACAAGGTAGAGTACCGCCGATCGGCCAAAAGCTCGATCGTCCCGTGGTGACGGGCCATAATTTTTTTGCATATCGCCAAGCCCAATCCCGTGCCGTCCTTTGCCGCGGAGCTCCCGCGCACAAACTCTTCGAAAAGCCGTTCATGATCCTGCTCCTGCAAGCCGACGCCGTCATCGCCCAGCCAAAGCAAGATGCGCCCGGCCGCACGCTCAGCCGCTACGTACAGCTCCGTCCCGGTGGGATTGTACTTGATCGCATTGCCGATCAAATTCGCTACGACACGGTTCATATGGACAACGTCCATCCTTACGTAGAAGGGCGTCTCCGGGATCTCCACCCGCACCGAAAATCCTTGTTGCTCCAAATCGGGGTAATATTCCGCGATTTTCTGCCGGACCCATTTGGTTACGTTCGTCTTCTGCAGGTTCAGCTTCACATGATGGTCGTCCAGCTTCGCAAGCTCGAACAAGTCTTGAATGAGCTTACTCATATACGAGGATTTATCGTGAATGTACCGGATATATTGGCGCCTCTGGCTATCCTCCAATGGCGGGCTGTCCAGCAGCAGCTGAGAATAGCCCAGAATGGAGGTGATCGGCGTTTTCAAATCGTGGGACAGGTGCAGCAGCATATTTTGTTTCTTCTTCTCCGCCGTTTCCTTGTCCGCCGACGCAAGCTGGAGACGTTCGGCCATCTCATTGAAGGCGTCGCGAATTTCGGCAAATTCCTTCTCCGCCGAAAAGTCCAATCGGGTTTCATAGTGAAGCTGTTTCATTCCCTGAATGCCTTCCACAATTTGCCGCAGCGGCTTCCTCACCTGCCTGACCGACATTCTCGTGTAGACGTACAGGGCGAAGCACAAGAGAAGGATGAAGACCGCCGCCAAAATGCTCAATGCCGTCCCGATTTTTCCGAGCGGCTCGGGTATTTTCCATAATACCACATACCGTTCCCCGTTCGGCCCGGCAACCGGATAAGCATGATAGGCAATCGCCTCCTTGTTCCGGTGCACATCCAGCTTGGCCAAAAGCTCCGAGTCGGTATACCGGGCGACATCATCCGTCTTCCTTCCTTCGCTGGCAATCACCTTGCCGGCTTCGTCCACTAGCTCCAGCCATCCTCCGTATTCGCCGGGCAGGTTCCCGAGCAGCGTTCCCGAGGCAGCGTATAATTCCCGGGCGTCCACCCGCGCAAAATCCGGCTCTTTGTCCAAAAAGCGGTTCATGACGACATCCATGATCCACAGAGACAGCGCCAGCGCCGCCAGCAGGAGGCCGATTATCGCGACATAATGTCGAAGAAACGAGTGGTTGAGCGAACGTTTGCCCGGACGGGCTCTATGCTTTTTCAAAACGGTAGCCCAGCCCTCTAATGGTAATCAGATGAGCAGGCTGTCTGGAGTTGTCTTCGATTTTGTCTCTGATCTTGCTGATGTAGACCATGACCAAATTTTCATCCCCCATGTATTCCTCGCCCCACACCTGTTCGTAGATATGCGCTTTGGTGAACACTCTGCCTGCATGGCGCATCAGCAAGGTCAATATTTTGAACTCGACCGAGGTGATGTCCTTCTGCTCTCCGCCCTTGAAAAGCTTGCAGCTTTGCAGATCCAGACGGATGTCGCCGATCTCCAGGCACTCCCGCTCCTGCTGCTCCGGCACTACGTACGAATCGACGCGCCTGAACAGCGCCTGGACCCGGCTGACAACTTCCAGTGGGTTGAAGGGCTTGCCGATGTAATCGTCCGCGCCGAGCTGGAGTCCGTTGATTTTGTCCATGTCGTCGGACTTTGCCGATAGAAAAAGGAACGGGACGTGGGATTGTTCCCGCATTTTTTGGAGCAGCTCCAAGCCGTCCATTTCCGGCATCATAATGTCTGCCAGGACGAGGTCCATCCGCTCCCTTTGGAAAAGCGCAAACGCTTCTTTGCCGTTGCAGGCTTCCAGCGTATCGTACCCGTAATTCCTCAAATAGATGGCGAGCAGCTCGCGGATTTCCTTCTCGTCGTCGATAATCAGGACGGTCTTCATGTTCCCGCTCCTTTCCAAAACAGAGTCCCTCTTTTCTGCGGCGGGCCGCAAAGAAGAGGGAGCCAAAGGTTGTATGCGTCGTACAAAGCGAGACTTCAGCGGTATCCTTGGCTTAAACGGATTTCGTTCACCGCAAGGGCTAGAACCTTCCGGATGCTCAAGTCTAGCTCTGCTTCGGTATTGTCCCAATACAAAGTCAGAGCTAATCCTGTGTATCCGGGAAAACTCGGTCCCTTGCGGTGAAAGGGATTCGTCCATTTCACGAATACGGTTTAAGGTCTGACTTTGTACTAATACAGGTTATCTGCAAACGTGGACAGCAGCGCGGCCGCTTCCT
Source organism: Paenibacillus hodogayensis (assembly GCF_039536325.1). Taxonomy (NCBI): domain Bacteria; kingdom Bacillati; phylum Bacillota; class Bacilli; order Caryophanales; family Paenibacillaceae; genus Paenibacillus; species Paenibacillus hodogayensis. The sequence goes on from NZ_BAAAYO010000010.1 coordinate 974,813, forward strand.
GCCTCAGCAAAGGCGCTTTCGATTGGTAATCTACCGCGTCTTGCGTACCGTCAATCTCGGGCCCGTATAATCTTTTCGCTACCGCGTAGCGAACTCCTTCCATCGCCCAATAATCGGTGCTTCCGCCCAGCACAGCCTCTTGCGGCGCCGCATGGAGATAAGCGGACGCCATGTTCCAGACCACCATCGCCGCTTCCTCCCGGCTCATCGGTCTCTCCGGATCGAAAGTGCCGTTCCCCGTACCCTCGATAATCCCGAATTCGTAGGCAGCCTGGATTTCTTGCCCGTAGGGGTTGCCGGACAAATCGGTAAAAACCGGCTGTTGCCCGGAAGGGGCGATCCCCGCCCAACGGATGAACCATGCGATGAACTCTCCTCGCGCAATGGGCTGATCCGACTGAAAGGACGCCGTCTCCCCTTCTTGCCCGATCACGCCGAGCTGCCTTAAGTGGGAAATGTAAGGAGCGTAAGGATGATCCGGTGGAATATCCGGATAGCTTAGCGGCTCGGGCATTTTTTGCGACCAGCTGTCGGACTTGAGATCGTAGTAAAAGGCCCGAACCGTGCCGTCGGCGTTCAGGGCGAAGGCTGCCTGGACTCCTTGCTCGTCCTGGAACAGCAGCGGCCCGATTTCCCGAAGCTTGTGCTCGCCCAGCGGATCGTTCGCGATCAGCGCCCCGTCTTCCGCGCGAATGCGGGTCGTCCACATCCGGTTGCGCAGATCGCTGTAGACTCCCTCGAACTTGACCAGCGATTGCCGATCGGAAGTGCGCGGCTGACGCGGGGAAGGCTCCTCCGGGTAATACCGGTCCATAAATGCTTCGAAAAAAGGAGCGCGGAAGTCGAAATCTTTGTTCACGCTCAGGAAGACGCCGACCTTCTCGTCGGGCAGCAGCCACATATTGCTATGGTAGCCGTCCTCGTCTCCGCTTTTCTCCACCACATTCCGTCCGTTATACAGCTGCCGGTTGGCGTATTCGAAGCCGTAGGCCATGTTCGGAAGTTCGGGATGGATGGCGAGCTTGGGCTTGTGCATGTCCTCGGCCGTAGCCTCCCCCAATATTTTGGCGTTCCCCAGCTTGCCGCCGTTCAGATGCGCCATCATGAACATGGCCATATCGGCTCCCGTCGAGAGCATTCCCCCGGCAGGCAAAACCGACGGAACCGTCGTATAGAGAGGAATCGGATCGCCTGTCACATTATAAGGAACCGCCAATTGGCTCACCATCGTCGGAGTTAAGCGGAAGGAGCTGTTCGTCATGCCGAGGGGCTTGAAGAGATGATCTTGCACATACTCTTCAAAAGGCCGGCCGGCCGTCTGCTCGACCGCATATCCCATGATGGTGAAGCCCAAATTATCGTAGCGGTAGAACTTCCCCGGCTCGCGAATCACCGTAGGCACATGCTCCCGGACAAAGGAGACCAAGGAAACGTCCCGCTGCAAATCTGGCGTCGTCTGCTCGGAGGTGTCCCCGTATTCGAAGCCCGTGCTGTTCGTCAACAGATCCCTCATCGTCAGCGGCACGTCCGTGCGGTTCGGTATGCGCACTTCGCCCAGGTAAGCCGATACGTCCTTGTCCAAATCGAGCTTTCCTTGCTCCGCCAGTTGTAGAACCGCCGTAGCGGTCACGACTTTAGATATCGAGGCGACCCGGAATACGGTCCGGTCCGGATCGACTGGCAGCTTCCGTTGGAGATCCGCGTACCCGTACCCTTTCTTGACCAACACGTCTTCTCCACTCGTAACCACCGCCACAGCCCCGGCCAAGTGGTTGGCGATGTCGGGGCGGGCCATAAACTCGTCGAGAAACCGCTCCACTTCACCGGGGTTTCGCGGGCCTGAATCTGCCAGCTTCGCCGATACTCCGGCTGCTGCCGCTTCGAACGGAGCGGCCGGTTTGGCTGAAGCGCTCGATTCGGCTGATGCGGTTGATGCGCTCAATAGATGGGGGCTTCCGCCTCCTATTGCGCTTGCCGCCGTAACCAACCCCAGAGTTAAGGCCGTTTTCACTCGAAACGTTCGCCATGCGTTCATCACTCATTCTCCTGTCTTATCCGTTTTCTTCCCATGCTCAGCATAGCCGGGCAATCTTAACCCAGCTTCTATGCAACCTTAATGGAAAGTGAAATATGCCGGTGCGGATCGTTGGCTTCGTACAGGTTTCCATTTTGGATCGGAGTCCGGTAAGATAAGGGAAGATGAAGGGAATGGCGTAAAGGAGACTGGCAAGGCCATTTATCGGTCCAAACGGTCAAAATTGAGGAGTGGTAAACGTGTCAGACGAGATTATATCGATTCCTGTGTACAAGGTCGACCCGGAGCTGAAAGAACAGCTGGACCGTCAGTCGGAGGAGAGGCTCGAACAGGCGCGCAGGGAAGCCCTCACGAACATTCGCAAACGCTACGAGCAGCGTGTCAAGCTCAGAGCAGATCAGCAGCCAAAGGACACTGGCGATGAGCTTGCGGAGGAATAATGGGGGGGATCGCCGGGACGTATACCGTTCGGAGCCTTAAAGCTATCGGAAGTTTCATATTCGTTGGAATGTGTGCATATTTACTGTATCCAGATGATACATCATATTTCCCATCTTCTTGATAGGAATTGAGAAAGAAATTGGCTTCAAACCAGGTTCAAGTTTTCTTGCCCACCATCTCGAATCATGACCATAATAAATATCTTATGCCCTCTTCATACGGGCATTACATGGGTTAAGCATATTTTGATTCAACCGCCCGATTCATTCGGCACTGGGTGGGGGTAAAAGAAAAGACCTTGAAGGAAATATTCCTCAAGGTCAATGGCATTACAGGAGTTATAATTTATATTTCGATAAGCATTAATCCATCCAAATATGATTCTAATTTAGATGTATCAAGCCACGGCACTTCATTCTGCCTAACAGTATAGAAGCGTAAAACGACCTCTTCACTGTCATAAGAGAGTATTAGCAGGAACTTCCTACGTCCGTTAAATTGCTTGTAGAGAACAGCCGCCCAAACTTCGAGTGTCTTTATTCCGATGTTTAAAATTGCATCAGGATGAACACCCTCATCAAAAATATCATTTAAGTGAATATGGTTATAATCGGCTTCAAGTGCTGTTCTATCAGGGACGAACTGATTTGGTAAAAAATTATTTGGTAGTTCACCATTTCTAACTTGGCTTAGGAGAACACAACCATCCCATTCAAAAAATTTTGGAAAGATGATGTTCTCTACCCTTGTTAAATCAATGGAGAAATTATCCTTACTGTCAGTCTTCACAGAATCAATGTGTTGTTTCATTTTGGCATTAGTTTTCATCTTCCACCTCATTTTGGTACGTAAGGACTTTCGCCAAGGTATTGTGTAAGTCCTACATTCAGTTTCTTCACAAAATTAGAGTCTTCAAGCATCTTATTAACGCTTTTCGGAGCAAGGCTACCACTGGAATCTACAAACGCCCCTTTTTGAGGGTCAAACAAATATTTCGTGTTATTTGCATCTTGGAAATGAATCTGTCCGGGTCGTTGTCCGGGATTAGGGTTTTCAACGTCTATCCTCGCTTTACTACCATTTTCTTTCCAAATCGTTTTACTAGTGGTTTGAACGTGCGATTCTTTCGGCACTGGGTGGGTGGGGTAAAGAAAAGCCTTGAAGGAAACATAATCCTTCAAGACTAAATGTTAAAAGCTAGTTTTTTATGTAATAACGTGACAAAAAGCATTGTTGTGAATTGGATTTGTTCCCTCTTAGAATTATAAAACTTTCATTCTGTTCGGTCATCTTACTAGCTTTAAGAAATGAATATGGTGGTACTGTATCAATTCTTGCCACTTCCCTTCCTTCTTTAATTGCTTGAATAAACTCCTCATGTACGGATAGAAAAATCCCATCTAGATAAATCACTTCGTGCCCTAACTTACTCGGAATACTCGATGCAATTTTAATATTATTCGTAAAATCAAAATATGCTATTTCATTATTAATTCTGTCCTTATAAGTCAGTTTCTCAGTCCCACCTTCAAGGATTAAATATTTGCTCGATTCATTTAACATTGTGTAGAAGGTTGGATATTCCTTTTCAACTACTGACGTGTCGAGTTCCTGTAGCGAGAACAGGTCGGTATCGATTTTATAATATCCCTTGTTTCCACATAAAAAGAGAACTTCATGCCCTGACCAGAAGTAAATGTTAGATAATCCACACTCATCAATGTCCGCAATAAAGTTTATAGTTTTTTGAAATGCTGTATCTAAATTCAAGTACACAAAAACTTGATTATCGGGACAGTATAAGATGACCTCATTTTTATAAGGATTCTTATAAACTGTGTGAATTAAGATACCTTCAAAAATATCAATAGTGTTGCGCAACTCTAAATCCTTGTTATATAAATTAACTCCTGAATAATTGTTATTAACAATAATAATTCCTTGGTGACACTCAAGGACGTATATATCATTATCCTCAAAAAAACATTCGTTTTGTAGATTTATCATTAATTTTACCCCCACCCATTAGATACTTTAATGTGCAGGATATGGGCAGTCCACACCCTGCACAAAGCACATGTTACTTAACATTTATCTTCTTGTCAGGGTCACGTGTGCCGGGTATAAGTTTTCCCGTTAAAACATCTGCCTCCCCAAGATGATTACCTCTCTTATCATATACTTCTAGATGAGAACCCTCTCCTGTATGGAAAGTATCTCTATGATAATAATTATCACCGTTTTTATAAATTTGTGCACCCTTTACCGGAGAAATTTTTGTTTTTGTGAAAGTTCCGTTGCCTAATGCAGTTTCTTTATCAATCGGAACTCTATTATTTGTAATAAAGTCAGGTGTGCAACTATTATGTGTCCAAATTCCAAGGTTTGAAACAAAATACGTATGGAAGTCCTTAACCTTAAAGTTGTAAACGGTCTTATGTTCCTTCTTAATCTCAATCTTCTCAATAGCCAATTCCTTGCCATCCGAAGTTGTTAGAACTTCGCCCAATACAAGGTTCTTAGATTCCACCCAACCTTTGCCGACAATCCAGAATGGATGCTCATCAGTAGTCGTTATGACTTCATCACCAATAGTAATATTATACGTTTCCTCAACATCACGTTGGAAGAGCCATTCGACTTCTTTGTAAGCCATCTCACTCGTTTCATTATCTTTGGCTAATACTTTGTCACCTACCTCGATTTCCTCGATAGGTTTCTCCCCTTCGTCTGTCAGCACTTTCGTCCCTGCTGTAAAACAATTACATTCTGCAGATGTTTTCAAAGGCACACGAGCTCGTGCCGCTTTTGCACCTCTGCTTAATGCCGCGTTTACGTCTACCATAGACTCCAACAGTTGCGCGAGTTCATATGCGCTCACATTGTCAGCAATATTTACCTGTACCAGTACTCCAATCGCCCATTCGGATCTGCCCATTGAATTCTCATAAGCACTCGTCAATGTTGCTAAGCCGAATAAATAATTGAAATAATTGTTGTCATCATCTTGAAAGATACGCTGATAATAAGCACCGAGTTTAGACCTCGCATCTTGCATATTGTACTCACCATCTCGAGCCATCTCCAACATCAGTTGTAATTCCCGAGGATCGTGCCCGTTAGGATCGGTATACCTCAGCGGATTATTATATACATACGTATACAAATTCAAACTCAGCGGATTCGAGATATCCCCTTCATACGTATCCTTATTAATAAACCGCCCCACGCTCGGATCGTAATATCGGGCACGCAAGTAATAGAAGCCCGTTTCCGGATCGTACGGCTCGCCCGCATACTTGAAGGCATTCGGTACGCCTTCTGCCTGCTGGAGGATATTCCCCCACTCGTCGTACCGGTAGCTATTCACCACCGCACCCGCCGTGTTCATCAGTTGGACGACATCCCCGTGACCGTTGTGCACGTAATAGTAAGACTGGCCGCTCGCCATATCTTTCTTCATCAGCAGACGGTCCGGTCCCCACACATACTGTGCGATCACTTGGTTGTTTGCATCCGACTCCGCTATCACTTGCCCGCTTGCATTATACGTGTACCGCAGCGTTCCGCTCGGTGTCGTTTTCTTGATCCGCAAGCCTTCGCTTTCCGGGCTGTACGTGTAGCCGGTCGTCCCCGTTCCGTCCGTCGCCTGGATCAATTCATTCCACGGACTGTAGGCGAAGCTTCCTTCTCTCAGCGCCATGCTGTCGCCCTGGCTCGTCTTGCGGTTGCCTCTCCCGTCATACGTATACGTGACGATTTGGCCGTCCGGACGGGTCGTCTGGATCAGTCGGTTCAACGCATCATAGACGTAAGCGGTCGTTCCCGCACCATCGGTCACCGCCGTTATGTTCCCGTTTGCATCGTACGCGTAGCTGTAGGAAGAGATCGCCTGGCCGCCCTTGGTGTTCGTTACGCTGGTCAGCCGGCTGATCTTGTCGTACGCGTAGTCCGACTTCATATACGTCCCGTCGCTCAACCGCGGATAGGTGATCGTCTTCAGCGTTCCGTTCGGGTTGTATTCGTATCTCGCGTACTGACTGTCGTCGACTCCCGGATTGGCCGCGCCTCCGTTCGTCTGCACCTTTTCTACCCTTACCTTATCGTACTGGTACGCGGTCGTAAAGCCGTATCCGTTCGTCACTCCCGTCAGCTTCCCGGCGAGATCGAACGCGTTCGTCATGGACAAGGTATGACCGTCGCTCGTTACCGTTTTGCCGGTTAACTGACCGTTCGCCCCGTAAGTATATGCGACCCCTTTGAGCAGATTGCCTCCGGACCATTCCTCCCTCTGCTTCGGCCCGAACGGGTTGTCCTCGTAATACGTCTTGACGCTGTTCGCTCCCACATTTGAGCTCACCTGCCGGTGCAGCGCATCGTAGCCATAGCTGAACGTTTGCTGATTCAGGTCCCGCCTTTGCGACAAGTCCCCGACCGCGTTGTACGTCAGCAGGTCCGCTTGGCTGGCCGCATCGAAGTTCTGCCGGATTCGGCCCAACTCGTCGTACGTCTTGGAGGTCGTGTACGTCTGGCCCGCATCGCTCTGTTTGGTCTCCTTCAGCTTGCCTTGCGTCGTATACGTGTAATCCGTCGCTTGCGATAGCGGATCGGTGATTTTCACCAGACGGTTCAGCTTGTCGTATTGGTAGCTCGTCACCTGGTTTTTCGGATCAGCCATCGTCAGCGCATTGCCGACAAAGTCGTACGTGTAGGCGGCCTGCACCTTGTTGTTGCGGTCCGGCCAACTCGGATATACGGTGCTTGTTGTTAGGCGGCCAAGAGGGTCGTACTGCTTCTCCAGCACGTTCCATTTGACGTTATCGTCCGGGTTCGACGCGTTGGACGACGTTACCATGTACGATGTCGTTTTGCGGCCCAGCAGATCCCGTATCGTCTTATACTGATTGCCATACGGATCGGTCACCTGACCGACTTGGCCCCATCCGTCGTACCCGACGGTTTGGACGTTGTTCTGCGCATCGGCGACATAAATCGGGCGACTCATCGCATCGTAATGATACTGGGCCTCCGTGATCCACTGGCCGCGCTGGTCGTCGTACCGCTGCTGAATGAGCGGGTTGCCGAACCCGTCATAGAACGCTTCCTTCACATCGTATATCGTTACTCCGTTGGTCGAAACATTCCGAACGGACGTGTATGTTTTCACTTTCATCGTCTGAACGTTGGCGTTCGTCGCATCGAATCCGGACGATATTTGGTTCGGAGCGTATTCCGTTTTTGTTTCCACTTCATAGGTTACGCCGTTCAGTCCGTTGAAGGGCGGCTGCTTAACTGCGATCGGGCGTCCCAAAGCGTCGTATTGGTACGTTGTCACCCGTCCGCCCGGAGCTGTCTCGGATTGCAGCAAACCGGTGACTAAGCTGTACGTTCGGCTCGTTTGCATCGTTTGCGGCTGATTATTGTCATCGGTGTAAAATTGCGTGATCTGGGTCGGGAAAGCGTAAATGCCAGTTGGACCATAAACGGTTTCGGTTCGAGCCGTTTTGCCGTTTTCCAGCGTTTGGGTTGCAATTGCTTTTGAAACTTTGCCTTCCGTTGTTAGTTCATAGGTGTAATCTACATATTCGCCGTTCGCGTTAGTCGTTTTTTTGAGACGGCCGGCTAAAAGCTGGGCTGGGGAATCGTAGTACTCCGTCGAATCCGTTAAAGTCGTGCTTGCGGTTTGTTTCCTCTGAATCTGTGAAGGATAATAAAAGATAGAATATTGATAGTTCGTCGTATGATCGGCTTTGATCGCGCTATTGTTGATGTCGTTTAAACTCAATGGCCGCGTTTCGCTAGCCAATCCGCCCCAACTATAGTAGAGTCGGTCCACGTATAACGGATCGAGCGACGCATTCGCGCTGTTCTTGTCCAAATACTTCGTTCGCGTCGGCTTGTACTTGTATTTGTTGTCGAACGTTTCGTTTGTCGTACTTTGTATTTCGCCATTGGGCGCTCTGCTCTCCGCACTGACCGGTTGCCCTTCGCCGTTGAACAAAGCTTGCGTCTGAATCAGATTTCCGGCAAACGTCTTGGAGCTATGCGGAAATGAAGCATATGGATACCCGGAATAATCGCGCACATACGAATATCCGACCTGATTTTTGCCCAAATGATTATAAATCTCCAGCTCCGACACCGTTACGCTTGTGTAAGGGGGCAAATTCACGATAATTTTAATAAATCTGGCATTCCCTTGAAGCCCCCGAATATCTTCGGCGTACATTTCATTATAGTAGCTATCGACACCCATCCCCGCGTATAAATGGGTCCAGTTCATTGCGTCGTTCGATACTTGAATGGTGTATCTGCCCTTGTTCGCCCAACGAAGCACGACTTCGTTAAACGGTTGCACCGATCCCAAGTCCACATAAATCCATTCTTCTGAATTTCTCATTGATTCCCATGCAGTCCTCGAATCTCCATCTACGGCATAATGTCCGTAGTATACATGGGTCTCTTCGGGCTCGCCGTCGCCACCGCTTACATGCGTAGAGTAGGAAGAGACTTGCACCGGTTTGTTGAGAGCCAAATTTGTTTTTGGAATACTCGGAATGGCGCTCCCCACTCGATTTAAATCGTAGCGTTCCGTGACACGAAATGCTTCCATGACGCCGCTCGTACCCAAATTCCGTAAGGCTGTTTCATAGTCGTAAAAAGCAACGCTGTGCGGATAGATAATCTTTTTGAGGAGCTGTGTGTATACGGAAGCTGAGTTTTGGTCGGGAACGTTCTTCGTCTGATACTGAAATCGTTGCGCCCTGGTTTCGTATTCGTAATAAGTTGCCGTCGTTTCCGGGGTATTGGGCGCTATTATAGCGGAGTATAAATAGGGCTCATAACGACCGTCGATTGAATGACGCTTCTTGCTGTAGACAACACCGGTTTGCATTCCGGGCTCGTTCGGATGGGTAACGGTAACGGTGACGTTATCTTCCGTAAAAGAGGCGTTATCGATCGTGTTGTCATACGTAAACTGGATAATCCTCCCTATGCTGTCCGTTATTTTACTGATGTACGGGTAAGCAGTCCCGTTTACATATCGCATCGTATGTGTGAACTTAATTTCGTTGCCGAAACGGTCCTTAATCCCCAGTATACGCCCATCTTGCGCAAAATACGTTTTTCGGTTATCGCTATCCGTAAACACGTATTGGGCCTCGGCCTGTCCGTTCGAATAGGAGCCTCCCGATGCAATATCGAATCTCACATTATCTCGCGGATATCCTTGAATATTGCTGTCGTCGGCTGGAGTAAAAAATATGCGGTACGACGCACCGGAACCGTCATGGAAATGCAACTCCTTCCCGTCATCGGGTTCCGTCCGGATGATTTGCACGGAGGGAATACCCAAAGACCACCCGGCTCCCAAATCGTATCTGGAACGTTGATAGCTCGTCTTCTCGGCGGTACTGGCCCAGGTAAAATTTCGACGGTAGATTGAAAGCGGAGCCCGGATGTAATCATGAGACAGCTCGTCCCAATACAGGGAGCCGTCGGTTTCCCTCAAACGGCATGTATAATTGGTATACGCAGTAGCATTACTCGTGCAACTTGCTATCGCCTCCGCTTCCGTGCGAAAGTATATGCTCAAATATTGATAAGGGCCGGATCCGGAGTTCGTATAATACTCTAATATATAAAACCAGTAGTAAGAGTCCTTATAGTAATTGGTACTCGAGCTAGTATCGCTAAATGCCGACTTCATCTCCCCCATTTGGGCTTGATTGGAGTTATAATGTCGAGTTAGGGAGAAATCCAATCCGTCTCGGCCGGGGAGAACCAGGTCCGTTACATTGATCGATAACGAGCCGCTTTGCGGATCGACCGCTTCCTGGCTATTGTATCGGTCGGCATATTGGGCTTTGTTGCTTTCGTTGATTGCAAGGGGCATCTCCATGCCGTTCATTCGCAAACTCCATCCGCTAATATCGACCGCGGCATATGCAGGGGAATGAAAGCATGCGAGCAAGACAAGACATAGCAGGGATGTTTGGAATAGGCGCATTATTTTGCTCATGGCAATTCTTTTCCTTTCTTATCTGCTGCTGTGTCTAACGCTCCTTGTCGTTTCTGCTGTGATATTCTCATCTTATCCAACGTATCGGCCAAGGAATATTCCGAGGATTGCTCCATCTTGGCCAGCTTCTCGTCGGTTAATCGGAGTATCTTTACCTCTTCGTCCGTTAAGCCGTATTTATCCATCACCGGCTTGGATACCTCACCGTAGAAACGGTTCTCCTTGAACATTTCCGAGACAGCCTCTTTTCCTTTGGACCGGTAACGTCTTAGCGCTTCGTTCATATCGGGGACTAAGTATTCGTTAACAAGTGTCAGTAACGAGAGCTGATCCCCCAAAGGCAGATCGGCCCCTTCCAATCGTTTGGCAGCTTCGGGATTGTTGTTTTTCAGCGTTTCGACCAGAGGGCCGTACTTGGCCGCTTGCAATTGATTCTCCACGGAAAGCCAGTCCGATTTTTTCTTATTGTCCAGAAGAACGATCGGATCTGCATCCCAAATATTCGCAAGTTCATCGGCTTTTAAAATGTCTTGCATCGAGAAACCTTCTTCGAGCAGTTGATCCGCTTGTTCGCTCGTAAAATTGTATTTATCGACAGGGATGTTCGGATCGCTGACTTTCGCTTGACTTGGATTGTTTTCAGGAAGGTCGATCGATGCGACACTCTTTTGGGTTGTAAGTATTAATTCTTTTTGGGGTTCCGGTGGAGCGATTGGAACCGTTTGACTGTTCCCGGGTACAAATGTGTTGATGATCGGCTCCAACAAACCATTTGCAAAGCCGGATGAAACCGTATAAAAGCTGGGCAAGACCATACCAGCGAGGATACATAAGGAAATCCACTTCCGTTGTCGTTTCAAAGTTCGCAACCTCCCGATTTAAACTCTCTGCGTTACGTTATAAAATCAGATTCTATAAAACTGCGATAATGCTGCGGTCGTTTTTGCTTGTCAATGGATTGCCGTACCTATCAAGTTCCCATTGGCGTCATATTGATAATCCAAGGTTTGTCCATTAGGCAAGATGATGTAATCGAGCTTGCCTGCCATGTCGTAATAACTCCCTTGGGAACCGAACCCTACCTGCAACGGTCTACTTGGAGCGGAAACGTTGCCCGCTACGTCTCTCGCTTTTACGGTAAACGAATAAAGCGCTCCTTGAGATAAACCCGTTGCTGTATAGGCCGTAGACGCGCTTGTACCGATTAAAGAGGACCCGTTGTATATTTCGTATCCGGATACTCCGATATCGTCTGTCGACGGGGACCAAGCCAATGTAACACTGCTGCCGGTTCTGCCTGTTATCCAAACGTTCGCTGGAACGGTGGGGGGGCCTGCATCCAAATTCGGTATCGAAATGTTGCTGCGATAAGCCCAGTCGGACCACTCCATCTCGTCCTTGACACGAATTGCGAAACTCCAATTGCCAAGAGCCAAAGGAGCAGTTACGTAACTGGACGATGAAGCTTGAATTTCGCCAGAGTTATACGACCAACTAGCCCAGTTGTCCCTTGTACCTACAACCTGAAAAGCGGATTGGGTTTGTCCGTCAGGATCGTTATACGCCCAAGTAAAGGTCATTACGTTGTTGTATAAGGTTTGGTTATCGGTATAAGAAGTCAGGTATAAGGACGGCAGCAGGTTCGTTTGCATATACCGGGCTTCCGAAAATGGCGACTCCAGGCCAAAGCTGTCTTTCGTCCTGACCAGCCAGTAATACACATGCCCGCGCTCCATAACGTTCGGGGGAACGGCATAAACGTTGGTACCGGAGTATACCCATCCCGAATCATGAACCGCCACATTACTGGAGTGGTAAACAACTACCTGGAAAGCAGACTGACTATCGCCGGGATCCGGGTCGGAAAAGATCCATTGCAGCGCTGGAGTTACGCCGGGAATCCTGGCGGGAGCGGAGAGCCAGGGGGTACCCGGCGTCAAATTCGACGGCGCATTGGGAGCCCGGTTGGCCAGAATCGTAAAAGGCCCGTCCGAAACGTTCCAATCTCCGAAATAGACGCCGTCAAATGCCCGAATGCGCATAAAGCTCGTAGTAGTTGCCGTTGCCCCGGAAAAATTATAGAGATACGAAGTTGTACCCGGAGCGGTTAGCGGGACAAGATCCATCCATGGCCCGCCGTTCGAAGAGATTTGAATTTGATACTGTAGATTCCATTGCGGTGTATCCTCATCGACGGCAGGCACCCATGAAATCGTATAGAGCGAATTTAAAGTTTCGCCGCCGTTCGGAGTGACAAGTGCCGGCCTGGATGGACGCGCCGTATAGTTGACGTGAAGTTGGGCGTAGTAACCCATATAGATTTGCATAGTAGGAGAGTAATTATAATCATGCCAAATTTCTCTGACAGCAAATCCATAGTCCACACCAGAATCTTTTATATCTTTGATCGCTTTTGAAACATCCCATACCAATGGCTGAGAACTTGCTTGAGCGGAACGGTTAACATAGGGTATATCATTGTTCGAATACCATTGAATTCCCGGAACGGGATTACTTTTATCGTTACTACTTGATGGCTCGTTCCAATCCTGCAAAGCTTTCCCGGCTTGCAAACTTACGCTGTAACCGTAGCTTTCGTCATCCGAAGTATTAAAATCCGCTCCCAAATAAATGTCAGTTTTGAATACTGCCTGCAACCAACCATAGTTTGACGAAATAGAGCTTAAGTCGAATTTATATAAAGCGCCTCCATTGATACTGCAACTATTGGTATAGTAGTATGTGTACTGATCGTTTGAAATATAGAAGCTTCCATTTGCAAGATTGTAACTGATACATCCATCCTTCATCGGAGGGCTCAAAATAACGGTTGGATCGATTACAACCGGAAACTTTAATCCTGACACATCCGCCTCTATGTCCAAGTACAAGTTGTTCTTCTCCGTTCTTAACGACTGCGCCACATCGCGGTATTTCCCATCCGCGTCCACGAGCCAGGCCGGCTGCACAGCGAATTCACGGGTACGCAGCGAATCGCCCAGCGGTCCACCCACTTCAAAGCTGAATTTATGGGGGGCGTCCTGGTTTTTGAGTACGATCGTCTCTTTGATCCCATTATCAACCACTTGCAAAATCGCATCCGTGCTGTTCCACGCGTTTGAATAAAGAAGTCCCGACTTCCCGTACACCATACCCGTTACGTTAGAGGCGCCAACCGGCTTGAAGGCTAACGTTTCCTCGTTTTTAGAGATGGAATATCCGCTGCTGAACCGTTTAGGCAAAGTGGTGTCGAACGGAACTTGCAGCGCTTTAAATTCGCTCTCAAACAAAGGCTGGCCGGCCATTCGTTTCGCTTGATTTTGTGACATTATACTGCGCACTGACCGGGCATTCGCCTTGGAAAGCGGCACGTAAACCGAAGCAAGAACGGACTCTTCGTAGATGGCCGTGTCGATGTCGTACAAGTTGCCATCCTCCGCTTCGTAGTGCTGATCGATCATGGAGATGACGGCCTTGTAAGTCCCGTCTTTCATCAGGAAGTGCTTGCTGACGGGAGTACGCTTCGCTACAAGCTCCCCATCGATATTCGGATCGAGCTTGTCCCATTTCTTTCGCTGTTCGCCATCGACCGCCCTATACACTTGTTCCGTAACGCCGATACGCTGCTCTGCACCGTATACCGCTCGGTTGACGGATGGCTGCGCACTTGTCTCGGCGTCGGCCGCGTGGGCGACCTGCAAGAAAGGCAGCGGTAAAGCCTCAAATAAGAGTACAGCCAGTAAAGCCCAAACCATTCGCTTGTAAAGCCTTCTCAACCTTATCCCTCCACCAATTTCAAAATTTCGACATTCAAACCAAGTATAGGAGCAAACAAAAACACAGTAAAGCATTTTATTTCCTTAGATTCCAATATATTATTTTCATGAAAAAGAGCCCTGCAGATCCCAGATCCGCAAGGCTCTTCCCTATCATTGGATGTACTCTATCTTGGCTGTCCTACCACCTATCCCTTCTTACCTTGCCGCCCCGTTCCTGGCTTTCAAATCCTCATAGAACGCCGCCTGGGTGGCGAGCATGTACGGATACAGCCAAATGTAGCCCAGGCCAAACGGGATGGCCGCGAGAATCGCCCAGCCGATAAAGGTCAAGTACAGCACGAACAGCCGCCCTTTATGGCCGACCATCCATTCCTTGCTTTGCCGGATCGCTTCCATCGGTTCGAGGTTCGGATTGTCGCGCAAAATGTAGAACGCCTGCGAATAGCGCAGCGCCGCTATAATGCCGGGCACGATCAACAGCAGCGTCCAGAGGAAGGTGAAAATCTGGATGAGCAGATAGAGCACGAAAGCGACGCCAAACCGGTCGAACGATTGAAACAGCAGCCCGACCTCCGGCTTCTCGCTGCGGACCAGCTTCACGAAGTAGGCGAGCAATCCGAGCGTAAGCGGTCCCCCCAGCAGTAAGACGGCCAATCCTCCGACATACGGTATGTACGAAAGCACTCCGATGATGATGGCAAACAGCAGCGTAATGCCTATCGCGGGCAGCCAATTCCCGCTTAAACTTCTCCTTGCAGTCGCACGCAGCTCGGCACTGGTCGGCATCGGTACGATTCCTCCATATTCGGGTATTGGTCGCGCTCGGACCCCCGGCCGCTTGCAACGGACTCGGTCCGGGCCGTCCGGCAACTCCTTTGGAGTATATTCGTACCGCATTGTCCCATATGCCTGTTTGCGCCTTCCCGGTCCGCTTTTCCTCTCTTCTTTTCCTCCCCGTTTTTCCTTCGCTGCTCTTTTTTGGTACGATGGGTGCATACGAAGGCGATCACGGAGGGGTAAGCATTGAAGAAACTATTGGTAAGCGACGATGACGTCCATATCCGCACGCTGCTAAAGCATGTATTGACGCGGGAAGGTTACATGGTGCTGGAGGCGGCGGACGGTCTCGCGGCGATGCGGATGCTGCAGGAACAGCGGATCGACCTGGCCGTTGTGGATGTGATGATGCCGCATATGGACGGTTTGGATCTGTGCCAGCATATCCGGGAAACGTACGACATTCCGATTATTTTATTGACGGCCCGGCAGCAGCTGAGCGATAAGGAACAAGGTTACCTGCGAGGAACGGACGATTACTTGACCAAGCCTTTCGAGCCGGAGGAACTGTTGTTCCGCATCAAGGCGCTGTTCCGCCGCTATTCGGTCGTCTCCCAAGATAAAATCGGGTTGAATTCGCTTGTCATCGACCGCAAAAATTATGAGATACACGACGGGAACGAAACGCTGCTGCTTCCGGTGAAGGAATTCGAGCTGCTGGCCCAGCTGGCTCAATACCCGGGGAGGCTTTTTTCCCGCAGCGAATTGATCGAGCTGATCTGGGGCGCCGATTACGAAGGGGATGAACGTACGGTGGACGTGCACATTAAACGGCTGCGCGAGCGCTTTGCCTCCTACCGGGAAGATTTCGCGATTCGTACGGTTCGCGGAATCGGCTACAAATTGGAGATGGTCGGCCTATGAAATCGCTCTATGCCAGCATGTGCCTGATCTTCTGCTCGGTTATTATCGTCAGCAGCCTGCTCGGTTTTCTGGTGTCCAACCTGTATTACCAAGTCCGGATCAAGCCGCAAAACGATGCGAAGCTTACCGGCATGGCGCACCAAATACAAACTTTTCTGGAGGCGCATCCGGATAGCTGGGAATCGTACTTGACGAGCACGGCGGCTTTGGGCTACCGGATTTATATAACCGACGAAAGCGGCCGCGAACACATCTACGGCACGCCGTTCCGGGTCATGGACCTGGAGCCGCCGCATATTCGCACCGTCTTGGACGGCCAGGTGTATCACGGAGTCGCGGAATTTCCGAGCAAGCCGTTCATTACCGGTTTTTTTGATAATCAATTGCGCAATTCCGTCGGCGTGCCTGTCCGTATGCAAGAGCGGAATTACGCATTGTTTTTGCGCCCGGACGCGCAGATTCAGTTTGGCGAGCTGCGCATCTTTTTTTCGCTGATTCTCGGCTTGGCGATACTTTTCAGTCTGGGCTTTGTCGTGATCGGCGCGCTCTACATCGTTCGGCCGATCAATCGCCTCGCAGAAGCGACCAAGCGGATTTCCGAAGGTAGATACGATATCCGGCTGAATGTCGGGCGCCGCGATCAGATCGGGCAGCTGGCCTCCCGCTTTATGACGATGAGCCGGGAGCTCGAACGGACGAACCGGGCCAGACAGGAGTTTGTCGCCAACGTTTCCCATGAGATCGAATCCCCGTTAACCTCGATTCAGGGATTCGCCAACGCGCTGAAGGACCCCTCCCTGCCGGAAAGGATGCGGCTGGAGTACCTCTCGATCATCGACGGGGAAAGCCGGCGTCTGTCCCTGCTCAGCAAGCAGCTGCTCACCTTGTCTTCGCTGGATTACGACCCCGAGGCTTTGCAGAGCGACACGTTCGATCTGCGCGTCCAACTGCGCCAGGCCGTGCAGAGCTTCGAATGGAGGCTGACCGAGAAGCAGTTGGCCGTCCGCTTGAATCTGGAGCCAATTACGATAAGGGGAGACTCCAATTTGCTGTACCAAGTATGGCTCAACCTGCTGTCCAATGCGGTTAAATATACGGCTCCGGGCGGTTCGGTATCCATTGCTTCAAGATTGGTCGGCGAGACATGTACGGTGACGGTAACGGACACCGGCGAGGGAATTCCGGCCGAGGAGCTGCCGCTGATTTTTGACCGGTTCCACAAGGTCGACCGCGCCCGCACGCATGAGTCGCACAGCAGCGGCCTGGGACTGGCGATCGTGCAAAAGATTATTAAAGCGCATAACGGCACGATAGACGTGAAGAGCACGGTCTGGGAAGGGACGGCCTTTACCGTTACGCTTCCGCTTTTGTAATGTATTATTCATACTCCGTTCATTTTCGCTTCCTACACTAAGAGCAGTTCGATGCGAAAGGAGCGGTGTTATGTTTTTAGCCTTAAGGGAAATGCGATATTCCAAAGCCAGATACATGCTCATTCTGGTCATTATGCTGCTGGTTTCCTTCCTGGTTCTGTTCGTAACCGGACTGGCGAAGGGATTGGCCTATGCGAATATTTCGGCGGTGAGCCATATGCCGGCTTCTTATTTCGCCGTTCAGCCGGATGCCGATCACCTGTTCAGGCGCTCCCAGCTTGGAGAGCAGGATCTCGCGGCAGTCCGGGGGATCGTCGGGGACGGGAAGGCGACTCCGCTCGCCATTCAGACGAGCACCGTTACGGCGGAAGCCGGCGACGCAGGAAAGAAGGCGGACGTTACCTTTTTTGCCGTCGATATGAAGGGCTTGCTCGCCCCCAAGGTCGTGACGGGCGAAGGCATTACCAATGAGACGCGCGGGAGTGTAGTCGCGGACGAAAGCCTGAAGCGTTCGGGATTTGCAATCGGGAGCACGATTCGCGATCAGGCGACGGGGACAAGCTTGAAGGTGGTCGGTTTTGTGCGGGACAGCTCGTACAGTCATACTCCCGTCATTTACATGAACCGGCAGGATTGGCAGGAGATGAAGCAGGGCGGTCTTTCCACGAAGAATGCAACGTTCAATGTCATGGCGCTGCAGATCAACGCCGACCAGGCTGCCGAGCTGTCGGGCAAGCTGGACCGCGTGGAGATTATTACGCAGAAGCAAGCCGTATCCGGCATTCCCGGCTATTCCGAAGAGCAGGGCTCGCTCCTGATGATGATCGTGTTCCTGTTCGTCATCGCCGCCTTCGTCCTGGCCGTATTCTTCTATGTGATTACGATTCAGAAGACGACCCAGTTCGGCATTCTCAAGGCGATGGGCACCCGCATGTCTTATCTCGGCTGGAGCGTAATCGGGCAGGTGACGATCTTGTCGGTTGTCAGTCTGGCCGCCAGCCTGCTGCTTGTGCTTGGGATGAGCATGGCGCTACCGGAGTCGATGCCATTCCGGCTCGAACCGCTTACGATTGCGGGAACAAGCGTGCTGTTCGTGGCCATGTCGTTAGTCGGGTCGCTCATTTCGGTGGCGCGGGTAGCCAGAATCGATGCCTTGGAAGCGATAGGGAGGGCTCACGCATGATGGCGAAGCTGGTGATGAAGCAGGTTACGAAAACGTACGGTGACGGAGCTGCTACGATGTCCGTGCTGAATCGTTTGGATTTGGAAGTTCAGGGGGGAGAGTTCGTCGCCGTTCTCGGCCCTTCGGGTTCGGGCAAAAGCACCTTTTTGTCCACGGCAGGCGCTCTGCTCACGCCGACCAGCGGCGAAGTGTTCATTGACGGGGAATCGTTGAAAGACAAAAGCAAGGAAGAGTTGACGATGCTGCGGCTGGAGAAAATCGGCTTCATGTTCCAAAGCGCGCAGCTGCTGCCCTATCTGAAGGTGGAGGAACAGCTTCTCTACGTCGCCAGACTCGCGAAGATGGGCGCGAAGGACGCCGCGCAACGGGCGGCCAATCTGCTGAAGCGGCTTGGCATCTGGGAGCGGAGAGGCTATTATCCGGATCGTCTCTCCGGAGGAGAGAAGCAGCGGGTGGCGATTGCCAGAGCCTGGATGAACAAGCCGGCCATCCTGTTCGCCGACGAGCCGACCGCCAGCCTCGACTACCGGCGCGGCCAGGAGGTCGTCCGCATGATCGCCGATGAAGTAAAGAATGAAGGCAAAGCGGCGGTGATGGTCACCCATGACGAAAGAATGCTGGAATGGTGCGATCGCGTATTGCGCTTGGAGGACGGAAAGCTCGTTTGAAGCATTGACCGTTCCAGGCGGCTCCTAGTGCAAGCCTGCCGCTTGGAACGGTCGGCAAACGATGGTCTGCGACTCAATAGCTAAACTATTCGAACCACTGAAGCCGCTTGTTCAGCCCTCCGCGCGGCACCATAAAGCCCTGCGCCCGCTTGAAGTAGACCGGAGCGCCGCGGACGACGGTCAGCGCCTTGTAGTAGTCGATGTACGGGAAGCCGTACGTCTCACCGCGCGCGAACGCATAGACGCTAAGCGCCTTGATCCACGCCTCGAACGCTTCCTCCGGGATGTCAACGAACACCTCCGGCACAAACTCGTGCATATCTTCCCAGTTTTCCGAGAAGTACAGTTTTTTGGCATAATGGCCGGGCAGCTCGCGTTCGATCTGCTTCAGGGCGGCATAGAAATGCGCGTCCTCCACGATCGCATGCGTATTGGCATGATCCTTATGAATGCTATGCTTCCAGTGCGTAATGATAATGTCCGGCTTCACTTCGCGGATGACGTCGGCCACTTCGTATTTAATCTGATCGTTGACCGGAATTTCCGCATCCTTGTATTGCAAATAACGCACGTCGGCGCCGAGAATCTCCGCCGCTTTGTACGATTCTTCGATCTTCTGCTTGGCGTAATCGTCGGGCGACAGGCGCGGATGGCCCTTTTCCCCCGGACTTAAATGAAGGAACGTCGCTTTATGGCCCGCCTGCGTATATTTGGCGATCGTCGCCCCGGCCGTCAGCTCCTGATCGCCGGCATGCGCGCTGATCGCGAGAATGTGATGCTTCGGTTGTTCGGACATAAGTGGATTCCCTCCGATATGTGGTACGCCGGTTACAGCGTTTTTTTGCAGACGTGAAAGCGCCGCGTAATGGCAAAGCCGAGCTTCTTGTACAAATGGCCGGCCGTCGTCGTTTCCCCGGTCCACAGGAACCAGGCTCCGTGCAGCCCTTGCGCCCGCATATTCGCAAGACAGTCGTGCAGCAAAATTTTCCCGAGCCCTTTGCCTTGCTGCGACGGATCGACGCCGAACGGTCCGAATCTTTCGCGGATGCCCTCATAGCCGCCGTGCATGCAAAACCCGACCAGCTTGCCCTGCCCGTCGCGGGCGATATGAATGGCGGTCAAGGGCAGTCCGCGCAGCAGGCCTTCCCGCATCGCCCGGCCCCAATCCGGATTGAAGGCGTCGGTGGCGAAGCGGATCACTTCGACGAGATCCCGATCCTCCGCAAGCGTAAAAACATAGCCTTCGTTCTCTCTTTCCCGCTTCAGCGCCTTGACATCCTCCGGCACCGAATAGCGCACGAGCGAATAATCCATCGCAACCGGGGAATATTGACGATTGAAGCCGTGCTTCAACAGGAAGGCATAGCCTTCCGGGTAGCTTTCCTCGTCTACGCCGGGCACGAAATAGTTCGGGGCATAGGAAGAAAAAAACACCTGCGTGCGCCCCTCGTCGCGCAAAAAAGCGAACGCCTCTTCAAGAAGCCGCGAGCCGATTCCTTGCCGTCGCCGGTCCGGCGCTACGCCGAAGGCGGTAATCCAGCCGTTATCCGGCTCCAGCTCTGTGCCGTGCATCGGCAGCACTCTTCTCAAGCTGTATACGAATCCGACTAGGCGGTCGTCTTCGAAGGCGAGCCGCAGTCCTTGCGGATCGAAGTTGGCATCGAGCAGCACCATATTGCGGAACCGGAGCGGTGTAACCGGATCGTGATGCAGGCTTTCGTTCCACAGCTCGACGATCGCCCGTTCGTCGCCCGATTCGTAATGCCGATAAACGCGTTCAGCCATATGCTTATTCCCCTTTGCGCTAGTGTTCGTACAGCAGGTAAGGCTCGCGGGTTTTGGACCAGGCGGCCGCCTCCCGTTCCCATTCGCCGGCAATCCGCTCGGCATCGGCCGGACCGCGGAGCGTATCCGGCACCGTATCGCTGCCGGTCAGCAGCTGGATAAACGACTTGGACCCTTCCTTGAACGGCGGCAGCCAGGCAAAATGGTCCGGATGCAGCTCCCGGATATGCGCAAGCAGGTACAGCCCCGAGCGGACCGCCTCATAAATACCCGGCTCCCGCACATACAACTGGACGCCTCCGCACAGCTCGCCCTTATGCTTGGAAAACATCGGCGTAAAATAAACCGGCTGGAACTTGACACCCGGCAGCCCCTGCCGGTTCATGGCCTCGGCCACGGCCCGCCCGTCCAGCCAAGGGGCGCCGATCATTTCGAACGGCCGGGTCGTCCCGCGTCCTTCGGACAAGTTCGTCCCCTCGAACAAACAAGTGCCGGAATAGACGCGGACCGTATCCATCGTCGGCATATTAGGCGACGGCATTACCCACGGCAGTCCCGTCGCGGGATACTCCATATCTCGCCGCCATCCTTCCAAAGGAACGACCTGCAGCGCGCATGGAACCGCGGATTGATCGTTCGCCAGTCTGGCAAACTCGCCGATCGTCATCCCGGTGCGGAACGGCACTTGCCAGCAGCCGACCATTGACTGGAAGCCGTCGCGCAGCACGCCGCCCTCGACCGTCAGTCCGCCGAGCGGATTGGGCCGGTCCAGCACAATCAGCTCCTTGTTCGCCTTGGCGCAAGCTTGCATCGTGTAAAGTAAGGTCGTCAAATACGTATAGAAGCGTACGCCCAGATCCTGAATGTCGAACACGATCGCATCGACCGTATCCAGCATTTCCGGCGTCGGCGCCCGATGCTTGCCGTAAAGGCTGTATACCGGAATGCCCAGAGCCGGGTCCGTTTCGTCCTCGAACAGGAGTCCGGCCTGCCGCTCGCCACGAATGCCGTGCTCGCAAGCGAACAGCGCCGTCAGCTTGCCCGCGGTTTGCTCCGCGCACACATCCAGCGTCGAGCGGAAATCCCGCGTAATCCCCGTCGGATTCGTCAGCAGACCGATCCGCTTGCCGCCCAAGTAGGCCTCCGCCTCCCGGGCCAGCCGATCCGCGCCGGAAAGCACCGTAGACGGTTTTCCATTAGCCAAGATTCATCCCTCCCTTTACTCAGCCCCATTATAGCACTATGAAATATTATTTCAATATAAATATTTATACATAAAATATTGTTTTAAAAGGATGACATGCAAACCGGCCGTTTATCCGCCTTGATGGAGGCGGCCAAAACGGCGGTTGCTTCAACCTGCGCCGCGCTTGAACCGCGCGAGCGTTATTTTTTCGTTTCGATCCGCTCCATATCCTTAAGCACCTTGCGGCTGCGCTGCAAATATTCGACCGCCTCGCCGTAGTTGGAGCTGGCGACGCTCAAGTACAAAATGTCGATCAGATTCAGCTGGGTAATGCGCGACGCCATCGCGCCGCTGCGGATTTCGTTCTCCGTCGCGGCGATGTACAGCGGAATGCCCGCGACCTCGCTTAACGTCGTATTGCCGTATTTCGTAATGCTGATCGTCGTCGCTCCCGCTTCGTTGGCGTACAGCAAGCTTTGAATGACCGGCTTCGTCTCTCCGGAATACGAAATGCCGACCGCCACGTCGTCCTCCCGCGCCGTCACCGCCGCCGTAAGCTGCACCGTCGGATCGGTGAACGTAAAGGACGGCTTGTTGATGCGCAAAAACTTCTGCTGGGCGTCCTGGGCGATCAAATTCGACGCTCCGGTGCCGTAGAAAAATATCCGGCTTGCCTTGCCAAGCGCCTCGACCGCCCGCTGCAAATGGCCGATGTCCAAAATTTTCATCGTGTCGCGGATCGACTGCATATTGTTGTGCGACACGTTCTGAACGATCGCTTCGATCGGATCGTTCGGGCTGAATTCGCGATACTCGTCGCTTTCCGGAACGGCCGTCTGCAGATCGCCGACCACCTTCATCTTCAGCTCCATGTAGCTCTTCAGCCCGAGCGATTTGCACAGCCGGATGATGGCCGCCTGACTGCCTCCGCTCCGTTCCGCCAAATCCGCCACGGACATGTGCGCCATTTCCTCCGGATGCGCCAAAATATATTCCGCAATAATACGCTCCGAGGGCGTAACATGCTGCACCATTTCCCGTATGCGAACCAATCCGCCGTTCAAGCCAATTCCACCTTTGCCGATTGCCGGCCGTCCTATTCCAGCCACTGCAGCCGCTTGTTCAGGCCGCCTCTCGGCACCATAAAGCCCTGCGCATGCTTGAATCTTACGGGTGCCCCGCGGACGACCGTCAATGCTTTATAATAGTCGATGTACGGGAAGCCGTACGTTTCGCCGCGCGCGAACGCGTACACGCCAAGCGCCTTGACCCAAGCGTCGAACGCTTCCTCCGGAATGTCAATGAACACCTCCGGTACGAATTCGTGCATGTCCTCCCAGTTTTCGGAGTAATACAGCTTCTTGGCGTAATGGCCCGGCAGCTCGCGCTCAATCTGCTTGAGGGCGGCGTAAAAGTGCGCGTCCTCGACGATTTTGTGCGTGTTCGCGTGATCTTTGTGAATGCTGTGCTTCCAATGGGTAATGATGATGTCCGGCTTCAACTCGCGGATGACGTCGGCCACTTCGTATTTGATCTCGTCGTTGACCGGTATTTCCGCATCTTTGTAGGACAAATACCGCACATCCGCGCCTAATATCTCCGCCGCCTTGTAAGACTCCTCGATCTTCTGCTTCGCGTAGTCATCCGGCGACAAGGTCGGATGTCCTTTCTCTCCCGGACTTAAATGAAGAAACGTCGCTTTATGGCCGGCCTGCGTATACTTGGCGATCGTCGCCCCGGCGGTCAGCTCCTGGTCGCCGGCATGCGCGCCGATAGCCAGGATGTGCAGTTTCGCTTGTTCGCTCATGCATGATTCTCCTTTTCATTGTATCCATTTCCGGACGGGCAATTCAAAAGCTACTCCTTCAGTCCCGAGTTCATCATGCCGCGGACGTAATACTTTTGCAGGAAGATGAAGACGATCAGAATCGGAACCGTACTGATGACGAGCGCCGCATTGACGAGCGGCTGGGTCATGTTCGAATCGAGATGGCTCTTTAGCTGCTGGATGCCGACGGGGAGCGTCGCCAAATCTTTATTGACCGTGTACATGAGCAGCGACCAAATGAACTCGTTCCAGCTTCCGATAAACTCGAAGATGGCCAGCGTAGCGAGAGCAGGCACCGTCATCGGCAAAATAAGTTGGAAAAAAATACGCATTTCCGACGCTCCGTCGATCCGGGCCGCTTCGATATAGGCGTCATTGATCGTCATAATGAACTGACGCATCAAGAAAATGCCGAAGGCGCTGACCGTAAACGGCAAAATGAGCGCAAGCGTATATTTCGCCATCCCCCCGTCGCCGCCTTCGCCCATCCAGTCGTTGCCCCCGATGAACGGAAAATGGACCATGATATAGAAGTTCGGGATCAGAAACAGGAACGACGGAAACATCATCGTGGCCAGAATAAGCCGGAAGATCGACTTCTGCCCGCGGAAGCGCAACTTCGTCAAGGCATATCCGGCCAGCGAGCTGGTCAGCAGCACGATGACGGTCGTGACGATCGATTTGATCAGACTGTTTTTGAATAACAGACCGAGCTTTAGCTGCTCGAACGCCGTCTGGTAGTTGCCGGCCTCGAACGTTTCCGGCAGCAGCGAGTAGTTGAGCCGGTTATAGTCCGCCGGACCTTTAAAGGAAGAGAAAATCATTTCCAGAAACGGGAACACCATCATGATGCTTCCGACGATAATGACCGTATAGGAAAACCACGGGAATTTTTTCGGTTTCATCAGTAGCTCTCCACTCCCCCCCGGCGGAATACGGTCAGCTGAACGATCGTGACGATAAAGACGCAGATGAACAGCACGAACGCCATCGCGCTTGCCGTTCCCCAGTTCCCGTACGAGAAAGCCTGATTGTACATTTCCAGGCCGCCCACGTTCGTGGAATTGCCCGGACCGCCGTTCTTCGTCATGACCAGCGACAGCGTGAACGATTGCAGACCGCCTATAAAGGAAGTGATCAGCACGAACAGGATCGACGGCTTGAGCAGCGGCAGCGTAATTTTCGTGAAGATCGCCGTCAAGCCCGCGCCCTCCAAAGTAGCCGCCTCGTAATAATCGTCGGAGATCGCCTTCAAGCCTGCCGTCAGAATGAGCACCGAGCTGCCGATACCCAGCCAGCCTCCGACTACGATAATCGAAGTCAGGGCCGTTGTCGGATCGTCGAGAAATTTGATCGAGGAAACCCCGAGCTTGTTCAGAACCGCATTGATCAACCCGTTGGTCGGATTGTACAAATAAAGCCAGACATTCCCGATCGCCACGACCGTCGTGACGGTAGGCAGAAAATAGAGCGTGCGCCAAAAGCCTTCAAAGCGCAGCCGGGTAATCATATACGAGACGAAAAGCGCAATAATGAATGACATGCCCACCGTGCCGAAGGCGAAGACGAAGGTGTTCTTGATGATCGGATTGACGAAGGTCGAGCCGTCGGCGAACAACGCCTTATAATTTTTCAGCCCGACCCAGTCGATCAGAGTGAGGTCGAAGCCGCCCCATTCCGTAAAGCTCAAATACAGCGAGAAACATAGCGGCACAAGGAAAAAGATCGCATAAAACACGACGACGGGCGATAAAAACAGCCAGCCGAGCAATCCTTGACCGCGGTTCAGTTTGTTGGTTCCGCTCATGCTACCTCCCATTCCCCATAAAGTGAAGCTCCAAAGCTCAGGCCCGTTCCTTTCGCCATGAGCCCTTCAAGCCTCCGGGGCCCGATCCCCCGAAAGCGGAGCTTCTGCGGGGCCATTCCCATATGCGTTTCTTCCTTATAAATGGCGAAGCCGAGCCGCTGCTTCTTCCCCGGAATCCGATCGGACGTCGGCTCGGATCAAGCTGCGGCTCGGGCAACGCCTCAGGCGATTACTGGGCCAGCTTCGCCTGAATATCCTTTTGCGCCGCTTGGACGGCTGCATCCGGAGTCGTTTGGCCGGTCCATGTGCTTTCGATTTGTTTGAACAAAATATCTTGGATTTCCGTGCCTGCAGCCGGGTTCGGCTCCGGCAGCGCATAGTTCAGCGCGTCTACGAACGTTTTAAGCACGGTGTCGCCGGCTAACTTGTCTTTGATCGGCTTCGCGTCCAAATCCGACTTGCGCGTCGACAAGGAGTTGAAGGCGTCAAGCAGGAAGCCGCCCTCGGGCGTCAGGCCGTCCTTGACGGACACGGTATTGAACCATTTGAGGAACTCCCACGCTTCCTTCTGGTGCTTCGATTTGTTGTTGACGCCCCACATCCACGTATAGGCGACCGAGCCCTTCTTCGTGCCGTCCGGCGAAGGCAGCGGCGCCGTGCCGATGTTTTTGTAGGCGTCCTTCATCGTGCCTTGCAGCGATCCGGCGTACCAGCCGGCTTGGATGGTCATAGCCGTCTGCTCGGCCGGGAACGTTTTCGCTACGCTGAAGGAGACGTCGGAGATGCCGTCCTTGTAAAACTTGGCGGCGAAGTCCATCGTTTTTTTGCCTGCATCGGAATCGAGCTGCGCTTTGGTCAAGTCGTCGCTGATCAACTGGCCGCCCGCCGTCGCCATAAGCGACATGAACGGCTGGTCGACGATCGAAGCATAGCCGCGCGAGAAGCCGAAGCCCATCTGCGTAATTTTGCCGGAACCGTCCTTCTTCGTAAGCGCCTTGGCCATGTTGTACATTTCGTCCCACGTCTTCGGCGGATTGTCGAAGCCGGCATCCTTGAGCATCTTCTTATTGTAGAACAGCGCATAGGCGTTGACTTCCGTCGGGAAGCCGTATATTTTGCCGCCGATCGAAGCTCCTTTGATGGAGGCGTCCGGATAGTTTTTCTTGATATCGTCGGTCACGTCGCCCGGAGGCTCGGCGAGCACTTTGTTCTTCGTCAGTTGTCCGCCCCACAGCGAATAAATATGCATAATATCGGCGACTTGGCCGGCCGTCTGCTTCGCCTGAATCGTCTTCAACAGCTCGCCGAAGTCGACCGGCTCCAGCTTCACCTGGATGTCCGGGTGATCCTTGTTCCACATATCCACGTATGGCTTGAGCTTCTCTTCTTGAGCACCGGCATAGTGGGACAGGAGCGTAAGCGTAACCGGCTCTTTCTTGCCGACGCTGTCGTTTCCTTTCGTTTCGTTCTTGCCCGAACTGCAGGCGGCCAAGCTTACCGCCAAAGCCGATGTGACGGCCAGGCTGATCGTGCGCGTTGCCATTTTGTTCATAAATGTGTGACCTCCCATAAAGATATGTGTTTACGACAACCTCCCGCTGACGCGGCCCCCGCCGGGCATTTGCAGTTATGGTCGCTAGCATGGAAATGCCGCTGATAACGCTTTCACGAGGGGTAAGCTTTGGCATTCCAAAACCTGATATTTTCCTAGCCGCGAAACTTAATTTCGCCCACAGCCCCCATTATAGCACCATGAAATTATATTTCAAGAAAAATATTTTTATATAAAAATTTATTTTACAAACGGTCGGTTTGTCGTTTATAGTAAAACAAACAGTACCGACAACCATGATTTTATATAGCTTTTCTTCGTGGACAATACAGTTGTGGAGGGACCCGTATGAATGTTTCTTTGGAACGTCTGATTACCGAACGACAAAACGAACGCACGCTCCATATCGACCAAGCCTCGACCACCGGCATGCTTGAGCTGATCAATAACGAGGACCAGCTTGTGGCCGCGGCGGTGCGGAAGGCCATTCCGCAAATCGCGCAAGCGGTGGACACGATCGTCGAACGGTTCCGCAAAGGCGGACGGCTTATTTATGTGGGAGCGGGCACAAGCGGAAGGCTCGGCATTCTGGACGCCTCGGAATGTCCCCCGACATTCGGCACCGATCCGGCGATGGTGCAAGGTATCATTGCCGGCGGCGATACGGCGATACGCAAAGCGGTGGAAGGGGCGGAGGATAACGAGGCTTTAGGGGCGGCGGATATGGAGCTTTGCCAAATCGGAGAACGCGATACGGTAGTGGGCATCGCGGCAAGCGGGCGCACCCCTTACGTCATCGGGGCGATGAAGCGGGCGCGGACGGCCGGAGCCGCCGTCATCTGCGTCTGCAACAATCCGAATTCGGCGATGGGCGAGCATGCCGACATTGCGATCGAAGCGGTCGTCGGCCCGGAGGCGGTGCTCGGCTCGACCCGGTTGAAAGCCGGCACGGCGCAAAAAATGATTCTGAACATGCTGACGACCGCTTCGTTCATCCAGATGGGCAAAGTGTACGGCAATCTGATGGTCGATCTGCAGGCCACCAACTTCAAGCTCGTCAACCGGGCCAAAAAAATAATTCAAACCGCCACCGGAGCGCCCGAGGAGACGATCGAGCGGGTATTCCGCGAAACCGGCGGCGACGTGAAAACCGCCACGGTCATGATCGCCACCAACACCCCTTACGCCAAGTCGAAAAGCCTGCTGGAAAAAGCCGACGGCTTCGTCCGCGGCGCGATCGAGATCGGCTTGTCCGGCAAGCAATCCGGCTGAACGGAAGCAAATGAAACCGCCCCATGACCGAAGCTTATTCGGTCTGGAGCGGTTTTTTGAGCTTTCTTTTTGTTTTATACGCTTAAATCGTAGCCAACTTCGGGACGATAGCACCGAAACGCTCCAACTGCTCGCGCAATAACGCCATCGGGACGTCTCTTACGGAGCAGTTCCGTTCGACGGCAATAGCCGCCGCCATGCCGGCCGCCTGTCCGGTGGCCATGCAGCTGGCTTGGACGCGAAAAGCCGAATTGGCCATCCTGTCGCCGGAGACGCAGCGCCCGGCAACGAGCAGGTCGTCGCTGCCCTTCGGAATTAACGCCCGGTAAGGCAGCGTCGGCACGATTCCGGGTTCGATCATTTTTTGTTCGATATGAAATCCGCTGTGGTGATGCAAATCGATCGGATAAAAGCTGTAGCATATCGCATCCGGCCAGACGTAGCCGGAAACATACGACTGCTCGTCGACCTCGGCTTCCCCGTCAATGCGCCAAGTTTCGCGAATGCCGCATTCGTTGGCGAAATAACGGACCTCGACCGTTTCGCATCCGGGCACCCGGCGCAGCATCGTTACGGTGTCCAGCAGTTGCCGGCGCGCCTTGATTTCCGCAAGTGTCCGCGTCTCCGATCCGGAACCGTCGATGTCTTGAACGTGCATGTTGATGCGTCCCGACTTCAGATCCTGGTAGATTCCGTTCCGACTGTGGACGGCTTCCCCGTTTCGAAGCGCCTCCTCATAGACGCCGTTCAGCTTATCCGCGTCCACCGCCGAAAGCTCGTAGCCGCCGATATCGTTGATCAGCGTTCCCGGCTGCAGATGCTCGCCTTTTTTCCGCGCATACCCCATCATGCCCGCAACGTCCGCGTCGCCGGTCGCATCGATCAGCTTGTTCGCCTTATACCAGGCCAACCCCGATTTGCCGACGAGCGCAACATACGTCCCGTTCACGCCTTTTCTGACGGCGGCGGGCATTTCGTGCAGCCGCAAGCTTACGCCTGCTTCCAGGCAAAGCCGGTCCAGCACGGCGCTATAAATAAACCGGTTTACCGAAATTTGGTGCATCCAATGCTTTTGCGGAATGACGGAGAAATCCGGAAGCGCCGCCCCGCCGAGCGCTGCGGTCCGTTCGATCATTTCCCAGCCGATGCCGCGAATAACCTGCTTGCCCCAAGCGTGAAACAAGCCGGGGAAATTGACGGAGGCTACAGTCGTCGTCCCGCCTAGGATACCGTTTTTTTCCACCAGCGCCGTTAGCCGTCCGGCCCGGGCCGCCTGAATGGCCGCCGTGCAGCCTGCCGATCCACCTCCGAACACCATAACGTCGTACTCGCCATGAATCTCATACTCCTCCGGCATCGGGATGGTCGCAGGCCGGCCTCTGTCCAGCCCGCCGCTCATTTGCGCACCGCCGCTTCCAGCGCTTTATTGCCTTGCTCCTCGGTCACGCGCAGCGCCGTGTTCAGATCCATCTCGCCCGTCATCACCTTGGTCAAATTCGCGCCGAGCGGCGCCGTCACCAAGCCTTCGTAAGCGGAGCGCACCATCGGGGCCGCAGGCTTATTCGTAAACAGCGCATCGACGACTTGTTTGTCCTTAAAAGCGGTATCTTGCGCAAATGCATCCCGGACCGCCTTCGTTTTGACGACGGGAATGAATCCTTTCCGCGACAGCTCCATCTGGAATTCGTCCGAAACCATAAATTTCAGTACTTCCATCCCCTGATCCTTGTACTTGCTCGTACTCGTAATAAACAGACCGTTCGGGTAAGGCTGCGAGCCGACCCCGGGTAAATCGCCGAACACCGGCAAGCTGGCGATACCCCAATTGAACGTGTTGAAGTCCGGCTGCAATTGCAAATAAAAATTCATGACGAACATGGCCATATTTTTGTCTTTCATAAAATTGTCGTTGTTAAACGTTCTATTCAAGGAGGCTAAGTAAGGGCGGTACCCGTCCGCCTCGGTCGGCTCGAGAATCGTCTTGGTGACGAGCTTGCGGAACGCGTCGGTATCGATCGCGGCTTTGCCTGTCGTTTCGCTGACGAACGGCAGCGAATACGGATTCATCGTCAGCATGTGTTGGATCGAAACGCCAAGGCCAATATATTGAATACCGTCGAAGCGGGTCAATCGCTTGCCAAGCTCGATCGCCTGGTCCCATGTCATTCCGTTTTTCGGATAAGTGGCACCGAATTTATCGAAAATATCCTTGTTGTAATAGAGCACCAACCCTCCGTCGTGCAGCGGAAATCCGTACAGCTTCCCTTTGTCGCTGAGCGAATCGAACACCGCCGATTCGAACCGGCTCGTATCGATTTGATGCGTCTTCATGAGCGGGGACAAATCGTAGTTGTACCCGTTCTCGATCAGATTGGCGCGCATGCCGCCGAGCGAATCGTGGATGAGATCGATCGTCTGGCCGGCGGCGATCATGCTTTGCAGCGTGTTTTTGGCCGTTCCCTGAATATACGTGAATTTGAATTTCGGAAACTTCTGCTTAAGCGCTGTCCCGAATCTTTCGTTCCACACTTCTTCCGTATTGCCCACCGCCCCGAATATAACCAGCTCTGCCGGCTCGTCGGCATATGATACCGCCGCAGCGGGCGCCGGCGCTTCCGACTCTTTAGTCGCAGCGCTGCATGCTGCTGCCAGTACAGCGATAACGAGAGTTAAAGCCGTTATGATCGGCATCCGTTTGGTCGTTCCCATTGTAAGCGCTCCCCTTTGTCTTCTTTTTAGGTACGGCAGGCCTGCTTCCCTACATGTATTGTAGGAGAAACCGCTTTACTTTCACCATGCACTTTTGTAACCTAAAAGATATACAAAAGATCGCCGCTTGGGCGAGTTCGTACAAAGTCAGGCCTTACACCGTATTCATGAAAAGGCCCGATCCCTTGCTTAGCAAGAGGTCGGGCCTTTCCGAATACCGAGCAACGGCCTGGCTCTTTGTACTCGTCCGTTCACGACGAAGATGCAGACGGGGGCGTGTGACAATGTCTTTTCCTCTATGCGGACATATACCGCGGCTGACGTATTTCCGGCACGTGGTCCGGCGCGAGCAATTTTTCGAATACGAAAGCGTCCAAAACGAATGGCTCGTCTTTGCCGTGGAAGACGGGGCGTTTTATTACGAAATCGAAAACCATAGCGCTACCGCTTCCTTCGGCGATCTTGTTTTTTGTCCGCCGGGCGTCGTCTTTCGCCGCGTCGTCATTTCCCCGGTAACCCTTTTCGTGCTCCGCATGGGCTGGGGCGACGATCAAGGAAACGAGCTCGACCCGCTTCGTCTGGACCGCCTTCCGGTCGGCAAGGTCAGCCTGCGCAATACGGAGAAGCTTATGGACGATTACGCCGCCTTGAAGAGCCGCGACTTTCTGGACGAGCGGTGGAGCATGATCGGGAGAAACCACCATTTGCACCATATTTGGCTCATGTATTGCGATCAGACGGAACAGCTGCCGACCGCGGAAGCTTCCCATTCATCCGATCCCCTTATTCAGCAGGCGACAAAACGGATTCAGGCGCAGGCGTACGAGCGGTTCAGCCTGAATGCGTTAGCCGTCTCCCTCGGCGTCAGCCGCGTGTACCTATGCCAGAAGTTCCAAGTCGAGCTGGGTACGACTCCGATCAAATACGTGACCGCCCTGCGTCTCGAAAAAGCGAAGAAGCTGCTCGCCGAGACGAACTTGACGCTGGATCAAATCTCCGAATGCTGCGGCTACCAGAACGGGTTTTACTTGAGCCGCGTATTTAAGAACAATTGCGGCATGACTCCTAAGCAATACCGCACGGAGCATCGGCTGTAAACATACAAATAGATGACAGCCCGCCTCACCTTTCCAATCCAATCGCCAGGCTAACGCCTCCTATACGGGCACGACCCGGTAGCTTTTGCCCGGCTCTGCGGCAAATCGAAGCAATCCTTCGCCTTCGTCAACCGTTGTCTCCCCGGACTCGCCGGCGGCGTATACCGCAAGCCGCTTATCGGCGCGGATCGCACAATCCCCGCCTCGTTCCGAGCGGATGACGGCAGCGGTCAGCTTGCCGTCCCGCCATTCGATATCGACTTCGAAGCCTCCCCTTGCCCGGAGTCCCCGAATTCGTCCTCCCGGCCATGCCATGGGCAAGGCCGGCAGCAGATGCAGCACTCCTCCGTGCGACTGGAGCAGCATTTCCGCGATCGCCGAGGTTCCGCCAAAGTTCGCGTCGATTTGAAACGGCGGGTGATCGCCGAACAAATTCGGATGGACCGCATGGCTCAGCAAGGCATGCAAATGCTCGTACGCCTGCTCGCCTTCCTCCAGACGGGCCCAGAAATGAATAATCCACGCGCGGCTCCAGCCCGTATGGCCTCCTCCGTGAGCAAGCCGCCGTTCCAGAGCGACCCGCGCCGCCTTGGCCAGCTCCGGCGTGCCGCGCAGCGTAATCTGCTCGCCCGGATGGAGGGCGAACAGATGGGAAATGTGACGATGGCCGGGCTCCGTTTCCTCGTAATCGACCGACCATTCCATCAGTTGGCCGTGCTTGCCGACGGCTGGCTGCGGCAGCTTCGCGATCGCCTCCTCCAGCTTGCCGCGAAACGCATCGTCCCGCGCCAGAAGCCGCGACGCCTCGATGCAGCCGGAAAACAAAGCATGCAAGATTTGACTGTCCATCGAAGGCCCGACGCAAAGACAGCCGGTGTTCCCATTGGGCAGCATGTAGCGGTTTTCCGGCGATAAGGACGGCGCGGTTACGAGTCGGCCCCGATCGTCCTCGATCAAGAAGTCGAGGAAAAATTCGGCGGCCTCCTTCATAATCGGATAGGCGCGTTCCGCCAGAAAGTCCGCGGACAAGCCGAACCGGTAATGCTCCCACGCGTGCAAAGCAAGCCACGCTCCCCCGGTAGGCCAAAATATGGCCGGGATGTAGGAGCCCTGTATAGCGGTATCCGCCCAAAGGTCGGTTGCGTGATGAGCGACGAATCCGCCTGCGCCGTAAACGGTTTTCGCCGTCTCGCGGCCATTCGTCCGAAGCCGGTCGAGCAGATCGAATACCGGCTCGTGGCATTCGGCCAAATTCGTCGCCTCGGCGGGCCAATAGTTCATTTGCAAATTGATGTTGATATGGTAATCCGCATCCCACGGAGGCGTATGGCTTTCGCTCCATATGCCCTGAAGATTGGCCGGAAGGGTGCCCGGCCGGGAACTGGCCATGAGAAGGTAGCGGCCGAAATGAAAAAACAAAGCCTCGAGGGAGATATCACGCTCCCCTCCGCGAACGAGCTTCAGCCGCTCGTCGGTAGGCAGCCGCGCAAGGGAATCGCCGTCCGGATCGGCCAGCTCCAACCGGACTCTCCCGAATAGGCTCCTATGCTCGGCCGCATGCCGGTCGCGCAGAGCGGAGTAACCGATTCCGGCCGCATCGTCCGCCTGCTTGCCGCTGACGGTGCCCGGATCGGCGTGACGAAACGATGTTTGGGCGGTTACAAGGAGCGTAACCGCGTCGGCCCCTTCGACGGATAAGTAGCTGCCGATGACTTTCACGGTGCCGCCTTCGCAATCCGCCCTCAGAAGGGAGCAGTAGGCAACCCCGTCCGGTCCGCACGTTCCCGACATGGAAATGGCGGCAGGGCCGGCCTGCCGGACTTCTCCCTCGAACGGGCGGCGGCTGAGCTGGGCGCTGAAGGTCAAGCTTCCCGGCTTATCCGCCGTCAACCGGACGACGATCGCCTGATCGGCCGCGCTCGCAAACGTCTCGCGGCGAAACGCCGTGCCGGAACTAGAGAAACGAACGCTGGCAATCCCGGTCTCCAGATCGAGCTCGCGCTCGTAATCGGTCACGTCGCGTCCGAAACCTTCAAACTGCAGCTTCAAATCGCCAAGCGGCTGGTACGGCGCAAAATGCTGTGGCTGCGAGGTCATCGCTAAGCGGGCGAGACGTTCGGCTTCCTGCGGCTTCCCTTCGAACAGAAGCCGGCGTATTTCCCCGAGATGGGAAAGCGCTTGCGGATTGTCGCGCTTGCGGGGGCCTCCGTGCCAGATCGAATCCTCGTTCATCTGGATGCGTTCCTCGACTACGCCTCCGAAAACCATGCCGCCGAGCCGGCCGTTGCCGATCGGAAGCGCCTGCACCCACTGCTTGGCGGGCTGCGCATAGAAAAGCTTCGTCAAGCCGTCCTTCATCGCGCACATCTCTCCATTCGTTGAGGTTATCGATAACCTCAATGTAAATGGAACGTCCTATTCTGTCAATGATAAAATCCGTCCACGAACGAGTTTGCTGCGAAAACGAACGAACGCCAAAAAACGACCGCTAAGCAGGAACGTTTGGCATTCGTTACACGCGAAAACGGCCGGGCATACGCCCGGCCGTTGGTGTCAATCGTCGTCCTCGTCCTCATCGTCGTTGGCGAGTCCGCGCAAATATTCCTCGTCCGCCTTGTCCCGCGCGCGGCCTTTTTCCTTCAGCCGCTCGATCGCGGGCATAATCAGCAGATCGACTTCCTTTTGTACCGTATAAGCGAGATCGTAACGGGTTTGCGACTCCAGGAAAGAGCCGACCTCCATCAACGCATTATAACGGTCCAGCTCCTCGCGGGTCAAAAGTCCGCGAACTTGTACGCTGCAATGTCTCACGGGTTACCGCCTTCCCGGTTCGGCGCTACAGCTTGCCCTTGCGCAGGACGAGCCCGATACCGCCGATTATATATAAATAGCGCATGTCGATCAGCTTCTTCATAAATGCCGCGAAGCCGCCCTTCAGCTTCTTGCCGAAGACGATGCCGACCGCCTCGCCTTTGCCGAGCGATGCGACAACGCCTTTGTTGTCGAACTTGAACTCTCGCAGCGGCTGGTTGCGAATCGAGGCCACGAGGTTAAAGGCGCAGTTGACGCCCTGCTGCATGGCTATCTGAGCCGTCGGCGGGAAGGGCTTACCCTCGTCGTTGAACAACAGCGAGCAGTCGCCGACGATAAATACATTTTCGTATTGGGCTGTCCGCAAGTACGGATCGACCTTGACCCGGCCGCGCATCGCCTCGAAGCCGGCCTGCTCCACAAGCCGGTTGCCGCGAATGCCGCCGGTCCAGACGACCGTCGCCGCTGGAATCGTCTCGCCTGTCGCCAGGACGACGCCCTCGGGCTTGCATTCCTTGATCGCCGTGCCGATTTTGAACGTGACGCCCTTGTTCGTCAACACCTGCACCGCGTAGTCCACGAGCTCCGGATCGAAGCCGGGCAATGCGGTCGGAGCAGCCTCGATATTGACGATTTTTACCAGCCCCGGGTCGACGTCGAACTGCTTGCACAGCTTCGGGATGCGGTCGGCCAGCTCGCCGATAAACTCGATGCCGGTAAAGCCCGCCCCGCCGATCACAAACGTCAGGTAGTCGCGGCGCTCCGGCTCCCGTTTGAACTTGGCGAACTGGTATTCGATATGCTCACGGATCAGACGGACGCTGTTGATGCTGCGGATGTTCATGGCATGCTGCTGCAGTCCGGGAATGCCGAACGTTTCCGCCTCGCCGCCCAGACCGATGACCAAATAATCGTAGGACAGCGTGCCGTCCTCCAAAATCACTTTTTTCTCCACCGGCTTGATCTGGACGACCGTCGATTTGACGAAATCGATCTTGAATTCGTCGATCAGCTTGGATATATTGACGCGCGCATTTTCCGGATCGTCCGTTCCCGCGGCAGGCATGTGCAGGTGGGTGGTAATATAATGATAGTCGTGCTTGTTGACGAGCGTAACGTTCGCTTCATTATAGTTGAGTTCCTTCTGCAATCTTAAAGCGGTCAGCACGCCGCCATAGCCGGCGCCCAAAATGACGATCCTTGGAACTGTACTCATCTTTGATCCCATCCATATCCGTTTGTTTGGCTTTCTCTGTATAGGGTATGCGTCTGGACAAGCTACATTGTGAAAAAAAACACAAGCATTTTTAAGAAACAACCGTTCTTTCGCTGCATCTCATACAATGAACTGTATTTACATACAATATTATGAACCTTTTATCAAGAGCAATCATATATCTTCCCATACAAAATATCAAGCGACAAACTGTCTAAATTTTGTCGTTATTTGTGACAAATTCTCTTTTCATCAACTGGTCAGACGATTATAATAATAGGGTGTGGTATAACCATTAGGAGGTGTCCTTGTACGTGTCAGCGCCAGTAAATGAGCACAACCAAGACTTGACGGATATTATCATCATCGGCGGGGGTCCCGCCGGGATGTTTGCGGCGTTTTATGCAGGAATGCGCCAGGCTTCCGTAAAAATCATCGAGAGCATGCCGCAACTGGGCGGACAGCTTGCTGCGCTTTACCCTGAAAAATATATTTACGACGTAGCCGGTTTTCCGAAAGTAACCGCCCAAGAGCTCGTCAATCGTCTGAACGAGCAAATGAGCCATTTCCCGGTCGATGTCCGGCTTGAGGAAAAAGTGCTGAAAGTGACGAAAAAAGACGAGCGGCAGTTCGAGGTGGAAACCGATGCCGGCGTTGTCCACCGCTCCAAAGCCATTATCATTACGGCCGGAGTCGGCGCGTTCGAGCCCCGCAAGCTGGATCTGCCGGAAGCTTCCCGCTTCGACAAGAAGAACCTGCACTATTTTGTCAGCGACCTGAACAAATTCGCCGGTCAAAAAGTATTGATCAGCGGGGGCGGCGACTCCGCGGTCGACTGGGCGCTTATGCTCGAGCCGATCGCCGAGCAAGTTACGCTCATTCACCGCCGCGACAAGTTCCGCGCGCACGAGCATAGCGTCGAGCTGCTCAAGCAATCGAAGGTGAACGTAGTAACGCCTACAGAAATCGAGAGCCTCAACGGAACCGACATTATCGAATCCGTAACGATCAAAGACATCAAATCCGGCGCCGTCAATACGCTTCCGGTCGATGCCGTTATCGTCAACTTCGGCTTCGTTTCCTCCATCGGTCCAATCGCCGAATGGGGCTTGGATATCGACAGCGGGTCGATTATTGTCGACTCCCGTCAGGAAACTTCGATTCCGGGCATTTTCGCCGCAGGCGACATTACGACCTACCCGGGCAAGCTGAAGCTGATTGCCGTTGGCTTCGGAGAAGCTCCGACCGCCATCAACAACGCCAAGGTTTATATCGATCCGGACGCCAAGCTGTCTCCGGGACATAGCAGCAACATGAAGTTTTAATAAACGGCGATAGCCCATACTGTACAAAAAGGTACTTCGTTTTGCGACGAAGTACCTTTTTGTGTCCATCTGGCGGCTGCCCGAGAGCGGCACGCTTTTTCCAAAAAGCAATCTTTTCTCCCCGGGGCCTCTCTTAGTTGGCCGCCGAGCGCAGAAAGCCGGGCAGACGCAGCAGCGCGACGACGAGACCGGCCAAGCCGAACGTCAGCAAGACAGCCACCGCCCCGACGACATCGGACATATGCGCGCTGTGCGCGATCACGTCGACGAGCGAATGCTGGGCCCAATACTGCGGGGTAAAATGACCGATCGTCTGCACGAACTGCGGCATTAAGTAAGAGGGCATCCAAAGTCCTCCTACCATCGCGCCGCCCATCGAGATCAATTGGGTAATGACCATGGCCGCCCCTTCTCCCGGCACGATAAACGACAGCCCCAGCCCGATCCCAGTGCCGGCGATGCTCAAAGCCAGCACGATTAGCGACAGCGCTTCGAGATCGCCCAGCTTCAGCCCGTACACGAAGTGTCCGAACGTGAACAGGATGACGCATTGGGCGATGACGGTCAGCACGAACGGCACCCACATGCCGATCAAATAGTGCAGCGGCTTAATATTCGTGCTGCGGATGCGCGACAGCAAGCCCGTCTTCTTCTCGTCGAAAAACCGCCGCGTCATCGTAATCATGATGAAAAATACAAACATGACGGTCATACCGGGAACGACCTGGTCGATATAATCGAAATGGTCGGACGACGTCGGCGCGTTCTCCACCCGGATCGGCGAGGCGAGCAGTTGATCGGTCTGCGCTTTCGTTTGCCCGATCGCCTGCAAGGAACCTGCCAGCTTTTGTTCCCGGTATTGATTGAATACGCTGTTCAAAATAGCCTGAATCGGGGCCAGCGAAGCCTGCGCGGAAGGGTCCTGCACCAGCTTTACATCCGCCGGTTGTCCTTGCCTCATCGCTTCCTCGAAGCCTTGCGGGATGACCAGAACGGCCGAAAGCTGTCCCCGCTTGATTTTCTCCACCTGCTCGTCAAGCGCCGCCGCAGCAGACTCCTTCACGTTCATCGTCTGCCCGATTCGTTCCAGCAGCGTCTTGGAAGCTTGCGTGCCGTCCTGATCGACCGCCTGCAGCGAAATATTGCCCGAATCGGCCGAACCGCCGAAGATGGATCCGAACATGACAATAAACAAAATCGGCATAAGCAGCAGGAAGAAGAAACTTCGCTTGTCTTTGCGGATCAGCTTCAGCTCTTTCCAAATGATCGCCTTCATCGTCAAACGCCTCCTTCACGATATTGTGGCCATTCAGTCCCGCAGAGCGGTGCCGGTTACAGTCAGGAATACTTGCTCCAGCGATGGCCGGACG
This sequence comes from Paenibacillus hodogayensis, assembly GCF_039536325.1. NCBI lineage: Bacteria > Bacillati > Bacillota > Bacilli > Caryophanales > Paenibacillaceae > Paenibacillus > Paenibacillus hodogayensis. Next base: position 1,013,974 of record NZ_BAAAYO010000010.1, read on the forward strand.
ACCTCCAACTGCTTCACGTCCCAGTGACGCTCCGCCGCCGCGGCCAGCAGCCGCTGCATGACCTCCCCGACGCGGTCGGTTTCCAATATCCAGCCGGAGCCTTCCCTGGATGCCCTGCTTACATCGGGATCGGAAGGAGCGGCTGTCAGTTCCGGCGCTTCGATGTATATCGCCTTGCGACCGTACCGCTCGAGCAACTCCCCTAGCGGGCCGATCGCTTTTACCGCGCCTTGATCCATAATCGCGACCTGATCGCACAACGCCTCGACTTCCTCCATATAGTGCGTTGAATAGATGATCGTCACGCCTTGCCCGTTCAATTCGCGAATCATTTCAAAAATGTGATTGCGCGACTGCGGGTCGATGCCGACCGTAGGCTCGTCGAGAATAAGCAGCTTCGGCCGATGCAGCAGCGCCGCCGCAATGTTGATTCTGCGCTTCATGCCTCCCGAGAATGTCTGCACCTCGTCCTGGGCCCGATCCGTCAGTCCCGTCTTGTCGAGCACATCGGCAATGCGCCGCTTCAGCTCGCTCCCGCGAACGCCGTACGCTTCGCCGAAAAAAACCAGATTGTCGTATGCGCTCAGCTTCTCGTACAGCGTAATCTCTTGGGGAACATAACCGATATAGCGGGCGATCCTCTCGGTATCGGTCGTCATATCTTGGCCGAACAGACGCGCCTCTCCGCTGTCTGCCTTGACGATACCGGTCAATATTTTCATCGTCGTCGACTTCCCCGCCCCGTTCGGTCCCAAGAAACCGAAGCAGGTGCCTGCCTGCAGCGAAAACGTCACGTTATCCAGAGCTTGCTTCTTGCCGTACGTTTTGCGCAAATTCGTCACTTGCAGCACGGTATCGTCAGGTACTTCGACGGGGTTCCGTTGTGCCGAAGAAAGAGTGTCCATTCGGTTCCCTCCTAAATATGCTTAACAGGGCATGGCCGTTTCCCCTTTAAAGGAGCAGCCGGCGGTCCAGCAAATAGGCGGATAAACGAATCAGTCCGTATGCGGCCAGCCAGCTAGCCACGATGACGGCTGCGGCCATCCACGAGAAGGGCAGCAGCGTTACCGGATGCTCGCCGTTCATCTGTGCGAACAAATCGCCTATCTCGCTGTTAAACGAGGCCGAATACAGCGTGCCCATGCCGCCCATGCATAGGACCCACAGTACCGGCAGTAACGGACGCAATGTCGTGTATTGCGTATTCCCCGTGAACAAACCGAGAGCGGTAATAAACGGGCTGAAGCCGATCGTCAAGACGAGCCAGTTGAACCCCGTCACCATGAAATGCCCGACATCCGCGAACGTATAAGACTCCAGCGCAATGGTAATTAGCGAGACATAAGCGAAAGCGAGCACGTACACGATCGTCCAGATCGTCAAAATGCGCAGCAGCGCACCCAGCCATTTGGCCGCAATAAGCCAGAACCGCGGGTAAGGCATCGTCAGCCACCAGCCATACGTTTCGTTCTCCCACTCCCGCTTATAGCTGCCGTACCCGAAAAAGAAAAACATATAAGGCAATCCATAAGTGACGTACCACAACTGCTCGAAACGCAGCGTATGGTGAACGGCCAAGTATAAAGTGACGCCAAGCCCGGCCGCAAGCATGATCGCCGCATAAACGGCCTTCCATCTTCGGGTGATCGGAGAGCGGTTTTGTTTGCGCCAGCTTCCTTTTCCTCTATATTCGTGGCGTACAAGCGCCCAAAACGTCGCTAATGGTGTCACCGTCTCCACTCCTTCTTGTACATCGTCCGAAAGACGTTATGCAGCGAGCCGTATTCGGCCCGCAGATCGTCCGTTTCTCCGGACCATATCGCCTGCCCCTGGTTCATCATCACGGTATAATCGAACAGCCCCTCGACTTCCTGAATATCGTGCGTGCTGATCAGCATCGATTGCCCGCGGCTTTCCAAATGGTCGATGACGCCCGACACGATCGCTTCCCGCGAAATAACATCGATCCCCGCAAACGGCTCGTCAAGAATAACCAGCGGCACGTTGCGGGCAAGACACAAAATCAGCATCACCCGGGCCTCCTGCCCGCGGCTCATGCCGGCTACCTTCATGTCCGGATCGATATCCATCCACTCTGCGAACCGGATCGCCTCTTCTTTATCGAAACCGGGCAGGAACGAGCGTCCCCATTCGAAAGCTTGTTGTACCGTATGGCTCGGGTACCAGCGCGCCCGGTCCGGCATATAAGCGATATCGCGGTTCGTCCTCCATCCCGGCTTCTGCCCAAGCACCTCGATCTTCCCCTTATCCGGCGTCACAAGCCCGGCGATCGTGCGGAACAAGCTCGACTTGCCGCAGCCGTTCGGTCCGAGCACGCCGACGATGCGTCCGGCGGGAATCTCGACGCTCAGCTCGAGGAGCGCGTTCTTTTTGCCATACCGTTTTGTAAGCCCTTCGCATGCGACGACAGGTTGCGTCATGGCTCAATCTCCTCCTTTACCCGGTGCGGTCTTATCCCGCACATAGCGCTCGATATCGTCCCAAGTCAGTCCCAAGCTTTCCATTTGGGTCATGAACGTTTCTATATATTGCGAGGCCAGCTCCGTCCGGAACCGGCTTACCTTTTCCGCCGAGGACGTGACATACGTCCCTTGCCCGCGCCTTTTCTCCGTCAATCCGTCCCGTTCCAGCTCTTGATAGGCGCGCATCACCGTGTTCGGATTCATCCGCAGCTCCTGGGCGAGCTCGCGCACCGATGGCATTTTGTCTCCCAAAGCGATTTCTCCCTTCGCAATTGAGCTTCTGACCTGTTCCAATATTTGCTCGTAAAGCGGTTGGCTGAAATCGATGCGGAATCGAAGCTGACCAACCTGCTGTCCTGACATAGGCTTTCCTCCCGTCTTGCCCCTGCTTGCTCAACCGTCATAAGTGTATTATATCACTTAATACACTTAATGCAAGTGATACCTGTATATTATCTCGGCGAAAGTTTTTCTTTGTAATCGACAAGGAATTTGGTATGATGACAAAATCGGGCTTTAACGCCCGTACGCGGTTCGAAACCATCCCGCGATACCAAAACTATGGAGGATTGACGATTGATGTTTAACTTGGTTTGGGGCATTTTCTTTGTCGTGGTCAATTTTGGCCTGTTTTTGCTTTGCTACCGGCTGTTCGGCCGCAAAGGACTGTACGCCTGGATCGGCTTCGCCACCGTGCTGGCCAACATTCAGGTGACCAAAACGATCGAGATGCTGGGCATCGTCATGACGCTCGGCAATACGATCTACACGTCCATCTACATGGCGACCGACCTGCTGAACGAGAAGTACGGGGCCAAAGCGGCCAAGCAGGCCGTCTGGTTCGGCTTCTTCAGCCTGCTCGCCTCGACGGTCATGATGCAGATGGCGCTGGCTTTCGCGCCTTATACCGATGAACTGGCTTTGGAGATGCAGCAGGCCATGGCATCGATATTCGGGCTTATGCCCCGCCTTGCCGCTGCCAGCTTGTGCGCCTATTTCATCAGCCAGTTTCTGGACGTACGCGTATACAGCTATTTGAAAATCAAGTTTGCCGGCTACAATCAGCTTTGGCTGCGCACGAACGGCAGCACGGCGGTCAGCCAGCTGGTCGACTCGCTCGTCTTTTGCACGATCGCCTTCGCCGGACTGTATTCGCTCCAAGTTTGGCTGCAAATTTTGCTGACTACCTATTTGTTCAAATTCGTCATCACGGCCGCCTCCACGCCGGTCATGTATCTCGCCCGCAGCTTTAAACACGCCGAGGATGCCGATGCTGCGGAACCCCGTTCGGGGCGTTGATCAAAGCTGCTTCGAAGCGTATGCCAAAGAATATCAAATCCCCCTGCAACCAGCACGCAGGGGGATTATTTACGTTGTCTTGGCGTCACTTAGCCGCCACCTCGAAACGTTCTTCGCGCAGCAGCGGAACGACGGTGAAGACATCCACACGGCTGCAATGCTTGACATCGGCGCCGTATCCTTTGTCTCTGAGCTCCCGCCCGCTGCCGCATTCCCAGATCAGCTCGGCGATTCGTCCACGGGACTGAAGAAAAGCCCCCGCGCACACTTCCGCCTCCGGCGATAAGCTTCCGCCGAGAGCGTGCAGGATAGCTCCGGCACCCAAGTAATCTTCGACGGATGGTCTTAGCGCGTTTTCCCCTGGAAGCGGTTCGGTCCACTTCTCCCCGCACGGCACGACGGTCACGCTGGCGCCTGTCGCTGCGCGCAGCCGTGCCGCTTCGGCTGCAATTGCAGAAACGTTGAGCAAACAGCCGGCCATCAAAGCTGTTGCGGAAGCTCCGGCCCTGGCGCACACGGCCCCATTTAACGAGCACAGTACAAAACGACTTCCCGCATGGCCGGGATGGAACGAAACCGGCGATAGCGTCGCCACTCCGGCGGCCGCAGCCTCGGAACGTCCGTTAATGATGGCCGCGCCGTGACGTTTGGCAAAGGCGGACAAATGCTCGTCTTTCGCATGCGGGAAAACAATCGCTCCGTAATGAAGCGCTGTCGCGACCGTAGAAGAAAAGCTGAGCACATCGACGACGATGACAATATCCCCTCTCGCAGCCGCTTCCCGTACTCCTCGTTCCCCCCATTCCAGCCGAGACTCATATGGAGATTGATCGAACATGGCGAATCCCCCCTTATAAAAGAAAAAAGCTCAGTTGGCCTGAGCTTCGAAGTATGCAATATTCAGTTTGCGTCTCTTGATTTCCACCAGCAGCAGTGTGACAAATTCCCTGTCCAGCTTCAGATCGATGGCTTTGTAGTAGGAATCGATCAAAGCTTCGTTGCTTAATGATTTCATACACCATCACCTTACTTTGCAGCTAATTTTCTATATGGTAACATGGGCTCCCAAGCGGGACAACTGCCCCCTTGTCCACACCGATGTGTGGATATCTTGTGGGCACTTTGTTGACAACTGTCTAAATATGTCTGACATACAGGTCGAATAGTGTGCATAAAGTTATACACAAGAGACTGATTATAAATCTCAATAAAAATATTTTATGGAAATAATTTGTATGGATTCATTTCTTAATAAGAGTATGTCCTACCGCACCGCCTCCGGGCCCCATGACAAAAAGCCGTCCAGGAGCAGGACTGGAAGGCTTGGAAGGCAAAAATCGTGGCCGGAGCGTTTCAAGGGAGCTCTTGCCCGAGTTTCCCCTGCACTCTACAACCGTTTCTTCAGCTCCTCAATATCCGTCTCGCTCATTCCGGTAATTTCGGCGATAAGTACGACATCTATCGATTTGCGCAGCATGTTAAGGGCAGCGGCTTGCAAGCCTTGTTCCTTCCCTTGCTCTATGCCTTGCTCTCTTCCTTGTTGGATGCCTTTCTCGATGCCTTCCTCGTAGCCCCACCGCTTCCAGGCCGGCATCAGCTCCTGCATCGCCGCGCTCTCTTCGGGATAGCGTTTATTCAATTCCTTCATCAACACCTCATCCTCCCGGGCATCCGGCTTGAAATACAGGTCGGCCACCGACATTACGAGCGCAAGCCGTGCCTTATCAAGCTTCCGGCTGAGCCGCAACAGCATCCTCAGGTACGCAAAACGCACCTCCCGCTTCTCCTTCCCAGTATACCCCATCTTGGCCAAAAGCGCAGCAGCGACCGGGTTGTCCGAGTCCACAAACCGCCTCCATTCGCAGCTCCTCAGCTCCACCTTCAGAAACCGAAAATGCAGCAGTGCATGCTCTGCCACCGCCATGGTCAACGAATCCGGCTCGTTGCGGGCGTCGTCCGCAGTGAAGATGGCGATCGGGATGATCACGCTATGCTCCTTGCGGTGACGTTCGAACATACGGGCAAAATAAATGAACATTCGCTCGTGAAAATCGCCGTCCCGGTAAGAGTTCGGCTCCAAATGAACGAGCACGTACGCCCCGGTACCCCGGTAACGCGTCTCCAGCAGCAGATCGAGCGTTCGCTTCTCCTCGCCGACCACATCGACCAGCAGCTCCTGCATCAGAAAGCGGGAATGGCTGTAATCGAGCAGCTTGTCCAGCTCGGGAAAAAACAAAGCGATAAATTCGGCAAAAAACGTCTGCAGCAGCTTTTTGAACGCTTCGTCGTGAGGCGTACGCGCCGGCTCTTCCTTGTGACGGCTTGCCTGCAAACCTTTCCGACCGCCAGACCGGTTGCTGTTCAGCCCGCCTTCCCGGCCGCCTTGCGACACACTTGCCCCTCTATCCTGATCGTTTCTCGGGAAGTCCTCCCGATCGCTGTGCGCATGTTCCCCGCGGCTTGTCCCTCGACTAGCCTGGTAGCTTTCCGGCGTTTTCTCCCGGACATAGCCGGCCGGACTGTTCATAACGACCTCCTCCTCCGCTCGGCGGGACGCAAAAAAGCACACCCCGGCGTATCAACGCCGACCAGGTGTGCTTCACTCCGGTTGCCCATGCTCCGATTGTACCAGCCTGAAACGCTTGTGTAAAGCGGCAAATGGTTCCCCTTCGCCTTCTGTCCCCGGCTCGCTACGTCAATGCAGTTCCCCTGCTTATTCCTGCTCGGCCACTTCCCACTCGATGCTCAGCTTGCGATCGGCCCAACGCCGGACGACCGCCTCCGCCGCCGCCTCGATCTCTTCCTCGGACAGCTCCTCCAGCTTGACATCGGGAATCTCCACAACGTCTTCCTTCACCCGCTCGCCGTCCACGGACAAATTAATTTTGATTTTCATCCCTGTCCCCCCGCCGTTTTCGGTCCTGATTCTATCTTATATTTATTTTTTGCATAAAAAAAGATATATTCGCATTTTCCCTCCGGCTCTCAATCCGTTACAATAAGGACTGGAGGGGAATGAACGATGGATACAGATGCGCTCGAACCGTTCCTGGAGGAACAAAGGAAAAACCGCACTCGACTGTACACGCTGCTGGGACGTCTACCGGCCCGGAACCGGCCGATCCAGGCGGAAACGGTCCTGAGAGAAGACCGGGACACGTATACGTTGGAGAAGCTGGCGCTCGATCTGAACGGCATCGAGACGGTTCCCGCCTATTTGCTGCTGCCGAAGCAGCCGAGAGCAGGAAAAGATAAATCGCCGCTCATTGTTTATCATCATTCGCATGGCGGATTTTACAAGGTCGGCAAAGAAGAGCTGCTCTCCCCGGCTCCTTACCTGCAGCAGCCCGGCTACGGGGAAGCGCTGACCGCCCGCGGCTACGCGGTGCTCGCCATCGACAGCTGGGTATTCGGCGAACGCAGCGGCCGGACCGAATCGGCCGTCTTCAAGGAGATGCTGTGGCATGGCCGTTCGCTGCTCGGCATGATGCTGTACGATTCCATCCGGGCGATCGATTACGCGGTGACCCGCCCCGAGCTGGACGCGTCCCGGATCGGCACGGTCGGCATGTCGATGGGCAGTACGATGGCATGGTGGCTCGGCGCGCTCGATACGCGCATCAAGGCGGTCGCCGATATTTGCTGCCTCACCGATTTTCATGCGTTGATGAAAGAAGGCGGTCTTGACCGTCACGGTCTTTATTATTATGTCCCCGATCTGCTTACTCACTTCAATGCGGCGCAGATCAACGGGCTGATCGCGCCGAGACAGCATCTCAGCGTAGCCGGCACGCTCGATCCGCTTACGCCGGTTGACGGGCTGGACCGGATCGAGAAAGAATTGCAAAGCGTATACGGCTTCGTCGGCGCGTCGGACGCCTGGAAGCTGCTCCGGTACGAAACGGGGCATCAGGAAACGCCAGAGATGAGAACGGACGTACTCAACTTCTTTGATAAAGCTTTGTAGTCCCCCGACTCGCCAGAAAGGCTGCGTACGCTTACAAGGTACGCAGCCTTTTCATTTTCCCCTCGTCATGCCTCGCTACAATACAAGACCGTACTCTGCCCATGCCGCGGGGACGCCGACAATTGAAAAAAGCCGCGTTTAACCGTTTTGGCGGCAGCGCGGCTTTCAGCTATGGTTTATGTATCAACCGAAGTGACGGCGGATAAACTCGATTGTCTTCCGGTTGTGGTAGCCAATATGTTCGTGACCCATAAACGGATACGGATGAATTTCCTTCTTGCACGTCAGCCGATTATAGGCGGCATATACCGTCTCCGGCATGCAGATCGTATCCTTCAAGCCGACGGACAAAATTACCGGAACGCGTATCCGCTCCGCCAGATTCAAAATATCGAAGTAGGATAGCGTGTCCAATACGACATCGAGCCGATCGGGAAATTCGTTCGCATAAGTGGAAAGCTCGGTAAGGGAGCCGGTCGAATTCAGTAGGCCGAAGTCCATATGGCACATATTCGGCACGTTGGCTACGGCAAGCGCCGGCCGTTCGCTCAATGCCGCCGTCAGCAAGGCAATGCCTCCCCCTTGACTGCCTCCTTCGACTACGATCCGGTCCGGATCGATCTCTTCCCGGCCGCCGACCCATTCGACCGCTTTAATGCTGTCGATCGCCACGGCGCGGTAATAGCAGTTGTGTTTATCCATAATCCCTTGGCCGATCCAGCCTTTGGCGGTTCCGTTCCCGCTGGCCAGTCGATTGCCCGTATCGCCCTTCTGCCCGCGCACATCGACGGCGAACACGGCATAGCCCAGCAGGAGCCATTGCGCATACCGCTCCGGATAGCCCCGCCCTCCGCCATAGCCGTGGAAAGTGACGACGCAAGGCAGCCGCTTTCCCGACTCCACGCGCGGAATCATATACCAGCCGGCGATCGGCGTATCGTCGAAGCCTTCATAGCGTACGTCGTAAACGTCTGCTAACGGGAACAACGGCTCGACCGGCGTTACGGAATCGTTTAAAGGCTTGTTTGCGTAACGTTGCAGCGTATCGGCCCAATAGGCATCGAGATCCTCGGGCGCATACGGATCGGGCCGGTAAACCCCGAGCGCCGCCAATCTGGTTTGTATCGCATTCACAGCATCATCTCTCCCCATCTATTATTCCATCTCACATCATACGATGAAGATGCCTAAATGGGCAATGGCTGCAGCAGCATCTTCTTTCTGTTTCGCGCGAATGGCTTGCCGCACTTCCATCCATACTAATTCTACTCAACCGTTTGCCTTCAAGGATGTGAAAAACGGCAGGAAAGGACGATGTTACCCACATGAAGCCCGTTTTTAACATATACGCAGGCGATATGGCCAGACTGGGCCGCAACTGGGCCGCTGCCGTCATCGTGCTCGGCCTTGCCGTGCTTCCTTCGCTGTACGCATGGTTCAATATTGTCGCCTCCTGGGACCCGTACAGCCAGACCGGAGGATTGCCCGTGGCCGTCGTCAACCTCGATCAAGGCGCGTCCTTTCGCGGGACCTCTCTCAATCTGGGCAATGAAATCGTCGAGTCGCTGCGAGGCAATACGAATATCGGTTGGACGTTTACCGACGAGGAGCAGGCGGTCCGGGGCGTAGAGCGGGGCGATTACTACGCCTGCATCATCATACCGGGGCAATTCTCGGCTCAACTTGGCACGATTCTGTCGGACAATCCGCAGAAAGCCGAACTTATTTATGATGTCAACGAAAAAATAAACGCCGTTTCCCCGAAAATTACCGGGAAAGGCGCAAGCGGGATTATCGAGCAGGTGAGCCGCCATTTCATCGAAACGGCCAATGGAACGATTTTTCGTATTTTCAACGAAATCGGCATCGAGCTGCAAAACGAACTGCCAACTTTATTGAAGCTGAGAGAGATCGTATTCAAGCTGGAGACGCTTCTGCCGGATATCGAACGGGCGGCCGCCACTGCTGAGGAAGATATTCGCAAGGCGGAGCGGATCGTCGCGGATATCCAGTCGCGGCTGCCCGCGATCGTCAAGCTGGCAAAGGACAGCGAACAGCTCGCCGCACGGCTGGCAGACGCTCTGGACAGCGGAGCCAGGGCGGCAGAGGCCGCCGGACCGGACTTGCTGCACAATCTCCAACTGCTGCGGATGACGGCGGAGGCAGCCTCTCAGATGACTGCGGCGCTTAGCGAGGGCACCGGCACCGTCGCCGCCGACCCTGCTGCACTGGAGCGGCTGTCCGGAAGGCTTGGCGGAGCGGCGGAGGCGGCCGGTTCGCTGGCGGCCCTGTTTCAGCGGCTCGACGGCTTCGCCGGCCAAAACCGGCTGCAGGCCGTCTCGTCCAAGCTCGTCCAGCTCCAGACCAAGCTGCAGCGCCAGCAGATATTGCTGGATGCGGCGCGTGCCGCTTTAGTCAAAGGAGAAAAGCCCGCCGCGGAGCTAATCCGCGAAATGGAGCGGCTAGCGCGCGAGGCGTCCTTGCTGCTGGCGGACCTGATCGCCCGGTACGACACCGACATTCAGCCTGCCGTCACTCAAGGGTTGAACGCGGCAGCCCAAGCGGCGCGAACGGCGCTTGCCGCATTGCAGGCGGCGAACGCAAGCATGCCCAACGTGCAGGCGATCGTCGCCGATGCCGCCGCAGGACTTGCTGCGGGAAGCAAGGCGCTTCAGGCCGTAAACGCTAATATGCCCGCCGCGGCGGCAAAAATTCGGGAAACGGCCGATGCCGTAAGAGCTTTGGAGCAGCAAGGCAGTCTCGAGGAGCTAATCGGTCTGCTGCGGCACGACGCTTCCAAGGAGAGCGCGTTTTTTGCCGAACCGGTTGTTCTGAAAGAAAACCGTCTTTATCCGATCCCGAACTACGGCTCCGCGATGTCGCCCTTTTTCAGTACGCTCTCGTTATGGGTCGGAGCGCTGCTGCTAGTCTCGCTGCTCTCGGTCGAGATTCATGCGCCGGGCGAAGGTATTCGGAGTCATCATGTCTACTTTGGCCGTTTCCTGACTTTTTGGACGATCGCCGTCTTACAATCTTTGATCGTTACGGCCGGGGATATGCTTCTGCTCGGTACCTATGTCGCCGATCCGGCGGCTTTCGTAGCCTTCGGCGCGGTTATTAGCTCCGTCTTCATGCTCATCGTCTATACGCTCGTCTCCGTATTCGGAAACGTTGGCAAAGCGATGGCGATCGTTCTGCTCGTGCTGCAATTATCCGGTTCCGGAGGCACGTTCCCGATCCAGGTGACCCCGGCCTTTTTCCAGGCGATCCATCCGTATTTGCCGTTCACCTATGCGATCAGTTTGATGCGGGAGGCGGTGGGCGGGATGCTCCCCGATATCGTCATCCGCGACCTGTGCCTGCTTGGCGTCTACGCCGCGCTGTTCCTGATCGTCGGCATCGCGCTGAAGGAATGGATCAACAAAGCCGCAACCCGACTGGTCAAAAAGGCGAAAGAGAGCGGGCTGATTCATTAGACGGGCTGCCCGGTGCGCACATTCGCTCAGGCGTTCCGAACAACTCCCCTTTCCCCCGTTACCGGACCGCTCCGGCCAGCCGCAGCGTCTCGTTGGGCGGAATGCGTACCGGCATCCCGGTCTCTACCGATTCGGCTGCCGCGATCGCGATGGCGGCGCTGTCTCTGGCGCCCCAGATGCCTGGCATGGCCGGCTCGCCCTTGCGGATCAGCTCGATAAACGTCTTGACGATCGAACTGTCTCCGCCGCCATGCCCGCCGGAACGACGCTCGGGATAATACGTCTGCACCTCTTTCGAGTGCCGCTTGGCGACGGTAATTTTGAACTCCTGCTCGTTGTTGTAAAAGCCGGTGATTTTGCCCTTCGTGCCCGTAAACATAAATTCGCGCGTATATTCCGGGGTAAAGTGGCATTCCATGTACGACAGGCGCGCCCCGTTGTCGTAATCGACCAGCACGAGCCCGTTGTCCTCCGTATCGATATCTTCCCCGTACACGCACAAATCGTCCTTGATCCGTACGCCGCCGTAGTCCATCTCCAGCCCCTTGCGGTTATCCACGTAATAGGCGCAGGTGTCGGCTTCATTGCAATCGCGGCAACGTTTGTCGCTCGGCGCGTCCCCCCCGAATACGTCCAGCCCGCTGGAAGCGTATACTTTGACCGGCGAAGCGTCGATCAGCCAATTCGCCAAGTCGAGCGAATGCGTGCCTTTTTCGAGAATGAGACTATTCACGTAATCTTTATGCCGCCTCGCTCCGTGGTAATAGTAATCGCCGCCCACCGAAACGTTGTCGACCACCGTACCGATCTTGATCTCTCCGATTTCCCCCGAGGTGATAATCCGTTTCATTTCCTCCATCAGCGAGCAGTACCGTAGTTCCAGACCGACCATGAATACGCGCTTCGCCAGCATGCCCGCCTCCGCCATCCGGTCGCAGTCCGAAATTGATTGGGCCATCGGTTTCTCGAGGTAGACGTGCTTGCCTGCCCGCAGCGAGGCGAGCGTATGCTCGGTATGGGCATGGTCGTTGCTGCATATGACAACGGCGTCCAAGCCCGGCAACTGCAAAAACTGCTCCAGCGATTCGGTTGCCGGAATGTCGCCGAGCTTTTCCTTGGCGAACGCCAAGCTTTCCGGACGGATGTCGCACAAACCGACAAGCTCGCATTCCGGGTGGCTGCCGAAGTAGGAGCCGCCGAAATAAACCCCGCGGTTGCCCGTTCCCAATAGTCCGATGCCGATTTTGTTGTTCTGTGCCATCTGTAGCGCCGCTTCGCGAGCGGCTTCCCCCCCTGTCGATCGCTTGGATCGCGTGTTCGTTTCATCCTCATCATACGGGAGGAGGGGGCCGCATTCTATATAAAGTCATGCCGGAAATGGATACGATTATGCTCCTGCGGCGGCTCGTCGTGGTATAATCAGGGCAGAAGCAGGCCGCTTCGGTGCGGCCGAAGCAGGCAAACGCGAAAAGGAGGGGAGATGGATGATCCCGTCGGGCAAACGGCAAGATCCTTCTGTCGGCAAACGGTTTCCGTTTCGGATGAGCCATGTTTCCAGACAGGTCCGAGGCTTCCTCGTCACTCCGCATTGGCACGACCATCTGGAATTTATTAAAATTGTCGAGGGCCGCGTCACCGTTACGCTGGACAACCAAACCTTCACGGCGGAGCGGGACGATATTCTGTACATCAACAGCCGCCAGGTGCATGCGATCGCGGCGCACCCGGACGTCCCGGCGCAAGTGAAGGGGATGATCTTCGACCGGCTGTTCGTGACCAACCTGCTGGAAGGCTTCGAGACCCGGCATATTTACAGTCTGTTCGTCCAGGCCAACCGGGTGTGCAACCCGATCCGGCGCAACGATCCGTTGTGGGAAACGCTCAACCGCGAGCTGGAGCTGGCGGACGACGAATACAAGCGCAAGGAAATTTGTTACGAAATGACGATCAAGTCGTGCATTTACCGGATGCTGACGACACTGATGCGCAGCTACGCGAAGCAGCTCCCCTCGCTTGAAAAAGACGAGGTATCGCTGCGCCCGGCGCTGCAATATATCGAGGAAAAATTCGCGGAACGGCTATCTCTGGAAGAGGTAAGCCGATTGATAAGCCGCAGCCCTTCGCGATTCAGCAGGCTGTTCAAGGAAGTGACCGGACTCACCTTCACCGACTATTTGGCGGCGACCCGGATCAACATGGCCAAGCAGATGCTGGTAACCGGACAATGGACGATTACGGAGATTGCCGAGAAGACCGGCTTTTGCAATGTGCATTATTTCGGCAAGGTGTTTAAGGAAGCGGCCGGGTTAAGCCCGCTTCAGTTCCGGAACGAGGCGCTGCGCAAAGGCTTTCTGGAGTAGCGGGCATTCAAGCTTCTGGAGTAGCGGGCATTCAAGCCCATTTGGACGCCCACAGCTTCATGCTTTTAATGATCGGATGCAAATCCTGTCCTTTGGGCGTAAGCGTATATTCCACCGTAACCGGTACGGTCGGATAGACGCGCCGCTCCAGAATGCCTTTATTCTCCATATGGCGAAGCGTGCTCGTCAGCGCCGTCGGGCTAATGTTGTGAATGCTGCGCTGCAGCTCGCCGAACCGCTTCGTTCCCTCGAACAGCTCCCGCAGCACGAGAAAGGCCCACTTTCCCCCGATCACATCAAGCGTCTTCTCGATCGAGCATTCGATGCAGACGGGTTCCTTCAGCGTATAACCGATCCGCGCAGCCGGCTTAGCGCCCTGCCCGTCCTCCGCGCTCCTCGCCTCCTGCCCGTTCTCCGTCTTCGTGGCGTTCATTGCCGCTTTTCCCAAATCGATCTCCCCCTGCCTAAAATACGGAAAGCGCCTTTCGAACGCTCGTCCGTCCATGTATAGTTGCTTTCAAAATTGTAGCAGCTAGTCCAAGCATAATTATATCAAACTAATTTCACTACTTTTAAAAGTGTACCAGCTTTTTTTATAATAGAAAAGGGCCCATACTATACGAGGAGTGATTCATCGATGAAATACCGCAAGCTGGCAAACACCGGACTGAAAGTGAGCGAAATCAGCCTTGGCAGCTGGTTGACCTACGGAGGGTATGTAGAGCGCGACAATGCGGTCAATTCGATTCGCCGCGCTTATGATCTGGGCATCAATTTTTTCGATACCGCCAACGTTTACGAGCGCGGCGCGGCGGAAGTCGTCGTCGGCGAAACGCTGCAAGCGTATTCCCGCGAGTCCTACGTGCTTGCCACGAAAGTGTTTTGGCCGATGGGCGAAGGTCCGAACGACCGCGGCTTGTCCCGCAAGCACGTCTTCGAGCAGCTGCACGCCAGCCTGAAACGGCTGAACACCGACTATGTCGATATTTACTACTGCCATCGCTTCGATCCGGAGACCCCGGTGGAGGAAACGCTGCGCACGATCGACGACTTTATCCGTCAGGGCAAGGTGCTCTATGCCGGCGTCAGCGAATGGACGGCCGCCCAGATGGCCCAAGCGCTCGGCGTGGCCGACCGCTACTTGCTGGACCGCATCGTCGTCAATCAGCCGGTTTACAATATGTTCAACCGTTACATCGAGAAGGAAGTGATTCCGTTCGGCACGAACCACGGCATCGGCCAAGTCGTCTTCTCTCCGCTGGCCCAAGGCTTGCTGACCGGCAAATACAAAGCAGCCGACCAAATTCCCGCCGACAGCCGCGCAGGACGGCTGGAAGGGATGCGCAAAGGCATTACGGAAGAGAAAATCGCCAAGGTCGGGCAATTGTCCGCGATTGCCGAGGAGCTCGGCCTGTCGGTCGGCCAGCTGGCTATCGCCTGGATTTTGCGCCAGCCGAACGTCGCCAGCGCCCTCGTCGGAGCGAGCCGTCCGGATCAGGTCGATGAGAATGCGGCGGCATCCGGCGTCGGGCTTTCCAGCGACGTGATCGAGCGGATCGAAACGATTTTGCAATAACAGCGTACGGGAGGAGTCAGCCGCGACCGAGCGGACGTGTTCTCCAGGTAAGAAAAAAGATGCGCAAACAGCCCATCTAACGCCGTATCGCGGCGCTTGGCGGGCTGTTTGCCGTTTCAGATATGCTTCGTCTCCCTTGGATTTGTTCATCCGTACGCCGGTTTGCTATAATTAGGGCCACAGTCGGCCGATAGCAGAAGACGACGACCGATAAAACCGAGAGGAATGAGGAGTCCCGATGGCTTTCGGCATTACCCGAGACGAGCTGAACCGGTGGAAAGACGCGGTATCCCGCGGCGAAATCGCCTTTTTGACCCACTATTGGCTCGATTCCCGCTTTCCCGGCATCCGCACGGTGACGAAGGTCGGCTGTGCCGATCTGGAACGGCTGGCAGCCTGGTGCAAAGCCCGGGGACTCGATCCTCGTTACATTCATAACCGTCCTCCATTCCCCCACTTCGATCTGATGGGGCGTCGGCAGGCGTCTATTTTACGCGAGGAGCAGTTGTTCGATCATCTGGCACGATTCCGGCTGGAGGACTAACGTTCCGTGCGGCTACTCGTACAAGCCTCCGCCAGTCGAGCCGTCCGGGAACAAGTAATGAAACGTTATATTTCCTTGACGGGCATAAGCCAGCATCACTTGCTCCACGCGGCGTTCTCCGGACCAGACGATGTACCCCTGGGCGGCAATGCTGCCGGCCTGCAGAGCGTCCACATCCGCACTCCCCGGCTTGGCGCCGAACCGGTAACCGGGCTTCGCGCCGATATCGTACCGCCACGAGCCAATATTCTGTGCGTTCTTCACGGCCGCAGCCGGTTCCCCGAGCAAATCCCGCACCTCCTGCTCGGACATGCCCAGCTTCAGCCTGTACTGGACAAGCCACTCGGCTTTGGACATCGGGTCCCCTTCGGCGGGCTCGGAGCGGATCGAAAGCTCGCCATCTCTATCCCGGTACATGGCGCCGGCCCCAAGCTGCTCGGCAAGCCAGCGAACGGGCGCATAAGCTTTGCCGTTAATGTTCCATATCGCTTCGTCCGCGCTCAGCTGCTGCGGCTTTCCGTTCACTTCGACCTCCACCGGCCATAGCTTGGCCACGACAGCGTCCGACGCATACAGCACCGGAGCGGCCATTATACCTGCGCCGCAGATAACGCCGAGTATAAACTTCTTCATTCTGCACCTCGTTCCATCGAATCGGTCACAGCCTGCTTTCATTTCTATATAATTTGAACGAAATCACTTCCTGGAATGGCCAAGTGAAATGGAGAAAGGGATCTGCCTTGCAGCGAGTTTTGGCTTTCAACTCCATACCGCCGAGTCTTTTTTTCAATCCAGGAGTTGAAAACAAGATGTCTGAGCAGCAAGGCAGTCCTTTTCGGAATGAAATGGGCTTCCCAAAACATTCGTTCAACTTGTATAGTTCCACTTCTACAGGATAGACCGCCGAGCCCGAAGAGGGCAACAGAAAAAGAGCAAATTTACTCGGCTGCATCGCGCCGGGGCAGTACCTTCATATATTCGTCCGATGCCCGCATGAGCGACAGCGCATAATAATAGTCTTTTTTGTAAGGGGTCAAATCTTCTACGGGCTGCAGCGTTTGCAGCGATACCGCCGTTCCGTCCTGGAAACTTTCGCCAGGAATAAACAAAATATCGTCGTTGACGAACGAGCCTGTCGGCAAATAATAGCGGATGCCGAACACGTTTTTGCTAATATTCATAAGATCTTGTCCGAAATGGACGAAATCCCGCCGTTCCAGCGAGATGCCCAGCAAGTTCGCCACGGTCGGCATCATATCCAGCTGACCGCCGACTTGCCCGATCGTCTCGCCTTCCGTCTGCCCCGGCACATGCACGATAAACGGCACGTTAAAGCGGGTCACGTATTCGTGATACGGAATGCCGAGAAGACGCGTCACCTGCTCGGGATCGTTGTATTGCGGCTTCAGCCCGGAATGGTCGCCGTAAACGACGAGAACCGTGTCTTCCCACAAGCCATTCGCTTTTAGCTGGTCGATCAGCGTTCCGAGCGCATAATCGGCGTAGTTGACCGATTCCAAATATTCGCCTACCTGCGTATTCCGGTATGTTTCCTCCGGCAGCCGAATTTGCTTCTTGTCCTCGGGAATGAGAAACGGATGATGGCTGGAGGCGGTCACGAACTGCGCATAAAACGGCTTGCCGCGATCGCGGATGGCGGCCAACCGGGTCACGCCCGTCCGAAACAGCTCCTCGTCGGATGCGCCGAAAGCGTTGAACTGATCGTTGTTATAAAAAGGCTTGTCATAGTAACGGTCAAACCCGAGCGCCGGATACATCTTGTCGCGATCCCAGAAGCCGACGTCGTTCACGTGAAACGTCACGGCCTCGTAGCCGTCGTCCTTCAGCAGCTTGGGCAGACTCGGCAGCTGGCGGTTGCCGTATCCCGTCGACATCGGGATGCTGCCGACCGGATACAGCGACGTGTTGAACATAAATTCCGCGTCCGACGTATTGCCTTGTCCGATCTGCTGGAAAACGTTATTGAAGTAATAGCTATGTCCCGCCAGCTCGTTCAGGACAGGCGTCAGCGGCCGCCCCTCGACCGTGTAGCCGATCGTAAAATCCTGCAGCGATTCGACCTGCACGACGATCACGTTTTTGCCTTGCTGCGAGCCGAACAGCTTCGGCTGAGGCCTCTCCCCTTCGGGCAGTTCCGCGCTTGATTGGCTGTTGTACGGAAATTTGGACTGAATGCGGCGGATCGTCTCCGCCGCCTCGGCGGTATCGGCGAATCTCGCTTCCCTGCTGTTTTCCCAAGCGTCGAGGAAAAACGAGCTTTGGTAATTGAAAAAGCCGAGCTTCTCGGCGCGGACCAGCTCATTGCGCACTTTCCCTTCGGCGCGGATCGACAAGGCGGATACGGCAAAAGCGACCACGACGACTGCAGCCAGCGATGCCTTGCCGAGCGACAGAACGTTCCAAACGGGCAGACGCCGGCGCCAGCCGAGCCGGAGCAGCGCCGCGACGGCCATATCGGCGAAGAACATGTAATGCTCCAAGTGAATGGATTGCTTGACGCTGCTCTTGACTTGCATGACCTGCTTCAAGCCATACAGCGAGGTATACGTTACGATAGACCCGAAATGCGTATAATAAAGCGCTGCCGCAAACAAAATAAGCGAAGCCAAGACGTTGATACCCCAAAACGCCGCATTTCGCATCCGGCGCGGTACGAACATCTCGACCAGGCCGGTCAGGACAACGACGGAAGCCAAATCCAGCGCAGCCCCGCCCCAGTCGATATTCTGATAGAGAAACAGCCGCAACAGGACCAGCTTCATCCAGAGCAATACGGAGATACGCACGAACAAGCTACCCCATAACGATACGGTTCGGTAGTCCTTCATTCCGACTCCCTCCTACTCTTCGAGAAAACGTCATCCGGATATTGTAAACCCGCAAGCTTAAAATAACATTAAAAAAAGAGGGGATCGCTCCCCTCCTGCACAGTTGTCATATAACCGTCAAAGCCTCAGAACGACAGCCCGCGCAAAAACGATTCGATCGCGGCAAGCGATTCCAGCTGCGCCGGCGTCGTAACGCCATAGCCGAAACCGTGCGGCACATTCGGCAGCACGACAAGCTCGGCGCGGACCCCGTTCGCATCCAGCTTGTTCCGGAAGCGAACGGAGTGTTCAAGCGGAATCGTATCGTCCTTGTCGCCATGAATGAGCAGCGTGGTTGGTGTCCGATTGTCGATCCGGTCATACGGGGAAGCTTCGCTGTAGGGCGCGTCCTCGGCTTCGGTCGCCCCGAACAACTTCTCGATCGACGGCTTCAAGCTGTCGAAGTTGTCCGCCGGATGAAGGATCGTCGCCGGGCAGTAAAGCACCGCTGCCTGTGGCCGCGTATCGCGGATGCGCATCTCCAGGGAAAAACCGAGATCGTCATCATCGGCGATCGTGGCGAGCATCGCCGCCAGATGACCGCCTGCGGAAGAGCCAAGAGCGACCGTTTTGCCCGGATCGAAACGGAATCGTTCCGCCTGGTCGGAGCCGCATTTTTGACAAATCGAGGAAAGCATGGTATTCTAATTAAGTGTGTTATTGTATTGCTAGTTGTATTCCCTCCAAACCCCTCACGCCATTACCACAAATTCCATTAACCCTAAGAGTTTGATTCGAGATGAACCTGATTCACACTGGCACGATCAAGGAATCGTAAGGATGGAAGAGAGGCAGGGCTTTCATTGTTTTAGGTTTTCGTTCACCAGCAATGGCGTCACCGGTTTGCAAGGAAGCAAAGTAATGACTTAACCCCTCTAACACATTTATAACGCCGCTCACGGCCAAGCAGCCGACCGGGCGGCGTTTCCATTTAATAATAAGGCGAGATGAGCAGGTAAACGACCACTCCGGTGCTGCTTACATACAGCCATACCGGCATCGTCCACCGGGCGATTCGTCTATGCTGCTTGATTCGTCCTGCAAATCCTTGCGTTGCCGTAATGAGCGCCAGCGGAACGTTGACGATCGCCAGCAGAACGTGGGTGGCGAGAATGAACAAATAAATGATTTTGACGACAGGGCTTCCGCCGAATTTGGCAGGCTCGGTCAAAAAATGATAGATGACGTACGAGATGAGGAAGAAAAACGTCGAGACGAACGCCAGCAGCACGAAATTGCGGTGCAGCGGGATGTTTTTCCGCTTGATCGCCCACAGCGACACCAACAGGAAGACGAACGTAAAGCAGTTGAATATGGCGTTCAACAGCGGAAAAATCGTAACGTCGAAGCCAATCTCTCCATCATAACCGGGCAAGAAGAACAACGTGGCAATAATGCCGATCAAAACGATCGAGAACACGACGATATAAGGCATAAACTTGCTGGACTTGTCCAATTGGATTCCCCCTACTTCCTTTCTTCATTTTAGCATAAAGGATGGCTCCGCACCGAAACAACCGGATCGGCGCGCGTTTTGTTACATTTTGATGAATAACGGCCGCAAAAAAAACCTCCCCGGCGGACAAGCGCAAGCCTGACCCGACAGAAGAGGTTTTTTGTTTCAGCGCCCGGACAACGCCAGGGGCCTATCTATCTTCACAAATGAAAGCTGACGGTCAGCACTGCTCCGGATTCGGCTTGCCCGCCTCTTCCTTCGTGCGGAACGACTGGCCGCAACCGCAGGAAGCGATGGCGTTCGGGTTATGGATCGTAAACCCGCCCCCCATGGCCGCATCCTTGAAGTCGATTTCCAAGCCGCGCAAATATTTGGTGCTGTCGGAATCGACAACCACCTTCAGCCCGTTGATGTCCAGCACTTCGTCGCTCGATTGCTGATCGTCGTCAAATCCCATCCCATATGAAAAACCGCTGCAGCCGCCTTCCTTCACGCCAACGCGCAAAAACAGGTTCGGCGTTTCCTCGGCTGCCAGCATTTCTTTAATTTTATCGCATGCTTCTTCCGAAATGGTAATCATATCGTTCCCTCCTTCGAGACGTTCTATGTCCAGTATACTCCTATTCGCGCGGAGCCTCAAGAGGGTGAACTTCCGCGGCAAACCCGTTTTCGGCCCCGATCCGGAAGGAATGCAAGGCTCTTCCTGTTGCCCCGGTGCAACAGGAGGTTTATAATGAAGTCGAGCTCTACGGATGCCGGACGCACCAACTTTTATTTCATTACAGCTTTGGTATAGGAGGGAACGCACAGCTATGACGACCATCATCACGAACCCGGACAAGCGTATGGCGGAAATTGCCGACAAGGTGGAGCAGGGGGAGCGGCTGACGCTGGAAGACGGGGTATTTCTGTATGAATCGGACGATCTTCTCGGTATCGGCCAATTGGCCAACAAAGTAAATTTGCGCAAGAACGGACGGAACGTTTATTTTATCGAAAACATGAGCCTGTACTTCACCAACGTCTGCGAGGACCGCTGCGCCTTCTGTCACTTCCGCCGCGACGAGGGCGAGCCTGGATCGTACACGCTCACGCCCGACGAGATTCTGGACTACGTCTCGAAACATTATCATCCGAAAATGCGCGAGTTCCACATTACCGGAGGCCATAATCCGAACGTACCGTTCGAGTATTATGTCAATTCGATTCGCGTGCTTAAAGAAAACTATCCGGATGTGACCATCAAAGCTTATACCGGGGCGGAAATCGACTTTTTCTCGCGAATCAGCGGTTTGACTTACCAGGAAGTGCTGCAAAAGCTTCGCGATGCCGGGCTTGGCACGCTGCCGGGCGGCGGAGCGGAAATATTGACCGAACGGTACCGCAACAAGATGAACGTCGAGAAGGCTACCTCCGAGCAGTGGCTGGACGTACACCGGACGGCGCACAAGCTGGGCATCCGCACGCATGCGACGATGCTGTACGGGTCCATCGAGACGAAAGAAGAACGGATTCGCCATATGCTCCAGCTGCGCGGACTCCAGGACGAGACGAACGGCTTCATGGTATTCATCCCCAATTCGGTACAGCCCGCCAACACCGGCATGGGCATCAAACGCCGGACGTCGGCATTCGACGATTTGAAGACGATCGCCATCAGCCGGCTGATGCTCGATAACGTGCAGCATGTGAAAGCGTATTTCATCAATCTCGGGACTCAACTCGCCCAGCTCGCATTCACCTTCGGCGCGTCTGACGCCCATGGCACGATTGTGCAGGAAAGAATCAGCCATTCGGCAGGGGCGCTTTCTCCGGAAGGGCTGACCCGCGACGAACTCGTGCATATGATTAAAGGAGCAAACCGGATTCCGATCGAACGCGATACGTTCTACAACGAAATTCAGGTGTTCCATTAAGGGCCTTTGTCCGGCTTGCTTATAAACTGCCCTTGAACGTGACATCTTAATACTACTATAAGGAATACGGAAAGGACCTCATCGGGAATGAGCAGATTCGTCATTTTGGGCGGAGGGTACGGCGGCTTGACGCTGGCCCTCCAATTACTGGAGCAAGAACCGCCGAAGGGCACGGAAGTCGTCCTCGTCGACCGCATGCCTTACCAGGGGTTAAAAACAGAATACTACGCGTTGGCGGCCGGTACGGTATCCGAAGCGGAAATCCGCGTAGCGTTTCCGAACGATCCGCGCATCGTATTGAAGTATGGAGAAATAACGGGCGTCGATCTGGAACGCAAGCTCGTCCTCATGGACAACAACGACCCGCTATCCTACGATTGGCTCGTCATCGCGTTGGGCTGTGTGGACAAATACCACGGCATCGCCGGAGCGGAAGCTTATTCGCACAGCATTCAGACGCTGTCGGGCTCGCGCAAGGCGTACCAGTCGCTTAACGACTTATGCCCTTACTCGCAAGTATCCGTCGTAGGCGGAGGCCTGAGCGGCGTGGAGATCGCTTCCGAGCTGCGGGAGAGCCGTCCGGATCTGAACATCCGCATCATCGACCGGGGACCGAGCATTTTGTCCTCGTTTCCGAACAAGCTTCAAGGCTATGTGCGGGAATGGTTCACGGAGCACGATATCGACATGCTGTCCCACGTCTCGCTCAGACAAGTCGAGCCGGGAATCCTGCACAACGGCGATCAGCAAATCACCACAGACCTGACGGTATGGACGGCGGGCATTCAGCCAAGTCCGATCGTGCAAAACCTCGATGTCGACAAAGACGCGCAGGGACGCGTCGTCTTGAATGCCTACCATCAGATTCCGACCCACCCGGACGTGTTCGTCGTCGGGGATTGCGCCAGCCTGCCGTTCAGTCCGAGCGCGCAAGCGGCCGAGGAGCAAGGCAAACAGGTCGCCGAGGTCATGCATGCCGTCTGGAAGGGCGAGACGCCGCGTCTAAAGTCGATCAAGCTGAAGGGCGTACTCGGTTCGCTCGGTAAAAAAGCCGGGTTCGGCATGATGGGCAAGAAGACGGTCATTATGGGCAAAGTGCCGCGGGTGCTGAAAAGCGGCGTGCTTTGGATGTCCAAGCATCATTTCGGTTAATGTAAGGCGCCTTTATTCGTCCAGCCAGGCGAATTGCGCTTCCCACTCTTTGATTTTCGCATGAATGGCCTCATGCAGCTCGTCCGGGGACGAAGCGGCTACTATCTCCCCATTGACGAGCGCATAGGGCTCCATGTAGCATTGCCCGCAGTTGCCCAGGCAGCCGTATTCGATCACATCCAACTCCGGATTTTCCTCCAGCTTGCGCATAACCTCGTCCGTACCGTGATGCATATTGTTCGTGCAAAATTCTACAATCGGTCTCATCCGTTATTCACCATCCGGTTTGCTTGTCCGCACCATTTTATTTTTGCGTATAATGTACTATAATAATACGAGAAGGGAGATGAGGCAAATGAGCGACAACGCGCAGCAAGAAGCGGTTTACGACGAAGTGCTCGAGGTTCTGGATAAATTGCGTCCGTTCCTGCAGCGTGACGGCGGAGACGTCGAACTCGTTGACGTGGAAGACGGAATCGTGAAGCTTAAGCTTATGGGTGCTTGCGGAAGCTGCCCAAGCTCGACCATAACGCTGAAAGCCGGTATCGAACGGGCTCTCGTGGAAGAAGTAGAAGGCATTACAGAGGTTGTCCAAGTATTTTGATCGAAGAACTTCAAAGAGCGGCCTTGCCTTCGCGGCAGGTCGCTCTTTTTTGGCTTGGGGCTTGTCAGGCTCCGCCGCCCCTCGCATCGGCCAGGCTGCGAATCGGATCGAAGCCGCCAGACACCTCCATAATGTTGCCAGTCAAAAAATCGGATTGGGGCATGCATAGAAAACCGATCACCCGCGCGACGTCCTCCCCGCTGCCTTGCCGGACGCCGGGAAATTCGGGATCGTTCAGATGCGCGACTTCCTCGATGCTCTTCTCCTTGTTCGCTCCGCGAATATCGCCCGGGCATATCATGTTAACGGTTACACCGCTGGCCGCCAATTCTTCTGCCAGCGTCTTGGTCAAAGAAACGAGCCCGACCTTGGCTGCCGCGTAGACGGCCCGGTGCGGCCAGCCTCTCGCTTCCGCCGCTCTGCCGAATCCAAAGTGCACGATCCGGCCCCAGCCGCGGCGGCGCATGCCTGGCAGCGCCAGACGGTCAAGCTGCATAACCCCAAGCAGATTGCCGTGCAGCACTTCGTCGATCTCGTCCAGCTCGTACTCGTCGAAGGTGCGGCGCTCCCGGATGAACGGCCCGGCATTGTTCACCAAAATGTCGACCGCGCCCCATTCCCGCTCGACCGTCCCGATCAGGCGGACATTGTCTTCCCGCCGCGACACGTCCGCCTGTACCGCCATGGAACGGACGCCCAGCGCCTCAAGCTCGCCAACGAGCGCATAAGCCTCGGACTCGCTGTTGACGTAGTTGACAGCTACATCGCAGCCGAGTCTGGCCAAAGTCAGCGCAGTCCGCTTGCCGAGTCCCTTCGCGCTGCCCGTGACGAGTGCGGTTTTGCCATGAAGCATTGGAGCTTCCCCTCCTTCTTCATCGACCCGTTGACTGCTACGTTTTTTTGCGCCTATGCGCGTAGACGAACACGGCCGTCAGAGACTGGCAGACCATCTCCAGCCCTTGGCGCAAATCGTCCATGTTCGCCTGCAAATCCTCGATGTAAGAACGGTCGGTGCGGCAAGCGTCGATGTGCAGCAGATCGTCGAGCATTTCCGTATTGACCAGATGAATTTCCATATTGCGCTTATTCCGGAGCCGGGCCAGCGGCTCCTTGTAGCGCTCCTTGATCGCCTGCAGCGGCTCGGAAAGCGCAACGTCGGCGTGCAGATGCTGCATTTGCCGCAGCACGGTGAAGTAGGAAAATTTGTGCTTCACCCGCTCCGAGCGGAGATGGAGGAGATCGTTCATGAAATAACCGAGCTTGTCAAGAATGGCGAACAAGCGGATAAATCCGTTTTTATAAAAATAGACATGACGCCGGTAATTCGCCCGTTCCTCCGGCTCCATCTTCTCTTCCTGGTCGTGAGCTACGCTTTCGCTGAGCCGGGAGGCGCAGTATACGCTCTGCTCCAGCTCGTCCAGCGCATGAATCAAGCCGCGCGCCCATAACTCGTAGCGGGTATATTTGCCGCACTCCGGCGTCTGTTCGTCGATCAGCCGTGTCAGCAGCTTGCGGTAGCTGCCTAACGCATTCATGGCGTCCAGCAGAGAACCGGAGTCGACGCGTTTCGGTTCGTTAAACCAGGCTCTGAAAATGGTCCGTCACCGCCTTACGTAAAGTATTCCTTCCAGCGATCGGAAACGAGTTTCACAATATCTTCGCGCGCAATGAGCTCGTCAGGGTAACCCGGCTTCATGCGGGCATCGATGAAAATCGGCAGCTCGAAGCCTACATGGTGCTGCAGCACCCGGGTACGGGCGTACAGGTCGGTCGCCGGGTTAAAGCGGGTGAAGACCGTCCACAGAAACGGAGTTTGCCCGTCGACGATCGCCGTATCGTCAGCCACGATAACGAGAGGCCAGCGGCTTAGCTTGTCGCCGTGACGGTCGCACAGCCTTTGCACCAGCTCGGGGTCTTCTTCATAGGATGCGCCGGATACGACCAAACAACCCGCGCAATATGGCGCAGCCGAGGAAATCCCCTCCAGATGACCCTCCGCATACGTACGGGGAAGCTCCCGGACCGGCTCGCCGACGCCGAGCAGAACCGCTTTGCTGCCGTGGTTGAGCCGCTGCCCGGTATAGTCGAGCGTATCGTGCGACGTGTGGTTGAAGATGAACAAATCCGTAGCCGGATTAAACCGCTCCAACACCGTCGTTAGCAGTGCGGGGAAGTCGGCAAGATCGACTGAGCGGTCCGTCAATATCAAAAATTTGGTTAGCGAAAGCTGGCCTTCCCCCAAAATGCGGAATGCCGAGCCAAGCGCTTCACGGGAATAGCTTTCCCGCACGATCGCCGCAGCCAGCGGGTGGAAGCCGGTTTCGGCATAGGTCCACAGCTGCTTGACCGCCGGCATGACGAGCGGGAAGGCGGGGGACAGCAGCCTTTGCAGAAACTCTCCCAAGTAGTAATCTTCCTGCCGCGGCTTGCCGACGACGGTAGCCGGGTAGATCGCGTCTTTGCGGTGGAACATATGCTTCACCTGGAAAACGGGGAAATCGTGCTGCAGCGAATAGTAGCCGTAGTGATCGCCGAACGGCCCCTCCGGCCTGCGTACGTGTGGAAGCACTTCGCCGCAGATGGCGAATTCCGCTTCCGCGACAAGCCGATGACCGCCGAGCGGATTGTCCGCCATCGGCAGCTTTTGACCGAGAATAAGCGAAGTCAGCAGCAATTCCGGCAAGTGCTCCGGCGCGGGCGCGATTGCCGAAGCGATCAGCGCCGGCGGGCCGCCGAGGAAGACGGTAACCGGCAAAGCGCGGTTTTGCAACTCCGCCTCATGGTAGTGGAAGCCGCCGCCCTTCTGGATTTGCCAATGCATGCCGCTCGTATGCCCGTCGAATATTTGCATCCGGTACATGCCCAGATTATGGTCCTTGCCGTCAATGTGCTCGGTATAGACGAGCGGCAACGTGACGAAAGGCCCTCCGTCCTCTTGCCAGCCCGTCAAAGCGGGCAGCTTCGATAGAGGTTCGTTGCGGTCGCATACTTCCAGCACGGGAGCCTGCGAGTGCGGTATCGTTTTCATCCCGACCTTGAGCAGATCGAATATGAGATCTTTTTCGTTCCACAGCGCCTTCGGCGTCGGAGGAATCAGCGTATCCTTGGCCGTCATCAGCCGATTCATAATCGCTTCCGGCTTCGGACCGAACGCCAAATCGACGCGGCGGGTCGTTCCGAACAGGTTCGTCGCCACCGGAAACGGGCTTCCTTTCACGTTCGTGAACAGCAAAGCGGGTCCGCCTTCCTCGATGACCCTGCGGTGGATTTCCGCAATTTCCAAATACGGATCGACCGGGGCGGATATGACCGCGACATCCCGTTCGGCGCGAAGCGTGTCGATAAACGCGCGCAAATTGGCGAAATTCATGAATTTCTCCCTTCATTCCTTCAGCGGCCTTGGCCCGCAAGTTGTAAACATACCGCTCCTCACGCGGAACGGTTCTTGCCTCCGGTCGGCCGCACGGACCGCCAGGCCAGCACGCTCATGTAGCAAAGCACCCCGAACAAGCCGGATATGAGCACGACGTGCACGAGCGCCGTCAACAAATACCAGTCCGAGCTCAATGTCCATACGACCGAGGCTCCGCTGAACACTTGGAGCACCGTGAGCACCAAAGCCCATTGGGCTGCGTTGCGGAGCAAGCGCGAGCCGCCTTCCGGCCGCGAAGCTTTATAGGCGATAATAACGATAACAACTAGCAAAATAACGGCCGCGATGCGGTGGATAAAAGCAATGCCCGTGGCTCCCGTCAGCGGCGGAACGACTTGTCCGTTGCACAACGGCCAGCCCAGACATCCTCCGGACGACTCGGTATGCCGGACGAAGGCCCCAACATAAACGACAATGTAGCTATATACCGCGGCTCCCCAGATCCATTTGCGCATGCCGGCCGACATAACGGTGTCTGCCTCGGGCCGAGAACCGCGTGGACCGCCCGGTGCCTCCATTCCTTTGGGAACGTAAGCTCCGGTTCGCAGGCCTACGGCCAGCAGCAGCGCGGAAGAAAAAGCGAGCAGCGAGAAGCCGAAGTGAAGCGCCATTACCGCATCGGATTGCGGGAAGATGACGGCCAATGCGCCCAGAATCGCTTGTAATACGGTAAAAAACAGTGTGCCGTAAGCGAACATCAGCGCTTCTCGGCTATGCCGCAGCTTCATATATGCCCCGACGGCGGTGGCCAGCACGAACAATCCGACGATGGCGGTGACGAAACGGTGACTGTACTCGATCATCGATTCGATCGTATAGGCCGGAACGAATTTGCCGTTGCACAAAGGCCAGTCCGTCCCGCAGCCGTCGCCCGAACCCGTCTTCGTCACGAGCGCGCCCATCAGCAGGACGAGCCCCATTCCGATCGCCGCCGCAAGCGCCAATCCATACAGCCGTTTTCCCATCTGGATGCACCTTCTTTAAGTTTCAATCGCGTTCCGAATCAAGTCGAACATGGCGTTACCCCAATTATAGCGATAAACGCCGGGCAAATCCATTTCGGAAATGTGAACGTCTGGTGCCCATTCCATGGCAGCCGGGGCACGGGGAAACGCGAGAAGTCCCGGCCGCCACATCAACGTGACGCCGGGACCTCCCGCATGATGGCTTGACTGCTTCCATCTAATAATCTTGCGCAGCCGCGACGATCCGGCGCCAATACTCTTGCGACGGCGCCAGAGCAGCCAGTCGCGTCCAAGAATTTGAGTTCGGTCCCATGACCGGCATCATCCAGTAGAAATCCAATTCCGCCGAAGCGGCACCCGAGAACGCCGACGACGATTGAGCGGCAGTTACGGTCAAGGTCAGCCTTTGCGGAGCAAAAGCTACCGGATGGTCCGGAGGCGCCAATTGGAAGTATAGCTCCCATAGTCCGTCCACCGGGTTCAGTTCCAGATTTGTAATCGTGCCCGCATAGGTAGACCCCGTAACGGTGTCGTACACCGAAGCGGAAACGGTCATATCCGACAAGCTCAGTACGACGGGAGCGGTTCCGTTCAGCACCAAATTCGCGCTAAAGCCTCCTCCGGCCCGCTCGAGGCTATCCAACGCGACGAGACTCGGTTTGTCCTGCTCAAGCGGCGGTACCGAAATCAATGCCTTTTTCTCTCCCGGCAGCAGCCGAATCGCCCAAGGAGCCGCTCTCACCGAAATGAGCAGTTGCTGAACGGAAGCCGTTCGGGGTACTGGCTCGAAGCCGATCCGTCTTTCCGCGGGATCGTAATGTACGGCTTGCAGGTTATAAGGCATACCGTTCAACGTCGCCGTTACGAGCAAATCGCTTTGCTGCACCGGCTCTCCATCATATGCCGCCGTAGGGGTATACTCCATCTGAACGGAGGAGACGCTGCCGTTCACCGGCTCCGCCGAGCGGAGCTGCCAAAGCTCGGGGCTCGATTCCTGCATCGCGTTCACCGGTTCGTACATGACGCCCGCTTCGGCTACGTTCAACCGCATGACGTTCCAGTACCGTTCCGCTCCGCTGCCGGCCAGTGCCGTATAACTCCCGATAAGCGTTTCCCGAACCGTATGGTCCGGCTGCTCGATGCCTTCGTAGATGCGAACCTGCGCGCCGGACTCTCTCAGCCGGCCGTCCTGGCTGTATTGATGGACGAAATACGTATAAGTGCCATACACATGCCGGCTTAAGGTCATAATCGTGACCGTCTCTTCGCCGTTCGAATCGACGTCGTCGCGGTTCAGCACCGCAATTTTCTCATTGGAGCCGTTGACGGCCTCGCGCTGCCCGTAATAAACGTGAAACGCCCCTCCCTGCCCATTCGGACCGATCAAATGCGAATCCAGGTCGCGCGGATGCTCTCCCCACGTCAGCACGATACGAATTTGTCCCGCCTCGATTTTGGCGATGGCCAGCAAGTCTACGCCGGCCGTACCGTCTCTCGATACGGTTACGTTGTACGATCTGCTTTCATATCCGGGCGAGAAGAGCGTCGCCGTATAAAGCCCCGGCGGCAGTTGAAGCGCGAACGTTCCCTCCGCCCCGGTCGTCGTCTCGCCGGCCGAAGGCCCGTCCCCGTTATTCTCCCCGGCGGAGAAACGAATCGTCGCTCCGGCGATCGGAGCATCTAACGAATCCCGAACCCGCCCCGTTACCGACGCCATCAAGAAAGCGTCGTTCAGCCGGATGTTGGAGAATCGAACGACTTTGCCGGCAGCGTCAGCCTCGGTCAAAGCCACATATTCGTATGCGCTGGCTCCGGCAATCGGCTCCCCCGGGACGTAGGCGGCGCCGGACGCGTCGGTCCCGATAGACGGATTCGGACGATGTCCATCTGCCAAGGCATAATACAACCGTCTGCCTTCGGGCACCATGTAATCGACCCGGGTTGAGCCCGACTGCGGTCCCGGCTGCAGCAGCGCCTCCTTGATCTCGGGCGCATACCCGTCAGAGAGGGCAGGCCGGATCAGACGAAGCGCCGCTTTCAGATCGTCCTTGCGGTCTTGCTCCGTATTCGTGCGGCCGTCGCCGTTATAATCGATGACATTCGCCGGCAGCTCTCTCGCGATTGCCGAGATATCCGCAATGTCGAGCTCGCCCGGCTTGACTACGACGGGCGGCAGCCGTCTCGGCGCGCTTCGTCCCGTCCCGGAAACGGCGACCGCCTCGAACACGTGAACGCCTGGAACAGTCCAGACGAGCGGTATCGCGTAGTTGGGTCCTTGCCCGCTTACGGAACCGATGATTTGCCCGTTTTCCGTAATCTCTATGCCTGCCCAGCCGGGAGCCGCGAGCTGGATGTATACCTTCTGCCCGGGCTTGGCGCTTGCGGCCTCTGCTGGCGACAGGACCGTTACGGGCGAGGCTGCCTCGGCCGATACCGCCTGTCCGCCGGAGGCTGCATGCCAGACCGCGATCAGCAGAAACGTTGCCACTCCGAGCAGTAGGGGGAAGAATTTTGTTTTGCCGACACGATGCATAGACGGCATGTTCACCCTTTCCAAGAAATCCTATAGGCTATTTTACCTATCGTACCATAAGGGCTACCATCTAAACAGATCCCATCACAAAAAAATACCGTGTTTCATCCGCAACTCGCTGTACGCCAAAAAAACAGACCTTCCGGAACGAGAAGGTCTGCTTAAATCGCATGTTATGGCGTATAGGGCAGAGCCGCTTGTGCCCAATGACCGGTTTACCGGGAAGCCGTTTTGCCCGCTTCCACGACCTGATCGAGAAACTGCTCGATTTCTTCGCGGGTTTTGCGCAACTTGCTGACGAAACGACCGATTTCCTCGCCTTTGCGGAACCCGAGAAAGCTCGGAATGCCTAATATATTGTAAGCTTCGCACAAGTCCGGAAGCTCGTCTCGGTCCAATTGGACGAACGTCAGCCGATCGGCGTAATCCTGTTCCACGCTGGGCATGAACGGTTCGATGTAATGACAGTCTTTGCACCAGGTAGTCTTGAATACGGCAATGGTCGGCTTCTCTTGCTGAATCGTTTCATTAAATGCCTGCTCCGTGCGAATTTGTTCCATGATGCAGCACCTCCGTCCGAACTCGCTTTGGCCGAGATCGGTTTTAAAGCCTGTTATAGCACGAGGGAAGCACATTGTCAATATCCGCTGCGACCGGACTGCAACCGATCTTCGACCGAAACCTGATCCATTATTTTCATTTTACATTTACTACTAAAAGTGATATCATAAGAATATCAAAACAACATCAAACATATTCTACTCAAGGAGTGATGCGGAATGAAGGAAAAACAAACATGGCACCTTAACGGATTTATCGGGCTTGTGCTTATTCTGGGCTTGACTGCATTGGCCTTATACAGCTTCGTCCAGCAGCTTTTCCTGCTTGGCATCCCTCTGGCCATCGTCGCCTTTCTGCTGCTTACTTCGATTACGGTTATTCAGCCGAACCAATCGAATGTCGTAACGTTTTTCGGCAAATACTTGGGGACGGTTCGCGAAGGCGGCTTCTGGATCGTCGTGCCGTTTAGCGGCCGGCGCAAAGTTTCCCTGCGTGTCCGCAACTTCAACAGCGTCAAGCTTAAGGTGAACGACATCGACGGCAATCCGATCGAGATCGCCGCCGTTATCGTATTCCGCGTCGTCGACACCGCCAAAGCTTTGTTCGATGTGGAAAATTACGATCAATTCGTCGAAATCCAAAGCGAAACTGCGCTGCGCCATGTGGCCAGCAAATACCCGTACGACAATCTGGACGGCACCGTTTACTCGCTGCGCGGCAATACCGAGGAAGTCGCCTCCGAGCTGGCCAAAGAGTTGCAAAGCCGCTTGTCCGTCGCAGGAGTCGAAGTGATCGAAGCTCGACTGACGCATCTGGCCTATTCCACGGAAATCGCCAGCGCCATGCTTCAACGTCAACAAGCATCCGCTATCTTGTCCGCCCGCGAGAAAATCGTCGAAGGCGCTATTGCGATGGTGCAATCGGCCATTGCCCAATTGGAGAAGGACGGGCTGGCGCTCGACCAGGAGCGCAAAGCCGCCATGATCAACAATTTACTGGTTGCCATCGTATCCGACCGGTCCGCGCAGCCGGTTATCAACACCAGCTCGCTTTACTGACGAGGCCCCATGTCGGCGAAAAAAAACTTTCCGCTGCGCATCGATCCGAAGCTGTATGAAATATTGGAGCGGTGGGCGGCGGACGAATTCCGCAGCGTCAATGCGCATCTGGAATACCTGCTGCGGGATTCCGCCTACCGGGCCGGACGCCTTCCCGGCGGAAGACGGCCTCCGGGCTCCGTGGAGCCGGAAGCCGGTGATGCGGCAAACGGGACTGCCGGGTCGGAAGCTCCTCCTTCTAGTCAAGAATAAACACTGACGGAAGACGGTTCGTCCGCTCTCGCCTGCTCTAATCATTATTAGCGCTTGCCCTTAGGGCGGCGCTTTTTATCGTAGTCCCCTTTATGTCGTTACACGGTCTGTTTCCACCCTTGCACGTCCCCCGATCCGGACACTTTGCGGTTCCTTCCGCTAAACCGCATGGAATATTCGTCCATTCCATATACTGTAGCAAGCAGCGCTCGCGACTCCGCAACCGCCTCCTGATCGGAGACGGGACGAACCGATGGAGCCTCCAAAAACAGGTACGCAGGAAAGCGGCGCAGACTTCTTCGAATCGAATGGCTTGAAGCGGGAGGAAGACGGATGAACGGAACGAACCCTAAAGAACGGCACCAATGGGGAGCGATCTGGAAGCGGCTGCAGGCGGTTCCCGGCAACGTGGCCGGATACTGGTCCGGCAAGCTGTCCGGGTGGATGCTGTCTGCGAAGCTGTCCAAGACGGCCTTGCCGCTGGACATCGAGGGAGCGGAAGTAAGCCGCCTGCGCCAAGCGGCAGGGACGCTTCAGGGAGCCCAAGCGCCCAAGCTAACCGCAGAGGAACGCGCCCTCGTCGAAGCGATTCGAGACGAAACCGCGCGGCACAATCGCAATAACGTCACCCGCACGGCCGCGTATTGGCGGTTATACGAGCGCAGGCCGGAGCTGCATTGGGCGTTTCTCGCACATCTCGTCTCACGCAACGGCGGGTGGAGCATGACGGATTTGAAGGGAGAGCTCGTGTCGAGACTGCTTGCCCGTTCCCGCTCCGAAGCAATATTCGCCTTTCTGGAGAACGCCAATTCGCTTATTTTCCAAGACGCCTATCCCCAGCTTCTATTGTATGAAGCTTCTCTGCGACGCAGCCGGCCGCTGTTCCACCTGCTTCCCTCTTTTCACGTATCGGCCTTTATGCGTCCCGTCTGGGAGCAGTTTTGGCGGGAGCGGCGGTCACCTCTGCTGACGGTTGCGCTTATTGTCAACGAGCAGCACTATATCGAGAAACGGATCGTGCAAAACGAGCGGTTCCGCCGAACCGTGCTGGAAACGCCGGCCTTCCAGGCCCAGGCGCTGCTTCAGCTGAACATCGTCGTGTTCCCGTACGTTGCGGATAAGCAGCAGGACGGCTCCGAAGCCGCTCCGCCTTCCGGGGATTACCGGCTGGCCGGGCTGATTCTGGAGAACTTCTCCGATCTCCGCGAGCGCATTGAGTTCGGCAAGCGGTTGTACGCGCTTCTGTTCGCCGTCCCTTCCGTTACCTCCGGCGCCCGGTCTTTTGCCTCCTCCCGCTCGCATACCGGATCGCGTGCAGATTACTGGCCGCATCTGTTCGCCTCCTTGAACAAATCCGTCCCGCTGGCCAAATACGCGGAGAAGCTGGACGGCGGCAAGCTGCTGCCTGACGCCGTACCCTTGTACAGCCCGAAGCTGGAGCAAGCTTGGCGCGATGTCGCCTTCGAACCGCCGGAGCGCTTCGACTGGTTCACCGGCAGCAGCGTCCCTTACCGTTTTATGAGCGGACTGAGTACCCCCCTCTCGTTCGAAATCACCCATGAATATGCGTTCGCTCTCAATAAACTGGAGCTGGCCGTGCTCGCCGGGGAACTGATGTTCGATTAATGCGCAACAAAGAGATACGCAAGCAACGGGCTGCGAATCTTGCATGTTCTATTCATAAATGGATCGCTTACCCTTCCATTTATTGATTGGACACATAGAAGTTGTATATTCTGTATGAATGATTCGTTTTAATTTGATCTCCTCTATAGAGACCATTTCTCGTTTTCCATGATGTCAGTACGATTTCTTTACTTAATTCAATGATCTCGTCCGATTCGTCGACCTCGGCCATATCCCAAAATCTAATGTCGGCTATTTCATGATCGTCTTTCTTTAAGGTGCCTTCCTTGTAGCTCACTTCAAAAGCAATATAAACAGTCGTAACAACTACGCCCGAACGATCCTGTGTTCCAGAACGCATTCCAACAATTCGCCCTGCTTCCGTTTCCAGTCCGGTTTCTCCTTGTAAAGGACTCCCCCGACTTGCACCGACAGATTATTCATTGGATCATCTCCCATTGGTATATCACAAAAAATACCATATAGAGGAAACGTGTCACCAATATTTATTTCGAATAAGCTTTATTCAAACTACCTATTGCATGAAAACCAAGGGGCGTCAAACCAAATCTTTCAATTCGTAGTACGCGTCTCTAAGCCACGGATGAACAACGCGAAGGTTGTCTCGTTGTTCCCACAAATAATGAATGTATGCGAAGGCTGCATGATTCAAAGATTGATCAAGTTGTTGCGTAATTTGATTCAAATAGGGTGGTTGATCGGCTTGGTCCCATTCAATCTTATCTGCAACAAACAAAATCTTGTCTAATCCTGTAGAGTTCTTCCTCAATGTTGTGTGGCAACCAACTGCATTAAGAATGTCCTGATCTCTAATTTGAAATAGATCCCGAGCCATTTCCTTCGAGATTTTCTGATGAATGATCATGGGGTAAGCCTCTTCTTCAGGCAATACTTCGATACCTAGCTCACGGGAAACTTGAATCCTTGCACTATTGGGGAAGACCGCGCTGATATCATGCAAGTAACCAGCAATTTCAGCCGCTTCCACATTTGCATCAAACCTTGCAGCTATCCTTCCGGCTTCCTTTCCTACCCGGATACAATGCTCCGCTGTCTTTGGACATTTGTTGTTTACTAAAAAGGTATAGATGTCTTCACTCACATTTCCAGACAAAGTATGTATAACAAGGGAATGATAGATTGACTTCATAAAACAACCCCCCGCCGCATCATTGTTCCTCAAGGTCTCAAGACAGGTAGTTCATTTTCTCTTCCTTTTGCTTCCACATTCCGCTTGCTATCACACATCCTATAATCATATAACTTACAAACCAAATAACGCATTTTTTAACAAAAGCCGAAACATATTGGGTGTAAAGGGCCTTTTCAAACTCGGATGTATTTATCTCAATCATTGTTATCACGAACCATACTGCAAATAATAAAATCCCGATTAAAAAACCTCGCGAGCCAATGTACCTTGCTCTTCCTTTTTTTCTGATCGAAGACCATCTTTTCAAAAATGCCAATTCCTTATCTGACAAGCCGGCTTTCTCGATGGTAATCACTCCCGCTCATAACCTTCTCCAGTCCACGTCATTCTTAAAATATCCCTATACTGTTTATTTGACGGAGAGACAACCATTCCTCCATTCTTTTTTATACAAAAAAAGAGATCCGCAAGCAACGGGCCGCGGATCTTCCAAGTTATATATTCAAAAAGGGGGTCGTCTTTTATTATAGGCGCTGCATATTAAGGGAAGATGAAAGAAATATTTCAATTGTATTACACTTGTACATCAAGTCCTTCACTCGGCCGGAAGCGGCAGTGCCTCACCGCCGGAACCGCCTCATCACCTTCTGCACCGGCGCAGGCAGCCGGCCCGCATCTTCGGCCGTGACAACCTTCGTCAGCGCGAGCAGCGCGATGTAGGCGACCAGAACGACCGCGCCGACGAGAATCGCGCCGATCATCGGGTCGAGCCAGTTGCCGAACGGCTGCACATACGTGCGGGTCAGCAGCTCGGCTGCGAAGCCGGCGGCATAGACGACGATTGCCGTGACAATCAGTCCGAACCATTTGCCGCCCATGATGGTGTAATTGACATGCTTGCGCAGAACGACGAGGTTCAACTGGGTCATGACTATAAAGCAAAGCGCCGTTCCGGCGATAATGCCGTATATGCCGAACAGCGGAGCGAGCAGGAAACTGCATGCCAGCTTGACGGCAATGCCGATGGCGACATGGACGATCAGAGGACGCATCTGCCCGATCCCCATCAGCACCGCCCCGGATGTTTGCATGACGATTTGGAACATCGCGCTTGCCGTCAGCAGCGCAATCGTGCCGGTGCCGGTATCGTTAGTGAACATGAACACGTTGATTGGCCGTGCGGCCGCGCAGATCGCCAGTACCATAGGCAGCCCCGTAATGACCGAGATGTACAAGGCTTTGGACGCTTGCGTGCTGACGGTGGCGTAATCTTTCTTGGCATAAGCTGCCGAGATGACCGGTACGGTCGACTGGCTGAGCGCGATCGCGAGAATAATCGGGATGCCCGCGAGCGACTGGGCCCGTCCGCCCAGCACGCCGAGCGCGTCGACGGCGGCTTCGTAGGTTACGCCCGGCTGCAGCAAACCGACCGTAATCGTCGTGTCGATCGCATTAATCAGCGGAACGGCCAGCGAGAACAGGACGATCGGCACGGATACCCGAAACAGCTTGCCGAAAATATCCCGGTAGCTCATAGCCCCGGTCGGCGTGCGGTTGCCGACTTGGCCCGTACGCCGGTCTTCGCGGCGCAGCTTGAAGCTGTAATACAGCATGACCAGCAGCGCGCCGACGCTGCCCACGACGCCTCCGAACGATGCCCCGGCAACTGCCCAATCGTGGCCCCAGCCCAGCTCGAGAAGCACGTAAGCAAGCAGGATGGCGGCAACGATCCGCACGATCTGCTCGATGATTTGGGATATCCCGTTCGGGGCCATCCTCTGGCGGCCTTGAAAGTACCCGCGCATAATGGCGATCAGCGGGAACAGAAGCAGCGCCGGCGCGAGCGCCCGGGTGGCGAGAGCGGCCGCGGGCACCTCCGACAACCGTTCATAGAATGGAGCTGCAACGAACAGCAGCACGGTCATCAGCACGCCCGCACTGAGGGCGAACATAGCCGCAGCGCGGTAGATGCGCCGAGCCTCGTCAAACTGCCCGAGCGCGGTCCGCTCGGACACAAGCTTGCTGAGCGCGCTCGGGATGCCCGCCGTCGCTACGACGAGCAGCATCATGTAAATGTTGAATGCATTGGAGAATGTGGCCATACCGGAATCGTCCAGCAAATGAATGAGCGGAATGCGCTGCGCCGCTCCCAGCACCCTGGCGATCAAGGCGGCAGCCGCCAAGATGACCGTACCTTTTACCAACGAATCTTTCGACAAATTGTCCGTACCTTCTTCCGCGAATAATGACAACTGCTCCATTATACACCGATTTGCCGGCGAACTCACCCTTTATACGCTGACAAAAAAAGAGACCCGCTAGCAACGGGCTGCGGGCCTTTCCATTATATATATTCAAAAAGGGGGTCGACTTTTATTATAGACGGGCTTGATTAAGACAAGATGAAAAGCAGATTTCAATTGTATTACAGATTTGTCGCATTTGCTCGAACCCATAAGGCCGGGGTCACAAGCAGCTCGGGAACGCGGCGGAATTCGCTCTCAATGCGCGCCCTAGCCCGCTCCGATACGGCCGGACCGGCCAACAGCCGGACGTTGTCGTCGAGCTGCTCCGGCTTCTCCGCGCCGATGACGAGCGCGTCTACGCCGGGGGTGTCCCGCACATAGCCCATCGCCAGCTCGGCGACGGACATGCCTTCTTCGTCGGCGATCGCGGTGAGCCGGGCCAATGCGTCGCGCGCAAGCCCGGCCAAGGGCTCGGCCAAGCCGTCGGCGGAGCGCAGCAGCAAGCCTTGCAGAAACACGCTGCGGGCGACCACCCATTTGCCGTCGGCGCGCAGCTGTCCAAGCGCTCCGCCATCGATGGACCGGCGGTCCAGCACGTTGAGCGGCAGCTGGAACACTTCGTATATATCGTCGCGAATCAGCTCTCCGCAGTAGGCGAACTGCTCGTCGGAGTTGGCGCCGAAGGAAAGGCCCGCTCGACCGATCAAGCCGTCGCGGCGCAGCCGCCTCAAGATGTCGGCCACAGACGCGCCATACTCCAGCAGCACGGCCGGGTCGTGGATCATCAACGCCGGAAGGGTACTTAGCCCAAGCCGCTCCAGTATCGTTTCCACCCGTCCGGCGATTCGCTTCTCCAATTCGGCGCGGTCCAGCAGCGGCTCCGCCTTCAGCTTCGAGACGATGAACGGGACCGGCTTGGAGGCAAAATAACGCCCCAGCTTCAGCTCCGCATCGCCGTACTCCAGGGCGGTGTCGAAGCAGTTGATGCCGAGCGCCGCGCAGCGGTCGAGCAGCGCGTCGGCATCCGCCGGACCGCTGCCGTTGGCGATGCCGTAGCCGGTTATGCCGAGCTGGGCCGTGCCGAGCATGAGCCTGGACAGCTTCAGGCTTCCCGGTCCGCGCAAAGGCGCTGCAGTCGTCACCATGCGCTCCACCCGCCATCGACTACCAGATTGTGCCCGGTCACATATTTCGCCGCATCCGAGGCCAAATATACGACGGCTCCTTTAATATCCGAGTCATCAGCCATGCGGCCGAGCGGAGTCCGCTCGATATAATTGCTTACGAACGACTCGGCGCGGATCTCGTTGTCCGTTCCGACAGGATTGTAGCCGCCCGGACTGATGCAGTTGACGCGAATGTTGTGCTTGCCGTAATAATTGGCCAGCCATTTGGTCATGCCGACCATGCCCCACTTGGCGTACGTATACTCGATGCCGCTGCTCATGCCGGTATCGCCGTACACCGGAAAATGCGGCCCCAATATCCCTTGAATCGAGCCGATATTGACGATCGCGCCGCCGCCCCGCTCTCGCATCGAGCGTACCGCCGCCTTGGACATCAGCATGAGCCCGAGCCCGTTCACCTGCTGGGCCGCCAGCCAGCCTTCGGCCGTCGTCTGTTCGATATCGTTCAGGCCTGTGCGGGATACGGAGTTGTTGATCAGCACATCGACGCCCCCGTACCCGCTCTCCGCTTCCGCAACAAACCGGCCGATGTCGGCCTCGTCGCTCAAATCGAGCCGCACTCCGTGCGCCGCATACCCCCGTTCGCGCAGCTCCGCGGCCTTGAGTTCGCATTGCTCCCGGTTGCGGGAGGCGATGAGCACGGTGGCCCCCGCCTCGCACAGCGCCTCGGAGATGTGGGTACCGTACAGACCCGATCCTCCGGTTACGACGGCGACTTTGCCGTCCAGTCTGAAAAGCTGCATCACATTCATACCCTCTGGTCCCCCCGTCACTTCATTTCGCTTTGCGTCGGCGCGATCATAAATAAAGGTTCGCTCTTGCGTACGGCCGGAGTGCCGGGCAGCATGACGACAACGCCGGCGCGGGCCGCCACGACGCGGTGCAGCTCTTGGCCGTCGAAGCCGTATATCGCCCCGATCGCCGTCCCGGCCTCCACAGCGGAGCTCAAAGGCACGCCGGGTATGAAGAAGCCGTCCGCCTCGGCCGTTTCCGAGCCGTCGAAATTGCCGTCGCCGTATATACGGCGCAGCGCCGGCTGCATGCCCCGCCCCTGCCCGGTATCCGCCGCAGCCGCAGCCGCCGCGGTCTCTTCTCCGGCATCGCCGCCGTGATCGGCAGCCTCTGAGGGGCGATGCGCATCCGGGGCCAGCATGCTCAAATGACGCAGCAGCCGGTAAGCCCCTTCCAGAAACGCATCCGCGTCTTCCCTGCGGATGCGCCGGCCGCCGTAAGCCTCCGTATACAGCCACGGCACGCCCAGCTCGAGCGCCGAGGAGACGCTCCGGCCCGGCGCGATCGATTCGTGCGCCCAAAGCAATTCGATGCCGAACGCCTCCGCGGCTTCCCGGCACCTTCTCCCCAGCTCCGTCCTATCATTATGATAATACCCGACAAGCGTGGATACGGCATAGTGAGTGCCGCCGCTGTGCAGGTCCAGCATAAAATCGGCCTTGGCGATAAAACGGTGGTGCAGCTGCCAAGCGATTCGCTCGGTCGGCATCCCTTCCAGCTGGCCGGGAAATACGCGGGCCATGTTAAGCCCATCCTCCGGCGACGTCCGCGTTCCTCCGCGGTAAGAGAGCGGATTCGCCTGCGGCACGAGCACGATCGACCCGGTCAGCCGCTCCGGCTCCAGCTCGCGGTAGAGCCGGAGCACCGTCTCCACGCCTTCGTATTCGTCGCCGTGCACGCCGGACAGCACGAGCAGCGTCTTGCCGGGCTTTGCCCCGTCGATCTGCAGCACCGGCAGCGTAAGCGGCACGCCCGTCCCGATATCGACGTTCAATTCGAAGCTTCGCTTCGTCCCCGGCACCGCAGCCCGGACGTCATAGCGGTCTATGTCCATGCGAAAAGCCATATTCGGATTCTCCTTTGCCGCCGGGCGGTCGTCCGCCCGGGTAATTGCCGATTCGCGGTTGCGTAAGAAGCGTTATGCCCGCAGCGGAACGAATGTATCGTTCTATCGATCATTCCCGGTATTCGTCCGTAAAGATCCATGCTCCGCGCTTGCCATCGCCCGTTCACACGATGCTGAGCGGCTCCAAGCCCCGAACGAAGCGGTCGTTCGCCAGCCGGATCGCCTCCCGTCCATCGCGAGTCAACGCCTCGCCGTGCCCCGGATAAAGCTGCTCGACGTCCAGCAGCGCCAGCCCGGCGATCGTCTCCCGGTACCGGTCCATCGAGAAGTCCGGCGTGTCGATCACCGCCAGCCTCCCTTCGGCAAATACCGCATCGCCGGCAAACAACGCCTTCAGCTCCGGACAATAGGCGGCGATCATATCGAAGCTGTGGCCGGCGGCGGAGACGATGCGCAGCGTCAAATCGCCCGAGCGGATGTCTTCGCCTACCCGGACGATCCGGTCTATCGGACACGGAGCCAGGCGATACCACTCCGGGTACGTGCCGGCTGCTCGCGCCTGGGCCAGCGACGTGCGGATCTCGTCCCCGCTCTCGACCATGACCGAGGTCGAAGCGGCCGCGATAACCTGTACGCCGTACCGCGCCTTCCATTCCGCCGCGCCTCCGGCATGATCGGCATGGCCGTGCGTCAGCAGCAGCTTGCCGATCCGCTCCGGACGGACGCCCCGCTCCGCAAGCCTTCCGAACAGGAGCTCCGGCTCGATGCCGGAGCCGGCGTCGATAACGATCGTCTCCGCTCCCGTCTCCAGCGCGTAGACGTTGCAGTCGTAAAAGCTGCTAAGCCGGTAGCCGAGCCCGCCGCCGCCAATGACGCTTACTCGATCCGTCAGCCTCATTCGGCCACCGCTTGTCTTTCCTCTAACCGGATCGTCTGCCCCCGGACGGCGGATTCGCGGATCGCCGAGGCAACGCGCACCGCCTTCCAGGCGTCATGCGGGCGCAATATATCCGAAGGCCGGCCGGACTTGACGCAAGCGATGAAATGCGCCAGCTCGTCGGAAAGCGGCCCCCCCTGCTTGCCGTGAATTTCGTAGCCCGACAAAAAAGACGGGTACTCCGCCGATGTCCCTCCGATGACCTCCAGCCCCCGCTCGGGATCGCGGATCGTCATGCTGCCATCGTCGCCGGTAATTTCCGTGCGCACGTCCATAAAAGAAGGGGCCCCGGACGGCAGCAGCCAGTTGTTCTCCAAAATGCCGAGACCGCCGCGGCTGAATTTCAGCATCGACCAGATCAGATCCTCCGTCTCGTGCCCGGAGCCGGTACGGACCGCCGTCACCTCGACAACGTCGTCCTCCATCAGCCAATGCATCATGTCGATATCGTGGATGCCCAATATGAATACCGGAGAGATCCGGTTGTAGATCGGGAAAAACGCTTTTCCGTTATTGCGCTTCGCATAGACGGAACGTATGGCCCCGAGCTCGCCCCGCGCGATGCGCGCCTTCGCCTCGGCGTAGCGGACGTCGAAGCGCAGCACATGGCCGACCATTAGTACGCGCTCCCGCTTCAAGGCCGCGTCCGCTAGTACGGCGGCTTCTTCCGGCGTGGCCGCAAGCGGCTTCTCCACGAAGACGTGAACGCCGGCGGCAAGCGCGTACAGCACCGGACCGGCATGCAGATGCTCCGGCGTCAGCACGTCGAGCGCGTCGGGCTTCTCCTGGTCGATCATTTCTTTCCAGTCCGAATAGCAGCGAGCCTCCGGAAACCATTGCAGGAACGGGGCGAAGGCATTCGGGTTGCTGTCGCAAAGCGCGACGATCTCGACATCGTGCAACTGGGACCATATCCGGGCGTGAGCCTGGGCGAATCGGCCCAGCCCCACTAAGGCCAAGCGTATGGTTGTCATAAACGCCACCTCTTTTTCGTTATCCGTTTACACGTCAAGCCGGTCCGCTTCCAGCATCGGTACGTGTTTGTCCGCCGTCATATCGAGCAGCCGTTTGCCGTCCTTGAAGCCGGTGCCGCTTACGATGCAGACGACTCTCTCGTCCCCGGCTCCGCCCTTCTCCCGGACGTGCCGGATCAACCCCGCCAGCGCCGTCGCCGCGGCAGGCTCGCAGAAGACGCCTTCCTCCTCGGCCAGCATCCGCTGCGCTTCCCAGATGTCCGCATCCGGGACGGAAAGGGCCGTGCCGTCGCCCCGGGCCATGATGTCCAGCGCCGCGGAACCGTCGGGCGGATTGGGCACCTGCAAGCCGGAGATGAGCGAGGTCGAAGCGCCCGGCGCCGGGGTACGCTCGCCGTTCTCGTAAGCCCGCACGATGTTCGAGCAGCCTTCCGACTGG
Organism: Paenibacillus hodogayensis; assembly: GCF_039536325.1. Taxonomy (NCBI): domain Bacteria; kingdom Bacillati; phylum Bacillota; class Bacilli; order Caryophanales; family Paenibacillaceae; genus Paenibacillus; species Paenibacillus hodogayensis. The sequence goes on from NZ_BAAAYO010000010.1 coordinate 1,056,938, forward strand.
ACCGCGACCATCTGCGGCTTGCGGGCGATCGCCCCCAGACCGTGGAGCTCCTCGAAGCCTTTCCATATCCCCACGTACAAGCCCGCCCCGCCTGCTGGAGCGTAGACGGCCGTCGGCGCTTCGCCCAACTGCTCCGCCAGCTCGAACGAAATCGTCTTGACTCCTTCCATCGCATAAGGGTTGAACCGGAAAGCCGTGATCGTCGATTCCCAGTCGTATTCCCGCACGGCCTCGACGATCCGGGCGAACACTTTGTCGCCGACCTCGGCATAGGTGCCGAAGCCTTTTACTTTGCGCACCATTGCCCCGTACGCCAGCACCTGCGCCAGCTTCGCTTCCGCCATATGCTCCAGCACGAACAGATGGTACGGCAAGCCCGCAGCGGCCGCATAGGCCGCGAAGGCCGCGCCGGCATTGCCGGACGTTGTGCCGATGCAAGCCCGGCGTCCGTTCGCGAGCGCCCACGATACGCCGATCGCCGCGATCCGGTCTTTGTAGGAGCCGGTCGGGTTTGCCCCTTCCAGCTTGAAATAAAGCTCCCCGACGTTCAGTCGCTTGGCAATTCTCCGGCTCCGGATTAACGGCGTGCCGCCCTCCCCGAGGTAAAGCCGGTGCTCCGCGGGAATGTCCGGCAGCAGCCGGCCGTATTGCCATAAGCCCGGCTGCGAGCCGTCCTTCCATCCGTCCGCGCGGACATCCGGGTAACGGATCATCAGCATCCCCCCGTCATCAGGGCACGCATACAGCCGCGGATCGGTTACCGTTCGTCCGCAAGTCCAGCAGTACGCCTCCATCGGTCTCCAACTCCTTTATCCGAAAGTATACTATGGTATGACCTTGTAAGAATAGCTTCGAATCGAAGCCTTTTCGATGAAGCGCATCCGAGTTTTAGAGGTTGCTTTTCTTGGTACAGAAAGCCGCACTTCGCCCTTTAGCGAAGTTAATCTTTCTGTAACGTTAAATGCCATTACCTGCTCAACCGATTTTTGCCGCAACGGGCAAACCCGCTTTCTCCGAATATGCATGCTCTGACCGGATCAGCGGGCCGGCGAATCCATACGATGAGCACCCCGATAGAGTCCCCGTGTTATCGATTCATCGGCCTTTTTCCTCAAAACGCTCATTCCTTCATCAGGCGCTTCAGCGGCTTCAGATGCCGCTCCATTTCCTGCTTCGCCGCCGCCATGTCCTTGTCCCGGATCGCCCGGATAATGTTGACGTGCTCGATCAGCGACTTTCTCGTATCTTCCACGTTGCCGAAATGCAGCTCGCGTATGCTCGTGAAGAAGTCGGTCAGCACCTCGCTCAGTTCGTAAAACGTATCGTTGCCCCCTGCGCGGAACAACGCGCGGTGAAACTGCAAATCCTCTTCGATCGGCAGCTCGCCTTTCTCGATCTTAGCGGCCATATCCCGGTTGCGGGCCTCCATCAAGGCGATCGCCTCCAGATCGTACCGCTCGATAGCCATCTCCACGGCGCCCAACTCCAATATGCGGCGTGTCGCCCACAGCTCCTTCATCCGCCGTTCGTCCTTCTTCCAGCGGAACGATACTTGGTCAAGTACCGGCTTCAGCGACAAGCCGTCGACATAGATGCCGTCGCCGGTTTTGATTTTAATCAAACCGACCGTCTCCATCGATTTCAATGCTTCGCGGACGACCGTGCGGCTGACGCCCAACGAATCGATAAACTGCTTCTCGGACGGAAGCTTGTCGCCGGCCTTCAGCTCGTTATCCAAAATATACCCTTTGATTCGGTCGCTGACAATATGGGACAGATTCATTTTCTCGGGAATTTCCACTGTCGTCTCCCTCCTTTCCGGCAAAATGACGTATGGGCAAGCGCAATCGTTACCCTTTCACGCTTCCTACGGTAATGCCTTTGACGAAATATTTCTGGAATACCATGAACACGATGAAGATCGGGATAAAGCCAAGCGTCGCCGCCGCCATCTGCGCTCCGTAATTGGCCACGTATTCGCTGATCAAGGTGGAAATGCCGACGTTGATCGTCATTTTAGCCGAATCGCTCAGCATGACAAGCTGCCACAAATAGTCGTTCCACGCAAACGAAAAAATAAAAATCGCCAAAGCGCCGATCCCCGGCTTGACCACCGGCAGGAAAATGTGCGTAAACAGCCGGATTTCGCTGCATCCGTCGATTCTGCCCGCTTCCAGCAAGTCCACCGGCACCGTCTGGCTGAACTGCTTCATCAGAAACACGCCGAACGGCAAGGCGAGCACGGGCAAAATAACGCTGGCGAGCGTATTGACCAGATGTAGATCGCGCATCAGCGTAAACATCGGCACGAGGCCGAGCTGTCTCGGAATGAGCATCGTCACGATAACCCCGCCAAAAATAAGTCCCCGCCCGGTAAACTGCTTCTTCGTCAACGCATAGCCGGCCATCGTCGCTATCAGGCACGCGAGCGCGGTAGACAAACCTGCCACGAAAATCGTATTGTACAGCCAACGAAAAATATCGCTTTCCTGTATCAAACGCGTGTAATTGACAAGCGTCGGATTAAGCGGAATAAAGTCCGGCGGAATCTTGATGGTCGTCGACTGGTCCTTAAACGAGCCTGTTATCATCCAATAGAGGGGAAACAGGAAAAAGGCTGCCAGGGCGTAAAGCACAAGATCCGATCCCCATTTAAACAATTTCGCGGCCATCGCTACAGTTCCTCCCTCTATTAATATTCAACATCAGTTTTAAAAAATTTAAATTGAATGACGGAAAACACCGAGATGAGAACGGCCAAAATAACACCCATGGCGCAAGCCATACCGAGCTTGCCGTATTTGAACGCCGTCTCGTAAAGCAGGTACATCACCGTCGTTGTCGCATAGTTCGGTCCCCCGCCCGTGAGCAGCTGGACGACGACGAACGTCTGGAACGCTCCGATCGTGGACGTGACGATGACATACAACGTGGTCGGCTTCAGCAGAGGCAGCGTAATGTTCCAAAACTGCCGCCACGGCGAAGCCCCGTCGATGGAAGATGCCTCGTAGAAGCTCGCAGGAATGTTGCCGAGCGCAGCCAAGTACAAAATAATCGGCTGGCCGACGACCCATGTTATGACGACGACAATAAGCGCTGGCAGCGCCACGCTGGAGTCGGAGAGCCACATGACCGGTCCTGCGCCGAATAGCGACATGGCGTAGTTGGCAATGCCGCTGACAGGATTGTAAATCCACAGCCACGTAATGGAGAGCAGCACCTGCGACGTTACGATCGGCAAGTAGAAGCTTGCCCGGAAAAACGAAGCCGCCCCCGCCGATTTGTGAATGACGAGACTGGCCACCACGATGGAGAAGACAACCGCTATCGGCACAACGCCGATCACAAACAAAAACGTATTGAGCATGGCCCGCAAAAACACGTCGTCCTGGAATAGGCTCGCGTAATTGCCCAAGCCGACCCATTCCTTCCTCCCTACTCCGTAATCGAACAGGCTCAAGTAAATCGCGTCAAAAAACGGATATACTTCAAACAGCAGGAAAACGAGCAGGAACGGAGCGATGAAAAAGTATCCCCAAAACTCCTTTAACACCCTCGAAGACAATCCCATCCCCTCCGATTCTCAAGATGTTGGACCGGAAGCGGCGGACCTCTTAGGGGCCCGTCGCTCCCGGGTTGCTGCGATCCGGCGGACGGCCGGACGTTTACTTCGAGGCGGCCGTTACGATGTCGTTGGCCTTTTTCACCCAATCGTCCAACGACTGCTTGGACGTCTTCTTTTTCGTAAAGGCGGCCTGCAGTTCGGGGAAGAACGCATTGCGCGTTTCCGTGTAGCCGGGAATCGCCGCGCCGATATTGCCGGCGTATTTGAACAGCTTGATGGTCTTGCCCTGAATCGAATTTTCCTCATACGTCTTGGACAGCGACTTGCGCGTCACGATGACGGACGAGGCCTTCGCCATCTTCTCCATGTTTTCTTTGGTGTTGATGAATTTGACGAATTCCTTCGACCATTTTGTTTTCGCCTCATTCTTCGTATTCCATACCCACGTGCCGTAACCGAAGAGCACCGAGCTGGACGATTTGCCGTCCTTCGACGGATAAGGGACGAGATCGACATCGAATTTCTTGGCGCTGCCGTCGTTGAACGCTTTCGTGAAGGCGCCTACGTTGCCGACGCTGCCGAAGGTCATGCCGACTTTGCTCTGCAGGAACATTTCGTTGATGACCGCCCCCGCCTTCAAGCCGGCCGCTCCCGGAGGAACGACGCCCTCGTCGATCATTTTGACCATAAAATCAAGTCCTTCGATCCCTTCCGGCGAGTTGAGCACCGCCTTCGTGTTATCGTCCGACCATGTTTTCGCCCCGAAGCCCCACAGGAACATATGGTTGCCTTGGTCGCCGCCGCTGTCGCCGGCATACATGCCGAAGCCGTATACTTGCTTAGATGGATCGTTGACCGCCTTGGCCGCCTGTAAAAACTGGTCGTACGTCCACGTTCCGCCTGCTGCCGGCAGCAGATTTTCGGCATTTTTGGCCTTGAACAGATCGCGGTTGACCAGCAATCCCGAAGCGGTCATGCTGTTCGGGTAAATGTACGTTTTTCCGTCGACGGCAACCGACTGAAGCGAGCTGTTTTCGAAGTCCGCTTTGTCGATTACTTCGTCGAGAGGAACGAGCAGTCCTTTTTTGGCATAGGTCAACGGCCAAAAAATCGAGCCTTGCTGCACGTCGGGAAGCTGGCTCGTATTGACGGCGATGCTGATGCGCTCGCTTATTTTATCGTCCGGCGTTTTGACAATATTAATCTTAACGTTCGGATTGGCTTTCTCGAATTCAGCCTTGTAGCCTTCGTATATGGCCTGTACGTCTTCTCTCGTATCGACCCACCATGTCAGTTCGACATTCTCTTTTGGCGCGGTTCCGCCGCTTGCGCCCGTTCCTCCGCTTGGAGACGATTTGGAATCGCCGCCGCCGCACGCGGACAGAAGGCCGGCAAGAAGAACGAAGGACATTCCCGCTGCAATACGCTTGTTCATAAGTTAGACCCTCCCGGTGATAGAGTGCTTGTGTTTACATTATATACCACTTACCTGTAAGCCTTTACATTAGCTAAAAAAATAAACCGTAACCGTTACCCTCCTTCCTTTCGCCTGCTTGTATCCTGTTCCAAGCCCAACTCCAAAATGTGAATAATGGTTAGACCATAGTACAGTTGATAAGTATTACTATAGTGGTTAAAGTCGAGACCTGTCAATCCATTTTTCAACCTTTTTTCCTAACGTATCCCGGTTCTTTGATACTTCTTGCCTAAAGGGCGATGCAGGACGGGTTCTCCGAACTTTTAAAGTTGACATCGCGTGTAAAATAGCATAGAGTAAATGTTGAGAGGTCTGACCATTTGAGATTGAAATAAGGAGTTCGACAACCCTATGAAGCCGATTGAAAAAGCGGAACGTTACACCCTTAGCAAGCTGGTCGTCCAAAACCTGAAGCAGTACATTATCGAGCACAAGCTGGCCCCGGGCGAGCGGCTGCCGGCCGAGCGGGAGCTGTCGCAGATTATGAAGGTCAGCCGGGCGATCTTGCGCGAAGCGCTGCGCTCGTTGGAAAGCGCCGGCATATTGGATATCCGCCACGGCGAGGGAGCGTTTCTGTCCGCGAACAGTTTGAGCCCGCTGCTGGAGCAATTGTCCTTCGCTGCAAGCTTGTCCGGCGGAGGCAGGCAGGAGCTACGAGAAATCCGCTATTTGCTGGAGGCGGCGGCGATTGAGGAAGGGGTAAGGAGGGGAAGCGCTTTCCCTATAGAGGAACTGGAGCGTTGGCATGCCGCAGCGGCGCAACCGCAACAGGCGGATGAATCCGGCTCGCAAGCGGCCGAGGCGGAAGCGCAGTTCCATATCGCCATCGTAGGGACGCTCGGCAATGAATCGCTGGGCAAGCTGGCGGAGCTGTTCATCCGCCAAGCTCTCCCCCACTCCGGCGTGAAGGCCGACGAGCGGGCCAAGCAGCGCGTTCGGTACTTGCAGGCGCTGCGCTCGTCCGACAGCACGGCGGCAAAGCTGGCTCTGAGGGAGCTGGCGGGACAATCACCGGAAGCGATAGGACGCTGAGCATTCGGACAACGGGCAACCCGGATTTCCGCAGAACCCTCATTTCTTCGTCGCACGTTGTGTCAATAGGCGTTCGTTTACATACATTGGTTAGTATGAAACGGATGCTGAAGGGCCGTCGGTTCACGGTAGAAGAATTGGCCGCCCTTCTACAACGAAGGGGAGTTTGACGACATGTGGGTTTATATTCCGGCACAATATGTGCAAATACCGGATGAAGAACATCGCAGCTACGGATACCCGCCTATCGGTGGACCGGGGGGATTTGGCGGGCCGGGCAGCACTGGCGGGCAGGGTTTTGGCGGACCGGGTAGTATTGGCGGACCCGGCGGTATCGGTGGGCCAGGCGGCGGCGGGCCAGGCAGTATTGGCGGACCCGGCGGCGGTGGGCCGGGGTTTGGCGGGCCAGGCGGCGGTGGTCCGGGGTTTGGCGGACCGGGCGGCGGGCCAGGCGGTATTGGTGGGCCCGGGTTTGGCGGACCGGGCGTTGGCGGAGATCAGGCGCCCCTGACGGCTCCCCCCGCGCAAATTCCGGTTAAGCCGCTTACGTCCACATTTGCGCTCGATCCTGGCGCGATCGCCCATTGCCGCTTTCGCTTCACCTATATTTGGCAGCGCAACGGGGACGCCTACTGGATGTTCATAACCTTCGTCGGCCCTAACTCGATCAGCGGCTGGCGGTGGAACGGATTGTTCTGGATGCGCTTTTCGATCGACCTGCGTTTTATCGATGCTTCCGCCTGTTAACAATTCACGGAAGTACGGCCGCGACCTTCATCGCGGCCCTTTTTTCGTCCGTCTCACCCTCTGGATTGCTGCCTGAACGCATCGAGTAAAAGGCAATTGACGGTTTCGCCTTCAATAACTATAATAATTTTGAATATTAACAGCTTTTGTTGAGTCTTTTGAATTTCATGTTCCGCAACCATACACCGAGCCTGGTTCAGAAAGGGCGTTTTCATGTCCCGCGTACTTAAAGTTTCCCTAGACGAATTTTTGGAAATTGCCAAGGCACTGTCCAACGAGTCACGACTGCACATTTTCAAACAAATCCAGAAAACGGGCATGAACGTGAATGAAATCGCCGACATGTTCGGACTGCCCTCCTCGACGGCCACCGTCAGCGTCAAGAAGCTGGAGGAAGCCAATCTGATCCGGACGGAGCTGCTGCCGGGCGCGCGCGGCTTCCAGAAAGTATGCTCGGCCCGCTTCGACTCGCTGATCGTCGATCTGAAGCATACCGAAACGGAGTCGGAGGAATCGGTCCGCTATGTGCAAATGCCGATCGGCCTTTATTCCGATTGCGAGGTGCGTCCGACCTGCGGGCTGGCGAGTGAGGAAAGCATCATCGGGTATATGGACGAGCCGCGCAGTTTCTATGAGCCGGACAAAGCCCGCGCGCAGCTGATCTGGTTTCGCCAGGGCTATTTGCAATATCAGATTCCGAACAAGGTCCCGTACGGCGGCCGGCTGACCCGGCTGGAAATCTCGATGGAAATCGGCTCGGAGGCTCCGATGCATAACGCGGACTGGCCCTCCGATATTACCGTATGGATCAACGGCGTCGAGATCGGCACCTACCTGAGCCCCGGCGACTTTGGCGGAGAACCGGGTCTGCTGACTCCTTCCTGGTGGGGCGTTCGAAACAGCCAATACGGGCTGCTCAAAAACTGGCGCATCGATGAAAAAGGCTCCTTTATCGACGGCAGAAAGGTGTCGGATGTCACGATCGCCCGGATCGGTGTGCATGACGCTCCCGCATTCCAGCTGCGCATCGGCGTCAAGCCTGATGCCGTCAACGTCGGCGGCCTCAACTTGTTCGGGAGCCGTTTCGGCAATTACGAGCAGGACCTGCTCGTCCGCTTCGATTTCAAGCAGCATCAAAGCCAAGGCGGCTAAGCCGCCTAATCCTGTCCATTACTTCATTTTTCATTGTTTTATTTCATATATTATTAACACAATTAAAAAGGAGAGATGTACATGAGCCAACCCGCTATTCCCAGAGCCGAATACCCTCGCCCGCAATTTGTCCGCGACGAATGGCTGAACCTCAATGGCGAGTGGGAATTCGAATTCGACGATGGCGATGAAGGCGAGCGACAGCGCTGGCATGCCGATCCGGCCCGGCCCTTTTCGCGCAAAATCGTCGTCCCGTTCTGCTTCCAGAGCAAGCTGAGCGGCATTGCAACTTTTTCTCCGGCCGCCGTCAAGGACGATGTCCCAATCGTTCCTTGCAGCGACCGGAGTTATTTGGCATGCACAATCAGGCGACGTAAGGGACATCGCATTCAGAAAATCGGCGGCACATGGAGGCTGCGGTGATCCTTTGCCCCTTCAACCAGTCGCGCTTGAAATCAGACTCTTTGCTTGCGAAATACAAAAAACATCCGTCTGATCACGGATGTTTGCGTTAATGGGAAATGGCGGAGCTGACGGGATTCGAACCCGCGGTCTCCTGCGTGACAGGCAGGCATGTTAGGCCACTACACCACAGCTCCGCATTTATAAGTGCCCGACTTCTCGGGAGTAAAGCTATTGCGGGGGCAGGATTTGAACCTGCGGCCTTCGGGTTATGAGCCCGACGAGCTACCGGGCTGCTCCACCCCGCGTCGTTAAGTAAGAAAGATATAGGCCCGGTGGGGGTCGAACCCACAACCTACCGGTTAAGAGCCGGTTGCTCTGCCATTGAGCTACGGACCTGCATCAGGCTTGTCCACCGTCGAACTTGTTAGTTCATCGTGTCAGCGAATAATAATATATCATATCCACAGACACTTTACAACTCTTTTTCTCAAAAAAAATAAAAAGTTTTTATTTGCGAATGTTATAAACGTTTCCGGAAGGCCGCAGAAGCGAGCTTTGCAGTTGCAACGCCGTATGCTGGAAGGTGCGGGAACAGCTTCCGCACAGCCGGTTATGACGTATGGAGGCACCGCAGCATTCGCAAGGATAAGTCAGATTCGTGTAGCCTCTGGAGAGCCTTCCCTCCTTGACGAACGCAGAGATAACCGCCCCCGAAATATGGGTGAGGCCGCTCAGCTCTTCCACCGTGGATTTGGGAAACTTCCATAAATAGTCGAGGCACAGATCCAGCTCCGAGTCTTGCTTGGCGCTGCAGGCTCCGCACAAATGACGGGCGTTTTTCTGGTATACCGCACCGCAGCTCGGACAATTATCTACCAATAGCTTTATGATCATATGCGACCATCCCCCGAAACTGAGCAAAAAGTCCTAATTCCATTGTACTATATCCATCGACAAGGAACAATGGTCAAACCTGTTGCCGCACAAAAAAATCCGCCTTATCGGGACTGTTGACAAGCCTTACTTTGTCAACAGTCCCCTTAGGCGGACTTTTTCTCCCATTAGAACACGTTTATTTCGAAGCTTGCTGCTGCTTCAGCAAATCGCGGATTTCGGCAAGCAGCTGCTCTTCCTTCGAAGGGGCGGGAGGCGCGGACGGCTTTGCCTCTTCCTTGCGCTTCAGCCTGCTGAGAATTTTGATAAACAGGAAAATCGAGAAAGCGACGATAAAGAAGTCGATCACCGTTTGCAAAAACACGCCGTATTTCAGATTCGCGTCCCCGACGGCAATGCTGAGCCCGGAGAAATTGAGCCCACCGAGCAGAAGCCCCAGGATCGGCGTCAAAATATCCGCCACCAGCGAGCTGACGATTTTGCCGAATGCGGCCCCGATAATGACCCCGATGGCCAAATCGAGCACATTCCCTTTTAAAGCAAACGATTTAAATTCCTTCCACATTCCATTGCCTCCTCGTAAGCTTGCTTCTATTACTATACTTCAATTATGTCGGTCATGGAAATAGTCTGTGAAAACAAAAACAAACCTCCAGCACCGCCAATAGGCGGTGTTGGAGGCGTATTTGTTCAGAATAATCGGTTCCTTGCCCGTTGCGATACTGAAGGACAGTCCTGTGACTATGCGAGCTTATTCCTTTGCCTGTCTCGATTGAATCGCCGGCAAGCCCTGGATCGATTCCGGAGCAAGGACCGGAGCCTTGTCCGGCTTACCCAGTTTCCCATAGCTGTTCAATCCCCATAAACGAAGCGTTCCGTCGGCGGCAAGGACTCCGCTCGACCCCCAGCCCGCCGCGATTTGCGTCGCCTGTATGCCTGCTACCGCAGTCGGCGCAGACCGGCTTGTGTCCGCAAGACCGTTGCCCAACTGTTTATTGTCGTTCATGCCCCAGGACAGAACGGTCCCATTCTCGAGAAGCGCCAGACTGTGTTTGGAGCCCGCCGATACGGCGGTGGCATGTTGTATGGACGCTATCCGACCAGGTACGGACCGGCCGGCATCCGTTGCCTCTCCAAGCTGCCCGAACGCGTTGCCGCCCCACGCCCATACGGTCCCGTCGGCCTGCAGCGCCAGGCTATGGTCGAGTCCTGCCGAGATGGCCGTAATACCCGACAATGCCGCTACTTGAACGGGCGCGCTGCGGTCGATCGTCGTACCGTCGCCCAGGTAACCGTCCTTGTTCCAGCCCCACGCCCATACGGTCCCGTCGCTCTTCAGCGCCAAACTGTACCAGCCTCCCGCCGAGACCGCTACAACCTCGCTCAAGCCCGGTACTGCAACGGGAGCGAGCTTGTCCGAGAAATCCGCCAGACCGGCTTCGCCATGCCCGTTGGTTCCCCATGCCCATACGGTCCCGTCGGCTTGCAGCGCAAGACTGTGGGTAAACCCGGTCGCCACCTGAACGATTTCCCGCAGGCCGCTAACTTGCACCGGGGTATTCCGCAAGGTTGCCGTTCCGTCGCCCAATTGACCGTTGGCATTGTATCCCCAGCTCCATACCGTCCCGTCTCCGTTCAGCGCCAGGTTGTGATTTCCTGCCGCCACCTGAACGACACGGTTCAGAGCCGCTACCTTGCCCGGCGCCGTACGGTGCTCCCTCGTGCCGTCTCCCAGCTCGCCGGATCCGTTAAAGCCCCACGCCCAGACCGATCCGTCCGCCGCCAGCGCCAGCGTATGCGAGCTCCCTAAGGCGAACGCCGGAGAGCCGTTGCCGTATACCTCCCCAGTGACCCCGTATATTGTCCGGGCAACCGGAACGCCATAGACGGAGCCGCTGACGGCCGAGCCGTATACGGATGCTGTTACGGCTTGTCCGGCGCCTTCAACCGATTGCGGGGAGTACGCGGCTTGCGTTACCGTCATATTCGTCCCGCCATCAGCCCATGCATACGGGGCTGCCGAGACGATCAGCCCTAAGGCCAGCGCCGAGCCCACTATCCGGGTCTGTTTCATTTTCAATGGTTTGAACCTCCGCAACGATCGTTCACCTGCCTTTTCCCTTTTCATCGAGTCGGCGAATCTTACTTACTTCAATTTCATAATCGTTACAGTCGCGCCGGCCCCGTTCAAGAGAGTTGGAGCAGCAAGTATTCCAAACATTTGAAGGCTGACCGTCGATCCGGCAGTCAATGTAACAATGATTGAATTATTATATTGATCGCGGGATACCATCGGTGCGATAGTGCTCGCATTATTTTGTACTCCATTGATCAATAATCTTGTCGACACGAGCATGGAGGCTGTCAGGTTGATTTGATATGAAATGTAATAGTTCCCGTTGGAAGGAACAGTAAAAGTATCGTTTGCTCCATTTATGAGAAAATTACCATCCACCACTTGAGAGTTTGGCAGAGGTACATTGGTTCCGCCCAGAACGACCGCAATTACGCTACCTGTCGTATTGGCGCCGAAAGCGCTGGCAACCGCCGCCGTTCCGTCGGCTCCGGTGGCTCCGGTGGCTCCGGCGGCTCCGGTGGCTCCGGTCGTTCCTGCGGCTCCGGTCGGACCCGTAGCGCCAGTCGCTCCGGTAACGCCAGCCGCTCCGGTCGGACCCGTAACGCCGTCCGCTCCGGTCACACCCGTCACTCCAGTCGCTCCGGTCGCACCCGTAACGCCAGTCGCTCCGGTAACGCCTGTCGCTCCGGTCGGACCCGTAACGCCGTCCGCTCCAACCGCTCCGGTCGCACCCGTAGCGCCAGTCGGACCCGTGACGCCATCCGCTCCAACCGCTCCGGTAACGCCTGTCGCTCCAGTCGGACCCGTTTCGCCAGTCGCTCCGGTCACACCCGTCACTCCAGTCGCTCCGGTCGCACCCGTCACGCCATCCGCTCCGGTTGCTCCTGTTGCTCCAGTTGCTCCGATCGCTCCAGCCGCAGCCAGCAACGTATAATCCGCCGATAAACCCGGTACTCCCGTAGGCGAAGCGGTATTCGCAACATAAGTGCTGCCGGCATAGGTGACAACTTGTCCCTCGGCGTAGGAACCCGTCAAAAGCGGATCAAAAACCACAATGCCCGTTAAACCGATGCCTGCTGCCCCGGTCGCCCCGGTCGCTCCGGTTGCTCCTTTCTCGCCCGCAGCGCCTGTCGCGCCTGTTGCTCCAGTTGCTCCCTGTTCGCCCGCAGCGCCGGTCGCTCCGGTTGCACCCGTTTCCCCTGTCGCCCCTTTGGAGCCTGACCAGCCGGATTCTCCCCGTTCGCCCTTATCGCCTTTCTCGCCCTTCTCGCCTGTCTCGCCTTTCTCCCCTTGCTTGCCTTTATCTCCCGGGTCTCCCTTATCGCCCTTGTCGCCTTTTTGCCCTTGCTCGCCCTGCTTGCCGTTCTCTCCCAGCTTGATTTGCGCGCTGCGGGAGTCCGCCACCGTCTCGATAAAGCTAGCTACCGAACCGAAATGAACCACGGTTACAAGCGAGTCCTGCTTAATGTTGCCGTAGCTGACCGTCGATTGGGTAATGGAGAACGTCTCCATCTGGCCGCCCTGCTTCGCGACGGTAACGCTGTTGCCGCTAACCGATTGAACGGTGCCCCGCGTGATGCTTTCCGAATTGCCGATAAGAATCTGCTCCATGCCGCTCAGGATCGCAACCGCTTGGGCGCGTGTAACCGGGTCTCTCGGCTTGAAGGAGTTGTCGGGAAAACCGTCGATCAGACGCAGGTTAGCCGCTTCCTGCACGTAAGAGGACGCCCAGGAGGAGGCATCGCCCATATCGGAGAACGCTGTGCCCGCTCCCGAACCGGCGATTCCCGTCGTCTTGCTGCCCAACGTGCGGATGACGAGCCGGGCAATCCATTCCCGGGTAGCGATTTGTCGGTTCCAGCCGGTTGTCGCGGCGGCTCCTTCCAGCTCCTCCTGGGCCACGAGAATGCCTTTATCCAGAGCCAGCGCCACGTAATTTTTAGCCCAGTCATCGGTTTGCAAAGGAAGCTGGGAGGTAGACGCGGATATGGATTGTCCGGCCACTCTCAGCAGACGGGCGACCATAATAACCGCCTCTTGACGCGAAATTGCCTGGTTCGGATTAAACAATCCGGCGTCGTCTCCTGTTACGACTCCCAGTGAACGAAGCTTGTCCACATCCCGTTCGGCCCATGCCGCATTCTGCATATCCGGAAACGCGGAGATCACTCCCCCGTTGCTGGCCGAATCTCCTTCCGCCGCAAAAGCGACGCTGTTAAAAGCTTGGCTCAGCAGCATAAACGCCATGGAGCCTCTCATCCATCCTTGTTTGCGATCCTTCACACTTGATTCCTCCATATATGGTTAATTATTGCGGAAACCCTGATTAGACCAGTCAACTATGTACCGGCAAGGTTGCGAAATATTTCGCGTTTGCCACAACGCTCGGATGGTCGGGCGCGAACGAAGCGGCCAACTCATGATGCCGGATCGCGAGCTCGCGCTTGCCCATACGGTCATAGCAGACGCACAGCTGAATGTGAGGCAGCCATGTCCAGCAAGCGAGATGGAGCATCCCCATCGAATTTTCCGGCCGAACGAGCCGGGTCGCCTGCTCGTACCAATAGACGGCCGTCTCGTAATTGGACTCCTCCATAAAGTAGAACCCCAGCCGGCAGCAATGCTCCGCTCGCGGGAGCCCGTAGGCGAACGCCCGTAAGGTTTGCCGCTTGGCCTCCTCCATCCGGTTAAGCCGGTACAGGCACTCCGACAGCCTAGCGCATGCGGCGAGATTGTCTTCGATCCAACCATCGCTCCGCGCAAGAAACTGCTCATAGGTGGCGATCGCCCGTTCCCACAGCTCATGGTCGGCCAGCTCGTTGGCATAATAGTACAAGTTTCGAGTAGTGAATCGTTCGCCCATCTTCTCGCGCTTCTCGTATATGCCCAAGTTTCGCGAAGAGTTCGTATGTTTCCGATCATGGGTGACGGCTATGTCGGTATCGACGATGTTCCCGAACACTTCCAAATATTCGTGAACCGCGCCGATCCATCTGAAATTGTTGCTCCGTTTGACCAATCGGTTGCGGCGCAAGCTGGTCGATACGTTCCCCCGTTCGTCGAACGACAGGTTGTACACCATCGATACCACATCCGCGTCCCAGGGCAGAGCGCCTACGAGACGGGCAAAACGCTCTCCGTCCTCGGGAAGCAAAATGTCGTCCGCATCCAGCCACATTATAAATTCCTCTGAGGCGAGGTCGAAAGCATAGTTTCTTGCGACGGAGAAGTCGTCTACCCATTCGAAATCGTACACGCGATCCGTATACTTGGCGGCGATTTCCTTCGTCCGATCGGTCGATCCGGTATCGACGATGACGATCTCGTCAACCAGAGCGCCGATGCTGGACAAGCATCGATCGAGCGTGTTCTCCTCGTTCTTGACGATCATGCACAAGCTTACGGTGATCCTTTTCTTCCAGCCATATAAAGTATCCGACGGGTCGACTCCCCATTTGTCCCTGAAGACGGTCCGGTTGCGCGAAAGCTGTCCGTTATACCAGGAAGGATCTTCCGGAAACAAGTTCGGCGGCGGCGAATAACGGACGTAGCAATCCTCCGCCACATACAGACCGTATCCTCCCGACAGAGCTCTGTAGCACAAGTCGTCGTCCTCGTAGGTTTCCAGTCCGAACCGCTCGTCGAAGCCGCCCAGCGATTCGAATGCCGTCTTCCGGGCGGCTAGCAGGTGGCTCAATAGCTTGGGCACTTTTTTGGCTTGTCCGATACGGAGATTGGCAAGGCCCTCGGCCGCCCGCGGGTCGTCGCCGGGAAGCTGAAGCCTTTGGGGGCCGCTCACTCCGTTGCTCAAAGGCCCGACGAGCGCCGCATCCTCGTGCGCATGCATGCAATCGCGAAGCCGGTCCAGCCAGCCTTCCGTCACGACGACGTGGTCGCGCACGAATACGAGCAAATCCGCATCAGTTGCTCGTGCGCCGAGATTGAAGCCGGCGGCTACGCCGACTCGCTCGGACGTCGCAATCAGCTTTGTCTTGGCGTCCTTCATCAGCCATTCCCGGATGTCCGGCTGATCCCCGTCATTGACCACGATCAGCTCGTAGTCGCCCCCGGTGGACAAGATGATCGACGATAAGCAGGGCTGCAGCAACGATTCGTGCTGCGCAAGGACGATGATGGCGGTTGTTGTCAATTCCTTCGGTTTCATTCCTGGTCTCGCACCTCTCCCGGGCAAAATACGAAAAAGCAAAAACAGAATCGGAAAACGGCCGTTAACGCACAACAATCGAGCATGTACGAATAGGGCCATTGCGTCCATTCATATTTAGGTATAAAGTCACTTTATCACAAGGCACTTAACAATTTCTAAACAGCAAAAACAACCGATGATGTCACGAATCACCGGTTGCCTCCATCCCCCCTCCGCCATGACGCCTCCAGCTTTGGTACCAGCGGGTGACGCTTGCCGAAGGTTGTTCGTTCAACTCCTCCTGCAATCTTACGCGCAGCCATTCGAACTCCCGGGCGACCAGGTCGTGGTCTCCGAGCGTCGATATGAGTATAAAGAAAGCATGCCTATTCTTGTTCCAGACAGCTCGAAACAACAAATAAAAAAGGAAGCCGTACCCGAGAACCGTCACGAGAAGCATCAATATCAAGACCGGGTACAAAAAATGCAAGCTGCCCGGTACGCTTCGACCGGGCAGCTTCGTTTTGTTATTCAATTCGTACGCCGCCGCTCAGCTCGGTCGTGCGGGTCGTGCCGACGCTGCTGGCATGATATTTCCCATTTGAAACACGGCCACTCTCAGCTCATGGACCTTCGCCGCCTGAGTCGTTCACGGGATCAGCTTTAACTCCTGCATGCACGTTTTAACCTTGTCTTTGCCGTTGTCGTCGAGCGGCTTCGCGTAGTCGGGATGGAACGCCCCCTCGAACCCGAGCAAATTCATCGCGTGCGTAAACGCCGGGAACACGCCGACCTGAACGAACGTGTCGCGCAGCAGCAAAATATCGTCGAGACATTGCGCGGCAGCCCGCGTCTCCCCTTTCTCCAGCGCCTTGTACATGCGGGATGCGATGGCGGACGAACAGCTGAACATGCCGTCCAAGTTTTCGTCGATCCCGTAGCCGTATGCCGTATCGAACAGGTCGAGTCCGCTAAACATGATGCTAAAGTCGGGGTTGACCGAAGGTCTAAGTCTCGATAACACCCGGGCCGTCGCGAGATCACCCGTCTTGATGCCGGCAATGTTCGGCACGGTCATCAGCTCCGCGGCCGTATTAGCCGTAATTTTGCTTTGCGTCACGACCGTCAAGTCGTACAAGTAAACCGGATAAGGGGAAGCGGATGCAAGCGCTTTAAAGAAGGTTTTAATATCTTCCTGCGACATCGGATAATAATACGGCGTCGTCGCGACTACGCCGTCGACGTCAATCCCCTCAAGCTGGGCGATCCGCTCCTTTACGCGCGCGATCGAATTATCCATAACCCCGACGAACAAGGGACATGCCCCCTTAATTGCTTCTGCCGCCGCTCTCGCGATCTTGCCCGGCTCGCTGGACGAAATATACGGCTGCTGGCCCATCGAGCCCATGACGAGCAGCCCGGCAGCGCCCGCATTCACTTGATCCTCCGCATGACGCTGCAGACTGGATAGGATGACTTTGCCTTCTTCGTTTAGAGGCGTTCCTAACGCCGGATAAAAGCCTTGTTTTGTCATGTCCCGCTCTCCCTGTATTGGCGTTTGCGCCAAACTCCATAATAACTTGCAAATGGTGTATTATGGTATGACCAATAAAAAATAAGTGTTATGGTCATACCATAATACAATAATCCTTTTCAGGATACCGTTTTCTTGAGAGAACGTCAATACTTTTTCATCCGCGATTCCGGCCGAACGCGAGAAAGCAAAAGGATCCGCCCGGTTCGCAGCCTCTCTCTGCCGCGAACCTGCGAACCCTGCGCCTGCCTACGTTGCTCGCTTTCGCTCGTTCTCTTCCGCTTCCAGTCCGCGCATATAGCGGACGAATTGCGGGAACGCCAGCTCCGGCTCAGCCAGATCGGGATGCCAGCGCTTCTCCCACTCGAAGGTATACCAGCCATCGTAGCCGCCTGCGGTCAGCACCGAACGGATGGCTTGGAAAGGCACATCGCCTTCGCCCATGAACCGGTACGTGAAGGCGTCCGGCGAATCGGGCTGAGGGAGCGAGTCTTTCCAATGGGTGTATGCGATTCGTGAGCCCAAAGCGTTCCACGTACGCTCAGGGGGCTCGCCGAACATCCGGTACGGATGATGCACGTCCCATAGAACGCCTACGGTATCGGGCGACGTGCCTTCCAGCAGCGCGGCGACATCCTCGCACCGTGTCCAGTCGTCATGCGTCTCCACGATCAGCTTGACGCCCGACTGTCGGAGCAGCGGCTCGGCACGCTCTAGCAAGCCCGAGGAGGCAGCGAGACCCGCGGACCGGTCGCGTCCTTCCAGCTTCCCGCCGAACGCGCGGATATAACGCGTGCCGAACCGGTCGCAAAGCTCGACGTAGCGCTCGAGCTCTTCCCAGTTGCGCCCGGCCCGCTCCACCGATGCCAGCGTGATCGAGCTGGAAAAGCAAGTAAGCGCCAGCCCCGCCGCCTCGAAACGGCTTCGCGTCTCCACGTAACCGGTTTTGAACGGCTGCAGCTCAAATATGTCCATCTCGCCCTCCAGCCCGCGGAAGTCCACGCCGTCAAAGCCGTATTCGGACGCTTTCGTTACAATTCTCTCCAACCCCCACTGCGGACAGCCCAACGTCGTAAAAGACAGCTTCATCGTAGTATCCACCCTTTCCCGTATCCGATTCGATAAAAGCCGTACTGCCCGGCCCCGATGAAAGCTATAAACCCGGAAACCGTCGGTCCTCCGGCCGAAAAAAACCGTTTGCTCCTAGGCATACGGAACAAACGGGTTGGCTTGGATTATTGCTGCTCGCCTTTGATCGGCTCCAGCGGCTTGGCGTTGCCGTACGTTTGACGAACACCGTGTCTTGGCGCCGCCCAATGGGCCGCATTTTTAATGACGCGCAGCACGTCTTGGTTGTAATAGGTCGGATACGTCTCGTGGCCCGGACGGAAGTAGAACACCTTGCCGTTGCCGCGGTGATACGTGCAGCCGCTGCGGAACACTTCCCCGCCTTCGAACCAGCTGATAAACACGAGCTCGTCCGGAGCCGGGATGTCGAAATGCTCCCCGTACATTTCCTCGTGCTCGATCTCGAAATATTGGCCGAGCCCTTCGGCTATCGGATGCGCGGGATCGACGACCCAGATGCGCTCTTTATCGCCCTGCTCGCGCCACTTCAGGTCGCAGCTCGTACCCATCAGCTTTTTGAAAATTTTCGAGAAATGGCCGGAGTGCAGCACGATCAGGCCCATCCCTTTCAAAACGCGATCGTGCACGCGGTTGACGATATCGTCCGACACGTCATTATGGGCGCGGTGTCCCCACCAGATCAGGACGTCAGTCTCGTTCAGAACGTCCTCGGTCAGTCCATGCTCCGGCTGTTCCAGCGTAGCGGTGCGAACCTGCACGTTTTCTCCGGCGATGCCGTCGGCGATAGCCCCGTGAATACCTTTCGGATAAATACCGGCAATTTTCTCATTCAATTTCTCATGCACATTTTCGTTCCATACCGTAACCCGGATCACTTGATCAGCTCCCTATTAAGTGAAGTGAAATAGCCATCGAGCATATCTGGTTGTCCTTGAAAGTCACGCTTGAAAAAGGATTTTATGTATACCGTGTTAATTCACGGATATCCATACGATAAACAACACAATCATAATGACCTGGAGCACCAGCTTGACAGCCGTGCTGGACAAAAATCCGACGAGCGCCCCGAGTCCGGCCCGGGTCGCCTGCCGCAGATCGGCCCCGATCAGCAGCTCTCCGATCCAGGCCCCAAGGAACGGTCCGGCAATCAGCCCGATGCCGGGGATGACGAACGGCCCAATGAGAATGCCGATCGTGCTGCCGATGACGGAGGCACGCGAGCCGCCAAACTTTTTGACGCCCCAGGCGTTTACGATGTAATCGGCGATTAGGATGGCAGCCACGACCGACGTTTGCAGCAGCCAGAACCACACCCCGAATTCGCCGAAGCCGAAGAACAGCCCGTACACGAAAAAAGCGCCATACACGGCCAGAACGCCCGGCAAAATGGGAAAAATCGCCCCGGCCATGCCGACGGCGAACAAGACGACGACCAAAATCCAACCCAGGATATCCATCGCAAGTCCTCCCGCAAATAAGCTTCCGCTTGGCCGCGTTGCATGACGGCGTTCGTTCCTATGCTAGCATCATGATGCCCCGAGCGCCGGCAAAACGTGAGGGGCGGCTTCTTTTATCAAAGCCATGAACTGCCGGCGTTCAATCGACCAGAATATGCTCGACAATGATTTTGGCCACGGCATGCTCGTCGTTCGTGACGGTAACCAGATCGGCGGCGGCCTTCAACGCATCCTGCGCATTGCCCATCGCCACGCCAAGCCCGGCTTCGCGGATCATCGTCATGTCGTTCAGGCTGTCGCCCATTGCCACTACCTCGGCCATACCGATGCCGAGCAGCTTGCATACTTCGGCAATGCCGCTCGCTTTGCTGATCCCGAGCGGGTTGATCTCGATATTGTGCGGGTGCGAATTCGTAATTTCGTACCGGCCCTGCTCGCGCAGCCAATCCAAAATCCGCTCGCGGTTCGGATCGTTATCCGTGAAGAAGCCGAATTTCAGCCAGTTAAACGCGTCGAGGTTCTCCGTCCACGTCTCCTTGTTGAATACCCCTTCGACGGCGTATGCCCAGAACCAAGTATCGTACCGGACGGCCATCGCATGCATCGCGCGGATCGATTCCACATCCATCGCATGACGGGTCAGCAGCTCGCGCGGAGCGCGGTACACTTCTCCGCCGTTGACCGCCACGATCGGCGTATTCAGGTTCAGCTTGTCCGTATACGGATAAACGTTCTGAACGCCGCGGCCGGTCGAGAGCATGACGGTGACGCCGGCCTCCAGCGCCTTGAACATCCAGGCGCGGTTTTCCTCGGACACCTCATGCTCGTTGTTCAGCAGCGTGCCGTCCATATCAAGCGCAATCAGTTTGTAACGTGGCATATGCGTGCTTTCTCCCCTTGTCGTCGCATTCGTGTCGCGGCTTGCCGTTTATTCTCAGAATCCGGTGGCGCTGCGCTCGGTTCCGTACCCTTTCGCTTCCTGCAAGTAGGTCGAGTGCCAGAGCGCGAATATGTATACCGCCCACAGCATGCGCGAATAGTCGCCTTGCCCGTTCCGGTGCAGCTGCAGCATCCGCTCGATCTCGGCCATGCGCAGAATACCGTCGATGCCCGAACCGCGAATCTGCTCCAGCAGCTCGATTCCCCTCGCTCCCTTCAGCCAGTCGCGCAGAGGCACGGGAAAGCCGAGCTTCGGACGGTTGAGAATAAAGTCCGGTATAATGCCTTCCATGGCTTTGCGGAAAATGTATTTCGTAGTCCCGCCGCCAAGCCGGTATTCGGCCGGAATAACGCGGGCCAGCTCGAACAGCTCCTTGTCGAGGAACGGTACGCGCAGCTCCAGCGAATGAGCCATCGTCATTTTATCCGCCTTCATCAGGATATCCCCGGGCATCCACAAATTCATGTCGATATACTGCATGCGCGTAACCGGGTCCTGCTGACGGGTCTTCGCGTAGTATTGCCCCGCAATGGCCCAAGGGTCCGTATAGCCTGCCAGCAATCGGGGATCGCATTGCACGAGTTTGGCCTTGGCCTCCTCGCCGAGCAGCTTGGCGTTGCCAAGAAACCGCTCCTCCAGCGGAGTCGTGGCGCGCAGCAAATAATTTCGCCCGGTCATGCCGCCGGGCAGCAGCTTGGCCGCCTGATGCAGCATTCGTTTGAGCGGCAAAGGCAGCCAGGCGAGCGGGCGCAGCGCGAGCGGCTCGCGGTAGATGCGGTAACCGCCGAACAGCTCGTCCGCCCCTTCGCCGGACAGGACGACCGTCACATGTTCCCGGGCAAGCTGCGACACATGGTAGAGCGCAATCGCCGACGGGTCGGCGACAGGCTCGTCCTGATGCCAGACGGCCTTGGGCACCGCATCGAAGAAATCGCGCTCGGTAATAATCTTCGCATGATGCTGGGTGCCGAGCGCGGCCGCCGTTTCTTTGGCGATAATCGTTTCGTTGTTCGGCCCTTCGAAGCCGACGGAGAATGTCCGAATCGGCTCGATAGCCCGCATATGCGCGGCGATGGCGGTGGAGTCGATGCCGCTGGACAGAAAACAGCCGCGCTCCACGTCGCTATGCATATGATGGATGACCGAATCCTTCAGCCTAGCCCGCAGCTCCTCGACCATATCGGCAAAAGGCCGCTGCTCCGGCGCGAACATCGGGTCCCAGTAGCGTTTCAGCTTCACGCTGCCGTCGAACGTGACGGTAATCGTATGGGCCGGGGGCAGCTTACGGATACCCTCGAACATCGTATTCGGCTCCGGCACGTACTGGAACGTCAAATATTGCAGCAGGCTTTCCTCCGAAAGCCGCCGGTCGAAGCCCTCCACGGCCAGTATGCTTTTGATCTCCGAGGCGAACATCAGCCGGCTTCCGTCATGGGTATAGTAGAACGGCTTGATGCCGAAATGATCGCGCGCGCCGAACAGCTTCCGGCGATTGCGATCCCAGATGACGAAGCCGAACATGCCGCGCAAATGCTGCACGCAGTCTTCGCCGTATTCCTCGTATAGATGCACGATGACTTCCGTATCCGTATGGGTGCGGAAACGATGTCCTTGCGCCAGCAGCCGCTCACGGAGCGGCTGGTAGTTGTATATTTCGCCGTTGAACACGATCCAGACCGACTCGTCCTCGTTGCAGAGCGGCTGGTGTCCTTCTTTCAAATCGATTATGGACAGCCTTCTGAAGCCGAGCCCGATGCCCGGGTCCGTCCAGGTGCCTGCGTCGTCGGGGCCGCGGTGCCGGATGACATTCATCATCGCGTGCAGGGAAGCCTCCGTTACAGGCCGGCCGTCGAAGTACATCATTCCGGTTATGCCGCACATACATGCAATCCTTCTTTCTGCAAATCGATTGTTGCGGTACTAAGATAGCTCTGACTCATGCTAGCTTTCAGTATAACATACCTTGGTTGGAAATCGAAGGTTCGCCTGGCATTTCGGCAGAGCGATCGCAGTAGAAAAAACGGCGTCAAGGTCAAGCTTCCGCAGCCGTCCGGATCTGCCGATCGCCCTTGAAATCGGGCTGAACGCAAAATAGGACCGAAGCCGGTTTGACAGCTGGGTCCTTTTATTAAGGCTAATTTTTTAAGGCCCTTCGGGGCTCCTCGCATTCCTTTAAGACCATTTAATAATCTCTTTTTCGCAGCGGAATGAGGTTCCTTACGGTTTCGTCCCTCAGCCACAACCCTCCCCAAGCCAGTATACCCAAGTAGACGGAAAACAGAATGTGGCTGAATAACGGCGAGTCCAGACGCACATGCGTGGCAATCGCCCCGCCCCAGTATGCGGTAAGCAGCAGAGCGCCCAAGACGGAAGTGCGCGGGAAAGCATACAGCAGGATCGAAATAAGCCCAAGCACGCCTATCA
Organism: Paenibacillus hodogayensis; assembly: GCF_039536325.1. Classification (NCBI taxonomy): domain Bacteria; kingdom Bacillati; phylum Bacillota; class Bacilli; order Caryophanales; family Paenibacillaceae; genus Paenibacillus; species Paenibacillus hodogayensis. The sequence goes on from NZ_BAAAYO010000010.1 coordinate 1,079,878, forward strand.
CAGCAACATGATGCTCGGCATAGCCGAGGGAAAGCGTGCCTTCGACAACCGGTCCCGCTTTAAACAATTTGGTTATGCTGTCGAACAACATAAATACAATGACCAGCCCGCTCAGGATCCAAGCCGTCCATCGTCTTCCTCTTGAAATGGGAGAAGTCATCATTCATCCACCTTTGCTCTATTGTCGTTAAGTCAATGGTAGCATAGACGGGAAACCGGCGTTTCTTACGGATTGCTTTTTTATCGAAATGCGGTTTGCGTGCCCGGAAGACGTTAAGACCTTGCACCGCTTCGACCGCGCCGCCAAGAGTGCAAGCATTGGATGAAAGGATCAACCGCTGCCGCCAAAGGGCAGAAAAACCGCTCCGCTGAGAGACGGAACGGCCTTCATGCCGGCAGCCCGACGCCTTTGTTAGTTAGAGCAAAGCAAGAGCTGCTGATCCTGTGTACCCGGAAAGGTAGCGTCCTTTGCGGTTCAAGGAATAGGTCGAGTCCTTAGATAAAGATTAGGTTTGGCTTTGTACTAATCGAGACGGATTTCCCGGCCGGTTTGCGCCGACTCGTAAATGGCGCTCAAAATGTTAATCATATCGACGCCCTGCTCCGGAACGAAGATCGGCTCCGCCCGTCCGCGAACGACGTCTACGAAATGGTCGATATTGTTTTTGTGCCCGCCCGAATCTTTGGGCAGCTGCGGGATGACGTTGCACAGCGTGCCTTCGATTTCCGTAAACAGCTTCAGTTCTTCATTGAACAGGCTGAAGCCCGCCTTCGTGCCGCGCAGCTCGACGAAGCGGCCTTCGTTTTCGATATTCGACGCCCAACTGAATTCGATTTGTAGGCTGGCGCCGTTTTCGAAGCGGATAAAGCCGGTAGCCAAGTCTTCCACGTCGAACGTACCGTCCGCCTGTTTGCTGCCGAATGCGCTATGCGCCGAATCGGACAAGTCGTTGTTGGCAAACTTCGTGTAGACCGAGCCGCTTACCGCAACCGGTTTCGGATTGCCCATAATCCACAGCGACAGGTCGATCATATGGACGCCAAGGTCGATCAGCGGACCGCCGCCGGACAGCTCTTTCGTCGTAAACCATCCGCCCTTGCCGGGAATGCCGCGCCGGCGCAACCAGCCGCAACGTCCGGTGTAGACGTCGCCCATATGCCCCTGTTCCACGTATTTCTTTAAAAAGGTCGATACGGGCCGATACCGGTTGTTGCGCATAACCATCAACACTTTGCCGCTTTCCTTGGCCGCCTGGGCCATCTTGTAAGCTTCCTCGGGGTTGATCGCATCCGGTTTTTCGCAAAATACGTGCTTGCCCGCCTTCAGCGCCGCGATGGACACTTCGGAATGGTACAAGTTCGGGGTGCACACGTTGACGATGTCCACATCGTCCCGCGCAATGACCTCGCGGTAGTCCTCGTAAACGTCCTTAATGCCATAGTCGTCGGCTATCTTCTGGGCTCCGGCCCGATAAGCGTCGCAGACGGCAACAATCTCCACCTCTGGATTCGCCAGCCAGGCCGGTAAATGAACGCTCCTGAAAATATTGCCTGTCCCTACGACGGCGATGCGCAGCTTTTCCATTTCCTTACCTCCGAGAGCAATGTTTGGTTTCGCTTTCATTATGATCGCTCCGTATACGGATGACAAGACGTCCGGCTATCACTTCATCATTTCTTCACACGGGCTTGTTTTAGGTCATAGCAGGCGGAATCCGTTTTCAAAGGCGACCGCTTCGCTTTTGCGGACCCAAAGGCTCGCCTCCGCCTTCTCTACATAGCCGGACTGTGTCTTATGCGATTGCCCTGGGACGTTCCCACGCCCACACATACATGCCCCTGCCCCGCCTCCCGCCTTTTCTCACCGTTATCCGTTGTTCAGCCGCTCAACGACCACGCGGTCGCGCAAATCGTCAGGGCCCGTTGTGTGGAGCCTATTCAGCAGTTCGGTCTGGAACGTGCCGGGGCGATCCGCGCCCGAACTATCTACGGCCAATTCGGCGGCTACTCCGTAGAAGGCAAGCGCGCTCACGGCGGCAGCCACCGTATCGGGCTCCACAGCCGCGAAAGCGCCGATGATGCTCGTCAGCAGACATCCCGTACCCGTGACGGCGGTGAGCAGCGGCGTTCCGTTGCTGATGCGGTACGTGACGCTGCCGTCGCTCACATAGTCGTGCCGACCGGTGACGATTGCAACCGTGCCCAGCCGCTCAGCCGCCCGACGGACGAGCTCTGCCGGATCGTTTCCGTTTGTGTCGCCGGCGTCCACGCCCTTCATCTCCCCCTGCTCGCCGATAACGTTGGCGATCTCGCCGGCGTTTCCGCGGATCGCGGTTAAACGGACTTCCCTCATGATGCGCCGTACCGCTTCCGTACGATAAGCGGTCGCCCCAGCGCCGACCGGGTCCAGCACGACCGGAACGCCATGGGCGTTGGCCGACCGGCCTGCAAGGATGATAGATTCGACCACAGACTCATCCAGCGTCCCGATATTCGCCACAAGCGCACCGGAAATCCGGGCCATGTCGGCGGCCTCCTCCCGCGCATACGCCATAACCGGCGATGCGCCCAAAGCCAGCAAGCCGTTGGCCGTAAAATTCGTCACGACCACATTCGTTATATTGTATACAAGCGGCTTTCTCTCCCGTACCCGGTTCAACAAGGCAAGGCCGGTTTCCACATTCATTCGATTCCCTCCTCATAATGAAGAAGGAGAAGTCCGGCTGCACCAAAAACACACCCGCTCCAGCAAAGTGTGCTCGCATCCGCTTCTCCTTGTCCGGCATGCTCCGGCTTGGCTCCGAAAGCGACTGAACGAACAGCCGCTTCCCTTAGCTCTGTGCCAAAGGGCATCCCTGAGTTTTTCAATGGTTCTATGATACGACACCGGTTCGGGCACGGTCAATATGCGGGCGGACACACTCGGTTGCGAAAAATGTACTCTCTTGCAGGGAGACATAACAAAGAAGCTCTGCGCAAAAGCAGAGCCTCTTCGGTTAGTTATTGATCCGGTTAGTTCATAAATCCGACCTGCTGCAGCATCCGCTTCAGGATCACCGCAACCTGAGCCCGGGAAGCCGAGCCGCCCGGAGAAAACCGGGTCTCGTCAATCCCGTTCATTAGACCGGATTGTACAGCCCGAGAAACCGCAGGCTGCGCCCAGGAAGACACTTCGGTACGATCCGCAAAGCCTGTCAAAGCGTTGACGTTGCCGGCGCCATCGTTTCGGGCTCCGATCATGTCCAGCGCACGGACAATCATTACAGCCATCTGCTCGCGGGTAATCGACTCGTTCGGGCTGAAACGGCCAGCGTTGGTGCCTTCGATCAAACCTTTGTTCGACGCTGCCGCTACCGCTCCGGCGAACCAAGCGTCAGCCGGAACGTCCGCGAACACGACACTTCCCGCTTTTTCTTCCGCTATGCCTAGCGAACGCACCAGCAGAGCGGCGAATTCCGCCCGGCTGATGGATTGATCCGGCGCGAAGCGGTTGTCCCCTATGCCTTTTACGATCAGCTTCGCGGCCAATAGCCCTATGTCCGCTTTCGCCCAGTGACTCTGCACGTCGGCAAACGTTGGCGGACTCACAGCCACTACCGCATAGACGCTGTTGCCTTGGCGCTTGATCCGCGCTTCCGTTTGTCCGTTCACCGTATCGAACTCGGTCGGAACGAAATGCAGCTCGCCGTTAACCGGATCGACCCGGATGCCTGTCGCCTGCGAAGGGTCGACAGCCTGTGGCAGAACAATTGTCCGCGTCACGTAGGTGTTGCCGAAATCGTTGATCGTAAGATGCTTGTCATTCGTGCCCGCCGTAATGGTAAACTCCACCGGAACGCCCAGCAGCTTGGCGCCTTCTCGCTGCGTCCGCGCCTCGATTTGCTCTGCTTCGGATGCGCCGACTTGCTCAATGGTAACCGTAATGTTGACGTCCTTAGAAGCGATGCCAAGCTGCTTCGCAATCGCCTGCACGTCGAACAACGCTATAGGTAAATCATAGGTCACATTTCCGCTCTTAACCGAAATGATGTTGACCCCGGGCGAGGCGCTTGCCGCGCTAAGCAGCGCCTCAGCCGGGATTTGCACCTTGGCGTTAGGCGAGTCCTTCAGATCGACGATCACACTGCTTTTTTCTTGCTGCTTCGCTTGCTTGAATACATCGGTCAGTTTCGTCGCATCGAGCTCAGCAACTGCGAAAGTTTTGCCGTCCTGCGTCTCGGTTTTCGCCTGCGGCGCATAGGTACCCGGCTCCGAAGCTGGGGTTGGCGTCGATGGACTGCCTCCACCGCCTCCTGCGCAGCAGCTTCCACCGCCTCCTGGACCGCTAGGAACGGTCACTATCTCCGCAGCGTATGTTTTCTGGACGCGGCGGCTCTCGACAAAGCCAACTTCAGAGTTTGACATTGTTACATACACACTGCCCGCTTCTTTACCCAGTTGGGGAACTTGCAGCGTGAGCGACGGTCCCTCCGCCTTTCCGAATATCATCGGATACGCAATCGTCGCATTGCGATATACCTTGATCGTATCGCCCGACTTCAAACCCGTTACCGTAATCGTATCGTTTGTCCCTTCGGGATGATTGACGATGTCGATTTGCTCCGCCGACAAAGAAGTCAGATACACATTGTCGGTAAACGAATAGTAGGCACCTGGTCCCTCTGTGTTGCCGTCCCACGGGTATACACCGAATGCATTTGCACCGTCTGGAATAACGGTACTCATGGGTACTTGTGCTGTCCACGATGTATCGTAACCGTAGCCGTAATTTACATACGCAATGGGCTTCAGCTTGTGAAGATCGGCATCTACGAAATAAATACGGTATCCGATGATCCCGCTAGCCAAGCTTCCCACTTCCGGCAACCACCAAGTCATTCCGCCCAGTTTCCCCGCATCCCCGTCTTCGTCAATGAACGCCCCTTGCAGCGCCGGAGGCAATAACGGATTGAAAGGATAATTTAAAGTGCTTTCTGCCGAAATATTGTCCGTAATGGGTGCAGTGAAAAATCCCCTATAGTCTGGTATATCCCCGTAAATATCCTTCATAAACACACCAACAGCACGAGCCTCCGTCGGAATAGTCCCGTCAGGAATCGGTTGCGAATAATTCTCTTGCCCTGGACTCAGGATAGCGATCGGTTTTTCGCCAATGCGCATAAAGTATTTATCCAGATAAAATAACTCATATTGCTTAAGCAGCCCAGTTTCAGGTCCATTCGTGGTCCATTCGAGCTTGGCATCGGCGATCCCTTTGTAAGGACTGCCGTCGATAAACTGTACATGGTTCGGCTCGGTAAAGGGCATGTCCCAAATTGTGCGAACGGCTCCTACCGCGCCTTCACCGGCGTTGTTTTTCGGATAAAAACCGAGCTTGACCGCTCCTTCAGGAATGACGGTACCGTTCGGGATATAAGTCTCATAACTTGAAAAGGAACTAGAAGGCGGAACCGCAAATTCCATGATGGGCCTTAGCCTGCGGCCTTCCTGATCCAGAAAGTACAGCACCAAGCTTGATAAGTCCTCACCTCGCAAAGAACTGAAGTAAGACAGCCGCCCCCCTAGTCGACCGGGGGTCAGATCTTCGTCGGTGAAGTCCAAGGTTAAAGAATAACCGACCGGAGCGCCCGGCCTCCCGCCCTGATCGCTAACCGGTTCTGCGGAGATGTTGTCCACGATCGGCACCAAATCCTCCTGCAGATCGTACAAACCGCTCTCCATCCGATATTTGACCTTGAGATAACGGGTTCCCGAAGGAAGAGCTCCCAAATGAACCTGCTGCGACTCAAATATGGATCCAAACGCTGCTTCCTTCGCCAGCCCTCCAATAATCGTTTTGTTTGCATCCGCATAGTACAGCTCCATCCATACGGATTCGTTATTCGGCACGATGACCGGCATCCAGTTGTACGTCAGATCGTACTGTCCTCCGAGCGGATTGCTATCCATTGTATACATGTTACTCACCATGATCTGTAAAGAGGGTCCGATCAAGTCTCGAATTTCCACATCCGCAAATACGGTGCTTTCGAGCGTACCGTTGCGGGCAAATACCGCCAAATATTTCGCCTCATTCGGAATACGGGTGCCGTTAGGGATCAAGTAATTGCTAGATCCCCAGGAAAAGGTCGCGAGCGGCCCGCCGATTTTACGGCGATCGGCGTCCAGATAATAGATGGCATAGCCCGTTATATACTTGAAGATGGCAGGCGAGGACCAGCTCAAGCTGCCGCCAATCGAACCGCGAACCGGGTCCGTATCGGTAAAGGTCAAATTTTGAACCGCCTGCGCAGGAGGCTGGTTGTCCGGGCTTTGCGCAATCAAAGATTGAACGGAATCATACTTAATCGCTTTTCCAGTAGCCGAAGCGTACAGGAATACTCGACCATAGTCGTCCATAAAAGCCGCAGACGCCTTCTCGGGCAAATCGCAAATTCTGGCGAAAGTGTTTCGATCGTAAAGCGAATATTCGGTCAGCACATAGTTTCCTTTCGCAGCAAGAACGTTGCTGCCGCTTAGACCGTAGGCCCCGTTAACGCGACTTAAGTCGGAAGCCAGGTAGCGCTCGTTGCCCACATACAAAAAGTCGCCATCCATAATCAATCTGGAGAAGCCAGAAACACTGGCCTGCTTCTGGATTTGGAACGTTTCGGTATCCACCTTTAGCAGACGGCCACCGACAAGAATGTACAAGATGTTGGCGGTCTTGTCCAAGACTACATCTGCATTGTTCCAATAGGCAAACGCCAGCTGTCCGTTGATTTCATCAAGCCGTTTCCCTGCGCCGTACACCGCGTTTAGAACGCGTATGCCGTCGGAAGACGTATAAAACAGCGATCCGGTCTTTCCGTCGAGCCGGGACGAAAACGAGCTGACCGGCATCGAGTAGACCGATTCGTTTACCGTCGCACCGCCTTGGACGTCTAAGACTCCGATGGAGGTGGAGCCGTTCAAGGTCACGTACACTTGGTCGTTGACGACACGCAGATCCTCGGGCTGCGCTCCGACATGGATGTCTTTTTCGACGTCCCAATCTGTCGTGCGGATGTACAGCAGCCGATTGGCTTCCTTGGAAACAGCGTACATGTAATTCCCGTTCGGACTGAGCGTCCATCCGGTCAGCCCTTTGTCGAACACAAGCGTATTGGCGCTCGGTTTGCTATACACAATGGCAGGCTTCGGCGTCGTATCGATCGCAATGCGATTAATTGTCTTCGTCGCCCCGTTGAAGCTGTAGATTCCGTTTGAACTGTCCATCAGTAGCAAATCGCTCCTGTAGGGCAAGGAGGCGACGACACGGAACGTATTCCGGTCGAACACGCTTTTGTCGGAGAGCACATACTGGCTTGTAGCCGACGCAAGCTGTGCGGTCGCGCCGCCGGGTTCGACGTAGGCGCCCGTCACGGAGCCGATTCGTGCCCCGTCCAGCCTGTGACCGGCGTAGAACAGCTCCTGTCCTTGCACAAGCAGTGGCGGATTTCCGCCCATGAAGTTTTTCAAGACGTCGGTGCTGTCGATCCGCGTCCGGTCATCGGTCCGATACGCCTCCAAAACTTGCGAGCCGGGAACGTAAAGGATCCCCCGCAGCTTGTCCGTCGCCAGCGGTACAGAGTAACGGTTTGTCAAAGCGGGAATGGACGAATACACTCCGTTAACGACCGAAATTTCGTCGATCCTGCCGTCCAGCGCCGTGTAGTAGGCCTTGTCGCCGGCCACCGCAATGCGGGACGGATTCTCCCTGGTAGCAATCGTTTTCTCGACAATTTTCTGAGCCAGATCGACAACCTGAATCGACTTGCTCCCCAGGTTGGCAACATACAGCTTGCCGCCCTCGATGTCCAAATCCGACGGTCTCGTGCCGATCGCAATCGTCTGCTCGACCTGAAGATCGCTGGTCCGTATGACCAGCAATTGGTTCGAATCGGACGACACGGCATAGATGTAGCCTCCGGCCTCATCCAGCACCCAGCGGGTCAAGTAAACACCGATCGGATTGCCTGCCTGGATAACCCCTACAGGCGGAGTTTCGGGACTTCCGGACGGCAACCCTTCCGCCTTCGCCGCTTCCGGCGCAAGGGGTATGAGCGTGGAGAGGAGCAAAGTTATCCCCAGCAGCATACTCATCCAGCGCTTGCTTGGAAAGCGTGTATTTCCGCGTTTTCCCGACAAATACAAGAACCTCCCTTTTCATTTCACATGTTTTCCAACATATTCTATCAGAAACAATGTTAATAAAATGTCGAATTATGTCGCAAGTCTATATTCCTGCCAAATCGTACTGAAGCTCTCTAGGACAATATCTCTATTAAAAAAGCCTCCTTTCCAGCGACGCGGTTAGGAGGCGTTTTGCGCTTAATCAGATTCAATTTTTGTGCATATCGATATATCGGAATGCAACGGCTTTAATCCTTCGTTCAACTTATATAGCGACGCTTCACTCGCTCAAAACGTCCCGCCCCGCTTCATGCTCCGATATTGCAACGGCGACAGTTGAACCTCTTCCTTGAATACGCGGCCGAAATAAGCGATGCTTTCGAAACCGACGGCCTCGGCGATGCGCTGCACTTTCCAATCGGTTTCCCGCAGCAGCCGCTGCGCCTCTTTCATTCGGACATGGTTGACGTATTCGACAAAGGAGAAGCCGGACACTTCCTTGAATACCCGGCTCAAATAATAAGGGCTGATGTAAAACGTTTCCGACAGATGGGACAAGGTGAGGGGCTCTGCATAGTGGGTTTGGATGTAGCCGGTTATTTCCGCTATTCTGCGCTGAAGCGGAGAAACGGCGGGCGCCGCGTCCCCGACATACTTATCGATACAGCGGGCCAGATGGACAAGCAGCTCGATCGCGAGCGCTTGGACGCATACCTCGAAGCCGTCCATCTGCTCCTTCATCTCGGCGACCGCCCGGAGCAGCAGCGCTTCCGCATAGCGGCGGTCGTCTTCCTTCAAGCGGAGCGTCGGGTACGGGGAGTGGAACGGTTTAAGCAAATCCAGCTTCGAGCCCGTTGCGCGCGATCGTTCCAGAAAAGTATCGGTGAAGTTCAGCACGATGCGCTGATGCTGGAGCGAGCCCGCGAACAAAGTGCGGTGCAGAACGGCTTTCGGAATGAACACCAGGTCGCCCTGCTGCACCGTGTACAGGCGGTCTTTTATAAAATACGAGCGCCGGCCCTTCAACAAATAGTACACTTCGTACTGATCGTGCACATGACCCGTTATGTTGTAAGGGCCGTTCTTATGGGAATAAGACAAAACAAACTCGTCGTCATTGTACGTATAGTGATTGACGATTCTCGTATTCGCTAAAGACAAAGCGGCCCCCTCCTAGCGTACGTTAGGATGATGTACCCAAATTATAGCAAACGGCCAGGCAAAATGTGCGCAAAATAAATAAAGAAAATAATAAGTTTCGCAAAAATAAGTACAGATTCCCTTCGCGCTCTGCGATACGATAGTCTCATCATTAGCGGCCGATATACGCACGGACGCCGGCAGCACGAACGCATTGGCTTTACACGGCTTACGCGGATCGACAACCGGGCGCTTCTGACAAAAACGACGTGACTCGTGCGGGTAGGGGAAAGCCCTTTCCCCGCTTCACCGCCGGATCTGATCGCGATCCTGACGAAACGGAGATGACCGCCAATATGACCATCCGGATCTACATCGTCCGGCACGCACAGCCGGCCAGCCAAGAGCCCGGTTACCCGGGCGGACCGAACCCTCCCTTGGGGCAAAAAGGACGTATGCAAGCCGAGCGGGTCGGCCGGCAAATGAGCCAATGGGGAATCGATGCGCTATACTCCAGCTGCATGCAGCGGACACTGGAGACAGCACGGCCGATCCGCGAAAGGACGGGAGTCCCGTGGAGCGTATGGCCCGCCTTGGGAGAGACGGACCGTAGAGGCTGGCCAGTCATCCGCGAGAAACTTGCCCGCGGCGAAAGCCCGGAAAGCCCCGAACAAATCGCGCTGCGGCGCGAGCACCCGAATCATGTCCCGCTTTCGGCGCTCGGTGAGGGGTTCGGTCCGTTCGAGACAAACCAGCCTTTTCCATGGCCGGAACAATGGTGGCTTCCTCTTGAGAATGAAACGCGCGAGCAAACGTACGAACGGGCCGACGAAGCGATTCGGCACTTGCTGCGGCTTCATCGGGGAGATGGCGATATTCGCATCGCGGTTATCTGTCACGGGGCGTTCGGCTCCGTGCTGCTCACCCGGCTCATGCAATGTCCGCCGAGCGACAGCAACTTGTTCAACCAAGCGCACGCAGCCATTTCGGCGGTCGATTTGTTCGACGATTCTACGCAGCTGCGGTTTTTGAATTATGTCGGTCACCTTTCGCCCGATGAGGTAACCGAAGGCGTCAACTTCGATTTCGGGCAAGCGGATTGAATGATACGCTAGGGGGCTAATGAATGAAAACAGGAAAAACGATACACGTCTTGACCTTATCCGCGCTGATCGGCACTATGCTTGCCTTGTCCGCCTGTCGACAGTCGGTCGATGTTCCCGGAGCAACCGGGCCGATCGCCACCGAGTCGATCAAAACCGAGCCGATCAGCACCGAGCCGGTGCGTCTTACCGTTTTCAAGGGGCAGGCCATCAGCGATGACGAATGGGAGCAATTGCTCGTACAGCCTTTGAAGAAGAAATATCCGCATATTACGTTGGAGCCGCTCAGCGGCAATTTGCAAGATATTATCGCTTCCGGAGTCGTGCCCGATTTGTTAACCCAATTCAACGGGTATGTGACCGACTTCATTCCGTTCAACATCTTGATGGACATTTCCCCTCTCCTCGCCAAGCACAAGATCGACCTGACCCGCTTCGATCCGGTATACTTGGACTCCCTGCGTGTACTGTCGGAAAAAGGGGAACTGTACGGCTTGCCTTACTCGACCCAGTTCAACGCTTTATATTACAACAAGGACTTATTCGACAAATTCGGCGTGGAATACCCGAAGGACGGGCTGACATGGGAGGATGCGGCCGTCCTTGGAGAAAAGCTCGCCCGCAAAGAAGGATCGACGCAGTATGTAGGCCTCAGCTACGAGCATATTTCCCGATTGTCTTCGGCGCTTTCGCCTGATATCGTAGACATCAAGAAAGAGCGGGCAACGGTCAACAACGATTTGTGGAAACGAGTATTCGAGCTCGGTCACCGCATCAATTCGATTCCCGGAAACGTCAGTACCGGCAATGACGAGTTTATCAAAAATCGCAGGGTCGCCATGTACGCCACCGTCAATTTGTTTACCAAAATGATCGACGCCGTCAAAAACGGTCTGAACGTCGGCATCGCGCAATATCCGAGCTTCAAGGAGCAGCCTAACGTCTACGGCTATGTCGACGCCCACTACATGCTCATTTCCAAGCAAAGCAAGTACAAGGATCAGGCCATGCAGGTGATCGAGTTGTTCACCTCTGAAGAGGTGCAGCGCCTATCCGCCCGCAAATTCGCCCGCCTGTCTCCGCTGCGAGATCCCGAACTGAAGAAGCAATTTGCCGCCGATTTGCCGGAACTTCAAAAAATCGACACCGCCCCGATCTTCAAAAGCAAGCCGGCCCCAGCCCCAGCCTTCTCGAAGCATTACCGGGGAGCACGAACAACACTCATGGCCAAATACGACGAATATAACGAGGGGCGGATCGATGTCAATACGGCGCTTCGGCAGGCGGAAGAAGAGATCAACAAAGCGATCGACAACGCGAAGTAGTGCGGATTCCTGCTAAACGAGCCGCCGCTTGCACCACTGTCGCAATCCGAGGAGGAAGCCGGCTTGAAAGCCTTGATCATATCCGATATTCACGCCAACATATACGCGCTCGAAGCCGTTTGGGAGGCCGAAAGCGATAGCGACATCATTTATTGCGCCGGCGATCTTGTCGATTACGGCCCTTTTCCCGCGGAAGTGATCGCCTGGGTCCGGAAGCATCGGGCCGTTTGCGTGCAGGGCAATCATGACCGCAATGTCGCGGCCGCTTACCGAGATGCCGAGAAGCTCCGGAGCATTCCGGACGAGGAGTTGAAGTGGGCGCATGACAACGCGCGCAAGCTGAACGATGACGAGGTCGCTTTTTTGGAATCGCTGCCCGTGTCCGTATCGTTTCTGGCCGATGGTATCGGCTACAGCCTCCAGCATATGTACATCCGCTACGATACGATCGCCAGCTTGCCGCAGTTCGACGAATTTTGGCAGCGTCATACGGACGGGGAAGTGCGGGATGCGGCTTGCCGGCGGCTCATTTTCGGCCATACGCACCGCCGCTGCGTCCACTATCTCGCCGACCGCGATTTGTGGTTGAACCCCGGCAGCGTCTCCTACCGCCGCAAGGACGACCCATCCAAGGAGGCCCATTATATGACGATTACGGACGGACGCATCGAGATGAAAAGCGTGGAATACGACCGTTCCCCGCTTCTGCGCGCAGTCCAGTCGATTCGCCTGACCGAATCCGAAAAGGAGACCGGGCTGGACTTTTTCCAATAAGTTAACCGCATAAAGAAGAATCGCCCTGACGGTCTTTTGAGACTGCACTTATCGCCGAGCCGAGCCTGACAAACTTATCCCAGACAACGGTCCCATAAACGGACTTTCACTGGCTGCCTCGGCAAACCTACTCGTAAACTTTTTGTGACGTCAATAGAAAAGCGGCCTTCCCGTCGGAAGACCGCCTTTTTATTGCGTATACAAGCTTTAACGGAGAATACCCTTCTGCTTGCCGCTTATACCGCCACCCGCGATCTCCGCTGCCGCAGCACTTTGCCGACGACGCCATGGGTCGGGCTGAACAGGAAGGCAAGCACGAACAGCGCTCCTGCGGCCACTACCATGCACCCGGCGATCGAGGCGTCCATTGCTTCGGCGACAAAATAGCCGATGATGGAGCTGGCAACGCCGATCAGCACGCTGTATACGATCATGACACCAAGCCGTTCGGTCAGCAGGTAAGCCGCGGCCGCAGGCACGATCAACATACCGACGACTAGGATCGCGCCGACGCTTTCGAACGAGGCAACCGTCGTCACCGAGACAAGTCCCATCAGCAGGTAGTGAAACAACGCTACCGGTATGCCGACCGCCGCCGCCATCGCCGGATCAAAGGCGCACAGCTTGAACTGCTTGTAGAACAGACCAAGCACGATCGCGCTCAGCACGAGCACCGTACCGACCATCCAGACCGCCTTCGGAATGTCCAGCCCGAGCCAGCCGACGGTATCGAGACTGACGAAGGCGATTTCCCCGTACAGCACGCAGTCCAGATCGAGGTCGACCTTGCTGGCGAACAGGCTGACCAGCAGCACCCCGACCGAGAACAGCGCCGTAAACACCACGCCGATCGAGGCGTCGGATTGAACGCCTCCCTGCTGGAACAGTTGAATCAGAAAGACCGTGACGAGGCCGATCGCCGCCGCCCCGAACAGCATGGCGACAGAGTCGCGCGTACCGCTCAGCAGGAAGGCGATCACGATGCCGGGCAGAACGGAGTGACTGATCGCGTCGCCGATCATCGCCATGCGCCTCAATACGAGGAAACTGCCGAGCAAGCCGCAAGCGGCCGCGACGAGAGCTCCGGTCAGCAAAATCCACAAATCGCCGGAATTCATACCGTTTCCCCCCTCTCTACCGCACGCGTCCGAAGATGCTCGGCGTTCGATTGACGCTTCACCGAAGCGCGCAGCAGCAGCTTCGACACGACGCCCCGTCGGGGCGCGAACAGCACCGAGACGACGAACAGGACAGTAGCGGACAGAACGCTCAGCGGCCCTGTCGGCAGATGATCGTCCAGCGTACTGATCAAAGTGCCGGCCATCCCGCTCAAGCCGCCGAACAAGCCCGATAGGGCGACCATAACGCCGAGCCGCTCCGTCCAGTACCGTGCGGAAACCGCCGGCGTAATAAGCATCGCCGCCATCAGCACGACACCGACGGCCTGAATGCCGACGACGACGGCCACGACGATCAGAAACATCATCAGCTGGTCGAGCAACGCTACCGGCAGGCCGAGACCGCGGGCAAAGCCCTGGTCAAAGCTAAGCAGTTTGAATTCTTTATACAGCAGGGCGCATAGACCAACCAGCACGGTCGATACGATGGCCATCGTCACAACATCCGAATGAACCATGCCCGCCGCTTGGCCGAACAAAAACTTGTCCAGACCGCTCTGGTTGCCGCTGTCGCTATGCTGGATTTGCGTCAGCAGTACGATGCCCAGGCCGAAAAACACGGACAGGACGATGCCGAGCGCGGCATCCTGCTTGATGCGCGAATGACGGGTGATGTAGCCGATGCCGAACGTCGCGATCAGGCCGGCTACGGCCGCGCCGATCAGGAAGAACAGAATCGACTTGGAGCCGGTGAGCATGAAAGCGATGCATACCCCCGGCAAAGCGGCGTGAGCCAGCGCGTCGCCCATCAGGCTCTGCTTGCGCAAGTAGGCAAAGCTGCCAAGTACGCCGCTGCTGATGCCGAGCAGCACGGACGCGATCAAAATCCAACGGACATTAGGATCGTTAAGCAATTCCGCCAGGCTGGTCATCATCGTCCATCACCTCGATAGAGCCGCAAGCGATTCCGGCTCCCGATCAAGAATGGCGAGCCGACCGCCGTATGCGGTTTGCAGATTGTGTGCCGTGAAGACCGATTCCGTAGGGCCGACATCGATCAGACGTACGTTCAAGAGCATGACCCAATCGAAATATTCCTTGACGGTGGACAAGTCATGATGCACGACGAGCACTGTCTTCCCTTGCTTCTTCAATTCGTTCAGCAGTGTAATGATCGCTTTTTCGGTAGCGGCATCGACGCCGACGAACGGTTCATCCATAAAATACAGCTTCGCATCCTGCGCCAGCGCCCTCGCTAAAAAGATACGCTGCTGCTGGCCCCCGGAAAGCTGGCTGATTTGCCTTCCGGCAAAATCGGCCATGCCCACCTTCGCCAAGCATTCCATTGCGATGCGGCGCTCGTTCGCTCCGGGCCGCCGGAACCAGCCGAGATGGCCGTACCGGCCCATCATGACCACGTCGAGCGCGCTTGTCGGAAAATCCCAGTCCACCGATTCGCGCTGCGGCACGTACCCGATCATTTTGCGCTGCTGGGCATAAGGCTGGCCGTATATGAGCACGTCGCCGCGCACCTTCGGGATAAGCCCGAGCGACGCCTTGATCAGCGTCGATTTGCCTGCGCCGTTCGGCCCGATGATACCGATCAGCTTACCTTCCGGCACCGTGAACGATACGTCTTCCAGCACCGGCTTGCGCTGGTAAGCAACCGTTAAGCCTTGCACGGAAAACGGGCTTTGCTTGTCGTGATGTTCCATAGTACTTTGTCTCCCCTCGTCCGGCGGACTCGTTATTTCAAAGCATTCACTATCGTATCGACATTATGCCGCACCATCCCGATATATGTGCCTTCCTCCGTCCCTTCTTCGCCCATCGCGTCGGAGAACAGCTCGCCGCCGACTTTCACCTCGTGGCCTTTCTTCTTCGCGCCGTCGACAACCGCCTGAATCGTTTTTTTCGGAACGCTCGATTCGACGAACACGGCCTTGATTTGATTATCCACCAGAAAATCGCGCAGCGTCGAGACGTCCTTCAACCCCGCCTCGGAAGCGGTGCTGATCCCTTGCAGCCCCATGACCCGGATGCCGTACGCTGCGCCGAAATAACCGAAAGCGTCGTGGGCGGTTACGAGAACTCGGCTCTTCTCGGGAATTTGCGCGATCTTCGTCTTCGTCTCCTCGTGAAGCTGACGCAGCTTGGCCAAGTAAGCTTCGGCGTTTTTGCGGTACTCGTCCGCATGGGCGGCATCGAGGCGAACCAGTTCGTCACGCACCGTCTCCGTCGCGCTAATCCAATTGCGGACATCGAACCAGATGTGCGGATCGTGCAAGCCCGAGTTGTCGTCCATTTCGCGCAGCGATGCCTCGGCGATATTGCGCGATACGGCGACCGTCGGCTTTTTGTCGGCCAGCTTCTCCAGCATGCTCGCCATTTTCCCTTCCAAGTGAAGACCGTTATAGAAAACGACATCCGCTTCGTTCAGTTTGTCGATATCTCCTTTAGTCGCTTTGTACAAGTGCGGATCGACACCGGACTTCATCAGACCGATCGCCTCCACCTTATCGCCGCCCACATTGCGCACGATATCCGTAATCATACCGATCGTCGCCGTCACCTTCAGCTTGCCCTCCGTTCCCGAGAACGCCTTTCTCGACTCCCCGCATCCGGATACCGCTACGACCGCTGTCACCAGCAACAGCGTGTAAACCAGCCGGCGCACCGCACCGAATTTCCACAATGACTCCCTCATTCCGCTTGACCCCTCCTGTGTATAAGACGAGCTTGGCTCCGCCCTATTGTTTCCCTCGTCCTCAAAAGTTGTACCTATCTTCCTTTTTTGTTCACAGCCTTATTTTTTTATTATAATAAACTATGTTTCCTTTGTGCAACATTATTCAAAAAAAATAACGCTTGATTTACAAGCGTTTTTTCGTTATGGGCTTTGTTTTTCCGGCTCCCGCTCATTCCGCGGGAGCTTTCGGTATACCGTACAAGCCGATCGCGTTGTCATAGGCATCGAACATTTGTCTGGCGATCGGAGCAGCTCCGCGCCCGCCGAACCGTCCCTCGGGCACGACGACGGCTACGGCCAGCTTCGGCTTGTCGGCCGGCGCGTAGGCGATAAACACCGCATTGTCGATCGTATCCCCGGCAACCGATTGGGTTGACGTCCCCGTCTTGATCGCAACCTTGTACGGGGTGTCCTTGAAACCCTCCGCGCTGACCAGCTCCATCCCCTGCTGCAGCACGTCCCAATACGCCTTGGGGTACGTCTCCTCGTTCAACACAACCGGCTTGGCCTCGCTGACGAGTTGATCGTCGTAAGTCGTAATTTTGTCCACGAACTGCGGCTGCAGCCGCTTGCCGCGATTCGCCAGCATCGCCGTAAACTGGACGAGTTGGAGCGGGGTATATTTGCCCAGCTGTCCCCAGGTGGCGCGGACGAGCGCCGCTTGCGGGCTGTACCTTTTTGCCGTATCGAGATAATCCTTCAAGCCGGCGGATTCTCCGGGCAAGCCGCTACCGGTCAGGACGCCGAGTCCGAACTTTTCCATGTATTCGTCCCAAACTTGCACCGCGTTCGTATTCGGCCGGAAATACAACCGGTTGCCGATCATCGCCATAAACGTATTGGACGAATACTGGATGGCCTGGTAGGCGGTAATCGGTCCGTTGCGTTTGCGGTCCGAATTCGTCAGCACTTCCTTGTTGTCTTTGCCGAAATAAAAATAGCCGGTATCGTCGTACGTTTCCCTCGCCGTAATCAAGCCCTCGTTCAGCCCCATCAGGATGGTGAGCGGCTTCATCGTAGAGCCCAAATACACGAGCGAGGTCGGATGCTTGTTCAGCTCCTTCTGGTTGGCGTACGGCGGGCGCACCTCGCTGATCGTGCCATTGCGGATAAAATACTGGTTTTTCTCGTAATAGTCCGGCTTCATGCCCCCGTACCATTCGTTCGGATCATAATCGGGATAACTGGCCATCGCCACGACCTTCCCGGTATCGACCTCCATCGCTACCGCATACCCGGTAATCGCATTGGGCGCATACGTCCACGAGTCTCGGGCCGGACTTCGGATGTAGGCCAGGTGATTGCGGATCGCTTCCTGCGTCGCCAGTTGGACGTCCTTGTCGATCGTCAGAATCAGATTATGGCCTTTGTCCGGCTTCGTCAGCGTAACGGGGCCGATAATTTTCCCTTGGGCGTTGATCGGATAATTTTTCACCCCGTTCTTGCCGCGCAGCTCCTCCTGATACATCAGCTCGAGACCGTCGAAGCCGACATACTCGTTGTCCAAATACTGCTCCGTCGGGTCGGACGAGCCCACCTTGTCCCTATAAAACTTCAAGCCGCTCGTAGCGTTGCGCGCCCCGGAAAACTTTTTCAAATATCCGACCAATTGGACGGCAATTCGCTTCTCGTTGTACTCGCGTATGCTTTCCTCCTGAATCTCGACACCTTTGAATTCGTCGCGGTGCCAGGAGAAATAGGCGATTTCCTGCTGCGTCAGGTCGCTTTTGAGTTTGCGCGGAACGGAGTAGAAGCTCGGATTCTTGGTCTTGTCCTTGTTCAGGTCGTACCCGACATCCATGCTGGCGATAATCTCCTCCGCCGTTGGCTGAACGACCTGCTGGTTGCCGTACTGCCGGAACGCCTCGGCCAGCTCTTTGGCCAGCGCGATCACCTGATCCCGGTCGCTGCTGCCGGACTCGACCGTGTAAAACAGCGATTGTGTCGAGGTCGAGGTGGCGATTGGGTAATTGTTGCGGTCGTAAATATTGCCGCGAATCGGCGGGATCGCATGCGGGGTATTCGTGTAGCGCGATTTCTCTTGCGCGTAGGCTTCCCCTTCTACAACCTGAAGCAGCGCCAATCGGACGATCAGAACGGAAAACAGCATAAATGTGCTAAAAAAAATAAAATTGATCCGGAACGTAAAGTGCCGCCTCCGGATCCACTCTTTTTTGGACAACTCATCCCTGTTCACTGCGAAAACGACTCTCCTTGCCTGGCTTCTCGTTAATTAGACGGCAAACAGGCCGGTTCGGTTCTCGCGATTTGCCCGTTTATTTGCCCGCATTCGGATTCGGTACGCCAGTAAGCCCGATAACGCGGTCGTATTCGTCAAAAATTTTGCGCGCGATCGGCGCCGCGCCGTACGAACCGAAGCCGCCCTCCGGCACGACGACGGCGATCGCCAGCTTCGGCTTCTCGGCCGGAGCGTAAGCGATGAATACGGCGTTGTCGACGTCTTTGCCGGCGACGCTCTGGGTCGACGTCCCCGTTTTGGTCGCCACGGTATAAGGAAAACCGTCGAAGCCGGACTTGTTAACCTGCTCCATCCCTTTTTGCACGGCGTCCCAATATTCCTTCGGAATGTTCACTTCATTAAGCACTTCGCGGGTAGTCTCTTTCACAAGCTGGCCGTCGTTTGTCTCGATCTTGCTGACAAATTGCGGCTTGAGCCGTTTTCCCCGATTGCCGAGCATGGCGGTGAACTGCGCCAGCTGCAGCGGCGTATAGCGGCCGAGCTGGCCCCAAGAAGCGCGTGCCAGAGCGGATTGGGAGCTCGCTTTCTCGGCTTCGTGGAAGTAGTCGATAACCCCTTCTTTTTCCCCGAGCAGGCCGCTTCCGGTCGATACGCCCAAGCCGAACTGCTTCATGTAGCTGTCCCAGGTGTTCAGGCCGTTCTGGCGGCCGTACAGCCGCAGGCCGATCATATCCGTCATATACGTGTTGGACGAATGAGCAATGGCGCTAATCGCATTCAGCGGTCCCCAAGCGCGGCCGTCCGAGTTGCGGATCGTCGTCTTGTCTTTCCCGAACGACGTGGACCCGGAATCGTAGTACGTCTCGTTGATGGTAATCAGCTTCTCCTGCAGCCCGATCAGCACGGTCAGCGGCTTGATCGTCGAACCGAGGTAGACGAGCGAGGACGGATGCTTCGCCCGTTCCTTCGGGTCCTTCCAGTTGGCCGGCACGTCGCTGATCGTTCCGTTGCGGTAGTACAGCATGATGTTGTTCCATTCCTCGTCCGTCAAGCCGTCGTACCAGGTCCCCGGATCGTAGTCCGGCATGCTCGCCATCGCCACAACGTTGCCGCTATCGACCTCCATCGCCACGGCGTAACCGGTCGTCGCGTTCGGGGCATACGTGTAGCGGTCGCGTGCCGGGTTTTTAATATATTGCAGATGATTCATAATGGCTTCCTGCGCGGTAATCTGCACGTCCTTGTCGATCGTCAAATACAGATTTTGCCCTTTTTCCGGCCTCGTCAGCGCCACATTGCCGACGATTTTGCCTTCGGCGTTGACCGGATAGCTTTTTACCCCGTTCTTGCCGCGCAGCACTTCCTGGTACATATATTCGATGCCGTCGAAGCCGACGTACTCGTTATCCAAATATTTTTCTGTCGGATCCGTCGATTTGGCTTTCTCCTGATAAAACTTCAAGCCGTTCGTGTTGCGCGCTCCGGAAAATTGCTTCAAGTACCCGACCAGTTGTACGGCGATATGCTTGTCGTTGTATTCGCGGATGCTCTCCTCCTGAATGTCCACGCCCTTAAATTCGTCGCGGTACCACGAGAAGTAGGCGATCTCCTGCTGTGTCAGGTCGCCCTTGATCTTGCGCGGAATCGAGTAGTAGCTCGGTTCCTTCGTCTTGTTCTTGTTTACATCGTAGCCTACATCCATCAGCTTGAGAATATCCTCGGCCGGCGGTTGGGGCTTCGCCGGATCGCCGTTTTGCCGGAACGCCTGCTCCAGCTTGCGGGCCAGTTCGATGACCGCATCCTTGTTTTTGTTGCTTGCGTCGACAGTGTAATAAAGCGACTGCGTCGAAGTGGAGGTGGCGATCGGATAATTGCTCCGGTCGTAAATATTGCCCCGGATCGGAGGAATGGAGTGCGACATGATCGTGCTGTTCGCCTCTTCCTCGGAGTACCGCTTGCCGTCTACGAACTGCAGCAGCGCCAGCCGGACGATGAGGATGGAGAACAGCAAAAACGTGCAGAAGAAAAAGAAGTTCAGCCGGAACGAAAAGTGCCGGCGGCGAATCAGCTCTTTTTTGTCGGGGTCTTCCATGTTCACGGCCACCTGTCGCTCACTCCTTATCCAAGCTCTCGCAACGAAAAGATGCCTTCTCCGGTCATGTGCGGGTATCTTTTAATTTTGACGGCGCGGATGCCTGCCTGGTTCGGTGCCCATATATCGTTTTTATCGTGATCCCCTACGTACAGTGTCTCTTCCGGAGACAGTCCAGCCTGCTCCAGTGCCAACCGGAAAATAGCCGGGTTCGGCTTCTCCAGCCCGACCTCGGTCGATACGATGACGGGATCGAAATAGTCCAGTATGCCTTTGTGGCGCAATATCGATTTTAACGTCGGCGCGAAGTTGGACACGACCCCGAGCCGGTAACCGGCCAGCTTGAGCCGCTCCAGTGATTCCTTGACGTCGTCGAACAGCTCGTACTGCTCGGGCGCGGTAAACAAATCGTACAGCTCGTGGCTCCAGCGGTGGATGACTTCCTCCTCGCGGTCCTCGTGTATGCCAAGCCCATACAGCACATGGACATACAACGACGCCCAGAACGAACGGTCCGACTCCGGGGAGCATAGTTCCGTGCCGTCGGCCGGCTTCTCGTAATACAGTTTGCGGAAAGCGTCGTCGAAATGATGGCCGATATGCTCCTGCTCGCGGTGAAGCTCTCTCTCGGCCAAATACCGTTGCAAAATCGTCCGCGAGCCGGGTATCGTCAGCAATGTATCGCCAACGTCGAATAAAACGGCTTTCACGCCGTGAAGGGATATGCTCATATCGATTCTCCTCGGCCTGATGATCCCAGGCTTGATGTTGGCGGCTTTCGGCCGATACTGCTCATTTTACCATACCGGGCGCCGGAAATGCCAAAGCTTTGCCGCCCGTGTCCATCGCATGGCGCAAACGGCCAAGAGACGTTATGCCGGCTCTTCCTCCCGTACAACGTCTCTTCCGCGACTCCGTCACGCTTGCCGAATATGCGTTTTGTCGAAGCCAGGCGGATCGAACCAGTTGCCCCCGCTGGACAACCAAGTGGAATCGAGCGGCACCCATTCCTTACGGTCGCTCAAATACACTTCGTTCCAGGCGTGCGGCCCGTACCCGCCTTGGCCGTCGTAGCCGAGCCCGGTGACGACTTTGACATCGAGTCCGATCGAACGGGCCATGACCGCATACAGACGCGAATAGTCGATACAAACACCCTGGCGCGTAGCGAACGTCTGCTCCGGGGTTTGCTCCTTCCATTCCCGCTTCTGCTCGTACAGCTCCACCTTGTCCCAATCGTATTGCACGCGCGAGCCGACCCACTGGTACAACGCTCTGGCCTTGGCTTCGTCGCCTTCCTTGGACGCCGTAATCTGTTTGGCTGCTTCGGCGACGTCATTGGGAATTCGGGCGTCGATCACCTCGTACTTGCGCTGTAAAATTTGGTCGAACTCCTGCCCGACCGCCTTGGCGAACACCGGCAGGCGGCTGACGAGCAGTTGTCCCCCGACAGGCTCGATGACCTGCGTAGCCCCTTGCATATACAGATCGGAGGCTTGTACGTATTTGGTAAAAGCCGATTCCGGGTAAAGCGCGGTATACACGAACAGACAGGCAATCAGCAGCAAGGCGCGGCCGCAGCCGATCAGCGAGCCGATGGCGCCCCCCACTCCGCTGCTCATCCACGATTTTCTGCCTCCACCGGATGCGCTTCCGAGCAATCCGATCGATAGGGCGACAAACATCCAGATGCGGACAAGCGCGGTTTTACACAGCATATAGACGATGACGAACACCGTTCCGATGCGCAGCAGCGGAAAATCGCGCACCCCGGTGACGAACGTATACCACATCTGGCGAAAAAAGCCCATCTCTTCGTTCGGCACGCGGATCTCTTTGGCCACCAGCCAGTCCTGCAGCGCGGGGGATAAAGCGTTAGCCAGCTTCCAAGCGGCCAGCACGCTGATTACCGTGGCTATGCCTTCGGCGGCGAACAGCATGAACCGCTGCGCGGAGCCGGAAGCGCCGCGGAAAGCCCCTTGCAGAACGGAAGCCAGAACGATGCAAACGAGCGCGGCCGAAACGAGGTTGACGGAATTCGCTTGCAGCAACCATGCGGAATTCAACAGGCACCTACCTCCCTACGCTCCAGCTTGATCCGGTTTTGCCCGCTTTAACCGTTGCTCTTGGCGGTTTCGACCGCTTTCTTGAGCACTTCGTCCAGCGGAAGCTCAGCGGATACGCCGGCAATCGTAATTTTCACCTTGTCGCCCCCAAGCTTGCCGTCCAGCCGGATGCCTCCGGTCGTAACGGTGAACGTGCCGTCGCCGTTATCTTTATATTTGGCGTCTTTTCCGGCCAAGCCTTGAATGGCTTTTTCCTTCAGATCACCGACGGCCTCTTTCGCCGTCGCCGCCACGTTTTCCCCGATATCCTTCAGTTGTTCGGTGTAGGTGGAGCCGTAATAAATCAACCCCGCCAGCACGGCGATGACAATAACCCACTTCAGTACGGTCTTGACGATTTTCACTACAACCAGCAGGACGATAAGGGCAATGATGACGACAAGCCAGCGGTCCTGCAAAAATGTAAGAAGCTGATCCACGAAACGTTCATCCTTTCCAGAGCGGAATGAACCGCCAACAAAAATATCCTTATTTTACATCTAGCTTAACATACAATACGCTTCCGGCAAACTGCCTCCTTGGTCCGGCTGCTTCGCCCGTCTTTGGTCGGGGCGAGAGGCCGGCGTTATAGTTGCGATTTGTGAAAGTTGTCCCGCTTATGCATAACGGATCGGACAGCCACGTACAAGTATTGGTGAGGCAAGCGAAAGGAGGCTTACGATGAAAACGGCCATTTGGCTCTATTTGTTCATGTTTGTCGCATTTTTCGACCTGCACGCCCAATATCCGATTCTGACTCCGTTTGCGATCTCGCTGGGCGCCGCACCGACCTTCATCGGTTGGATGATGGGCATGTACTCGCTGACGCATTTGCCCGGCAACCTGCTTGCCGGTTATTGGGTCGATCGTTATGGCAGCAAACTATTTATATGCTTAAGTTTGCTGTTCGCAGGCGTTCTGCTGCTGTACCAAGCGAAAGTTGCCGATCCTTGGCACTTGCTGCTGATCCGATCGATCAGCGGATTCGTTCTCGCCTTTCTATCTCCCGCCTGTCTGGCCATGCTGGCCAAGCTGGGCTCGAACCGCATCCAGCAAGGGAAGCTGATGGCCGGCAACGGCTTTGTCCATACGCTTGCCTCAGTCGTCTCCCCCGCCGCCGGAGCGCTGCTTGTCGCCAAGGTCGGCTTCGCCTTAGCGTTCAGCCTACTCGGTTGGGCATTGATCGGAATCGGCGCTAGCGCCCTGTTCTTTATCCGCGATTTGCCAAAGCCGAAGCGCGCGGTCGCTTCCGATGGGCTTTCGGGGCACCATCATCACGGTCACGGTATGAAGGCGCCGGCCGTCTTGACGGATAACCCTGCTGCCGGCGGTATCCCCTGGCTGTTTTACGGTGTGCCGCTCGGTCTGGCCTGCTCGCAGGGAATTTTGTTTTTCGAGCTGCCTCTGATGAAAGCTTCGCAGCAGTCTTTGCTGACGTCCGGCCTTTTGTTCTCCATGGTCAGCCTTGGCGCGCTTTGCACGCTAAGCCTGCTGTTTCTGCACAAATACTCTCCCTTTTCGCGGACCGTATTCGGTGCTTTTGCTTTGGCAATGGCTTTTTTCGGGCTTGCTGTCGATTGGCCGCTGCCGCTTATGTTCTCTCTGCTGCTGATCGGCATGGCCAAAGGGATCGTCTTTCCGGCGATGGCGACGCTGCTGGCCAGCGTGTCCAGTGCCAGCCGGTACGGCCGCGTCTTTTCGTTCATGGCGATTTCTTCGTCTTTGGGAGCTTTTATTGGGCCTGTCGTGGCCGGTCAACTGCGTCACAGCTTATCCCCGTATTTTATCGCATTTATTATTCTGATGCTTGCCTTGACGCTGCTTGTTCCCGGCAAATTCCGCACGGCCGGCGACGTCCCTCCCGTTGTCGAGTAATCAGCCGTTTTTTGCTTCCCGGTAGACGACTGCCCAATTTGCCTTGCACGGGCGAATGCACAGGCACACCCCCCTATCTGTTAATAGGATGGTATTGTCAACACGACAAATCGCCTACCAAGAAGGAGTGAATGATACATGTCGCAATGCGAACCTGGTGTTGGAGGATTATGGACCTCGACAGGCATCATCCTTGTGCTTTACATCCTGCTGGTCATCATCCTGAGTGCCTGCTGGATCTAAATGTTTGTCCGGTAATAGCCCCCCCGGTACCGACATGCCCAGCCGATCTAAACTTTCCGGAGCCGCTGCCCAAGCAGCGGTTTCGCTCATTAAAGCCTGCCAAACTCCTCCCCCTCCCTTCCCATCATGCTGCCGGCTTCCACTGGAGTGCCCCGATCGACATTTCCCGGGAAATCCGTCATCTGTTCGTCTTGTTTGTCGGATCGAATAATGGCTATACTGGTGAAAACGACAATCCGGGCGGGAACGTCGAACTGGGGGGCCATCATGTCGATCGCGATTATAGTAGAAGGAAAAAACGACAGAAGCCGTCTGCGCCGACTGCTGACAGACGATATTTTGATCCTGTGCACGTACGGCACGCTTAATTCGGACAAGCTGGAGAAACTGAGGAAGCAGATCGGCGACCGGGAAGTCTATTTGTTTACCGACAACGATCCTTCTGGGAAACGAATTCGCGGCGTGCTGCGGGATGCGTTTCCCGACGCAGAGCAGATTTATACGCGAAAAGGCTATGCCGGCGTTGAAGGAACGCCCGACGAATACATCGTCCAGCAGTTGGAAAAAGCCGGACTGGATGAATATATCCGCTAAAAATCAAGCTCCGCCGGTTGGAATTGATTTTCCAGAAGCCCATAAATTACGGAACCGAGGGAGGTACGGGCCATGATATCCAGTCTGGAAAAAATGTTTGAGAATTTCGAATTTCGTGCAGAACAGAAAGGCATCGAACAAGGCATTGAACAAGGCATCGAACAAGGCATTTTGCAGGTCGCCCGCACAATGCTCAGCAAAGGAACCAATCTTGCCTTCATTGCCGAGGTAACCGGCTTGTCGAAGGCCGAGCTGGAGAAGCTGCGCAACCGCGAATCACAATGAGGCAATCCCCGCGCAAGGCTCCGCCATCAATAAAAGCCCGTTCATCTGCTCGAAGATGAACGGGCTTTTATTGATGAATGCGGACTCTTGTCTAAGTGACAAACTGGATTAAATAAATGACGAACGTGACCGTAAAAATACTGAACACCGTCGAAGAAAATACCGCTTGGGACGAAAACTCCGGCTCATTGTCGAATTCGACGGCGAGCAGTACGCTGCTGAGCGAGGTCGGCACCGCGCACGACAAGATGAGCGCCTTCGCCATATCGCCGTGAAAGCCGAAAGCGAGCACGATCAGAAAGCCCATCAGCGGTCCGACGCACAGCCGCAGCACGTTGGAGATGGCCACGTCCTTCAGCTTCAGCTGCCATTTCATGCTGCCGAGCTGAACGCCGAGTGTCGTAAGAGCAGTCGCGATAAAGCCTTTTGCGATATAATCGATCGACAAATAGATCGGATGCGGAACCGGAATGTGCAATCCACGCATGATCAAGGCTATCGGTATGACATATATGACTGGCATCGAGCTGATCGTTTTCAGCGTATCCTTCAATTGCTGCCTGTGCGCATTGACGGCATAGACGCCGTACGTGTTCGGAATGAGACTTTGCATCATCATAATAATAATCTGAATGGACAGCGTGAACGGGTCGCCGACGAAGACAAGCTGGTTCAGCGGAATCGCATAATTAGCGCTGTTGTAGAAAATGACGCTGTTGCGCATCGCGCTCCGCATCCCGTCCTTATACCCGCGGACCCGCATGACAATCTCGACAAGACCGAACATGGCGAAGAAAAAGACGAAAAAGAACAGCAGCACCTGGGACATGACCTTCAACGACAGTTGCGACTCATACAGCATTTGAAACATGATCGCCGGAGAGAACAGGTAGAAGTTCAACTTCGACAACGTCTTGATATCCAGCTTGAAGGCACGTTGCAGCAAGACGCCGAGCGCAATCAGCAGACTCAAGGGCACTACGTTGTTGAGAAGAATATGGATGAAGTATGTCACTGGGTGCTACCCTCTCTGCCGGTTATTTGGCCAAGCTTTTGACGGCCTCCGCGATTTGCCGGTAGCTGATATTCCCGTCGTTCGCGACAAAATATTTGCGCAAATTGCCTTCCCGGTCGACAAGCGCAATCGAATTCGTATGCCCGAAATTGCCGTTGTTGTCCTTCAACACGCTTACCCCGTACTGTCTGGCCAGATCGACGACAGTTTTTGAATCGCCACGCAAAAACTTCCAGCCGTTAGGGTCGGCTTCGAACCTTGCCGAATATTTTTTCAATTGATCTATCGTATCGCGATCCGGGTCAAAGCTGATCGAATACAGCACCGCGTCGGTGCCGAGCAGACCGCTTTTCTTCAGCTCTTGCTGGACCTTGGACAGCTCGTAGGTTGTCGGCTGGCAAACGTCCGGGCAGGTCGACCAGAAAAAATAAACAAGCCGCACTTTTCCGTTGTCGTCGCTGAGTCCGCCCGTCTTGCCGTCCGTTTGCTCGAGCTTGAAATCCGCCGCCTGTTTGATCACGGGCAGCCGTTCCCCTTTTCCCCCTCTGGACTGATACAGCCAACTGGCCGCAGCTGCCAAGATTACGACGACAATGACAATCTTAAACCAATGCTTCTGCCAAAACACGCTCAACTTCCCGTCTCCTCCTTCTCTTCTTCTGCAAATTGAATGTACGCTCCAATGAAAACGCTCTTTTCGTCCAGAAAAAAGAACAAGCTTTACGGAAGCTTGTTCCCTTGTTGCGCTGGCGGACGGCGGCCGCAGCGGTCCGAACCGTTGGCGCGGCCATAAATCGAAACGATCTGCCGGAATGGCCCTACATGCGAATCGTATCGATAATCATCACGATAAAAAGTAGCGGCAAATAGTTGATCGAGAAGACAAACATCCGTTTCGCCCAGTTGTCGTCGTCCTTCGTCCGGAACCCGGCCAGGCCGATCAAGGTCCAGGCCAGACCAAGCGCGATGGCGGCGACCAAATAGATTTCGCCCACATACCCATAAGCATACAACAGCAGCGAGACCGGTACAAGCATAACGAGAAAACGCAGCATGTGCATCTTGGTCAGCTCATTACCGTGCACGACCGGGAGCAGCGGGAAGCCTGCGGCGCGGTATTCTTCCTTGCGGCGGATACCGAGCGCCCAGAAGTGGGGCGGCTGCCACAAAAAGAGGATGCCGAACAAAATCCAAGCCCCGATATCGAGCTGACCGGTAACGGCGCAATAGCCGATGACCGGCGGCATCGCTCCGGAAATGGCGCCGATCGTCGTACTGAGCGTCGACGTGCGTTTCAGCCATGCCGTATAAATCAGAACGTAGACGAGCAGCCCGACGACGCCAAGCAGCGCGCTGAGTGGATTGACCAGCAGACATAATACGCTAAGACCAGCCGCGCCGAGCGTAATTCCATACCAAAATACCACTTTCGGGTCAAGGATGCCCGTCGGCAGCGCACGCTTGCTCGTCCGGGACATTTTCGTATCCAGATCGCGGTCCAAGTAGTTGTTTAACACGCAGCCGGACGCCATTACGAGAACGGTGCCGAGCATGGCGTACAGCAGAAGCAGGAAGTCGAAGTCTTTGCCCGAATTGCCCCAGGCAACCCAATACGCGCCAAAAGCCGTGATAATATTGGAAAACAAAATCCCCGGCTTCGCCAGTTGAATGAAATCTTTCCATGTGGCTTTCCGTAGAACGACCGGTGTCTCCTGCTCCTCGGCAAGCTCGGCCGCGTCGATACGGAGCTGTTTGTCCATCATAACGGCAAACCTCCTGAACGCTAGTGCGATCAACGCTTCTGGGCGCTGTATCATTCCATATCATAGCAACCCCAATCTCGTTTGACAACGAACGGGGTCGGAGTTTCATAATTTTGTCGATAATGGTGTCACGTTTCCGACATACGCCCAATACACTGTATAGTAGGTGTTCGCCTATGGCCCTGACGAAGATGGGGCAAACGAGACAAAGGAGGATCATTATCGATGATGGACATGAACCCTTACAGGCAGACCGGACCGGGGAGTATGCCGCAATACTATTATTATCCAATGTCGCAGCAACCATCCGGGGCCCCCGGAGCCGGGTTTCCACCCGTTGGGGCGGGCGCTTCCCCGACAGGTATGCCGATGGCGCCCACGCCCCCCGCATCGACGCCAGGCATGCTGCCGGCCGAGGAGTCTTATATCGAAAACATACTTCGCCTGAACCTGGGCAAGATGGCAACCCTGTACATGACGTATGAGAACAACAGCGAATGGAACGCCAAAATTTTCCGCGGTATCTTGGAAGCCGCCGGACGCGACCATATCATTATAAGCGACCCGAAGACGGGGATGCGCTATCTCCTGCTGATGGTCAACCTCGACTACATCACCTTCGACGAGCCTCTGCAATATACGTACCCGTTCCGTTAACGGCATGAAATACGTTCGGCATAATCCGCAATAACGAACACAAGCGATGCGTCCGTGTGGACGCATCGCTTGTGTTTCATCGCATGTACGGACGTACATAAGACAATCGTGATTTCCAGCTCAAGACCGCAAGAAGGCTGCCTCCAAGACTTTTTTCGCCGAGACAGCCCTGCACGGCCATGAAACACGAATTCAATCGACCTGCTGCGAATCCGGCAAAACGCCGCGTCCGTGTCTGTTCACATTTTCTCCGATACGACCTTCGCCTGGGTAAGCAGCAGCAAGTAATCGCGTCCTCCCGCCTTCGAATCTGTCCCCGACATCTGAAAGCCGCCGAACGGGTGAACGCCGACAAGGGCGCCCGTGCATTTGCGGTTGACATACAAATTCCCGACGTGAAAATCGCGGCGGGCTTGCTCGACATGCGCCCGGTTGCGCGTATACACCGATCCCGTCAAGCCGTAGTCAGTATCGTTGGCCAGCCTCAGCGCCTCCTCGAACGAAGCTGCCTTCGTAAAAGCAAGCACCGGTCCGAATATTTCTTCGCGGGCAATACGCGCACCCGGACCGACATCGGCGAATATCGTCGGCTCGATGTAATAGCCGCGCGGCTCGCCCGTCCCGCCTCCCAGCACAAGGCGCCCCTCCTTCCGTCCGATCGCGATATACGCTCGGATGCTGCGGTGAGCCTTCTCGTCGATCACCGGCCCGACATCGGTGGCGGCGTCCGCCGGATTGCCGGTAATGAGCCTGCCCGCGCGCGCGACGACCCGCTCGAGCACGTCCTCGTATACGCTCTCGTGCACGATTGCCCGCGAGCAGGCAGAACACTTCTGCCCGGCATAGCCGAACGCCGAGGCGACGATCGCCTCCGCCGCCAGCGCCGGATCGCCGCCTTCATCCACGACGATGGCGTCCTTCCCCCCCATCTCGGCGATCACCCGCTTGATCCAGCGCTGCCCGGTAGCGGTCCGGGCCGCCCGCTCGTTGATGCGCAGGCCAATCTCGCGCGAGCCGGTAAAACTGACGAACCGGGTCAACCGATGGTCGACCAAATAGTCTCCGACCTCGCCCCCCGAGCCGGGCAAATACGCGACCACGCCGTCAGGCAGACCTGCTTCCTCCAGCAGCTCCACGAACTGGGCGGCAATGACCGGGGTGGCGCTGGCCGGCTTCAGCACGACCGTATTGCCGGCTACGATCGCCGCGGCAGTCATGCCGGCCATGATCGCCAGCGGGAAATTCCACGGCGGGATAATAATGCCGACGCCGAGCGGAAGGTAGGAAAGCTCGTTGTCCTCGCCGGCGATGCGGACCAAAGGCTGGGGTTGTGCCAGCCGCTCCATCTCCCGCCCGTAAAATTCCATAAAATCGATCGCTTCCGCCGTATCGGCGTCGGCCTCCGCCCGCGTTTTCCCGGCTTCGTAGGTCAGCCAGGCGGAAAACTCGTGCCGACGCCGGCGCAGCAGGGCCGCCGCCTTGTACAAATACCGGGCCCGCTCTCGCGGTTCGACGCGCTGCCATGCCGCGAACGTCTCGTAAGCGGTCTGAATGGCCTTCTCGGCAAGCGCCGGATCGGCCTGCGACACGCTCCCGACCAGTTGGGCGAAATCGGCCGGATTGACCGAGCGGATGCGCCGGTCCGTCATGATCCGCTCTCCGCCAATGACCAGCGGATACTCCCGGCCCAGCCCGGCCTCCACCAATCGCAGAGCGGTCTCGTACTCCGCGTTGCTCCGCGCTTCCTTGAAATCCGTAAAAGCTTCGTTCGCAAACGGCACCATCATCCCGTGCCCCTCCCCTTTGTCGCGTTCCGCCGTCGGCTAGTACAAAGTCAAACCTTAAACGGTATTCGTGAAATGGACGAACCCCTTGCACCACAAGGGAGCGAGCCATCCCGACTACACAGATTAGCTCTGACTTTGTACCAGGTCTCCGGCGCAATAGTCACGCGCCCATTTTTTTTCGCAAAACGTTTAGCACGTTTCGCTTTCTATCATAAAATGTATGAACCGAACGCACCGTTTCATGACTTGGAAAGGGGAGCTTTGCGCATGAGCATCGGCACCAAGCTGTACCGGAAGACGCTCTTGACCATAGCGGACAATAAATTCGTGGAGAAGCTGTCGGTCAAATACGGACAGAAGCTGGCGGAGAAGTTTATTGCGAGCGATACGCTTGCGGGAGCGTTGAACAAAGTGAAGGCGCTCAACCGTAAAGGCATCATGGCCACGCTGGACCATCTTGGAGAAGGCATCGAGCGTCTCGACGAGGCGGCCGGGTACCGGGACGCTTATTTGAAGCTGCTGGACGGAATCGCCCGCAGCCGGGTCGACTCCAACGTGTCCTTGAAGCCGAGTCAAATGGGGCTTGCTTTGGACCCCGAGACCGGCTACGCCAATATTCGCGCGATCGTGGAGAAAGCGCGGGAAACGAATTTGTTCGTGCGGATCGATATGGAGGGAACGCCGTTCACCCAGGCAACGATCGATATCGTCCGCCGGCTGCACAGAGAAGGACTGACGAACGTCGGCACAGTCATTCAAGCGTATTTGCTGCGCAGCGAGCAGGACGCCGCCGAACTGAGCCGCGAGCGCATCCGGCTGCGTCTGGTGAAGGGCGCCTACAAGGAACCCGGCACCGTAGCCTACCAGCATACGGACGAGGTCATCGACAATTTCCGTAAGTTGATCGGACTGACGCTGGACCAAGGCATCTACACCGCCGTCGCCTCTCACGACGACCGCATTCTGACGTGGACGAAAAACTATGCCGCGCAAAAAGGCATCCCCAGGGACGCCTTCGAATTTCAAATGCTGTACGGCTTGCGGATGAACGAGCAGGCGAAGCTGGCCCGGGAAGGCTATCGCATCCGCTGCTACGTTCCGTACGGATCGATGTGGTATCCGTACTATACGCGGCGGCTGGCGGAGAAGCCGGCCAACCTGTGGCTCGTCGTCCGCCACATGTTCCACTGATGGCTTGCCTCGCTTCAGCCGTCCCGCAGCTTCAAGGAAATCGCCGCTTGCAGCTCCCGCATGGCGCATTCGCGCCGCACTAGCAGCCATTCGGCCTCTTCCCGGCCGATTTCGCGAAACCGGATCTGCTCCCCCGGCTTCGTCTGGGCAACGGCCGGCAGATCGACCGATGCCACATGGGCGATCTGCGGATAGCCGCCAGTCGTTTGCCGGTCGGCCAGCAAAACAATCGGCTGTCCGTCGGGCGGCACCTGCACCGTTCCGTGGCTTACGCCCTCGGACAGCAGCTCGAGCGGTGCGGACAGTTGCAAAGCCGGGCCGGAGAGACGGCTCCCCATCCGGTCCGAACGCGGATCGACGACGAACGGCTGCCGGAACAACTTCTCCCGGCTGTCGGCATCGAAGCGCTCGAAATGTTCGCCACGCAGCACGCGAATAATTCGGCGGTCGTTTTGCCGGACAATGCCCGCGACGTCGGAGGCAAACCAGGACGTCGACAGATACGGACACCCGAAACCGGCATCCCCGCTATCTGTACCCGCGCTGCGGAGCAGAACGCGGCCCAGCCGGGCCGATCGCTCCCCGGGCGGCCCGACAGGTACGACGTCGCCCGCCTGCAGAGCGCGGCCCGCGAAGCCGCCGAACCCGCCCCGCGTATACGTGCTCGCGCTGCCCATTACCTTCGGGACCGCAAAGCCCCCCGCGGCCGCTACATAAGTCCGCAAGCCCTGACGGCTGACGCCGAACTCCAGCACACTGCCTCTGCGGACCGCTACCGGACGGCTCTGCGGAAACGGAATCCCGTCGAGCGCAGGCGAAAAATCCGCCCCGCACACCGCCAGCAGCGTGTCGGCTTCAAAGCGCAGGGCGACGCCCCCAAGCGTCAGCTCCAAGGCGGCTTCCTCTTCCGCATTGCCGACCAGGAGGTTGGCCGTGCGCAGGGATACGGCATCCGCCGCGCCGCCGACGGCGACGCCAAGCTTTTGGAAGCCCGGTCTTCCCAAATCCTGCACCGTCGTCAGCAGACCCGGGCGTATGATCGTTACCGTCATCGCATATCCTCCGTACGAGAAGTATTCTCCTCGCACTCGTAAGCTTCGTACTGTTCCCGGTTAATCGGCTCGAACCGGATCGCGTCCCCGGCGGCAAGCAAACTCGGGCTTCGCTCCTCCGGCCGGAGCAGCCGCAGTGGCGTACGGCCGATCAGCTGCCAGCCCCCGGGACTCGCCAGCGGATAGATGCCGGTCTGCGCCCCGCCAATGCCGACGCTTCCAGCCGGGACGACCGTCCGCGGGCTGCTCCGGCGGGGCGTGGCAAGGCGCTCGGGCAGCCCTCCGATATAAGGAAATCCGGGCACGAAGCCGATCATGTACACCGTGTAAGTTCCGGCCGCATGGACGGCGGCCGCTTCCTCCTCGCTCATGTCGTGATGGGATGCGACGAAAGCCAGGTCGGGCCCAAACTCGCCGCCATAGCAAACCGGTATAGTCACCGTTCGCGCCTTGTGGGGCGACACCGCTTGCAGACGCAGCAGCCTGCGGCGAAGAATATTGCAGACGATGTCGCCGATCGTCTCGCCGCGATCCGCCTCGTCGATAGCGACCAGCACGGCGACAGGATCGTAATGCACCGCCACGGCCGCATAGGAAGGCACGCATTCGATCATGCCGGGAAACGGCTCGTTCTCCAGCAGCGCTGCGAAAGAAATCGCCAGACGGTTAACCGCCATATCGATAAGATCGCCAAACCGGACGATTACCGCCGAATCGCCAAGCGGCGCCAGTTCATAAGAAACTATGCCATTATGCTCCATTGCCTTCAAAGATTCCCCTTCCCTGTCCGGCAAGCCCGTTTTAGGAAGCCTGCCCCGTCCGCTTCCGTCCGATCGCCGAAGCTGTCCGGGATGGATAAGGATTCAACGGTATATAGCAACCGCCATTGTGTAATTGTAACACATGCAAGCCTCCGGCCGCGTGCCCAAAACCGCAATCAGTTCCTCAAAAATGCGGCCCGGTTTTGTCATTGCCCGGCAAGAAGCTTATAATAAACGATGCACCAGGCCGATACAATCATACGAGAAAACCCTGGCACGAACATATAAAGGAGGAATGCACTATGCTAACATTTCAACAAAAGCTCGACCGCTATGCGGAGCTTATCGTGAAGGTCGGGGCCAACGTCCAACAAGGCCAGACGCTCATGCTGCAGGCTTCGGTCGATTCGGCCGAGCTCGCCCGTCGCGTCGTGCAAAAGGCGTACGAGGCCGGAGCCTATACGGTAAAAGTTCGCTGGAGCGATGACGAAGCTTCCCGGATCGCCTACGATCTGGCTTCGGCCGAATCGTTTCTGGAGGAGCCGACATGGACCGCCGCCGAGAAAATCGAGCTGGCCAAAAACGGCGCTGCATTCGTCACAATTACATCGGCCGATCCGGACCTGCTGAAGGGCGTCTCTGCGGAAAAAATCAAAAACGCCAACAAAACGACCCGCCAAGCTTTAGCCCCATACAGCGAGCTGTCCCGGGCGTTCAAAATCAGCTGGAGCCTCGCCACCGCCCCGTCCAAAGCCTGGGCAGCCAAAGTATTCCCCGACGTTCCCGAGGAGGAACAGATCGGCAAGCTGTGGGATGCCATCTTCCGCATGGTTCGTGCCGATCAGGACGACCCGCTGGCCTTGTGGGAGCAGCATATCGTTCAATTGAAACGGAGAGCCGGTTATTTGAACGACAAGCAGTACGCCAAGCTGCACTACGTCGGGCCGGGCACCGATCTGACCATCGGTCTGCCGAAGCGGCACATTTGGCTGGGCGGCAGCAAGCAGAACGAGCAGGGGACGTGGTTCGTGCCCAATCTGCCGACCGAGGAGGTCTACACCGCTCCGGCCAAAACCGAAGTGAACGGCACCGTATCCAGCACGAAGCCGCTCAGCTATAGCGGCAACATTATCGACCGTTTCTCGTTCACCTTCGAGAACGGCCGCGTCGTGAAAGCGACGGCAGCCGAAGGCGAAGAGACGCTGCTCGGGCTGCTCGAGACGGACGAGGGCGCCAAGTATTTGGGTGAAGTGGCGCTCGTGCCGCATCGTTCCCCGATATCCGACTCCGGGCTGCTGTTCTACAAAACGCTGTTCGACGAGAACGCCTCGTGCCACCTCGCCGTCGGCAGCGCCTATACCGCCTGCGTCGAGGGCGGCGTCGACATGACGGCGCAGCAGCTGGCCGAAAGCGGGCTGAACGCCAGTATGGCGCATACCGACTTTATGATCGGCTCGGGCGAGCTGGACATTTACGGCATAACCGAAGACGGAAGCCGGGAAGCGGTGTTTGTGAAAGGCAACTGGGCCTTCGAATAACGACGGGCCAATCATCGGCAAAACAAAGAACCTTCAACTCCCTCTATTCAAGAGGAATTTGAAGGTTTTTTTGCTGCACCCTTGCTGAGCCGGTACAGGGGCCTTTTGTTAGACGGCAGGTACTTTGGCGAAATGATTCGCCACCTTGCGAATCGCGCGGATCGTCTCCTCGACATCCTGATCGGTATGAAACTCGTTGACGGTCAAGCGGATCGCCGTCTGCAAAATGGCCTCCGCATTCGGGCAAAGTCCTTCCTCGTACGTGATGCCGGTCAGATCGAACGGGAAGTGGCTGCCCAAGTACGCCTGCCGCTTCTGGAACAGCGGCTGCATGTACATGACCGCAGGGATATAGCCCGCGCCGTTCGGAATGCCCTCGGCCGCCAGCGCTTTGGAGAATTCATTGCGCGTGCAGGTCAGCTGCGATTCATCGACGCGCAGCATGTAGAACCAGTACGTTCCCTCGTTTCCTTCCTCGACTTTGTGCGACGCGATTCCCGGTAGACCGGCGATCCCTTCGCTGATACGATCGCCGAACTTGCGGCGCTGGGCGCAAATCCACGGCAGCTTCTTCAACTGGGCGATGCCGACCGCGCCCTGCAGCTCGGTCATGCGGTAGTTCGGCGCCACGTAGTGCAGCTCCTTCTGGACCGTATCGCCGAACCGCTTGAAGTTTTTGTCGGCGAACGCATGCGTCGTCAGGTAATCCTGCTCGTCTCCGGAGTTTACGGTCACGATGCCGCCGTCGCCGGTCGAAATATGTTTGAAATCGTTCGTGCTGAAACAGCCGTAATCGCCGATCGTACCGGCCAGCCGGCCTTTGTATTTGGTCAAATAGCTTTGCGCGCAGTCCTCGATCACTTTGACGTTATGCCTGCGGGCGACCGCCATAATCGCGTCCATATCGGCCGGATTGCCGGCCAGATGCACGACGAGAATCGCTTTCGTGCGCGGGGTGATGCGCGCCTCGATCGATTGCGGGTCCATATTGTACGTATGCGGATCGAGGTCGGCGAACACCGGAATCGCATTTTGGTACAAAATGCCGATCAGCGTGCCTTGGTCGGTTATCGGGCTTGTGATAACCTCGTCCCCCACCGTCACCCCGGCCGCACCGAGAGCGACGTGAATGGAAGCCGTGCCCGAGGTGGTCGCCACGCTATAATTGACGCCGTACAGCTCGTTGAAATTGCCAAGAAACGTTTTTACCTTTTGGCCGAAATGATAAAACAACGTGTTCTGCTCCAGCGCTTCGAGAAGCTCCTTCGCTTCGTCGAGGCCGAACCGCTTGCCGGTGCCGAACGGCTTCGTCTTCGTTTTCGGCCCGCCGTCGATGGCCAACTTGTCTTGACTCATGGCGCAAGTCCCCTTTGTCTTCGGAATGCCTTCATTATATATTCCGGGTCGGCAGGTCTACACGCCATTTTGTATAGGAAAACAGGACAAAAATTTGTTACAATGATAACGTTTCACCACCACAGCAGACGAGGGGAACGTCCGTATGACGACCTATCCCGTTTTTCAGGACAAATTGCAATTGAACACGTTCAAAAAAGGCGAAATCCCTTTATACATTACCCATTACTTGCTGAAGGGCGCATACCCGAACCACCATCACGAGTTCGCCGAATTGTCGCTCGTGACGAGCGGCCAGGGTACGGAAATCGTCAACGGCGAGGAGCATCGGCTTGTGCCGGGGAGCATTTGCCTGCTTCCTCCGTATCATCTGCATGCGTTCGAGCCGGACGATAGCAGGCCGCTTTACAAGTTTTGCTGCATGTTTGACGTCAATTTGCTGTTTCAGGCCGATTTTGCCGAAGCCGGGCAATGGCTCGTGCAGCTATCCGATCAGATGAAGCCGTTTTACGAGCTGGAACAAGGCCCGTTCCAAGAGATCAGGTCGGTTCTGACCTCGCTCGAAGCGGAGCATGCCTCGACCTCTCTGGGCAAACAAGGCTTTATGCGGCTGAAGCTGCTGGAAGCGATCTATTTGTTTTTCCGCCATCATCCCGGCTTCGCCTCGCTTGCTCCGCCTATCGAAGCGGAAGCTCAGGAATGGGATTTCATTAAATATGCCAACACGCACTTCATGGACGAGACAATCTCGCTCGACGAGATCGCCGGCAAGTTCGGCGTCAGCGTCTTTGTCGTCCGTCAGGCGTTCAAACGGCTGCTCGGCAAAAATTTCCTCGAATACTTGCACCGGCTGCGCATTCGCCGCGCCTCCAGCCTGCTCACGGCGACCGATATGTCCGTGGCCGAAGTCGCCTACGACGTCGGCTTCTCCTCGCTGCGCTCATTCACACGCGTATTCAAGGATACGACCGGCCTCAGCGCCAGCGATTACCGGAAGTTGCATCCCCAACCGGAATCTTGATGACCGGAAAGCCGGCAGGCTCGAAACCGGCTCACCCCGATTCCGGTCTGATGATAAGACTGTCCAAATGCCGTGAGACGACGCGCCGCATATCCTCAACCGTCACTCGCTCGGGAAACGTCAGATGATGAACGACCAGCCCGTCGACAAGCGCATGCAGCCGTTTCGTCTCGTAATCCGAATCGGTACTTTCCGGCAGCAGACCGAGCCGAATCAGCGTGCCGATCATCCCCCCCAGTCCTGCGTACAGCTCCTCATGCACGTCTCTGCTCAATGCCCCGATGGCCGGATCGGCAATCGCCTTGCCCGCAAAAGCGAGCCATACTTCGCCTTCGGCGCGGCGCGCTTCGTCGAGAGGCAATGTTTCGGCAATGATCCTTTCCATATCGATTCGCGGATCTCCACTCGATTCCAGATTGGCAATACGCCGGTTGACCCGGCTCGAAACAAGCTTCATGGAAAAAGCAAGCAGATCGGACTGCGTCTCAAAATAATGCCGCAGCGAACCGAGGGAAACCCCCGCTTCGTCCGCCACATTGCGAACCGACACTCCGTCCAACCCTTCCCTTCGTATGACGCGCCAAGCCGCTTCGGCGATATATTCCTTGCGTTGATCATGATTTACGATTTTAGGCATGATTTCATTGTAACCGTATTGTTTTTTATTACAACCATGCTAAAATAAAAATATGACTTTTTAATACATTTGTATTATTTTAAAAAGGAGTGAATGCCATGATCGCCGGGTTGATCGTAGGCTGCGAAATCGCCTTTTGGTTGTTTATCGCCGCAGGCCTCGCATGCCGCTACTTGCTGCGAATGAAGAAGACGGGGACTTTGCTGCTGGTGCTCACCCCGGTTGTCGATATAGCGCTGCTTCTGTTCACGGTTGCCGACCTGCGCGGCGGGACGGTTGCCGGCATCTCCCACGGCCTGGCGGCCATTTACATCGGTGTTTCTGTCGCTTTCGGACATCAGATGATCCGGTGGGCTGACGTGCGATTCGCCCATCGTTTTGCTGGCGGACCGCCTCCGGCGAAGAAGATCCGCTTCGGCTCCGAGCACGCCCGCGCCGAGCGGCTCAGCTGGCTGCATCATTTGCTGGCATGGGCGATCGGGTGCGCCATCCTGTACGGCATGATCTGGTTTGTTGGGGATACGGGCAAGACGAAGGCGCTGACGGACATGATCCGGTACTGGTCGATAGTGCTTGGCATCGACTTCATCATCAGCTTCAGCTATACGCTGTGGCCCCGTCCTGAGAAAAAACAAAGTAGAGCTTGATCCGCATGCACTGCGCCCCCATACATTCCGCCTCGTTCCGGCGGTACTGCATGGGGGCGCTTTGTCGGTTATCCGGACTTATCCTTTGAAGCCGGTAAAGCTGATGCCCTTTACAAGAGCCATCGGCGCAAGCTTACGGGTTACGGGTTGACGAACCGCAGCGTCTTCAGCGTCCGCAGCAGCGTAACCGCCGCTTCCGCGCGCGTCGCGTTGCCGTCGGGAGCAAAGCCTGCATCGGTGCCGTTCATGATGCCGCGCTTGGCAAGCGAGGCGACGTCCGCCGACGCCCATGCCGGAATCGCGGCGCGGTCCTGGAAGAGGTTCAGAGCATCCTTGCCGATGCCGCCCGGCTCGTTGGCTTTGTCGACGAGCGTCATGGCGCGGGAGATCATCACGGCCATCTCCGCCCGCGTAATCGTGCTGTTCGGTTCAAACCGTCCCGGAGTCTTGCCGTTCACAAGTCCGGTTTTGGCCGCCTTGCCGACATAACCGGCAAACCAGGCGGTCGTCCCGACGTCCTCAAACGATTGTGCCGACGCTTCGGGAGAAAGGCCAAGACCATTGACGAGCAAGGCCGTGAACTCGGCGCGCGTAATCGAACGGTCCGGCGCGAACGCCGTGTCGGATACGCCTTTGACGATCAGACGGGATGCCATCGCCTCTACGTCTTTTTTTGCCCAATGGCCGTTTAGGTCGCTGAAGCTTTTCTTCAAGGAAAGCACGGAGTACGTACTGTTGCCAGGACGTTTCGCTTCAATGGCCGTCTTGCCGTTCACCGTCGTGGCAATCGACGGAACGAACGCAAATTCGTTGGTCGCCGGGTCGAACAGGACAGCCGTCGCATTCGCATCCAACGACGAAGGCACATACAGGAGACGGGTGACGTACGTCGTACCGAAATCGTTCCATTCCGTCGTCTTCCCGCCCACAGTGACGAGTACCTCGAAGCTGACCGCCTGCTGACCCGCTACGTTCGCGCCAAGTTTGTCGGCTGCAGCCGACAACGCCTGCATGGCAGCGCCCTCGACCGGAGTAATGGCGATCCGCACTTGGGCGTCTTCGAGCTTCGAACCGGACGCCTGCGAGCCCAGGTTCAAGGCTTCCAGCGGAAGCCGGTAACTGGCCGCTTGCGTCTCGATCGCGAGCACGGCGCCGCCCGATGAAGCTGCCGCAAGCGCACCGGCCGGCAGATCCACGGCAGTCGCCCCGGTGATTTTGGACGCATCGATCACGATTAAGGCCTGCGTTCCGGCCGGAGCTGCGGTTTGCGCCCCCAATATCGCCGACGCGAGCTCTTTGGAGTCGACGGTTACTTTGCTCACTGCCTGCCCGGCAGCGTTCGTCTCTGTCGTGACGTTCAGCGCCGACGGGTTCAATACGACCGTACCCGCTTCCGCCGAAGCGCCGCCATTGCCCGTTTCTCCGCCGTTGCCGGCATTGCCGTTATTTCCGCTGTTGCCGCTGTTGCCGCTGTTGCCATTGTTGCCGGTATTGCCTCCGTTTCCGGAGCCATTGCCGGAACCGTTGTCGGAGCCGCTATCTCCGTCATTGCCGCCGTCGCTAGGAACGGGTTTATCCGCCCTGACGATCCGGCCTTCCACCTTCGGCGCAATCGTGCCGCCCAGTTCCTTGACGTACTCGATAAAATTCGTGTAATCGGCATATCCGAGATCTTCATGATACGCTCCGGCCGCAACCGCCTCGGCGAAGGAGACATAACCGTCCCCGCCCCCAGCCATAAAGCTGTTCGTGGCGATGCGGTACGTTTTGGTCAAATCGAGCGGTTCATAGGCTGTGCCGTTCTGCACGAATACGTCGTAGACGAAGTGACCGGCCGGCTGCTTCGGATCCCACTTGAATTTCAGCCCGGCCACCTGCGGGAATTTGCCC
Organism: Paenibacillus hodogayensis; assembly: GCF_039536325.1. Taxonomy (NCBI): domain Bacteria; kingdom Bacillati; phylum Bacillota; class Bacilli; order Caryophanales; family Paenibacillaceae; genus Paenibacillus; species Paenibacillus hodogayensis. Next base: position 1,120,950 of record NZ_BAAAYO010000010.1, read on the forward strand.
GGCAAGTCCGTACCCGCCGCTCCGCTGACGCCGTTCTCCAGCCCTTCCAGCAGCTGCTTCCCGGTCACGTCCAGAATGTAGAGCGTATTGCCGAACGGCATGACCGTTCGCAGCTCGCCCATCGTAATGTCGCCCTCGTCGATCGAAGCGCGGATGCCGCCTCCGTTTTGGATGGCGATTTGCGCCTTTTTCAACGCCTTGCCCTTCGCCAGCATGCCGTCGGCGATAAAGTTGCCCAGGTTCGTCTCCTTGGAGCGAACGTTGGCCCGCTCGCCGTCCAGCACGACCGACGTTTTGCCGATCACTTCTTTTTTCAGCTCCTCCAGCTGCGCATTGTACGGCTCGAGCATGCTCTTGGCCGTTTCGTCCTCCCGTACGGAGGCGTCTACAGCCATCAAGCTGCCGGTCAGCCGCTCTTTGCCCGCGGAGTCCTTGCCCGTCAGAACGACGCCTTGGCTGTCAAACGTAATGTCGACGCGGCCGAGGAACTTGCCCCATTCGTTCGCCTGCACGATAACCGTCGGCGTCTGGTTCGCCACATCCACGACGACTTCCGGCGCATCCAGCTTCGTATGCGTATGTCCGCCGACGATCAGATCGATGCCTTCCACCTGTTCGGCCAGCAGCTTGTCTCTTCCATACCCAAGATGCGACAGGGCGATAATGTTGCGGATGCCGTCGGCCTGCATCGCCGCCACCGTCGCTTTGGCCGATTCGGCCGCATCCCGGAACACGACGTCCTTACCTGGACTGGACGTTTCCTTCGTATCCTCGGTCGTCATGCCGAATACGCCGACCTTGTGTCCTTGCACGTCCAGAATGACGTAAGGGTAGACGCCGGCTACATTCTCCGGCCGACCCGGGCTGCCGTATGCCGGAATCGTGCCCGGCGAGCGGAGCAGCGGGCTCATGTTCGCATCCTTCGTAAAATCGATGTTCGAGCTGACAAGCGGAAACTTGGCGTCACGGACAAACTCGGACAAAGCTTTGGTGCCTTGGTCGAATTCGTGGTTGCCGAACGTCATCGCGTCATAGCCCATATAATTCATGAAAGCCAGATCGGCTTTTCCCATCCATTTCGTAAAATACAGATCGCCCGAGAACACGTCGCCCGCATCGACCAAGATGCTGTCGCCGCCTTCGGCCCGCACTTGCTTCACCAGCGTGGCCCGCTTGGCCACGTCAGCCAGATGGGCGTGCGTATCGTTCGTGTGCATGACGGTCAACGTCCACGTATCTGCGGAAGCGTCGGCTGGCTGTACGGTTACTACTGCTTCCGCCGCCCCGAAGCCGTCTGCGCTAATCGCCGAAATGACCGCTTGGCCGGCGGAGACCGGGGTTATGTTGCCGTTCGCGTCCACCGTAGCGACTAAGTTATCGGAGGAGGACCAGGTTACGGTCGCCGCTCCGCTCCCAACCGGAGAGACGGTTGCGGCCAAACGGCCGGCAGCACCGCCCGCTTTCAGCGTGAGCGCTTTTTGATCCAGCTCCACCTTCGTCACGTCCAGCTGCAGCACGGCAACCGTGCCGCTCACTTCATGGGCGACCAGCAGCAGCGGCAAGCCGGTCGGGCTCGACGGTGCCGGAATAAACTCGATCCCTTCTGGGCCGGTATCGGTATCGAGCCCTGCCGAGAAGTCCCGCGTGTTTACGTAAGCGGCGAATGCCGGGCGAGCCGGGTCCGTCACGTCGTAAGCCATCACTCCGCCGATCCGCTCCAGACCGACGAAAGCGAACATTTTGCTGCCGACCTTGCCGATCTTAATATCTTCCGGCTCCGGTCCTTTCTTGGAGCTGCGGTTGTCGAGCGTGTTGTTCGCATGGCTGGCGTTGAAGTAATCTTTCAACCGCTCGGCGGTGATGCTCTCGAAATCGCTGCCGCTGTCATACATCTGCGTCATCGTATCGGCATTCCAGACCGAGAACGAACGGCCGCCGAACAAGTATATCCCGTCCGTGCCCATATCGCTTGCCACTTCGACGCTGTCGTATTCCGTTTTGCCAGCCAGAAACTGCGCAGCGGCAGAGGACGGATTCAGACTGCCTTTCACGCTGCCGATCTTCGAGCCCGTATTCCGCCCATTCCACTCGGTCACGTCGCCTTCGTTGGCCGTGAACAAGTAATTGACGCCGTCCCGGCTGTACGAAGCGATACCGTCCGGCATGTACATGCCGAAGAACGGCACGTTCTCCAGATGAATCCGGTTGTCCTTCAGAAGATCCAGGGCATTGCGCGGATCGTTCAAATCCTTATAGCCCAGTCCTTTGACCGCGGTCACTTTCTTGGTGGCAATATCGACAATCGCGACCGCGTTGTTTTCCTGAAGGGAGACATAGGCCGTCCGGTTGTCGTCGGACAACGCGATGTATTCCGGCTCCAGATCGAACACGGCGTCCGCCTTCGTCCCGCTGCCGCGAATGATGCCGCCCGCGTCGGACGCGCCGCGGATATGAACGAGATCGTCGATGACGGAAGGATCGTCGAATCGAACGCGGGTTACCGTATCCGTGACCGTATCGGCAATCGTCACGCTGCCCTCCGGATCGATTCCGGCCGTGCGCGGCTCGCCTTCGTCGGCGGTAAGGATGTACCGGCCATCCGTTGTCGATTTGATCATATCCGGCTGTTTGCCGGCTTCGTACGTTTTCAACAGCTGGCCGTCGTAATCCAGCACGAGAATTTTGCCGTTTTTGTCGGCGTCCTTTTCCTGCACGGATAAGGCTACCCGCTTCGTGACCGTATTGACGTCCACGCTGGTCAGATCCCCATATACGAAGCCGCCGGTCTCGGAAAGCGCCCGGACGTCGACTGATTTTTCCTTGGTCATCGCCTGTCCGTTCGTTTGCAAGCTGACAATATCCAGGGTGGGCGGATTCGTCGAGCCGTTGACCAAATAAAACTTGCCGTTATCCTTGTTGTACTTTACGATTTCCGCAACGCCGCCGTCCGCGTTCGACACGCCGACCGCGTAATGCCCGATTTTGCGGATCGAGAGCGGGTCCCGCTTCACGTCCAAAGACAGCGTCCGGCTCACCGATGCGCGCGGCACGGCGTTGTCGTATACCGCCACCGTCACGGCTGCAGGCCCGGAGGTTGCCGCAGCGGGAATGCCGGTAATAACGCCGGTATTGCGGTTGATCGCAAGTCCCGCAGGCAAGCCGGCCGCTTCGAAGGCGTAGGGCGGCGTACCTCCGCCCGCATTCAGCTTGGCGGTATAGTAGGAGTTCACATAGGCGCTGCTCAATGCCGGCTGATTCAGCGTCAGAGGCGCAACGCCCCAAGGTCCGTCCGCGCTGCTGCGGGGGCCTTTGTCGGCAACGTTAGGCGCATCTGTCGAGCTATAGTCCACCTGTTCGAAATCGGCCTTATTGTTATCGGTATCGAGAAGCGCTTTGCGGCGAATCGCTTTTTTCTTGGACGTGCCCTCCGCGGAGCCGCTCGGATGGGCGGACTCGAAGCCGTCGATTTTGCTGTTATTGTCATTGCTGCCGGTACCGAGCATGTCCACGTAACCGGCCGGCTTGGTCAGGAACGGATTTTTGACGGAGTCGGACAAGGCGGTCTGACTGCTCATCAAGACGACTTTAAGCCCTTTATTGTTAATAAAACGCGAGAAAGTCAAATCGCCCTTGGCCGAAATATCGACCGTCCGGTTAGCCGGGGCTGCGCCGGTATCGTTGCCTTTGATTAAATAAGAGGAACGGGCCGGAATCGAACCGGAAAGGTTCAGCTTTTCCCAAGGCCCGCTGGCACCGGTACTCGTGCTGGTGGCATCCGCATACCAAAGCGCCCAGCCGTTCAACGAAACGGCGCCCCCGGTCGGATTGTACAGCTCGATAAACCCGTTGGAGCTGTACGTATCCGCAGCGACGGACAATCCCCCTCCATACACCTGGTTGATGAAAACGTGCGGGACCGTCACATCGTACATGCCGTTTGCCTGATACGGCGTCCCGGCCAACGGCACAGCTTCGGCGGCGAATGCCGGAACGGCAGATACGAGCGAACCGCCCAGCAGCTCCGCCCCGAGCAGCAGTGCAAGAAGTCTCTTCCCTTTTCTCTTCAATCCATGCTCACTCCTCTTTTGGAATCGTCCTTACCTACTATAAGGAACGATTGTAAACAGGCTGTAAGCGCTATATGAAGGTATTATTAAAAAAAGGCCGCCCCGGATAATAGTCCGGCAGCAGCCTTATTTTCCTTATTTGCCTAGCAGAGCGATCGCTTCGTCCAGTTGGCGGTCGACGGAAAGCGGATCGTACGTAAACCAGAGATCCTCGGCAATCGTATAGACGCGCCCGTTTTTGACAGCAGGCAAGTTTTTCCACAGCTGGCTGTCGGCAACCTGCTTCACATAATCCGGATCGTTATTAAAGGTCAGCAAGAAAATCCGGTCCGCCGCCGCATAATCGGGAAGCTTCTCCAGGGAAATCTGGATGGAGGTGAACGTAGCGTTTTTGTCCATCTCGGCTTTGATCGCGGGCGGAGGATTCAGCTTCAGATCGTTGTAGAGGGCATGTCCGACATTGCGGCCGCCGTAGACGCGCAGCTGCCCCTTCTCATAGCCGCCCACCACGACGATGGCGACGGTCTCGTCTTTGCCGATCAGCGGGGCGATCTTCTTGCGCCCCTCCGCCGCCTTCGCTTCATGGGCCGCGATCCACTCGTCCGCCTGTTTTTCTTTACCGATGACCTTGGCGATCGTGCGCAGCCGTTCATATACGTTTTCATCCCCCCAGGGCACGAGCACGGTGGGAGCGATTTTACTAAGGCTGTCGTAAACTTTTTCCTGGGCGTTTTGACCGATGATCAGGTCCGGCGACAAACCCGTTATTTTCTCCAAATTCGGAGGCGCGCCGATATCTTCGATCCCTTGACGTTCGGCTTTTTGGCCAACAATCTCGAGCTGATCGATCTGCCACTTCGGAGCTCCGGCCAGCTTCACGCCAAGCGCAACCAGCTCTCCGGTATATTGCGACGTCACGATCTTCTGCGGATGAACAGGCACCTCCGTCTGTCCTTTCCAATGAGTGACCGTCCGCATCTCCGGCTCGGCTTGCTTCGTCTGCGCCGTCGTATCCGGCTTGCCGCCGCCATTGCCGTCGGCACCCCCGCATGCTGTCAGCAGCAGCAGGCTGGAGAGGGCGACCCCTGTTAGGAAACCCCATGTCTTGTTCGCTCGTTTCACTTGATAATGCCTCCTGAATCGTTGCTTTTATTGAATATGATAATCATTATCATATATGATTCAGGGACATAAAGCCATGTAGTATTCCTTCAAAAGCCGATTCGTCCTTTGGACTATTTTGCGTTCCACGCATCGGGGCCTCTCCCAGCCGCCCATTGAACGGCATCGGCCAGCTGACGTTCCAGCGCAAACGGATGGTAATCCGCCCATCCTTCCGTCGCGCAATGCACCTTGCCGCGGCGAACTGCGGTCAGACCGCTCCATTCCGGTCCCGCTTGCAGCTTGCCGAACAGTTGCCTGGAGTGTCGGTCGCAGACGACGACGATCCGGTCAGCATCATAATCAAGCAGCCGCTCGGGGCTTATGGTCTCCCATACGAAGGTCGGGTCCTTCATGTGTGCCCGCACCCGCTCGGGAGGCACCCAGCCCAGCGAACGGTACAGCACGTGACCGATATTTCGCGCCCCGTACACGCGCATCTGTCCATGGATGAAGCGGAAGGCGGCCATCGTCTCACCTCCGATATGCGCGGCGAGCAGCCGGCGAGCCTGCCGCTCCTGCTCCTCGTACGATCCGATCCAAGCTTCGGCCTCGGCCCGTTTGTCCAGCCACTCGCCGGTCATGCGCAGCTGTTCGTACACATCGTTGTACCCCCAAGGCACGATGGCCAGCGGAGCGATCGTTCGCAGATCTTCCTCGCGGCTGTCCAGATTGTGCGTCAGTACGACGTCCGGCCGCAGCGAACGCAGCTTCGCGAACCGCTCATGCTCGCTAAGGCTGTATAGATTGAACGTCCGCCGCCCCAAAGCCAGCAGCTGCGGAGGCTCGTAATCGAAGATGCCCGCGGCTGGCGCGACGCCAAGCGCGAGCAGATGGTAGGAATAAGGAATAATCGCCGACGCCGCATTCAAAGGCCTTTTCTTCATATAAACGGTCGGCGACATCCCCGTATGCTTTTTGAATACCCGGCTAAAATAAAACTCGTCGCTCAGTCCGACCCGCTGCGCGATTTCCTTTAGCTTGACGGAGCCGTCCGCTCCTGGGAGCATCAGCTCGCTCGCCCGTTTCATCCGGTAATCGTTCAAATAATGAATGGGCGTCTGCCCCGTCGCCTTCTTGAACCAGGTGGAAAAGTAAGCCGGGCTGACGTTGGCGTTCACCGCCAGCTTTTCCAAAGACAAAGGCTCGCGGTAATGCTTCTCGATATGACGCTTCACCCGCTCGACCGGATGCGCCCCGCTGCGGAGCTCCATGGCGTATCCCGCCTCCAGACAGCCGCAGACGATTTCCTGAAGCCGGATAAACCGTCTGTATCGGTGCAGCGGAGAACTTTCCGCACTCTCGTCGGACAGCTTCCTCGCCATTTCGGCCCATGCCTCCGTTCCGTGTAGGGCAATCCGGCCGTTCGACGAGAAAAATCCGGCTTGCGGCACGTAGGCGGAAGCTCCGTGAACTTCGTCCGACAGCTCGGTCGGCAAGTAAGGTTTGAACTTCACGATCGTTCCGCGCAGCCGCTCCCCCTCCTCAGCTAACGCTTCCAGCTCCGTCCCCGGCACGGCGATCAACGCGCTGCCCCCGGTTACCGCATAGCGAATGCCCGACAACCCAATGCTCCCCTTGCCCTCTTCCACAAACAGCAGCGCGTAAGCGCCGCTGAGCTTCTCCCGAGTGCGGCCGTCGCCTTCGCCCTCCAGCTTCGCGACCTCGCGCAGTTGGCAGAACCCGTCGGACGGCGGCATGATTTCATAGGCTGAATCCATAAAACTTCCTCCCGTGCTGACATTGATCTAGTTACGATCATACCGACAACGGTGGTGAATAGCCAGACGGAAAATATCCCTTATTACAGCATAATGATGAAAAACACCGCGGCGACGACAAACCGGTAAATCGCAAACCACTCCAGCTTCAGCCGTTTGATCAAATTCAGGAACGTGACGACGGCGAACATAGCCACGACAAAAGCGGAAACGAAGCCGACAAGGAACAACAGCAGCGTATCCGACGTCAGCAAATCACGGCTGTCATACAGATCCAGGACAGTAGCTCCCAGCATAACCGGCACGGAGATGAGGAAGGTGAAGTCCGCTGCCGCTTTCTGGCTCGTTCCGAGCAGAAGCCCGCCGGAAATGGTCGAGCCCGATCGCGAAAAACCGGGCCACAGCGCCAGGCATTGAAACAGTCCGATGCCAAACGCCTGCTTGTACGAGATGTCGTCGCTGTTCTCGGCGGTAACCGCTCGGCGGATTCTGGCGGCGACGATCATCAGAATACCTCCGGCGACCAAACCGATCAGGACGGTGGAAGGCCCGAACAAGTAATGCTTGATCAAGTCTTTAAACAGTAAATACACAAGTAAAGCCGGAATCATGGCGACGATCATGTGGATCGCGTTCAGCTTGTTTTTCGCCGAGAACTTGAAGGCGATCATATCTTTCAGGATGGCCATATACCTGTTCCAATAGAGCAGCAGTACCGCGATTACGGCCCCAAGCTGAATGACGATTTTGAAGGTGGTCGCCACCTCTCCTTCGAAACCGAGCAAATAACCGGCCAATACCATATGGCCGGTCGAGGAAACCGGAAGGAACTCCGTCAATCCTTCGATAATGCCCAAGACGATGGCGCAAAAAATATCATACATAAATAAAGAGCCGCCTTTCCGCAACAAAATACGTCCCTTGCGCCCTTCCGGGCGGCCGTTGGGCGCTTAGGCCAGCTTAACGCGAAAAAGCGCAGGCTTCTATCGATTTTGCTTACAAATGGCGCCGGCAATCTTACGAAATCGTCACATTGAACAAACCGCTATCTTTCTTTGCAAAACAAAAAGCCCCCCGGCCAGCGAGCTTCGGGGCGCTTTTTGTATATTACTGCTATGCAGCAGAAATCCGCCGACAATCGAACGTGCTACCGCGCGTCCGGCATTTGCCGCCGCTCCTTGTACTGGAGCTCGAACAGCTTGTAATAGTAGCCTTTCAGCGCCAGCAGCTGGTAATGGCTGCCGATTTCGCGCACTTTGCCCTTATGCATAACGATAATCTGATCGGCATGCTGAATCGTCGAGAGCCGGTGGGCCACGATCAGCGTCGTCCGGTCTTTGGATATCGCCCCCAGCGCTTCCTGCACGACCAGCTCGGTCTCCGTATCGATGTTCGACGTCGCTTCGTCGAGAATGAGGATTTGCGGACGGAAGACGATGGCCCGGGCGAACGACAGCAGCTGTCGCTGACCGAGCGACAGGCTGACTCCCCTTTCGCCGAGCGGTGTCGCATAGCCGAGCGGCTGCTTGCGGATGAACGGCTCCATATGCACCATCCGCGCCGCCTCATGCACTTGCTCGTCCGTGATGCCTGGCTCGTTCAGACGAATGTTCGAGGCGATATCGCCATTGAACAGGAAGACGTCCTGCTGTACGACGCTGACCGTCCGGCGCAGGTCCTCGAGCGGGATGTCGCGGATATCGATGCCGTCGAGCTTGATGTAGCCTTTCTGAATGTCGTAAAACCGGTTGATCAGCGAAATGATCGAGCTTTTGCCCGCACCGGTCGCCCCGACGAAGGCGATCGTTTGCCCCGGCTCGATTTTGAACGACACGTCGCGCAGCACCCATTCTCCTTCGTTATAAGCGAACCAGACGTGCTCGAATTCGATCTCCCCTCGCACCGGCTGCGGCAGCGGCTTCGGCCTTTCGGCGTCGACGATCGCCGGCTTCTCGTCCAGCATCTCGAAAATGCGCTCGGCGCCGACCATTGCCGTCTGAATTTGGTTGTATTTCTCCGCCAAACTCATCAGCGGGTTGAAAAACTGCCGCACATAGTGGGTGAACGCGTACACGATCCCGAACGTAATGGCCCCGTCGAGCACCGAGCCGCCTCCGTACCAGATAAGCAGGGCGATGGAGAAATTGCCCAGAAACCCGATGGCCGGCTGGAAGATCGAGTTGACGATCACCCCGCGCAGGCCTGCTTTGAAATGCTCGCCGTTCAGCTCGCGGAACTGCTCCAGCTGCCGTTCCTCGCGGACGAACAGCTGGGTGATGCGGATGCCGGACAAGTTCTCCGCCAGAAACGAGTTCAGCCGGGCAAGCAGCAGCCTTACTTTACGCTGCGTCTCGCGCATGACGATGCGGTACCAGACGGTCAAGCCGAACAGCAGCGGGATGACGATGATCATCAGCGCCGTCAGCCGCACGCTCATCTGCAGCATAATAACGAGAATGCCGAACAGCACGATAACGTCCTTGACCAAGTTGACGATTACTTGCGAATACAGCTGGTTGAGCGTTTCCGTATCCTGCGTCACCCGCACGACGAGACGTCCGACGGGGTTGCGGTCGAAGAAGGAAGCCGACATGCGGCTCAAATGCTCGAACAGCTGCGAACGGATCCGGTAAATGATATGCTGCCCGGTATATTGCAGCAGATTGGACTGCACATAGTTCAGAATCGATCCGCCGATAACGGTCATCAGGAAAAACATCCCCAGTGTCAGAAGGCCGTTCGTATCCCGCTGACGGAACGCCGACACATCCGCCGCGTCCATCCTTACCGCCTTGTAAGCTTGCCCGTCAGCCCGTAGTTCCGTTCCGGAGCCGCTCTCGCTGACGGTAAAGGTGCTCTTCGCGTCCGGCCAGCCCTCGGCCAAATACGGCACGCCGCCGACCTCGACAATCCTCATCCTCCGCTGCGCCGGTTCCACCGTTTCTCCGACGGCGGCTTCCGGCACGGAGGCGGCATCGACGCGCACATAGGCGGTATCTCCCACAATCATCGGCTTGCCGTATGGCTGCAGCTGCTGCGCTTGGGAAGCCTCCGTCGCCAGCATCGGCTGGTTCAAGCCGTTGATATGATCGTCGATGGCGATTTTGATCAAGTAAGGACGGGCCAAATCCGACATGACGATCAGAAAAGCGAGGCCGATGCACAGCGCGATCATTTTCCAATGAGGCAGCGCATAGGCGAGCATTTTCTTGAACAGCTGGCGATCCTTGATATCGACGACCGCTTTCTCCGCATGTATGCTCATCCCGCTTTCCCTCCCGTCGATGCGATCTTGCCGGAAGCGGAGCGGGTATCCGACGGTGTCTCCAGTTCCGGCCGACGGTGGGCGCGTTCCCGCTCGTCCGGCCTCACGGACGCCGCCTCGTCCTCCCATTCCGGCTCGCCGCGCGTCGCTTCGTCCAGCAGTTGCTTGTGGTGCAGATCGGCGTACACGCCGCCAAGGGCTAGCAGCGAATCGTGCGTGCCCCGCTCCACGATAGCCCCTTCGTCAAGGACGACGATTTGGTCCGCCGCCTGAACGGACGAGATGCGATGGCCGATAATGATCGTCGTGCGGTTGTCCATCACGTCGTCCAGCCCTTCGAGAATGCGGTCCTCCGTCTCCGTATCCACAGCCGACAAGCTGTCGTCGAAAATGAGGATCGACGGCTTCTTGATAATCGCCCGGGCGATGCTGACCCGCTGGCGCTGACCGCCGGACAAGGAAACGCCGCGCTCGCCGAGCGCCGTCTGGAACTGGTTCGGAAACTCGACGATGTTGTCATACACTTGCGCAAGCTTGGCCGCCTGTTCGATCTCCTCGTCCTTGTACGGCTTCGGATCGAAGCCGATATTGTCGCGGATCGTCGTCGAGAACAGAAATTGATCCTGCGGCACGATGCCGATGTGGCCGCGAAGCACCTGCAGCGGGATTTCGCTGATCTCGCGCCCGTCGATAAATACGGTGCCTTTAGGCGGATTGTACAGCCGCACGAGCAGGTGAACGAGCGTGCTTTTGCCGCTGCCCACGCGGCCGACGATAGCAAGACTCGTGCCTTTGGGCACGCGCAGCGTAATGTCCCGCAAAGCCGGTTCATGGGCTTCCGGGTACCGGAACGTCAAGCCGCGAATGTCGATGTCCCCCTCGATCCGTTCAATGGCCGGATCGGCGTTCGAATCGTCGGCGACGTCGGGATACGTGTTCAGAATGGCCAGCAGCCGGTTTTCCGACGCTTTGCCGCGCTGCATCGTATTGACGACTTTGCCCAAATTCTCGATCGGGCCCATCAGCAGCGACAGGAACGAGTTGAACGCCACGAATTCGCCCAATGAGATGCGGCCGTGCAGCACCATAATCCCGCCCAGTACGACGGACACCAGGAAGCTGAAGCCGACGATTGCTGAGCTGAGCGCCCCGAACAACGAGTTGGATTTGACCAGCTTGCGGTTGGTCGCCACCGCATACCGGTTGTCGTCGTCAAAAAGCCGGATTTGCTCGCGCTCCTGCACGAACGACTTGACGATCCGGATGCCCGCAATGAACTCCTGCACCCGGCTGGTCAAGTTCCCGATCGATTCCTGCACTTCGCCGGATTCCTTCTGGATGCGCCGCTTGAACCGGTATGCCAGCACGCTAAGCAGCGGCAGCGGCAGCAGCGTAAACAGGGTCAGCAGCGGATCGACCGTCGTGACCATCGTAACGACCGTAATCGTAATAAGCACGAACGCTTCCAGCGTGTTGAAAATCCCACCCTGGGTCACGTCACGGATCACGCTTACGTCGCTGATCGCGTGCGACATCAGATCGCCGACCCGGCGGTTTTGAAAATAACGGGTGGACAGCGTCTCCCAATGCTTGAACAATTCATCTCGGATACGCATATCGAGCAGACGGGACAGGCGGAACAAATAAATCCGTGATACCGAGCGAAACAGCGCGATCGCGAGTCCCGCTAGCACCATCCAGAGCGCATAGCGCAGCGCCTCCCGGTAAGTCAGCAGCGACATTTCGAGCCGGTCGGTGAACGTTCCCAGTAAGAACGGAATGACCAGCTGCATCAGACAGGAAATGGACAATAATGCGAAACCGAGCAAATACGAATACCGGTGATCCTTCACGTGCTTCCCGATGATGCTTTTTCTCTCCAACCGTTCTCCCCCCTCGGTTTGCCTGTGGCAAACGGGTACGCAAGCTTGATCCTACATGTAAGCTTACCGAACCGAGGTCGAGGAAACCATGGATATCCATGCTGGAAACAATGGACTATCCGATCATGAGAGATACAATCGCCTATAGGCGGCGTACGGTTCAAACGCCGTGTCCGGACAACCGGTGCTCCCCATACTATACCGGTAATGACGCTAGCGGAGGCCCTCCTGCGAACGGCGAAAGTGCCACACATGAACTTTGCCCGGGCCGCCCTGCACATAACCCGCCAATTCCGACCATGGACGATCCTCGCTTTCCTGGCGGGCAAGCTTGAATGCGGCATACCGCTCGGGGCTCATGCCTCTCCACAGCTCGACGAACAAATTCGGCTGATCCGACCCTTCGTAATGTTCCAGCAGCGGCTCCGTCCCGCATAGCTCGCGGGCCCAAGCCAAGTACGCCTCGCGTTGTTCCGGGAGCACTTTATATTCGACGAATACGATATCCATAAGATGTGCCTCTCTTTCCGAATGTCCGTTGGAATTTGTGCCAAAAACGCAAAAAAACGTGAGATTGATTTTTTTATTTTACGGCAACTCGTGTTATGATAACAATAAGACCGATGAGGAGGAGACAACTTTTGGATACAGGCACGCATCTGGTAGTCGGACTCGGTTTGGCCGGTTTAGCCTATGTAGATCCCGCCGTCGCCTCGGACTCCGCGCTGGCGACCGCTGTGCTGATCGGCACCGTGCTCGGCTCGCAGGCGCCGGATTCGGACGGGCTGTTGCGCTTCCGCGGCAACGCCTCGTACATTCGCAATCACCGTGGAAAATCGCACAGCTTGCCCGCCATAGCAATATGGACGGCGCTCATTACGCTGGCGCTCGCTCTACTGTTCAGGGGCATTTCGGTACCGCATCTCGCCCTATGGGTGTTCGTCGCCGTCGCCTTCCACGTATTCAGCGATCTGTTCAACACGTACGGGACGCAGGCGTTCCGGCCGATAACCGAGAAGTGGATCTCGTGGAATATTATACACATCTTCGATCCGATCATCTTTTCGAGTCATTTGATCGCGATCTTCTTATGGTCGGTGCATTTGGCAACGCCGGTGCAGATCTTCCCGGCGCTGTACGCCTTGATCGCGCTGTACTATGTATGGCGAACGGTCGTTCATTTTGCCGTCGGCCGGCGTATCAGGCTGCAGGACCCGCAGTACGATCCGAACCATCATTACATTTGGATTCCGACGATTCATCTGTACACGTGGAACGTGGTCAAGCGGACCGCTCCGAACGACTACACGCTCGGCGAATTCCGCAACGGCAAGCTGCGCTGGGTCGATAAAGCGCACTGCCACAGCCACCCCGCCATCGACGCTTCCAAAACCCATCCCGACGTGCAGGCATTCCTGTACTTCACGTCGACCGCCTGCGCGGAGATGAAGGAGCACGTTTGGGGCTACGAGGTGCGCTGGACGGACGTACGTTACCGGCACCGCAAGCAATATCCGTTCGTGGCCGTCGTCCTGATGGATAAGCAAAACCAGCCGATCGATTCGTACGTGGGCTGGCTGAGCGAAGGCCGCGTGGAGAAGAAGCTGAAGATCAGCACCTATTAGCGTCAAAAGCCAAAAGCCCGATCGAGCGCCGGCAGCCCCCTTCCACGGGGGCTCGCTTTTTGGCGATTTGCACGGGTACAAACAAAAAAGCTCAAGGGATGTCGAATCCCCTGAGCCTTTTTCCACGCAAGTCCGAAAGAAGATCGTTTATCGAGCAGATCCGCCAGAAAGTTGTTGCTCGGCGATTTGCACCAAGCGACGGGTAATGTGTCCGCCGATCGAGCCGGCGTCGCGAGTTGCCATGTAGCCCATGTAACCGTCTTGCGGAATTTGGATGCCCAACTCTTGAGCGACTTCATATTTGAGTTGGTTCAGTGCACCGTTTGCTTGGGGAACTACAAGGCTGTTGCTGCTGCGAGATTGACCACTTGCCATGATAGATACGCTCCTTTCAATCTGCGAACCGTTTGTGTGTGATGTATTTTGCAAGCTTGCAAGCTTATTATGTTTCGAACGGCGATTAATATGCATGCAATTTTATAAAACTTTGAAGTCGATTTCAGAACAGGGGGATTCCCGCGCCATGAACCGTCCGCTGGCTCTTTTATTTGCCGTTATCGGCACCGCTTTGCTCGTCGCAATCGCCGCGGCCATCAGCTTCGGCAACATTGCCGCTGTCTGGCTGTGTTCGATCGCTTCCATCGGGTTTATCGGCTTCGGCTTCACGCTTAAAGCCAAACTGCGCCGGAAACGGGAGCAGCCGTCCTCGCCGAAGCCTTGACATTACGGCCAGACGGTCGTCTGCCTGGCCGCCGACCCCGACAGATTGCCGGCAAAAGAAGAGCCGCGGCCCGATACTTATCGGAGCTGCGGCTCTTTTTCCTTAACCCTGGCTTACTACGGCATGACAAACCCCATCTTCTTCTTCGCCTCGCGTACTGTCTCGTTGGCGATTTCCGCCGCCTGTTCGGCTCCCTGGCGCAAAATGCTGCGCAGTTCCCCGGAGCTGCGGATATCCCGGTACCGCTGCTGAAGCGGTTCGAGCGTGGACACGACGGCTTCGGCCAGCTCTTTTTTGAACGGACCGTAACCTTGCCCTTCGTACTTGGCTTCGATCTCGGCCAGACTCAAGCCGGCGCAATGCGCATAGATCGTCATCAGATTGCTCACTTCCGGCTTGTTCGCCGGATCGAAGCGGACTTCCCGGCCGGAATCGGTCACGGCACGGCTGATTTTTTTGCGGATCACGTCCGGCTCGTCCAGCAGCGCGATAAAGCTTGCCGGGTTCGGATTGCTCTTGCTCATCTTCTTCGAGGCGTCGTCCAGCGACATGATGCGCGCCCCTACCTGTGGAATATACGGCTCGGGCACAACGAACAGATCGCCGTACCGCTGATTGAACCGATGGGCCAAATCGCGCGTAATTTCCAAATGCTGCTTCTGGTCGTCGCCGACGGGCACCAGATCGGCCTGATACAGCAGGATGTCCGCCGCCATCAGCGCCGGGTAAGTGAACAGGCCGGCCCCGACCGATTCCTTGCCGGACGATTTGTCCTTGAATTGCGTCATGCGCTCTAACTCGCCCATATACACGAGCGTCGTCATCAGCCAGCCAAGCTCGGCATGCGCCGGTACGTGGGATTGCAGGAATACGCTCGCTTTGGCCGGATCGATCCCGGCGGCGATGAACAGCGCCGCAACGGCTTCGCTCTGCTCGTGCAGGGCGGCCGGCTCTTGCGGCACCGTGATCGCGTGAAGATCGACGACCATGAAGAAACAGCGGTGATCGTGCTGCAGCTTGACGAAGTTTTGCATGGCGCCGATATAGTTGCCGAGCGTCAGCTGCCCGCTCGGTTGAATGCCGGATAGTACCTTTTTCATGATCGTTCCCTCCCTGGATTGTCTCGTGCAAAAAAAAACAAAAAACCTCCCGCCGCAAGGGACGAGAGGTCGTGGTACCACCCTAATTCGTTTTCGTCGCGTCTGACCGACAGGCCAGAAACGGAAAACCTTGATGTTCCGGTAACGGGGAACTTCCGTTCGGCATACTGGGCTCATCAGGCTTTAAGCCGATAGCCGTTCCGCTTCATGCTCCAGGACCCATTCGACTTCCCGCCCCGCACCGGTTCTCAGCGGCCACCGGCTCTCTGCAGCGGTCTTGCGGAAGTGTACTTGTTCCTGTCATCGCTTTTTCCCATACGCGCTTCCTTACGATTAACGGGTTTCCCGGTGGATCGTGTATTTCTTGAGGCGAGGGGAATATTTTTTCATCTCGATCCGTTGCGGATGAGTTTTTTTGTTCTTCGTAGTCGTATAATTGCGGTCACCTGATTCGGTGCACGCCAAAGTGACGATAACGCGCATCGTACACACCTCCTTCTGTAGTCGAACGCCAAAAAGCCGCAAGGGCTGCGGTCGGTCCGCTCTTATCTCGCTTGCTTGATTATATGCCCTTACTTCCGGCACAGCATAACATTAATAATACCAGCATTGGCGCGCTTAGTCAATCTTGGATCGGCATCCAGCGACACACGGAGCGAGCAAAATTCCTTGTCCTATCGCCTTGGCCGTCCGCATACGTTATATTGTCCCTCGCCGCCCAGGAGTCTGTCCGACGTTTTCATCCGTCGGACAGACTCATAGGTCGTCCGTGCGGCTAGCCGCTCGGGGAGCCGTTGACGACCGTCGGATGCCCCAGCGAAACCGGCAGCCTTTAGGCGATGGAATTCGTATAGGGAGGTATCATCCTTGCAAACGCTGCTCCGAAGAGGTCCGTTCGCGGCCGGACTGATCTGCTTCGTCCTGCTTGCCATGATCGCCATGCGCCGCGAAGGGCCGGACTGGACACTTCTTGCCGGTTTTCCGTTGGCCGGCTTCAAAACGATATTCATCAGCATCATCCTCGAGGCCGTTCCGTTTATCCTGCTCGGGGTGCTGTTCTCGGCCCTGCTGCAAGTTTTCGTCTCCGAGCGGACCGTACGCCGCTGGACGCCGCGCCGCCCGCTGCTCGGCGTGCTGTTCGCCTGCTCGCTCGGCGTGCTGTTTCCGCTCTGCGAATGCGGGATGATTCCGATCGTGCGCCGACTCATGCGCAAAGGCATGCCGGTTTACATCGCCGTTACCTTTATCCTCGCCGGGCCGATTCTCAATCCGGTCGTATACGCCTCGACCTATATGGCGTTCCGCGGACGGCCGGAGATGGCTTATTCGCGCATGGCCCTCGCTTTTATCGTGGCCGCGGCAATCGGCTTGCTGATCTACCGCTTCGTCAAACGGAGTCCGCTGCGGCCAGAGTCGCCTTATGCGGACCGTCTGGAAGAGGAATCCCCTGCCTACGGACGGCACGCCGTAGGCAGCACGCGTCCGAACCGATTCCTGTCTACGCTCGGACATGCGTCCGACGAATTTTTCGACATGGGCAAATATTTTCTGTTCGGGGCCATGCTGACAGCGCTCATTCAAGTGGCTATGCCGCGGGAAAGCTTGGTCGCTGTCGGCCAGGGTGAGTGGAGCTCCCATCTGTTCATGCTCGGTTTCGCCTACCTGCTTTCGCTGTGCTCCACGTCCGACGCCTTCGTCGCTTCTTCGTTCGCCGCGACGTTCACATCTGGCTCGCTGCTCACATTCCTAGTCTTCGGACCAATGCTCGATCTGAAAAACACGCTCATGCTGCTGTCTGTCTTCCGCGTCCGCTTCGTAGCCACCATAAGCGCCCTGCTCGTCGTTGCCGTGCTTGCCGGTTCGCGGCTGTTCGAATGGCTGGTGCTGTAGACGGGGAACGGGCGACAATTCGCGATGAGAGGAGGACCCCATTAGATGAGCAACCGGGAAGCCTGGGTGCACAGTCTGATCAAAGCGCTGCTGCTGATCGGCTTTGCCGCCTACATCGCTCTGCTGGTGAAAAGCGGCCATATCGTATATTACATCTCGCCGCGCTCGATCCTTTACGTCAAGCTGGCAGCGCTCGCGCTGTATGCGGCGGGGGCGTACCAGCTTTATTCCGCCGTCTCGGCATTCTCAGGCAAGCTCGTCGAGTGCGACTGCGGCCACGATCATGCCCCGCCCGGCTCGCCGTGGAGAAGCGCGCTTATTTACGGCCTGTTCGCGCTGCCGCTCGCGCTTGGCTTTCTAATGCCCGACACGACGATGGGCAGCTCGCTTGCCGCCAAAAAAGGAATGAACCTGAGCAGCGGCGCCGCCCTGAGAACGGAGCTTCGGCATCAAGGCGCACAGGACGGATTAACCGGCCCCCAGTACTCCCCAGCGACGGCCGGCCGGGCGAACAACGCCCCTTCCGCCCTCTCGGATCGCCGCACGGCAGCCGGGGAGCCGGGAACGTCCGCCTCATCGCAGGACAGCCTGTTTCCTGCGGGCCGCGCTGCCGCCCCGTTCGCCAAGCTTGCCCGCGAGCTGTATGCAACAGAAACGATTGTCATACCCGAGCGGCTGTACGTGGAGACGCTGACTGCACTTGATCTGTATGCCGCCCGGTTCGCAGGCAAAACCGTCAGTTTGACTGGCTTCGTCTACCGCGACAGCACGATGGACGCCAGACATTTCGCCGTCGGACGGTTTTCCGTGCAATGCTGCTCCGCGGACGCCTCGCCTGTCGGAATGCTCGTCCAGGACGACCGGGCCGGTCTGTACGCCACCGATCAATGGGTGCGTGTCACCGGCACACTGGGCACGACGAGACAGGGCGGCTCCGAGCTGCTCGTTGTGCGGCCGGTCGAGGTTCGGACGATCGGGACGCCGAAAGAGCCTTACGTATACCCGGACGCGGCTTTCGGTTCTAAGGCCGCCGCGACGGTCGTCCGTCCCGCTCCGGAAACGCTCAAATAGCTCGGCAAAATGGGCTAATGACAGCCTTCCGGCCTTTTGCTACAATGGAAGTCGTGAAATCCGATCCGAAAAGTTTTATGGTAAAGGAGCGAAAACGCGACATGGCCACGATCCGAGAACAGCAATGGGACGGAGCAACCGTTTATGTGTTGGAAAACAGCAATTTTACGTTATCGGTCATTCCCGCTATCGGCAGCAACGTCTACCGGCTTTGGGATAACATCGCCGCTAGAGAGGTGCTCCGCACCCCGGACAGCGTGGAGGCGCTGTCGGAAAAGTCGGTTCACTACGGCATTCCGGTGCTGCTTCCTCCAAGCCGGGTGAAGGACGCTACGTTCCCTTTTAACGGCAAGACGTACAGGCTGGAGAAAAACACGCCGGACGGCCACCATATTCACGGCTTCGCCCGTCACCGCCCGTGGGAAGTTACGGCTACGCGCACGGACGGGGACAGCGCCACGATCACGACGCAGTTTCGTACCGCCGACTTTCCCGAGCTGGCCGACCAGTATCCGCATGATTTGACCGTGACGCTGACGACGGAGTTGCGGGGGGCTTCTCTTGTGCAAACGTTCGCCTTCCACAATAAAAGCGAGGAGCCGGCGCCGTTCGGCTTCGGTCTGCATACTTGGTTCCTGCTCGACGAGGAGCCCGGATCATGGACACTCACGCTGCCCGTTGAGGACATCTGGGAGCTGGACGACAAGCTGCTGGCGACGGGCAACCGGCTGCCACTCGGCCGCTACGAGCAGTTGAACGAAGGGATGAACCTGCTCGGCCAGAACATGGACATGGCGTTCCGGATCGGCGACCGCGCTGCGGAAGCTATACTGGCCAAGCCGGGCTATACGATTCGCTATAGCGGCAGCGAGCCGTTCACCCAGTGGGTCGTCTATACGAAAGGCGAAGCGTTCGACACGATCTGCGTGGAGCCTCTCACCTGGACGCCGGATGCACCCAATCTGGAAGCAGGGCCGGAGCTGACCGGCATGCGCGCCATTCAACCCGGCGACACGCTGGAGCTTGCCGTCACTCTCGACATAACGAGGGAGTAATAAGGATTGATCGGAAAGGGAGAGAAGCATGAGCTTGACCGTAACGGTTATTGGGACCGTGTTTATTGATTGCAAAGGGTTTGCGCGCGACGCCTACATCCCGACGGGCAGAAATCTCGGCACGATTCAATTCGTGCACGGAGGCGTTGGCCGCAACGTAGCGGAAAACCTCGCCCGGATGGACCTGCCCACCCGCTTCGTCTCCTCCGTGGATGCAAGCGGCCTCGGCCAGGAAGTGATCGACCGTCTCAACCGGGTCGGGGCCGATACGCGCCACGTCCCGGCG
Source organism: Paenibacillus hodogayensis (assembly GCF_039536325.1). Lineage (NCBI taxonomy): Bacteria > Bacillati > Bacillota > Bacilli > Caryophanales > Paenibacillaceae > Paenibacillus > Paenibacillus hodogayensis. The sequence goes on from NZ_BAAAYO010000010.1 coordinate 1,140,795, forward strand.
GCGGAGCGCGAAGGCATGGGCATGTGGATGGCCGTCCTCGACCAGAGCGGGGATTTGGCCGGATCGATCTCGCAAATGCCCGACCTCGCCACGATGCAGAAGGTCATTGCCGAGCACGGCGAAGAGATTGTGCAGGGATCGTCGCACGTGCTGCTGGAGCTCGACTTGAATGCGGACATCTCGCGCGCGGTCCTCGCCTTGGCGGCCAAGCACGGGAAGCCGGTGTACGGCATACCGGGCAATCTGGACGTCGTATTGAATCATCCGGAGCTGATAGGTTCGCTCGCCTGCTTCATTTGCAACCATGTCGAAGCGGAGCGGCTGATCGGCGTTCCGGTGCACGAACTGGACGCCGCCGAACAGAAGGAAGCTTTGCTCGCCTATATGCGTGCAAGCAACCTTCCTTCGATCGTCGTCACGCTTGGCGAGCATGGGTCGATCTACGCCGTCGCCGCTACGGAAGAGTTCGGTCGGCAGTCCATCTTCCCCGTTCAGGTACTCGATACGAGCGGCGCCGGGGACGCGTTCTTCTCCGGTACGACGATGGGGCTTATTCGCGGGCTGCCGTTGGCCGAAGCCGTCATATGCGGCACGAAGGTCGCGGGCTGGACGATCGAATCGGCGGAAAACAACTGCAGCCGGCTCGGCGATTTGCTGCAGCAGGATGAAACCGTCACGAAGCTCTTTGGGAATGGCGGCGCTTGACACGCCTTTTCAAAAAAAGAAGGCCGTGCAGACTCGGGCATATCCCCGAGCGCACGGCCTCTTTTTTTTGGATTCTCCGGACCTGCCTTATTCGTTGCCGGCCTGCGCCAGTTTCAACCACTCCACCAATTGCCGCACTACGGGCACCGTATCCGCAAAATACGGCCGGTAATCGAGCGGCTCGACGAATTGCAGAAACCGCTCGCCCAGCTCGATCAGCTGCCTGCGGCATTCGTCAAGCGAGACGACATACGTTTCGTATTCGCGGTTCGACCGGTCCTCTGCCTCCTCCACAAGCGTCCATTCCGCCCACTCCGCGTCCACATGCGTCACCCGGAACGAAAAGCCTCTGCATTCCGGGTCTCCGCAGCCGCATACGAAAAAGGGCATCCGCTGCCACTGTCCGGCTTCGGCCCACCGGTAAGGCGACATATCCTCCAGACCGCCGAGCAGCAGCGCCGGGAGCCCGACATCCACGCACAAAGGCTCCTCAATGACCGATTGTCCGTCGATCTCCAGCTTCACGTCAGCCTGAACGATTTGCAAATCTGGGTCGAAGGAAAGCCGGCTCACTTGCATATCGAACATCGTTTGCCCTCCCCCGTTTCCGGATCGAAAGCCAATCGTCCCTTTTCGGAACGTTGGCGTAAATTTCCATTTTTCGTGCGAGTATATTTTCAAAAACTGCTCATACTACCTATCATCGGAGGTGATAAATATGGCAGCAGGACAAAGTCGTTCCAGCAACTCGCTCGTAGTTCCCCAAGCTTCCGCAGCTTTGGACCAACTGAAATACGAGGTTGCTCAAGAACTGGGCATTCAAATCCCGCAAGACGGATACATGGGCTACATGGCTACCCGTGACGCAGGCGCAATCGGAGGGCACATCACTCGCCGCCTTGTTCAGATCGCTGAACAACAGCTGAGTGGCAGCAACCAATTCTCCCGCTAATCCATACTTAACCGCAGTCCGGTCGCCGCTGGAATCCAGCGATGGCCGGGCTTTTTCTATGGTACGATTATAACACAAAACAAGGCAGGCGAACCTTCCTCTTCGGAAGCCACGCTTGCCTTGTTTTCACGTATGCGGCTTGCAGCCGTTTGCCACCGCCGTTTATTCCGGCTTTAGCTCGCGGAGCAGACCCAGCGCGCAATCCACGAACAATTCGCCCGCGTCCTCCTGAAGGCGATTGTTGGACGTAATGCGCGGCTCGTAGCCGCCGAGCCGGTACGCCTCTCGCGTACAGACGTACGTGCCGACGATGCCATTGCACAGCTCATTGATCAAAGTCAGCCCGAACGGCGAGCCGCCCTTGATCTCCAGCCCGAACTCCACGAACATCTCCGCGGGGAGCCCGACGACAGCCAGATCGCCGACGGCCACCGTCTGAATTTCCGCTTCGGCCGTGCCTTCCCCGAGACGCGCCGCCTCCAGCAGCTCTTTGGCGAAGTTGCGCTCCACATGTCCTTCCGGATAGCCTGTCAAGTTGGCTTGCGCCTCTGCGATCTGTTCCGGCGTCGGCTGACGGTAACGCAGCTTGACGAACGCTTTCCGCTCCTCCACCCGCGCTTCAGACGAAGTGAAAATCTTTTCGCGGACTTTCAACACTTCGCCGGCCAGAATGCGTCCCATCTTCATATAGTGGCGGGATTGCGGCTTCGCATAATACTCCAGCTTCCCGTGGAGCACGTCATAATGGTTAATGTTTCCGCTCGCTCCCATCATGAACAGGCTGACCGTCTGTTCCCCGAGCGCCTTCTTCAGCGCGACGGACAACTCTCCCGGGAAGTCGGCGCAATATTCCGTCCCCCCGACCGTATCGGTATGCACCGCGTAGTTGGTCACGACGGCCATCGGACGTCCGTCCGCATCGTCGATCCGGACAACCCCGACCTCCGGATCGATCGGACCGGCCGGGCGGTCAACATCCGGATTGCCGATCCCCGGGTTGGTCCGCAGCGTTCCATCCTTCATAAAATAGCGGCGGTTAAAGGCGATATCCGTCTCGTGTCCGGCTCCAAACCCGATGCGAGCCTCCCGTCGGCCGTTGTATGCGATCGCGACCGCATCCGCCGCCTTGACCGCCAGCCACTCCAGGTACGATTCGTCCGCACTCAAAAACGTCGTTGTCGCAACGGCCGGGCCCGTGTGGGTATGCGTCGCCGAAATCATCACCCGTTCGGGCAAAATGCCAGTCGTCTCCCCGACCCTTCTACGGACGTTCTCGGCCACGTCCTTGCGCACCTTGATCGTATCCAGGACGACAAACGCGACAGCGCTTCCATCGTTCTCCACCACAAGCGCTTTGGCATACAGACGATCGATTATTCCCGTCGATTTTCGGTCGTTGAAGTAGCCGGGAATCGTGCTTCCCAGCGATGGCGTAATGTCCAGCTCGCATACTCCGCATTGCAGCAAGTGCGCTCACTCCCCTGTTTTGGCAAACGTGGCTTATCAAGCCTATCATATACGCAAGGCGCTTTACTAAGCTTTGGACGATGCGACATAAAATTTGCACTTTTGGCAAAGCAAAAAGCCCTCTCTGGCCGGTCAAGGCCGAAGAAGGCTCGGTTATATTGCATACATCCGGCCCCGGCCGGCTCAATCGGAAGCGCCGCCCGCCTTACGCCTTCAGCCAGGCGTACAGCACGTCGGCCATTTGCCGGTACCCTTCGGGGGCCGGGTGAACGCCATTGCTCTGGCTAAGCTCCATCCGTCCGTTGCGGGCGTTCCCCGCCGTTAACTCGGAGGGCATGTTGCGGGCCGTGTCGATGTTGACGTGCAGCGGGATGATGTCGATCCCGTCCCGCCCGGAGAAGCGGTGCAGCAGCTCGCGGTTCCACAGAAACCATTTGCGTTTGTATCGTCTCCTGCTTTGCAAAACGCCGTAGCTTCTGCCGAAGCTGTCCTGCGTTCGCGAAGGCGGAATAATGAGCATGATGCCAATGCGCACCGCTGCGTTAAACCGCCGGATGTCGGCAATCATATTCTCCAGCATCGGCATGGCGCGACCGAGCAGTTCCCCCATGCCGTTCTCCTCGGAGGCGTGGAAAATATCATTGATGCCGAGATGGATACAGACGTCATCCACTCCCTCATAGCCGGTTTCGGCCATATAGCTGGAAAAGTCGAATTTGCCTTCGAATACGAACGGGCTGTCTTCTTTCTCGTAATAATCGATCACTCTCCAGCCCCCGCGGCCTTCGAATGCATTGCGTCCCGAACCCTTGGTGCCGAGCAGCGTCACCCCGGAATAATCGGCCGAAAAGAGACGCAGCAGCTCTCCCGTATAAATGCCCGCCGCCGTCGTGCTGTCGCCTACGAACAGGACCCGCCGGTCCATGCCGCCGGCCCCCGCCGCCTTGACGCGAACGACCGTCTCGGCCTCGGCCAGCTTCTCACCATCCTCCGAATACACTTCCACGGCAAGCGGGTAATCGCCTGCCTCCTCCGGCACGCACGTCCAGCGGTCGTTGCGGTGGCGCCCGATGCTTCCCCGGATATCGAAATCGTAGCGGGTCGCCTCTCCCCCGATCAAATTGTCGAAATACAGATTGATCTCATGCCCCACAACGGCCGGAATGACCGGCGGCAGCAGCAAATCGAAGGAACGCGGCGCATTGTCGCTCATACTCATAAGGGACCTCCTTGATTTTGGAATGTTTCCCCTATGCTTTCGTCGCCGGATACTTCAATTCCTTGTAAGATACGGCAAAAGCTGCGCCGTCATAACCGGCGTAATCCTCGGGTATTTCGTTCAAGGCGATGGAGACGCCTCCTTGCTCGTACGAAAGCTTGGCGGCGATCGCCGCAAGCTCCACCTCGACAAGCTCCTCGATCGCCAGCGGCGCTGGTTCCTCGCCGGCTAGATAAGGCAGAATCGTTTCCAGCAGCGCCCTGTACAGCTTGGTGTTGTCGGATTTGATATAGTCGACGCGTTTCTGTGTCACCACATTCGCGTAGAACGGCAAATACCCGGCCGTCTTGCCGACGCTCACGACGCCCCGACGCCCGTCCTCCCACACCAGCTCGAATTGGCGCTGTCCGCCTCCCGTGCCGAGATAGCGGGCGTGCCGGACACCCGGTCCCATCAGGCCGTGCAGCATGGAATAGGCATGAATCCCGTAGTTGAACTCGTCCACGGCGCAGCCGACTAGCGCAAATACCCATTCTTCCTTCGGAATGCCAAGCGCTTTCCATTCCCGTACTTCTACGCAGTTTCTGAGCGACGAGCCCCCGGTAATGCGCGCGCCTCCCCGGACCCATTCCGTCATTTGCCGCAGGTCGCGGACGTTCCCGGCCAGCGGCTTGTCGATAAATACCGCCTTGCCCGCCTCGACGAACGGCCTCGCCCTTTCCACATGCAGGTCCCAATCGCAGCTATGAATGAACGCCACATCCACGAGATCGACCATTTCTTCCACGGAGCCGCATACGTGTGCGATGCCGAACTCCCGGGCGAACTTCTCCGCATAGCCTTCGGGATTGATCACGCCCCCGTCGAATACGGCTGCGACCTCGTAGCCCATCTCCTTCAATACCGGCATGAAACTGTTCGGATGCGACGTGTCCAGATCGACGAGCCCGATGCGCAAGTTTTTATGACTCATTTCCTTTGTCCTCCTCGGCAAGTAGCGACTCGTAAGGCTCTCCCGTCTCCAGGGCGCCTCCGGCCGTTTCGTAGAAGCTGTCATTCAAGCGGAAAATACCGCTGTCCGCTTCAATCCAGTCGGCACCCGCGCGCGGGTGCCAGCTTTTCATCCGCTCCCAATTGCGGTAATTTTGGTGCCCGTTCGTTTCGAGGACGCCGACTTTCAGACCGGGGATCGGATCGAGACGGGCGGCCAAATTTTTGTTCCAGTCGACCAGCACCGGGTTGGCCGTCAAGTCGGCGCAAAAGCAGGGAACGCCTTTGTCCCGGGCCAGTTTGGCTACCTTCAGACTCATGCTCATCGTCTTGGCTACCGGCTTGAGCGCCAACGCTCCGTAGCCGAGCTCGATTCGTTCCAGCGCGTCATGCGTATCGTGCACGCTTTCGTCCGCCGCCAGACGGACCGGCACGTCGGTAACGTCCTGCTTCACTTCCTCCGGGAACGGCTCCTCGAACAGCACGATCCGGTCGAGCGCGCCGATCTTGTCGGCATGGTCGAGCAGTCGCAGCAGCCGTTCCTTGCCGTCATAACGGCCGTTCGCATCGAGATAGTAGGCGATTTTACCGTTCACCGTATGCGAGGTTTCATACCGGGAAGCGAGCGCATGAATTTGCGTCAGCCTGCGGCAGTCCCAATCGAGCATTTTATTCGGATCGCCGTCCTGCTCCGGATCGGCGCCCACCTTGATTTTGAGCAAGAAGTAACCGTCGTCTAGGACCTGGACGATCGCTTCCTCGGACATGCCGTAAGGGATGAGCGGAATGCTGCCAAGCCGCTCCTGACGGGCGGACAGCGCCTCCCTGTAAGCGGGCGGCACCAACTCCGAGAAGTTCAGCCCTCTGCCTCTCGAGTACAACGCCCAGGCGGCGTAATCGACGGCAACGAGCGCGTTGAGCGCGAACGTCGAGCGCAGATCGGCGAGTCCGATCGATCGGACGCCATAGTCGTACACGTCGGGCAATAACCGGTCCAGCAGTTCGATCGGCGTGGCAAAGTCGGACTGCTCCGCTTGCGCCAGCGCGAAGCGCGTCAGGTCGGCCATATGCGCATTGCCTGCTGCCTCGCCGAAACGCTCGAACACGCGCGCATCCGACCAGAGCACGCTTTGTACGCCTACGCCGATTCCGGAGGCGCCGTCGGCCCCCTCCACATAAGCGATCGACTGCCACAGCTCGGTCAAGTAAGCTCCTTTGAAGCCGAAGGGAGACAAAAGCGGCTCTTTTTGCACCGCGCGCTTCGTTCGAACGATCCGCATCATGCCCCCGCCTTTCCGGCTTTGCCGGAAACGGCCTGCTCCACGATCGACTTGATCGGCTCCGGCTTGCCGCTGCGCAGCGACTCGAACGCCTGAAGCACCATCAAGGTTGCGTACATGCCGTCCACGTGATCGATCGGCGCCGGCGCATTGTCCTGTAGACAGCGCAGGAACGCCTTGTTTTCTTCCAGAAAGCCGGTTTCCGTTCCTTTGAACACCTGCGGCTCCTTGCCCGTCTCCGTATAAGTCAGCGTTGTCAGACGGTCGCTGATCGTAATCGATTTGTTCTCGGCGAACAGCTGCATATAAAACTTGCTCGTCAGCGGAGGGCAGCCGCTATCGCCCTGCACCAGATTGCCGGCGACGCCGTTGTCGAAGCGGAATACGGCAACCATATTGTCGACCACACCGCTAGGCTGGTAGTAGTTCGCCCCCGCCGCATATACCTCGACCGGCTCGCCGCCGGCCACAAAACGCAGCACGTCCGCAGAATGACAGCCCTGGCTCAGCACATTGCCGCCGCCCTTGACCGGATCGTTCGCCCACAATTTATCGCCCCAACGGCTGTCCATCATCTGCATCGTCACCATAACCGGCTGGGGAATCAGTTCTTTGGCTTTCCAGAGCAGCTCGTAATATCTCATCTTAAAGGCGGTGAACAGCGTCTTGCCGCTCTTCACGACGGCTTCCCCGATCCGCACGCAATCTTCCGTCGTCATTGCAAGCGGTTTCTCCACGAGCACATGCTTGCCTGCTTCCAGCGCACGGATGCAGTAATCTGCATGCGTATCGTGCTGCGTCGTCACATAAATCGCATCGAGACCGGGGTCGTTAAAGAAGCGATCCAGATCGGTCGTGGCATAGCTGCCCCCGAACTCCTCCAGCATGGCTTGCGCGCTCTGCTCGAACACGTCGCAATAGGCGGCGATCTCCAGACCTTCCAGCTCCGCGATACACTTGGCATGGGTTTTTCCCAAATTGCCGCACCCGATAATTCCCACTTTAATCGTACCCATTGTTCCTTCTCCCTCCCGCTTGAAGCGGCTGGTTTGGTTGCTTCCCACTCAATACTGCTGTACATCTAATCTTTTTTTCTGTTAAAATTAAGATCTGATGTACAAATTGATGTATATATTTCGAGTAAATCTTAACGAAAACACCAAATAGATGTCAACGATTATTTTTCGTCGTTTAAAATAGAGGCTGCTCGGGCAGGATGTACAGCAGATTGCTATACAAAAGCGCGGTTTTCCGGTATGATTTGATGTATCGAAATAGAGAGGTTGAGCCCTATGGACACGACACACACCACACGCAAATCGTTTGGCGACCGGCTGCGGTGGATGATCGACAGCCTGCGAGGCGACATCCGGAACGGGACCTATAAGCCCGGCGACTATCTGCCCTCGGAGAAAACGCTCGTGGAGCAGTTCCATCTGAGCAACAAGTCGGTGCGCAAAGGACTGGATGCGCTTGTCGGCGAAGGCTTGATCGTCAAGATCGACCGCGTGGGAAGCCGCGTCTCCGAGGACGCGCCAGGCTCCCGCGTGTCTATCGCGCTCGGCTGCACCGGCTCCATCGAACGCGACATCGCCCTTTCCGCGCTGCTGGACGATTTTCATCTGCTTCATCCGGCGATTCGGGTACGTACCGTGCTTGTCCGCTCGATGTCGGATCATATGAGTACAGCCCAGGAATATATCGAGAACGGGATGATTGACGCATTTACGTTGAACAATCTAGATTTTCAAAGCGGTATCGAGAATGGGCGCACGCACATGCTGGACCCGCTGTCTCCCGACCCCCACGCGTATCCGTTCGCCCAGCAAGCCTTCATGCACGACGGGACGCTGCTAGCGCGGCCGCTGATTTTCTCCCCGATCGTGCTGGCTTACAACCGCGATCATTTTCTCGAGGCGGACGCCCCCGAGCCCGACGGAAGCTGGACGTGGGACGACGCCGTCCGCGTCGCCGCCGCTCTGACCGAGCCTGGCAAGCGGCATGGGCTGTACTTCTACCTGCTGTCCGACAACCGCTGGCCGGCCCTTCTGCTGCAGAGCGGGATGCGCTTCGACGAAGACGGCGCCGGCGTAACCGATCCGTCGGGTTCGAGGATGCTGGATTGTATCCGGCTGTGCAAGCGGCTTGTTCACGACCGATCTATTTTCCCCAGCTACTTGTCGGAGAATAGCGATGACGTCAACGAACTATTCATGCAAGGCAAAGTATCGATGATATTGACCAACTACATGACTATCAACGAGTTCAAGCATACGGGCCTTACCTACGACATCTCGCCTCTACCGTATTCCCACGAGCCCCGCTCGCTAATGAACGTGATCGGCATCGGGGTCAGCAAGGCGTCCAAGCAGAGGGATGCCGCAAGCAAGCTTGCCGATTACATGGCTTCGCCGCGCGCGCAGCGGCTCATCCGCGAGAAGACGCTGAGCCTGCCGGCGGTCAAGCAAGTCGCGGAATCGCCCGTCGAACCGGACGATGCGATCAACCGCCCTTCGCGCTACTACCTGTTCCGGGAGATCATGTCATCCTATCGGCTCCATAAGGAACTCGGGCTGTCGACCGGCGCGTTCGTCGCGCTCCGGCAGCTGCTCAAAAAGTATTGGTCCAACCTGATCGAGGAGGAGGAGCTGTGCCGGCAGCTCGCCTTGCTGCCCGGGCAGGAGCGCCTTCCGGCTCCCGGTCCCGGCCGATAACGGCGAACGGCAAATAACCCGGCCCCGCATCAAGCGGGCTCCGGGTCGTTCGTTATAAGAAGGATAAGGGCAAGAAACGGATAAACGGGCCAATCAGTTCGATTTGCGGATCAGCAAGTTCGACATATTGTAATTAGATTCAAACTGCACGCTGGCGCATAGCTTGCTTTGCCGCACCGTGAAATCGAAGCTGATCTCCCCGTGCGTCCAGCTTGTCTTGTACTTCAGCGCATCCAGCGCCATTTTCTGGAACGAGCGCTGTTGAATGTCGCTCAGTCCCGCCCCTTTGGGTTCGACTTTGCCGTCAATACCCTCAAAGGGTAAATGGCGAACTCCGAATTTGCCGATCACATTATTGCGGATTTGCACAAAAATAGTACCGGAAGACAACTCGGACAATTCATGATGAAGTTCTTTGAAAACGATTTCCAGTTGCCGAGCTAAAGACAGCTGGTCGAATATCATGAATTCTCTCCTTTCATTCGCAAATTTTGTCATATATGGTGTTATTGTCATGGTGCTTATGTCACATTATACAAATCATTTCCACTTTTTTCAACAACAATATACAAAATAGGCTATAAAAATGGTAAATTAGACTCTCGATTTTACATTTCATAGCATGTCAGAACCAAAATTGATTGTCTCGGTTATATGACGACCTAGACTCCGCTTTTCCTTTTGTGATCGTTATAAGAAAAGCTTCAGATCTAAGCCTTTCGATGAAGGACATCCGAGCTATAAAGGTTGCTTTTCTTGGTAAAGAAAGCCGCACTTCGCTTTTACGCTTTAGCGAAGTTAAACTTTCTTTAACGATAAGAAACGGCTCCGGCCGCTCCCTTCCGTCACCAATCGGCCTTTTTCTCTCCGCTGCGTCGTTTCGGCTCTTTTCGACAATCGCAATAGACCGAATTACGGATGTCATGGTATAATCGTCCCATATCAAAATATGGAAATGGGGCGAGTGACGTTGACACTATTCCAGAACTTATCCTTCAAGCGTAAGCTGCAGATCGGCTGCTATACGATCGTGGCGGTATTCTCCGTGCTGACGCTCGTCGTGGCGGCGATGTCGAACGCATCTTTTGTAGCCACCTTGCTGGTCGTACTCGTCCTTTGCGGAGCCAGCATCCCTTTCGTAAGCTGGCTCGAGAGAACGCTTACAGAGCCGATCGACACGATGTCCCGGGTCGCCTTATCCATTGCCAAGGGCGATTTCTCGACCAAAGTGCACGTCGATTCCAACGACGCTCTCGGGGAGCTTGGCAAGACATTTAACCAGATGATCGACAAGCTGCGCGGCATTCTGAACGAGACGACGAACATTACCCGCTCCGTCGTCGACACGACCCGCGAAGGAGGAGACAAAAACCGGCAGCTGAAGGAGGTCATGGGTCAGGTTACCTATTCCGCCAACGAGCTGGCCGCCGGATCGGTCAAAATTACCGAAGAGATTATGACCATATCGACCGCGATTAAGGATATCGAGCACAAAGTCGGCACCTATGCGCACTCGACCAAAGAAATGAACGATAAATCCGAAGCGATGATCCGTTTCGTCCAGCAAGGGCAATTGGCCGTCGTCAGCCAGAACGAAGGCATGAAGCGCAACGTCGAAGCGACCGCCTCCGTATCGGAGTCGATCGACCGGCTGGCCGAGCAGGCCAAGGGCATCTCCCGCATTACGCAGTCGATATCGGAAATCGCCGAGCAGACGAACCTGCTGTCGCTCAACGCCTCCATCGAAGCGGCGCGCGCAGGCGAGCACGGCAAAGGCTTCGCGGTCGTCGCCCAGGAGGTGCGCAAGCTTGCCGAAGAATCGACCTCCTCGACGAAGGAAGTGTTCGGTCTCGTCCGCAGCATCGAGCAAGGCATGCAGATCGCTTTGGAGCAAATGGCCGCCAACCAGGACATCGTGCACACACAGACGACTCTGATCGAGGAAACCGAGGCGATATTCACCCAAATCGTCGGCAGCATCGAATTTATCGCGGAGACGATCTCGCAATTCGCCAAGGAAAGCGACATCATGCTGGAGGGCGCGACCATGATCTCCGCCACGATGGAGAACATTGCCGCGATCACCCAGCAGTCGGCCGCCGGCACGGAACAGGTTTCGGCCAGCATGAACGAGCAGATCGCCGTTGTCGATGCGCTCGTCCGGCAATCCGAGCAAATGATGCAGACCGCCGGAACGCTTCAACGCACGCTGCAAATTTTCAAATTTTAACGCTTGCCGGTCATATCCAGAAACTGACGGACGTCCTCGACCGCCAGGTCGACGGCGCTTTGCCAGAAATCGGGCTTCGTCAGATCGACGCCGAGATGCTTATGCGCCAGCTGCTCCACAGACATGCTGCCGGTATCTCTCAGTAAAGCGACATACTTGTCCTCGAAGCCGGCGCCTTCGCGCTGCGCGACGGCATAGATGCCGGAGCTGAACAAATAGCCGAAGGTGTACGGGAAATTGTAGAACGGTACGCCGGTAATATAGAAATGCAGCTTTGACGCCCAGAAATGCGGGTGATACTCGCCGAGCGCGTCTTTAAAGGCGCGCCGCTGGGCATCCTCCATCAGCCCGTTCAGCTCATCGACGCCCAGCAGCCCTTTCTGGCGCCGCTCGTAGTATTCCGTCTCGAACAGGAAGCGCGCGTGGATGTTCATGAAAAAAGCCACCGAACGCTGAATTTTATCCTCCAGCAGCGTCAGCCGCTCCTCCTCGGAAGAAGCCTGCTTCACCGCGGCATCGGATACGATCATCTCGGCGAACGTGGAAGCCGTCTCCGCGACGTTCATCGCATATTCCTGGGCAAGCGCCGGCATGTCGTTCATCACATGCTGATGATAGGCGTGACCGAGCTCGTGCGCAAGCGTGGATACGTTAGAAGCGGTGTTAGCATAGGTCATGAAGATGCGCGTCTCGCCTTTGATCGGGAACGACGTGCAGAAGCCTCCCGGACGCTTACCTTGCCTGTCCTCCGCTTCGATCCACCGCTTCTCGAACGCCATCTCGGCAAATTCGGCCATCTTCGGACTGAACTTGCGGAATTGCTCCACAATCAAGCGGGCCGCCTCGTCAAACGATACTTCCCCTGCCGCTTGTCCGACCGGAGCGTCCACATCGTGCCAAGACAGCGACTCCACTCCGAGCAGCTCGGCTTTGCGCCGCAAATAGTCGACGAACGGGGCTTTGTTGCGGTCGATTACGTCCCACATGACCCGCAGCGTTTCCTCCGACATCCGGTTGATGTCGAGCGGTTCCTTCAATATCGACGGCCAGCCTCTATGCTTGTATACCTGAATGCGGAAGCCGGCAAGCCGGTTCAAGGCATCGGCCGCGTAATCGGCTGAATCCGCCCAAGCCTTCTCCCACAGCTCGAACAGGCGCGTCCTCACGCTCCGGTCCGGGCTGCTCAGCTTGTTCGCCGCTTGTCCGGCCGATAGGCGGACGGTTTGGCCGTTGTCCTCGAAATCGATATTGAATTTGCCGACAGCAGTATTGTACGCTTCACCCCAGCCGTGGTAACCGTCTACGGCGAGATCCCCGATCAGCGATTCCTGCTCCGGGGAAAGCTTTTCCTTGGCCAGTTGCCGTCGCTCGTCCAGCGGGAAGGCAATCGGGTGGAAAGCATCCGATTCGAGCAGCGACGACCATTGCGCATCCGGCACTTGCCGCAGCAGTTGGTCGAAGCGCGTCAGCACCGAAGAGAACGAGGCGGACAGCGTGGCGATATGCCCGTTCAGCTGTACCGCTTTTTTGTCGTGCTGGTTTTCCGCCGCCAGGCAGCCGGCGAACGAATCGGCCTCGCGCAGCTTCAGCGTAATGTCCTGCATCCGCCCGACCAGGCCAGCCAAGACGTCGGCAGACACGGAGCTGCTGGCATCGGCCGCGGCCTGCACCGCCACGCGGAACGATCCGATTTCGCCCTCCGTCTGCTCGAGAAATTGCGCGAAGGCATGCGAGCCGCTGCCCCCTGCAAAAAAAACGTCCAAATCCCAGACAAGACTGTATCGTTGTGTCACTGCCTCTTCACCCTCCCTGTATTCGTACGAACTATGACACTATTAAACCATATTCGGCCGCGGGAGCAAAATGAACGTGCCCCATCCCGCCGCTCCATGTATACTAGAATCAACTACCCGAACGGCGCCGGCACGAGCGCCCGACGGAGATCAGGAGGAACGTAAGGATGAGACCTTTGCAAATATCGCCCGATACGGCCGTCAAGCTGGCGGCAGCGCTGAAGGTGCCGATCGAGCAGCTGATGCATATGCCGCAGCATCTGTTGATTCAGAAACTGGCGGAGCTGTCCCGGGACGAAGCCGATAAAACCGGCAAACCCGCCGAATCGGCTTCGGATGTTACGCGCAGCGAGCCATGATTCCTTTCGAGAATACGCTGCCTTACGAGACGATCGGCAAAGACATTTATCTTCATGAATGCCCGTTTTGCGGAGCGGGCAGTGTCCTGCTGCCGCTTAGGACAATCGATCTCCAGCCGATCCGCGAAGGGCGCAAGCGGCTGATCGTGTTTCCTTGCTGCCGGGAAAAGATAACGGCGATCGACGCCGACCGGGATTACTTGCTTGCGGACAAGCCGATCCGGAAACGCCGGTAACCGCCGTGAAGTTCCTTGCCGATCCGACGTAGGCAAAAGAGGATTTCGAACGGCAGATGTCGAATAGTAGGCTGTTTCAACGTAAACGGCATGCAGCCTTTCAGGAGCGATCAGGAATGAACGAATACCTCATACCGGTAACAACCTCCTGCACGCTGGTTACGCTCAGCTATATTGCGCTGAAACTGCGTAACCGGGTAGCAGGCGGCGTCAACGAGTTGATCGCCGTCCCTCTGTTCACCGGTCTAGCTGCCATATTGATGATGATGCTGCCGATCGCCGACGGTTCCGCCGCTCAGGATCTCCGGTTTATCCCGATCCTGATGGCCGGACTGCGGCTCGGCCTGCCGGTCGCCCTGTTGTCGGTCATCCCTCCGGCGGTCTATGCGGTGTGGCAGCAATCGCCGCACCTTGTTTTTGATATGCTGCACGGACTGCTGCTTCCGGCTTTAATTAGCTCGTTCGTACACCGGCAGGAATACCGCTCCGGTTTCGAGCCACTCCGCCTGGTCGACGGCGTCAGTACGACAGCGATGCTTTTGCTCTCCAAAAGCATAGCCGCCTATTTCCTCCTCGGCGCCTCGATCCCCTTCTTCATGAAGACGAACGTCTATTTGTTCACGATTTCACTGATCTGCATGTTCGCGCTAATCGCCATTCACAATGCCGAGAACCGTGGCTGGCTGATCCAGCGGCAGCTCGAACTGGAAGCGAACCAGGACCGCCTGACCGGGCTGCCGAACATCCGCAGCTTCATGGGTATTGCCGAAAACATGCTGCGCAAGCGCCGGATCAGCATTTTGATGATCGACATCGACAATTTCAAAAACTATAACGATACGCTGGGCCATTTAGAGGGGGATAACCTGCTTCGCGAAGCCGGCAGGCTGCTGCGGACGGCCATCGGGGAAAAGGATTACGTCGCCCGCTATGGCGGGGAGGAGTTTATCGTACTCTGCGACTCGGTGGACCTCCATCTGCTGGCATTTCTGGCCAATCGGCTGTGCCATACGGTGGCGTCCCATCCGTTTGCCGGACGGGAAATCCAGCCCGGCCAGGCGATATCCGTCTCGATCGGCATCACGGTCGCCCGCAAACCGGATGACGACTTGTACCGCTTGATCGAGGAGGCCGACCAGGCACTGTACGATTCCAAACGAAGCGGGAAAAACCGCTTCACCGTCTACGAGCAAACGGAAACCGCGGCTTTGTAAACAGCAAAGCCGGAAACAAAAAAAGACCGGTTTCCCGGTCTTGGAGCACTTCACTTGCATCGCATTTCCTCGACGCCTTTCGCATTCGGACAGGAACGTGGGACCGCGGGGCGGCCTACATTCCCTTCTCGCGCATTTCCTCCGGCAGCTCCATCTGGGCGGCCAGCATGTCTTCGCGGGTTTGCACCCACTGCTCCCGGCTAGCCCGGATCATCGCCGAATCCATAATTTTCTTGTCGTTGATCACCCGTCCGAACCACAGCACCGCCTTCTGGTAGTTGCCCAGCCTGCGGTTAAGCTCCCCTATCAAATACATCAGGCGGGCGTTGTTGACTTCCGCCCCTTCGGTTTCAAATACCCGCACGTAAGCGTCCAGGGCGAAGCCGAGAAAGCGCTGCTCCTGCTCCTTGTTGGACTGGATCCGGTAAAGCCAGGCGATATGATGAAGCATGCCGGCGATCACGCGGTCCTTCTCTTCCTTGATCTGGGCGCATAGCAGGGCCAGCTTGTAGGTTTGCATCGCCGCCCCCCAGTCGCGCTCGCCGGTCAGATCTTGGCCTGTCCAGCTTTTGCCAAGCTTGTCGTAATACGTCTGCTTATGCTTTGGCGTCATCGACTCCGAGAAGTTTTCGGTAAAGGCGTATCCGCAAAATGGGCAAACCCTGACGACGTAATAATCCGGGTTAACCGCCTTGTAGTGCACGCAAAAATCGCTGTCCGTGCCGGTCGCCTTCTTGAAGCTCGGTCGCACCTTGGACGTCTGGAACGACTGTTCGCAGCATATGCAGCTTACTTTAATGGAATAAAGGGGTGCTAGTTCCGCCACAGGTACGTCTTCCTTTCCGCAAGCATTGCAAGGGTAAAGCCGCGTTACTGCGGCGTATTGACAAAATGGTAGGCCGGTCCCTTCAGCCGCTGCAGAAGCAAAGTCTGCAATTCCGGCTCCAGCCCCGACTCCTCGAGCGCCCGCTTCATGCACCCGAGCCAGGCGTCGGCGCGCTCCGGCGTGATCGGGAACGGCATATGTCTGGCACGCATCATCGGATGGCCGTACTGATCCGAATATAGCGGGGGTCCGCCGAAAAACTGGGTGAGGAACAGCTTCTGTTTCTCCATAACGGGCACAATATCCGGGGGAAACAAAGGTCCGATCAACGGATCGGCCTGAACCTTGGGATAAAAAGCTTCAACGATGCGAGATAAGGCATCCGCTCCTCCGATTGCCTCGTATAGGGATTTAGACTCATGCTCATTGCCGTTCATATCCGTCACCTGTCCTATTCATATCTTTCTCATTATACACCACAACAACAAAATGGCGCCACTTTTTCAAGCGGCACCATGTGTTTTGAACCCGAACGTGTCGGGATTTGTCAGTTTTCGATATCTTCCTCGGAGGCACCCATGAGCGTTTCGCGAATGACAAAAACGAAGGCGCATACAATCAGGCCTGTGACTACACTCATCATTTAGCATCACTCCGTTTGCACTTTATTTTCAGTTTACCATATTCGCCGAAAAATATCAGCCTTTTTACACAAAAATGTATCCGGTTTCAGCAAACCAAACAGCCTGCATGTCCGAGGACCCCGTCACATAAGTATAAGTAATCTGACGGATGATCGAGGTGTTCGCGAATGTCGGCTTCCCGCCCTTGGACGACCGCGTGGACGGCGGCGGGTTTACTCGCCGTCGCTGCGCTGATGCTGCTCTACCCTGCCCCATCTTTAACCGCCGCGCTGCGGGGCTTGTCGATCTGGTGGGATATTTTGTTTCCCGCGCTCGTTCCGTTCTTCGTCATCGCCGAGCTGCTGCTCGGCTTCGGCATTGTTCATTTTTTCGGCACGCTGCTCGATCCGATGATGCGCCCGCTCTTTCGCGTCCCCGGTATCGGCGGCTTCGTTATGGCTATGGGGCTGGCCTCCGGCTATCCGGTCGGAGCCAAGCTGACCGCGCAGCTGTGGGAGCAGCGCCTCCTCGGGCGCGACGAAGGAGAACGGCTCGTCGCCTTTACGACGACGTCCGACCCGATTTTCCTGATCGGCGCCGTTTCGGTCGGTTTTTTTCACGATGTCGGACTGGCTGTCGTCCTAGCCGCGGCGCACTACGGGACAAGCGTGATCATCGGACTGCTTATGCGGTTTCACGGTCATCGCCCTCCGGCTCCTCAGCCTACCGCCCGCCATGAAGCGAGCCTGCTCCGCCGGGCGATGCAGGCGATGCACCGCGCCCGTCTGCAGGACAGCCGGACGTTCGGGGAGATGCTGCGAGACGCCATTCAATCGTCGTTGAAGCTGATTATGGTCGTGGGCGGACTGGTCGTGTTTTTCTGCGTCGTGCTGGAAGTATTGACGCTTTCGCACATTATGAACGGCTTCTATACGGCCGTGAACTCGCTGCTGCATATCGCCGGCGTGCCGTCTGCACTGTCGCAAGCCGTCGTGAACGGAATGTTCGAGGTCACGCTGGGGGCGAAGTCTGCCGCGGGAGCGGGGGCGGAGCTGGCTCTCGTCAGCAAAGTGGCGATCGCCGCTTTTATTTTGTCATGGAGCGGGCTGTCCGTTCATGCCCAGGTGGTCAGTCTGCTGAACCGCACCGACCTGCGCTACGCGCCGTTCGGGCTTGCCCGGCTCGCTCACGGCATTATGGCGGCGGCGGCCGTATACGCCCTTTGGGAGCCGCTGTCTCCTGCCCGTGCGGCTCTGGCACAATCTGCGCCGGCGCTGGCTCGGACATTGGACGCGGACGGCGGCGGCTTGTATCCGTCCGCCTTCCCCGCACTGCTTTCGTTGTCCGCGCTGCTGTTCGTCTCGATGCTAATCTTGATTGTTCTGCTCTATGCAGTTTATGCAGGACTTCGTCCTTTTGCACGTATCCTGAGCCGGCTGCGATCTTAAGCCCAGCTCATCGGTCTTGCTCTCCTGCCGGGCTAGCCGTTTTTCCTGCAACTCCGCCAAATCCTGCAGCAATCGCGAACCGCCATTGTTTTGATCGGCAATATTGATTATGATGGTGGGTAGGACAAAGCGGAGGCATGAGGAGGATAACGTGTGAAGTACAACATAGTGAACCGCGGAGACGAGACATCCGTCCGCACGATGGAACGGTTTCACGAGTTGGCTGCGGAATGCGGTTTGAAGCTCGACCCGGAAAACCCCGACATCGTCGTCTCGATCGGGGGCGACGGGACGATGCTGCACGCCTTCCATCTGTATGCCGACAAGCTGGACCAGACGTCCTTCGTCGGCATCCATACCGGCCATCTGGGCTTTTACGCCGATTGGAAGCCGATGGAGCTGGAGACGCTGCTCCGCCATATGGCGACGGAATCGGCCGAGCCGATTCGCACGGTGAAATACCCGATCATCGAAATCCAGATCGTCGCCGAGCAGGGTACGGAAACGTATTTGGCGCTGAACGAATGTACGCTTAAAGGGGTCGAAGGAACGCTTGTCGCCGAACTGCGGATCAATGACGAGCGGTTCGAGATGTTCCGCGGCGACGGAATATGCATCTCCACGCCGACCGGCAGCACGGGCTATAACCGCAGCCTGAACGGAGCGATCCTGCATCCTTCGCTGGAGGCGGTGCAAATTGCCGAGATGGCTTCGCTGAACAACCGGGTGTACCGTTCGCTAGGCTCTTCTATCGTCTTACCGAAGCATCATCATTGCGACATTTCCCCGAAGAAGGGGCAAAAAATATTGCTGACGCTCGACCATTTGAACATGCAGCTGACGGACTTGATCTCCATCCGCTGTATGGTCGCGGACCGGAAAGTGTCTTTCGTCCGCTACCGCCCGTTCCCGTTCTGGAACCGGGTGCGCGAGTCGTTTATCGGAGATATTGTAGAATAAAAAAAGGAGAGGGCAGATCGCCCTCGTCCTCTCGCGCCGCCCTATACGAAACCGGATAGGGCGGTTTTTCGCATTCCCGTAATTAATCCGCCGCCAACAAAACCGCTTCCGTGCGGATCATCGCCGGCTCTCCCTTGCGCAAGGTCTGCCGTTACTTTCGTGGTCGCTATTTTCGCTGCCGTTATTGCTGCGGCCGTACTTCTTCTTTCTTCACCAGCACCGGCCCGTCCTATGCAGCTTGGCGCTCCTAGCTGGTTCACCCGTTCTTCCGCTCGCGGCGCCAGCAGCATCTCTCCTTGCGCGGAAGTCCCTATGGCGCGGGGTGCGAAGCCGCGCACCAGCTTGACCGTTTCGTAACGGTAATCTTGGAGCAGCCAGTAAGCGAGATCCGGCGAGACGATGACCGTCGACTCACCGCCGGGGTCGCGATACAGACGGACGAGACCTTCCTTCTCGTGGCAGTCCGCCGCGTTCTTGGCCGGTTCGAAGGTACACGCCGGCTCAAGAGTGACGACGACCCGTCGCGGAATCCGATCCCCATCTGTACGGGCGGCCGTGCGCCGTTAGCCGGCGGCCCTTCGGCCGGGGCACGGACTTGCCTTCTCCCGCCGTTCGAATCCAATCGACGATTTTAGCGACAATCGCCTCGTCCGGCTGCCGGTTCACTAGCAGCGGCTCGATCTTGTCCGCTTCCACCGGAATCTTCGCCATCTGGATATATTGGACCGATTCCAGACCGCCCTGCCGCATCATCCCATCGAATCCGCATCGCTGCCGGCCGGGCCACTCCCGGTGCAGCCCGCCATCAGCAGCACCGCGACGCCCAGTACCGCAACCCCGATTTCCCCCCTTATCGCCCATCCATCCTTTTCCATTTTTGCCATAATCGTTAGACGCTGCAGTCTACTGAATGGTTGACGCCCGACGGCCGCCACGAAGCGTCCGAAGCTTGTCCCGCTCATCGCCAAAAGGCGCTCCGCCTGTCTGGACGGGGCGCCCTTTGTTGCTGCGGCGCAAAGTCTTCGTTCGCACCCTCGGCAACGGACCAGCCTGGTTTTTCAAGCTGGCACGCGGCTGCCGGGGATGACGGTTAGGCTTTGCGTCGGAGCCGCGCAGATTACGTGTACAACAGCGAGATCACGAGCAGTTGATACAGCACAAGTGGCAAAATAACATTGTTGTACGCGCCGAATGCCCGCTGATCTTGGCTAACCTGCGTCGGTACGCGCAAATACAAATAATCGTCGTCGACATGGGTGATATAGCCCTGGTGGACTTGGCCGTCTATCGTCTGCACCCGGACAGGCCGGTTCATATGGTGATGCACGATGCCGTGCAGCTTTTCTTTGGCTGACTTCGCAGCTTGAACGTACGTCGGTTCGGCCTGATACACCACCTGCTGGGGCGCAATGGGTTGACTTGTCATGAAAACTTCCCTCCGTTTCCTTGATTACGTCACCATTGTATGCGAATGCCCATGCAGGTGTGCGCGTCAGCCGGCCTGGAACACCTTCAGCGATTGGCGCAGCTCCTCGGCGAGCTGCTCCAGCTCTTCTCCGGTACGGACCAGCTCACCGCCGGATTCGTGCTGGTCGCGAATGAGGCTCGCAACATTTTCCGTCGTGGCAGTCGATTGTTCGGATACGGCGCTCACCTGCATCATCGTTCCGGCTAGCTCGGCCTGTGCCTCCATCGAAAATTGCAGCGAATTCCATACATGCTGGAAGCTGTCCATAAAGCGGCTCATCGACGTCTCCACATGCCGGAAAATATTTTGGGATGAGCGGGAAATATCGCTCTGGCGGCGGAAAATCGGCAGCGAATCCGCGACCAGCCGGCTCGTCTCGTCCATATCCGACTGGATGGCGGCAATGACCGCCTCCACCGAAGCGATCGATTCCTTCGACTGGTTCGCCAAGCTGCGGATTTCTCCGGCTACGACCATAAAGCCTTTCCCCGATTCCCCTGCGGAAGCCGCCACGATCGAAGCGTTCAAAGACAATATATTGATCTGCTTGGAAATGTTCGCCACCATATCGAGCACGACGGAGATCGACTCGGTTCCCGCCTGGAGCCGGCTCATCCGATCGCTGAGCGAGGAAACGACGCCCTCGGCCTGCTCGTTGTGGTGGGACAGCTCGCCGATCGCGGCAGCTCCGTTTTTCCCCGACTCCTCGACCTCGACAGCGATCTCCTTCATCTTACGGTTGACCGCCAGCACATCCTCCAGCCGGCTCGTCATATCGGCGGTCAATACGCTGCTTTTCTCCGCATCGCGGGACAAGCTGTCCGCTCCCGTCGACACTTCGTTCATCGCTACGGCGATTTCCCCGGACGCCTCGCGCGAGCGCTGCACCTGCTCGTTAATCCGCGCGGTCGCCTGAATGAGCCGGTCCGCCGATCGTCCGGTTTGCACAACGATGCCGGCTATCCGCTCCATCATGCTGTCGAAGCTGCCGCTGACGGCGCCGATCTCGTCCTTGCGCCTATTCATATTCAATCTGACGTTCAAATCCCCGTTCTCCGCCTGCCGCATCTTGCCGCCGGCCACCATAAGCGGCCTGCCGATCGTCCTGTACCCCCACAGACCGAGCAGCAAGGCAGCCGCCGCACCGCCCAGCACCAAATAGATCAGGCTGTCGCGAATCGTCCTGGCGTCCTCCAGCAGCAGCGCTTCGGGAATCGCGCCGCTTAGCGTCCAGTCCGTGTTCTGCAAAGGCTGGGAGAAGGTGAGATACGTTTCCTTTCCGCCTTGTGCGCCGGCCGCTACGGCATCGGGCTGGCCGAATTTCACCCCGGGGCGGTTCGAGTACAGCGTATGTCCCGCGTGGTCCACCAAGTGGATATCCCCGATGCCGCCGAAGTTGATCGGCTTGAGCAAATTTTCAAAGAAGCCCAGCTTGTATTCGACGATCAGAATATCGGCCCACTTCTGATCCTCGGGACTCCAGAACGATTTGGCAATGGCGAAAACTCGCGTTTCCTCGTCGGCCGTTACAAGCGATCCGACCCGGGAGGGCAAATATACGTTTTTGCCTTTGCCCTTAAGCACCTCGGCCGCCCAGTCGGTCTCGTACAGGTTGTCCCCTCTCGCCTTCCCGGTCGTGCTGAACGTCTGGTTTTCTCCGTTGAAACGAATCATGCCGATGGAGTAAATCATATCGGCATTCGTCATCGCATAGGCGGAGATGTAAGCATTCAGCGCCGCATCCAGCTCGCTTTTCGGTTGGTTCAGTTCGTTGAACTTGCTCACCAGCCCGTTGCGGCTTTGCGATCCGCGAGCGATCGCTTCGTTAAGCTTGATCCGCTCGGCGGAATCGGCCGCCTTCCCCGCCTTGGCCGTATTGGCAGCGATCTCCTCGTCAAGCGTCTTCAACTGCGCGATGAGCTTCTTGTATTCGGTCGCCTCCGGCTCGGTCTGCGGCTCCAGCAGCCGCCGGTCCTTGCTTGTAAACTTGTTTTTGTCGGCATAGATGGCCAGTTGATTGTACGTGCCGTCCATCACTTTGAACCAGCGGTCGGAGTTGCTCGCCGCGTCCTGCACGACCTGGTTCATGTTGCTGCCGATCTTCTGCTTCAAAGCATCCGCCGAAATTTGATAGGCGATTCCGCCGGCGGCCCCGCAAGCCAGCACGATGCTGGCCAAAAAAGCGGCGAACAGCTTAATGCCGATGGAGCGATGCCAGCCGGTCGTCCCGGCTTTGTCCCGTTTCGCTTTCATTTTGTTGCCGATCATCACGATTCCCCCATTTTTTTGTTCGTTTTGTTGCCGGGTTACCGTTACCGCTCTTGATGAAAGGGCTTTCTTCTTGTTCCATGCCTAACCCACTTCTCCATTATAAGGGAATATCTATGAATTTTTTGTGAGCTTTTCCGACAAAAGAACTATAAAAAAAGACGAAACTTCCCGAATTCGGGATCGTTTCGTCTATCACAGAGCCTCGTTCACTGACCGAAAGTCCTGCGTCAATTGTTCAAAATAATCATTTGTCCCGCCTTCAGCCCTTTGCGGATTTCCACCTCGGTAGCGGTCTCAATCCCTTTCTCGACGTCGACTTCCTTGCGGCTTTCCCCGTCCTTCACATGCACGAAGCTGCGCCCTTGATACGAGCGCAGGCCGACGCGGGGAATGACCAGGACGTTCTCCCTGGAGTCCGTCACAATCGTCATATCCGCTTGGGAACCGAACGCGGCATCAGGTGGAAGCGCATCCAAAGCGATCAGAAGCGATCTGCCGTTACGGTCGCTTTGGACTGTACTGCTAGCGATCGGCGCGGTTCTTGGCGTTTGCACCACTTTGCCTTTGTAAGCGACGCCCTTGAAGACGATATTCGCCTCCGCGTCCCGCTCAATAGAGGACAAGTCGTTGCTGACCGTCGTCGAATACTGGAACATCATCTCCCGGGGATCGGCCACGGCGACAATGTCTTTATAGGAAGCGATCGTATCGCCAGGCTTGATAAAATCAAGGAAAGTGACGACACCGCTGCGGTCGGCCGCGAGCTTCATCTTCTCCAAGCTCGCTTCGAGTCCTCCGAGCTTAAGCTGCTCGACATCGCGGTTCAGCACGGCCAGCCGGAGCTTCTCCGGATCGCTGGCTTTCCTCGCGTCCGCCAGCGTATCTTCCGCCTTGGCGAGGACGAGCTTCTGCTCCTTGATCTTCATCGGCATCTCGCCGGGGTCCAGTTCAAGCAGCACATCGCCCTGACTGACGGTATCGCCGGGCTTGACACGGATCGCCGCCAGCTTGCCCCCGACCGAATATTGATAAAACTTCGGGGAAGCGGGCACGAACAATCCCGTGCCGCCCACCCGCTTCACAATCGACCCGCTTTTCACCTCATAGAGGTCTTCCTGCTTCTTGACCGGTTTGAGCAGTTCCGGCTTCGCCTGTCCGGCCGCATTCACGTTGGCGCACCCGGTCTGCACCGCAGCGAGCGTGCCCAGAAGAAGCCAGCACGCCCACCGTCTTGCCTTGCCCTGAAACAAGCGATCGCCTCCCGAATGAATGTAGCGGTTGCCGCCTTACTTCTGCGGCTGTTGAGATTGCGGTTGTTGCGGTTGTTGCGGTTGTTGCGGTTGTTGCGGTTGTTGCGGTTGTTGCTGTTGCTGTTGCTGTGTCTGCGGCTGCCTGTCCGGGCGGTCTTGCCGCTCCGCACGGTCGCCTCGCTCATGACGCTCCGTCCGCTCACGCCGCTCGGCCCCGTCCTGACGGCCGCCGCGCTCCGAACGCTCCTGCCCGTCCGCCCGCTCCGGGCGTTCGCCGCGTTCAGGCCGCTCCCCGCGTTCGCGGCGCTCCGCGCCATCCGAACGGCCGTGGCGCTGCTGCCGGTCCCCGCGCTCATGACGCTCGGCACGCTGATGATGATGCTGCGGAGCGGGCCTCGAAGGCTGCGGCTGCGCCGCGCCTTGAGCGTGGACGACAGCCTGTGGCTGTGGCTGCGGCTGAGGTTGTCCGTCCGGCTGAGTTTGAACGGCAGGGTCGGCTTGCGGCTTGCCGCTGTTCACCTTGCGCAGGATGAAATAGGCGCACCCGAAGTTGCAATACTCGTTCAAATAATCGTGCAGGCCGGTCACGCACGTATCTTTGTTGCCGTTCTTATTGCTTTCCTTGAAGAAGCCTTTCAGCCGCAGCTGGCTGTAGCCCCAGTCGCCCACGATGTAGTCGTACCGCTCCAGCACCTCGCTGAAGCGGTCCCGGAACGCCTCGAAGTTGTAGCCGTTTTTGTGCTCTTGAACAAGCTCGTATGTTTTGCTGCCGATATGAATCAAAGGAACGCCTCCTTGCCCCGATTGGCGGATGCCTCGCTCAAGTGTTCGCTTGAGCCGACTTGACCTGCTCGTGCGCGTGATAGGAGCTGCGTACGAGAGGACCGGACTCGACATGGCGGAAGCCCCGCTTCATGCCTTCCTCCTTCAGCTGCGCAAACTGCTCCGGCGTGTAATATTCGACCACGCGCAGATGCTGCTTCGTCGGCTGCAAATATTGGCCGATCGTCATAATATCGCAGTCGACGGCGCGCAAATCGTCCATTGTGGCCAGAATCTCGTCCCACGTCTCGCCGACGCCGAGCATAATGCTCGACTTCGTCGGTATGTTCGGAGCCATTTTCTTCGAGCGGGCCAGAAGCTCCAACGAACGGTGGTACTTCGCCTTCGAGCGCACCCGGTCGGACATCCGCTCGACCGTCTCCATATTATGGTTGAGAATATCCGGCTTGGCATCCATCACGATGCGCAGCGAATCTTCGTTACCCATAAAATCGGGGATCAGCACTTCCACGGAGCAGAACGGCATCCGGTTGCGAATCGCGCGAATCGTCTCGGCGAAAATGGAAGAGCCGCCGTCGGCCAGATCGTCGCGGGCAACCGAGGTGACCACGCAGTGGCGCAGCCCCATCTGCTCAGCGGCCTCCGCTACGCGCTCCGGCTCCTGCAAATCCAGCTCGGTCGGCAATCCGGACTTGACGGCGCAAAACCGGCAAGCCCGTGTGCAAATATCCCCAAGAATCATAAAAGTAGCGGTGCGGTTTGCCCAGCATTCGTGAAGGTTCGGGCATTTGGCTTCCTCGCAGACGGTATGCAGCGTCTTGGAACGCATCGTTTCTTTCAATTGCTTGACATTATCGTAATCCTCGCCTGCCGGCAGCTTGATTTTGAGCCATTCCGGCTTGCGGAGCGTTTGTTTGGTCGACATCGTGGATACCCGCTTTCTGTGATCGAATAGGTTCATTATATCATGAAAGGGACAACAATCCACGCTTTACGTGACGCCTATGCTCTCTATTGTAGCGAAGCGAGCCTAAGGTCCGTAAGCGGGAAGTTGTTGGAAAAGGTGTCGATTTGTTCGCTTCCCCGCACGTCATCATCATATCTTGACCTGTATACTTGTATACAGGTATACTTACTATATCTTTTAGGCATAGTGTGGTGATCGTTATTGAGCAAGTTTCTTGTCGTTCCGGGTAAATCGCTCAGCGAGCAGGCTTACGAAGCGATACGCGATTCGATTATTACGCTTCGGCTGGAACCGGGACAGACGATTTACGAGAACGAGCTGGCCGAGTCGCTGCAGATTAGCCGCACCCCGGTTCGCGACGCGTTCCATCTGCTCTTGTCCGAAGGTCTCGTCGACGTGCTGCCCCAGCGCAACAAGCGGGTCGCCTTTATATCCGAACTGAAGGTGCGCGAGAGCAGCTTTGTCCGCTTCAGTCTGGAAAGCAGCGCGTTCCGGCTGGCCGCCCGGCATTGGGAGGCGGCAGTCGACCGCGCCAAGACGGAAAGGCAGATCGAAGCCTTGCTGCACGAGCAGGACGAAGCGGCCGAACAGCAGGACGTCGTGCGGTTTTTGCAGCTGGACGAGGAATTCCATCGCCGCATTCTCCAATTGGCCGGCAACGAGACGCTGCTGGCGGTCGTAAATCATTTGCGCGGCCATCTGAACCGGTTCCGGTATTTGGCCATGAAGGAGCTTGTCCTGACGAAAACGCTCGTGCACGAACATGAAGAGCTGTTCGACCGATTGAAGCGCGGGGACGAGGACGGCGCTGTGGGGCTACTCGAGCGGCATCTGGGCAAGCTGGATAGCGAGTTCCCTAGATTGAGGGAGCGTTTCGGCAGCTACTTCCGCGATTAAGACGAGCACTGTCTGGGCGCATCGCGGCGCGGGAAGCAGTCGGCCTGCACGCTCGCGCGGGAGCCCATTTGGACCGTCCGTATCCGGTTTGCGGGATACACGCATTATGATACACTTATGACACCAGCCTTTTCGAAGCCGGCCCGCATTCGCGGCATGCCGGTCTTCAAACGGCGTCCGGGAGGGGACATCATGGAAACCGGAATTACGCTACAGGAAAAGGATGCGCGGCTTGGCGCCATCCTTCGAGATATGGGCCGCGTGCTGATCGCATTTTCCGGGGGCGTGGACAGCACGTTCGTGCTCAAGCGCGCCTATCAGGAGCTAGGCGATCAGGTGCTGGCCGTAACGGCGGCGTCGGAGACGTTCCCGACCCGCGAATTCAATGCGGCCGTGCAGCTCGCCGAGGAAATAGGCGTGCGTCTGCACAAGACCGAAGTGAAGGAATTCGAGAACGCTTCGTTCGTCGCGAATAACCCGGACCGCTGCTACCATTGCAAAACCGGCCTGTATTCGCATCTGCAATCGCTTGCCGGAGAGCTTGGCTATCCGTATATTTTGGACGGATCAAACGTCGACGATCTGGGGGACTACCGGCCGGGCCTTCAAGCGAAAACCGAGCAGGGCGTGCGCAGTCCGCTGCAGGAAGCGGGCTTTCTGAAGACCGAAATCCGCGAGCTGTCCAAGGAACTGGGACTGCGCACGTGGAACAAGCCTTCTTTCGCCTGCCTCTCCTCGCGCATTCCGTACGGGACGAAGATCGAGAAGTACAAGATCGATCAGCTCGACGAGGCGGAAGATTATTTGTATGCGCTCGGCTTCTGGCAAGTCCGGGTACGCCATCACGATAAAATCGCGCGCATCGAGGTCATGCCCGACGAATTGCCGAAGGTGATCGAGCTTCACGAGCAGATTCACCAGAAGCTGACCTCGATCGGCTTTACTTACGTGGCGCTCGATCTGGCCGGCTACAAGACCGGCAGCATGAACGCGGTGCTCAAAAAAGAGCTGCCGCTGGCCGTAAAGGAAGATGCGGCGCGATGACAACCTTGGAACAACTGCTTAAGCTGCTGAAGGAAGGCAGTCTGGACGTAGAGGAAGCAGCACGGCGGATCGCCGAGCTGACCGAGGCGGAAGCGGCCGGCAAAGTCGACGATCTCGGCTTCGCGCAGCTTGACGTGGAACGCGAGCGGCGGACCGGCTTTCCCGAAGTCATATACGGCGAAGGCAAAACGAAGGAGCAGCTGACAGCGATCTTCCAGCGGCTGACCGGACATTCCGACCGGGTGCTGGCCACCCGGGTGGACGCCGAGAAAGCGGAGGCGGTGCTGGCCGCCGTACCGGGCTCGACTTATCATGCGGCGGCGCGGGCGCTGACGTGGTTTAAAAAACCCATCCTGAAAGTGCACGAAGGTTATGTCGCCGTCGTCTGCGCCGGGACGTCCGATCTGCCCGTCGCGGAAGAGGCGGCGATTACGATCGAATGTATGGGCAGCCATGTCGAGAAAGTATACGACGTAGGGGTAGCCGGCATCCACCGGCTGTTTCGTCGCTTGCCCGTCATCCGCGGAGCTAACGTCATCGTTGTCGTCGCCGGCATGGAGGGTGCTCTGGCAAGCGTCGTCGGCGGACTGGTGGACAAGCCTGTTATCGCGGTGCCGACAAGCATCGGGTACGGGGCGAGCTTCCAGGGGGTATCCGCTTTGCTGACGATGCTCAACTCCTGCGCGACCGGCGTGACGGTCGTCAATATCGACAACGGCTTCGGGGCCGGATACAGCGCGGGAATGATCAATAAAAATATGTCGAAAAGGTCGTGAATGTTCGTGCGTGTCGTATATTTCGATTGTTTCTCCGGGATTAGCGGCGACATGTCGCTGGCCGCGCTGGTCGACGCCGGCGCCGATCGGGCTTACGTCGAGAGCGAGCTGCAAAAAATTCGCATCGAGCCGTTCGAGCTGCAATGGAAGCGGGTTAATAAAAAAGGCATTTCCGCGTTGAAGATGGATGTCGCGCTCGATCCCCACAAGCAGCCGACCCACCACCGCCATTACGCGGATATCGTGAAAATGATTCAGGAGGCCGGCTTTAACGAACGGACTACGGCGCTCAGCTTGGCCATTTTCGAGAAAATCGGCGTAGCCGAAGGCAAAATTCACGGCATTCCGCTCGAAAAGGTGCATTTTCATGAAGTCGGCGCGATCGACTCGATCGTCGACGTCATCGGCGTCGCGCTGGCGCTCGATTCGCTCGAGGCCGACCATATTTATTGCTCCCCGGTTCCGCTCGGCTCGGGCACCGTACGCTGCGATCACGGCTTGTACCCGGTTCCCGCCCCGGCTACGCTGGAAATGATGCGCGGCCTGCCGATCGCCCCGACGGATTACGCCATGGAGATGACGACGCCGACCGGCGCCGGCATCGTAGCAGCGGTCGTCAACGGGTTCTCTAAAGGATTACCGCCCATGGTGGTGGAATCGATCGGCTACGGAGCCGGCACGCGCGATCTGCCGAACCAGCCGAACGTGCTCCGCGTCGTCGTCGGCAAAATCGACGCGTACGCCGCCAAATGGACCGCACCCAACCTGCACCTGCATGCCGAACACGGCCATGAAGAGCATCATCACCATCACCATGGGGACGACGGGCTCGATCATGGGCATGGGCATGGACACCATCATCATGGTCATGAGCACGATCATCATCATGACCACCACGACCACCATCATGATCATGACGACCATAGCCATCACGATGACCGCGATCATCACGACGGTCATGATGATCATGACGACCATGATCATCACGTGCATGGCTCTCATCACCATGGCCATGAGCACAGGCACGACGACGAGCACAGAACAGGGGCGAGCCCGAAGCATTAAGGAACCGCTCATCCCGACAAGGGTACGCATAGAAACAGGCTTGCTCAAGGATTCGATCCTCGGCAAGCCTGTTTTTTTCGGTCGTAACAGCCGTTTGTCCGCAAAGGCGGCTTACGCTTTTTTGCGCTCGGGCTGGAGATGCCGGACGCAATCGTAAAGCGCATATTCCCAATGCTCCCCAAGGCGGGCAACCGTCGTTACCGACGTATTTTGCAAACGGTCGCCGGTGGACTCGTCCTGCATCAATGCCTTTAACGTTTGTCCGAGCGCAGAACCCTGGCCGTTTCGATTACTTCAGCGTCTTCACCAGACGACTCGCTTCGCCGTTAGGCGTATCGATCGTTTCGTAAACTTTGACGATAAGCGGATACTGGTACGTATCCGTGTGCAGATTGGCGAACGTAATGTCCTGCTGCCCGCTGATCAGCTTGTTCGTCCCCGTGAACGGAATCGTCTCCGAGCCGATGGCGCGACCGAGCGAATCGGTCAGCTCGATTTTCATCTTCGAGAAGTTTTGATCCACGACCACGTCTTCTACCCGCTCCAGCCCGATATCGAGCTTCATCCGGTACGAGTAACCCGTCGCCGCATTGTACATGCCGTTAACCGTCCAGTAGTCGATCTTCACGTTATACGGATAGAAGGAAAGCGTATCGCTTTCGCTTTCGGTCTGCACCTTCGTACGGATGGAAGCGATCGCGCTGCCGTATGGAGCGGTCGTCTGATTGTCCAGCAGCCGGATCGCGAACCGTTCCCCGTCTTCCGTTGCCGGAACCATAAACGAATAGCTGACCACATAGCTCAAATCGGGCATCATCGACGTTGTCGTCATCGTTTGGCGGGTTCCGGTGTATGCCGCTCCGCCAGAGCCGACGATCTCCGCTCCGAATGCCGGCAGCGATACGGTCGCGCTGCCTTTGTTGCGAATCTTGAATTTGGCGATGACGCTCTTGAAGCCTGCTCCGTCGTTCTCATGCATATGCAGCTCCGCTAGCGAAACCTCGGTATTCGTATCGATCAGCTTGCTGAGCGGATCGAAAGCGATCGGCTGTCCTATCGCGTAATTTTCCGTCGTGGCCACCGGCTCGGCCGTGCCCCCCGCCGGAACGGCAACCTTGAGAGCCGCCGCGTCGAAGGTCGACGCCTGCGGGCCTGCCGAGAACGTGCCGGTCGTCATCAGCAGCAGGCTGTCCAGAGCCGTGCCTGGGTCGCTCGGAATGGCCATATGGACATATTTTTGCTCCCCTGCGGCAAGCGTAATCGGCTCCTTCTCGACCCGCTGGCCGGGGTATACCTTATCGCCCGCTTTGCCGTCCAACCGGAACGCATCGACCGTATCGGCGACGGTGCCCGTATTGCGAGCGGATAAAGTGACGACATGAGCATGGCCTTCCGGACCGTTATGCTCCGTATAGCCGATCGGCGTGTAAGCAATCGCGGAGTCGACGCCGGGGAGCGTGAATGGCGTTCCCCAGGCAGTCGGCTCCAAAGGCTGATCGAAGTCGGCTTTGGCCGAATTCCATACGCGGGAGAGCGGCATGGTCAGCAGCGTACTCTCCAGCTTCGGGTATACGTACTCATCGACGTCGACGAATTTGAGTGCGGTCCAGACGATATCGCCCGGCCGGTCGATCGTGATGAGATACGAGAGCTCGGCGCTTTCCTTCCCCATCAAGGAACGCGCGTTGGCCGAGCTTGCCGGCAGCGTATATTCGAGGCCGTCTGCGGAGACGGCCCGCAGCTCGAAGTCCGGCACCCGGACGAGGGTCCCTCCGTCGTTGCGGAGACGGACGACGACGGCCAGTTGGGTGCCTGCCGATCCTTTGCTGACGGCTGCGGTCTTCAGCTCGGCTCTGATTGTGCTCGAAAGCGTATAGGCAGCGGCGGTTGCGGTCGGCGCATATTCGGCCGAAGCCGGGAGCACGGAGCCGAGAAGCGCAGCGGACACGATAACGGCCGCGAGTGCCGGTTTCCATCTTCTATTGTTTGTCATGGCGAGCCCTCCGTATCAGATAGTTATGCTTCATGGCGTCTTCACTTCCACCTTCTGCCCGTCCTTCAGCCGGTGTTGACCGGATACGATCAGCTTCTCGTCCGGCTTCACTCCGTCCAGCACCTCCTGGAACGAACCGTTCAGACGGCCCAGCTTCACTTTGCGCTTCTCCGCCTGATCGCCCTTCAGCACGTACAGGAACGCATCCCCGCCCTCGCGGACGATGCTCAAGGTCGGGACGGCTACGACCGTCTCTTCCTCGGGGGTCGTCAGCTGCACCTGCACGCGGGTGCCCGGCTTTAAATATCCGTCGGCATTATCGGCTTCCAGCTCGAGCGGATACAGCTTCGTCGCCGCGTCGGGCAAGTTGGCCAAGTACGTCACCTTCGCCTTGATCTGCTTGCCCGGATTGTCGCTGGAATAGACGACCAGCTCCGGCTTGCCGGCGGCCAGCTTGGCCGTCGCTTCCGATAAGTCCGTTTTGATCTTGACCCGTTCCGTTTGCTGCACGACGCCGATCTTGCCGCCTCGCGGCATCGTCATGCCGACCGTCACGTTCATATCGGTCAGCACGCCGGAAGCCGGGGCTTTGACGTCATATTCCTCCAGCGCCCGGTTGGCGTCCTGGACGGAAAGTCGTGCGGCATCCACTTGCGCCTGCAAGGCAGCGAGCGAGCTAGACTTGTTGAGCGTAACCAGCTTCTGACGGGCAGCGTCCAGATCGCGGCGCGCGTTCGTCACCTGGGTTTCCGTCTGCTCCAGCTGCCGCTTGGTAATCGCGCCGGCGTCGAAATCGTTGCGCGCTTTGTTGTAGTCCTTCTCCAGCTCCTTGACCTGCTGCTCTATCTTGGCAACGGAGTTTTCCATATCGGTTTTACCGGAGTTGAAGTCGTCCGCCGATTTGGATAAGGATTGCTGGGCGCTGCGCATCGACGTTTCAGCTTTTTCTTTTTGCGACAAAGCGTCTTTGTCATCCAGCCGGATGATAACGTCGCCTTCTTTTACGAGATCGCCGTTTTTCTTCAGCACGTTCCAGACTTTCCCTTCGGCCTTCGCCATCACTTCCAACTGGACGATCGCATTAACACTTGCCACCTGCTCCCGCGGGTTGCCCATGCTCCGCTTGGCGATCGTCTCGACCTTGACCGCTCCTTGCTCTGTTTCCGTTGCCGCTGGCGCGGGCCCCGCCGGGGCCGAGCAGCCGGCGGTCAGAGCCGCCGCCAGCAGCAGCGACCCCGTGATCCGCCAACCGTATTGTGTGAAAGCTGTCGTCTTCATGTCGCTAGTCTCCCCTCTATATGTCCGTCCCGGCACCCGCCGGAGCCGCTGCCTGAATCCGTTTCTTGCGGCCGATACGGCCGATCCTGGCTTTGAACGCCTCGATCAGCTCATAGACGACCGGCACAACCACTAGCGTCAGCAGCGTCGATGTCGTCAAACCGCCAATGACGACGACCGCAAGCCCTTTGGATATCATGACGCCGTGGGAAAAACCGAGCGCCAGAGGCAGCATAGCGACGATCGTCGCACCCGCCGTCATTATTATCGGTCGCAGCCGGACGATGCCGGCCTCAATCAGCGCGTGCCGCACCGTGTATCCCGTTTGGCGCAGCTGCTGGGCGCGGTCGATCAGTACGATTGCGTTCGTGACGACGATCCCGATCAGCATCATGAAGCCGATCATCGAGGTGACGTTCAGCGATTCCCCGGTCAAGGCCAATCCGAGCAGGCCGCCGATTACGGCAAGCGGCAGCGAGAACAGGATGGCGAACGGCGCGCTGGCGTTGCCGAACGCAAGCACCATAACGAGATATACAATGAGGATGGCGACCGTCATGGCCATAAACAGCTGCGAGAAGCTTTCGTTAATATCTTCGTTTACGCCTTTCACTTCCCGCGTTACCCCGCTCGGCAGCTCGACGCTTGCCAGCGCGGCGGTCACGTTGGTGGTAACCAGCAGCTTATTGGACGCATTGATCGTCGCGCTTACCGTAACGACCTGTGCCCGGCTATCCCGGCTAAGCGTAGCCGGAGCCTGCACTTCCTCGATTTTGGCGACGTCGTTTAAATAAACGAATGCGCCGTCCGGGGTTTGCAGCTGCATTTTGCCGATTTGCTGGAGCGAATTTTTGTCCGCCTGGGAGATGCCGATCGTCGTCTTATAAAGCACGTTGTCCAGCTTGATATCGCCGAGATTCTCCTTGCGAACCCAGGCGCCGGCCGCTTCCCGGATCGTGGCGGGGCTTAAGCCGAACCGCCGCGCCTTGGCCGAATCGACCGTAATCTTCACTTCGGTTTTGGCGTCCTGCAGCGTGTCCTTGAGGTCCGTCAGTTCGGGGAACTCCTTCATCTTCTGACGCACCAGCTCGGCCCCCTGCTCGAGCGCGGCCTGATCGTCTCCCTTGAGCGAGTACGACAAGGTAGACGAGGATACACCACCGCTGTTCATCCCGGCGAATTTGAATTCGGAGCCCTGAGGCAGATCCGCCAAGATGAGATCGATAATCCGTTTCTTGACCGGCTCGGGGTCGGTTCGTTCGTTTACTGCCGTATAAAACTGCGCGCGGTACGGAATTTGCTTATCGCTGCCGTCCCCTCCATATCCGACCAGCGCTTCCACGTAAGTGAACGTGGGCTCTCCGGACGCATCTTTGGTTTCGCGCAGAAGTTCTTCGATCTTCTTGGCCTGCAAGTCCGTGCTTTCCAGCGACGTCCCGTAAGGAAGCTTCATGTTGAACGTCATATTGCGGTTAACCCCGTCCTCCGGGAAAAACTCGATGGCCAGCATCGGAATGGTCGCCACCACGGTAATGACAAACAGCAGACCGGATATGACCAGCGTCTTGATGCGGTGAGTCAAAGACCAGTTGAGCGCCTTCTCGTAGAACGAGGTGACCCGGTCTCTTTTGTGCTCGTCATGATGCTT
The DNA here is from genome assembly GCF_039536325.1 of Paenibacillus hodogayensis. NCBI lineage: Bacteria > Bacillati > Bacillota > Bacilli > Caryophanales > Paenibacillaceae > Paenibacillus > Paenibacillus hodogayensis. Next base: position 1,175,251 of record NZ_BAAAYO010000010.1, read on the forward strand.
GATATTGCCGCTCTTGAGTACAAGCAGCTTGGCCAGCATCGGAATGACGGTGAGCGCGACAATCAGCGACGCCATCAGCGAGCAGGCCACCGTCACGGCGAACGGGCGGAAAAACTCGCCGATCATACCGGACAACAGGCCGATCGGGGCAAATACCGCCACCGTGGCGAGCGTCGACGAGGTTATCGCCATTGCGACTTGACGGGTAGCGAGCAGGATGACCGACTCGTTGCGTTCCTGCGCTTTTTGCAAATTCGTGTACGTGTTCTCGATAACGACGATACTGTCGTCCACGATCCGTCCGACCGCAATGAACATGCCTCCAAGCGACATAATGTTCAGCGTAATGCCCAAGTAGTGCATCATAATAAGCGTCATGACGACGGACAACGGAATCGAGACGAGTACGATCAGCGTCATCCGGATGTTGCGCAGGAAGAGCAGGATCATCAGAGAGGCGAGCAGCGCTCCGATAATGCCTTCCCTCAGCAGTCCGCTGATCGATTCGCGGACAACGTCGGCGCCGTCGTATACCGTCGTAAATTTGACCTGGGGCTCGCTCTTGGCGAGCTTGGCGATCAAAGCCCTTGCGTCGTCCGAGAACTCGACAGCGTTCGCGCCGCTTGTTTTGTACAAGTTGACGCCGATTGCAGGCTGTCCGTCCAAACGCGCGATAAAGTCGAATTCGGATATCGCTTGGATCGACGACAATTCCTTCAACAGTAGCGTCTGGCCTTTGGGGCTAACCAATTCCAAATTCTGTAGGGCATAGAGGCTGTTCATATCCCCGCTGACTCGGGCCATCCTCGCGTTGCCGTCGAACTCGACAGCCCCGATGGCACCGTCGGACAACGCAGTCCGGATGGCGCCGGATACTTGAGCCGGGGTAAAGCCGTAGACAGTCATTGCGTCCACATTGAGCTGAATGTCCATGGTCATTTCGCGGACGCCTACCGAATCGACGTGGTCTACGCCGCGTATGGATTTGAATCCGGGCTCGATCGTGTCCTTGTAGATTTTATCCAGCTCGGACTGGCTCATCCCTTCATCGGCGTAAGCCGCCAAATACATGGCCGGAATGGACGAGAAGCCAACAGTCGACGCTTTGGGACGGGTCGCCGTTTCCGGCAATCCAACGTCTTGAAGCAGGTCTTCGATCTCCTGCTTCTTTTTGTCGATATTGGTGTTCTGCTTGAATTCGATCGTGATCATCGCCATGCTGTCGCTCGAAGTGGATTGGAGGGTGTTGATGCCTTCGACGTTCGCAATCTTGTCTTCGATCGGCTTCGTGACTTTGTCCATCACATCTTTCGGCGGAGCCGGATATGAGGATGTGATGATGATCCACGGTATAGAGATGTTTGGCATATTTTCCACTTTCAGCTTCGATGCCGAGTACATGCCGCCGCTGAACAGCAAAATGATAATGATGATAACGGCAGCCACGTTTTTCATGGAAAACTTGATAAATCCGTTCACCCGGTTCCCCCCTGTTCAGAATAATTGCTCTAAGCATAACGGGGCTGTATGAACGGATCGTGAATCAAGATGAACAGAGCATGAATAAAATGTGTACATTTTGTGACAAAAAATGACCCGTAAAAGGCGGCCTAGCGGAATTGCAAATCCAAGCGAGCGCTCAAAACGCAAACAAGGCTGTCGGGTATGTCCCGACAGCCCATCCTTGCTTCGCGCGCATCCAAGCCTGATTTCAATGCTTCAAGAACCGGCACTTCCCCCCGGCGGAATTTCCCGCTTTCGTCTGGCAGTGGAAAAGCTCGGCAGATTGACCTTAACGGTCGTTCCTTTCCCCGGCTCGCTTTCCAGCTTGACGATTCCGCTGTGCAAGGTCACGATCCTCTTGACGATTGCCAGTCCGAGCCCGCTGCCCTGCTGACGGTTCGTGTGCGACCGGTCCGCCTTGAAAAAGCGATCGAACACGTTGCCCCGATCGGCCGCGGAAATACCGATTCCGGTGTCGGCGACGGCCACCTCGATCCGGTCCGTCGTCTGGCGGATGGAGACGGCAATACGTCCCCCCTCCGGCGTAAATTTGATGCTATTGCCGATCAGATTAATCCAAACTTGGCTCATCTGATCCTCATCCGCGCATATTTTGATTTGCGGCAAATCCAGTTCCAGCTCGATCGATTTGCCCGACCATTGCGGCTCGCAAGCGACGACGGCCCTGCGAATCTGCTCGTCGAGGTCATAGGTGCGCGGCTCGAACGGATGACGGTCGGATTCGAGAGATGCGAGCTTCAGCAGATTTTCGCTCATCCGCGACAGCCGCTCGCTCTCCGCCTGAATAATGTCCAGATACCGGCTGCGGTCCTCCTCCTTCAGTGCCTTGTGACGAAGCGCTTTGGAAAAACCGGATATCGACGTAAGCGGCGTCTGAATTTCGTGCGACACATTCGAGACGAAGTCGCTGCGCATCTGTTCGAGCTGTTTGATATCGCGGGTCATATCGCTGAAGCTTTGCGCCAGCTCGCCGATCTCGTCCCGCCGTTTGTGCCAGCCGAAATCGATGTCGAAATCACCCTTGGCGATGCGTCGAGTGGCGTCCTTCATGACTCGCAGCGGCTTCACGATATAGCGCGCGGCGATAAGCGTAAAGAGACTGCCCAGTATAAGAGCGATCACAAGCGATAGCAGCACGATCCACATGACCAGCCGTCCCTCCACGCGAACGGAAGGCTTGATCAGCAATGCGTAACGGTGCGAATCAATGTTGAACGGAACGCCGGTAATGATGCTCGTCCCTTCGTTTCGGCGGCTCCGGTACGTTTCGCCGGCCAATACGGAGGAAATAACCGAATCGGATACTACGATACTGACTTCACCCGCTGCAGGATAGCTTCTCAGCGTTCCGCCGGCGTCGGCGAGCTTGAAGTCGTAATTGAGGCGAGAGTCCATGGTTTGGAAATACGGTTCGGCCCCATCGACACCATACTGGCCGTAAAGCTGGATGAGCTTAGCACCGAATGCTTCCGAGGAACGATGATTGCTGGCGATGTATTGGTCCGTAAACAGGGCCATCACGCCGAGCGTCAGGAAAAACGAGCCGATCTGTCCAAGGATAAAGGCCCCCAAAAACGTGAGCACGACGCGGACGTACAGCGTCTTGATCATTCCTTCACCTCGAGTTTGTAACCGAGCCCGCGAATCGTAATGATCGCAAGACCGGACAACTCCTCCGGAAACCGTTCGCGCAGCCGTTTGATATGAACGTCTACCGTCCGTTCGTCGCCATCGTAGTCGCCTCCCCAAATTTGCTCGATCAGCTGGTTCCTCGTAAAAATTTGGCCGGGATGGCTGGCCAGCCGGAACAGCAGCTCGAATTCCTTTAGCGGGAGCGTGACCCGTTCATTGCCGCGGTACACTTCGTGCGACTGGCGGTTCAGTTCCACGTAGCCGATATGCACCTTATGCGAGGCTTGAATCCTGTACCGCTTGAGCAGCGCCTTAACGCGGACGATCAGCTCCGGAGGATCGAACGGCTTCACGAGATAATCGTCGGTGCCCAGTTGGAAGCCTTTGACTTTATGCTTCGTTTCCCCTTTGGCCGTCAGCATGAGCAGCGGCACGTCCGGATAATCGGCCGTCAGCCGCTGGCACAATTCCCAGCCGTCCATCTCCGGCATCATAATATCGAGTACGATCAGATCGGCGCGCCCTTTTTGCATCAGGTCCAGCGCCTCCACCCCATGATTGGCTTCGGCCACCTCGAAGCCTTCCTCGCGCAAATAAAAACGGACGAGTTCGCGGATATACGGGTCGTCGTCCACGATCATCACTTTCGCCATTCGATTCGCTTCCCTTCATTCCAAAGTGCGGTTGTCCGCATAATTCCTGCGCACTTCCTCGTATACCCGCTTCAGCGGCACGCCGCTGCGTTTGGCCGCGGCTTCGCATTCCTTGAATTCCGGAGCCATCTGGACCAGTTCCCCCCGGTGAAAACCGAGCTTGACCGCGATCGGCCCCCATTCCGTCTCCACCTGCACGAATTGCCGGGCCAGACGGTGTACCTCCGCTCTCACATAACGCAGCCCGAGCGTCGTCGTCTCGGCGAAGACGATCGTCTCGATCTGCTCCAGCCGTTCCTCCGCCACAAGGACGTTGAGCATCATGCCCGGTCTGCCCTTTTTCATAATAATCGGAACCCAGTACACGTCGTTGGCGCCCGCCTCAAACAGACGGTCCATGACGTAGGAGCTGAATTCCGGATTCATATCGTCCAGATTGGCCTGCACCAGCACCATATGATCGTCGACATGCTCGGTTCGGTGATCGAACATCGGCTTTCTCCCTTTCCTTTCATCTGCCTCTAATGGTATCAAATCGGCCCCTGCTCTGTAAAACGAAGGAAGCGGATATTTGCAGCCGTTTCGGAATAGCAAAATGCGGGAATGCGTATCCTAACCCCATATGAGAAGGACACGAATGGTGAAAGGAGGCTGGGCGGATTTGAAAGGTGCAGGCGGATTAGGACGCAAAGCTGCCATGGCCTTATGCTGCATGCTGCTCTCAACGCTGCCGTTCGCAGCCGCGGGAGCGACGGCGGAACAGGCCCCGCAAGGACAGCCGGCCAAAGACATCAAAACCGAACTCACCGAACGCAAGCAGCTGTTTGACGAAGTGAGCGAGGTGACCGGCATTCCTTGGCATTATTTGGCGGCAATCGACCAGTACGAGCGGACGCTGACGATTGCCAACCCCAAGAAAAGGCCGCGGCGGGATGGGCTGATCGGCATTTATTATTCGGATCTCGAATGGGCAGGCCTCGCCAACCCGAACCACGAAGACCGCAACCCGCGGACGATCTCGCTGTTCGGCGGCAAGGGGCGGGACGGCTCGGGAGACGGCGTCGCCGACCGCGGCAACGATCTGGACGTGCTGTCTACGATGGCTTCCTACCTATTGAGCTACGGCACAGGCGAGGATCAGTTCAAACTGGCGCTGTGGAACTACTATCACAACCCGCGGAGCGTGGAGCGTATCGGGCAATTTTACCGCATTTATTCCGCTTTCGGACGGATCGATCTGCACGAGCACGCGTTTCCTTTGCCGCTAGGCGCGGAATATTCGTACCGCAGCACATGGGGAGCGAGCCGGGGCTGGGGCGGCCATCGGATTCACGAAGGAACCGACCTGTTCGCCGGGTACGGCGTCCCGGTGCGGAGCACCTGCTACGGAATCGTCGAGATCAAAGGCTGGAACCCTTACGGAGGCTGGCGCGTCGGCCTGCGCGACCTGAACAACGTCTACCATTACTATGCTCATCTATCGGGTTTCGAGAAGAAGCTTCAGCAGGGAGACATCGTCAAGCCCGGACAAGTGCTGGGCTGGGTCGGCAGCTCCGGCTACGGCAAGCCAGGAACGCAGGGCAAATTCCCGCCACATCTTCATTTCGGTCTGTACCGGGACAACGGCAAGACCGAATGGTCGTTTGACCCGTACTCTTATTTGCGCAAATGGGAGCGCGAGGATCGGCTGCGCAGCCAGAAAAAAAGCGGAAGCTCCTAGCGGCTGCGGCGCGTATCCCCATAGTCCGTTACGCCCCCAAGCTTGCCGGATACAGCATACGCTTCCCCTTAGGACTTGCAGAGACAAGCAAAAAGAAGCCCCTCCCGCTTTGTTATCGCGGGACGGGGCGTCTTGCCGTTGGCACGCTTATTTGACCGGGCCGGTGCTGCCCGTTCCAGCCGTAACGTCTTTGCCGGCGGCTCCCGCCTTCGCCGCGTCCGGACTGATCTGCGGAATCGCGATGCTCGGCGGCGCGGACGTCGTTTTGCCGGCCGGATTGCCCTTGCTGTCGTAATAATACATCGGCACGTCGCCGACAACCAGCACGTACGATATCGGAATTTCCGTCTCGACCACTTCCGGCTCGGAATCGAACGGAATAATGATCGCCACCTCGGCCGTAATCCGGATGTACACTTCCACCAAAATCATATTGATGCCCGCATCCTGCTGACGGGTGCTCAAATCGACCTTGACCGCCCCGACGGGCGTGAATTTGATCGGGATTTTCGGGCCGAAAGAAGCGATGATAGCGCTGTCCATCGCCTGCCCGACCGGAATATGCTCGGGGATTTCCTTGAGCTGGTTTAGCACATTCTGGACCGTGTTCACCGTATCCGCCGTTATCCGCATATGCTCCCCGTAGTTGAGCATAAAGCCGGTGATTTTGCCGTTCTTGTCCGTTCTCCAGTCGATCAGCTTGTCGAAGCTTTGCGCGCGCGAGATTTGATCCGTAATCGCCGAGTTGATCGCCTGGGTGGCAATTTGCTTGACGCGCAGCATGGCGACGTGCAGAAGCGGAGGACGCAAATTTTTCTCGATGTAGATGAACGATTGCAAGGAGAACAAAAAAAAGATCAGCAGCGCGATAAAAAAAGCTTTCCGTCTTCCTTTCTTGGTCGGCCGGCTCCGCCATCCGCGTCTTACCATGCAGCGTGTTCCTCCGATCCGTCAGACATCCTGTTCGTCCGTACAAGTGTATGCGGATGTCCACCAAAAAAGAAGAGATCCGCTCCGGACGGGAACGGGCCCGGCCAAAGAAGCGGATCTTCGAATACAGCGCGGCATTACGCCTTCGATTTGGCAAGCAAATACAGGAAGTAAGGAGCGCCGATGATGGCGACGACGATGCCTGTCGGAATTTCCGACGGCTGCAAAATCCAGCGCCCAATCGTATCGGCTACGATCAGCATCAGCCCTCCGGCGAGCGCCGATGCCGGCAGCAGCACCTGATAGCTCGGGCCTACGAGGCGCCGCGCCAGATGCGGGCCGATCAAGCCGACAAAGCCGATGCCCCCGCCCACGGCAACGCACGAGGCGGCCAGGGCGACGGCGGCGGACAGCATCTTCAGCCGTTCCCGCTCAAGCGGGGTGCCGAGACCGACGGCGGCTTGATCGCCAAGCTGCAGCACGTTGAAGACGCGCGACTTGTAGAACACGTACGGGAGCAGGATGACGATCCACGGCAGCAGCGCCAGCACGTACTTCCACGTCGTTCCCCATATGCTGCCAGCGAGCCATACTTGTACGAACTGAAACTGCTGCGGATCGAGCTTAATCGTCAGTACGATCATCGCCGCCGAGATGCCCGCCGCCACCGCGATACCGACGAGAATCAGCCGGATCGGCAGCAAGCCCTGGTGCCTCTTGTAAGCGAGCGAGAAGATCAAAGCTGCCGTCAAGCCGGCGCCGACCAAGGACAGGAACGGCAGCAAAAACACCGAGCTGATGCCGACCTTTTTCATAAAGGTAACGAACAGCACGACCGCGAGGCCCGCCCCGGCGTTGATCCCGAGTATGCCCGGATCGGCCAGCGCGTTGCGCGAAACTCCTTGCAGGATGCAGCCGGAGACAGCCAGCCCGGCGCCGACGAGCACCGAGATCACGATGCGCGGCAGCCGGAACTCGAACAGCACGAGATGCTGCTTGGCCGTGCCTCCGCCAAACAGCGTCTTGATCACTTCGATCGGCGTCAGCTTCATGTAGCCGGTATTCATGCTGATAATAAAGGCTACGATAATGAGCAGCCCGAGGACGGATAGTACGACCGTATATTTCAGCGCCTTCCGCTTGCGCTCGTTTTCCAAATAAGCGAGATCCATTACAGCCCCCTCCTTTCCCGACGCGCCAGGTACAGGAAGAAAGGTACCCCGATCAGCGCGATCAGCGCCCCGATGGGCGTCTCGTAAGGCGGGTTGATCATCCGCGCGGCCGTATCGGCCAGCACTGTCAGCAAGCTGCCGAGCACCGCCGAGCACGGGATAATCCATCGATAATTGACCCCGACCAAATACCGCGCCACGTGCGGAATAACCAGACCGATAAAACCGATCGAGCCGACAGCGGATACCGCCGCTCCCGCAAGCACGAGAACGAGCACCGACGCCGCCAGCTTCACCAAGCCGGTGCGCTGGCCGAGCGAGCTCGCGACCTCGTCGCCGAGACTGAGCAGCGTAATCGAGCGCGACAGGATAATGGCCCCTATCAGGCCGGCTCCGACCCACGGGAACATAATCTTCAACTGCAGCCACTTCGTTCCGGCCACGCCGCCCGCATACCAGAATGCCAGATCCTGTCCGATATGAAAATAGAGCGAAATGCCTTCGCTGATCGCCACCAGCAAAGCGCCTACCGCCGAACCGGCAAGCGCCAGCCGGACCGGACTCATGCCGCCCTTGGACATCGCCGAGATGCCGTACACCAGAAACATCCCGAGCGCCGCGCCGAGAAACGAATACAGAATCAGGTAGTAAAAAGGCAGGCCGGGGAATAGCGCAAAAATAAGCGCCAGCACGAAGCCCGCTCCGGCATTGATGCCGAGCAGTCCGGAATCGGCCAGCGGATTGCGCGTCATGCCCTGCATGATCGCCCCCGCTACGGCAAAGCTCGCTCCGACCAGCGCGCCGGCGAGCGCCCGGGGCAAGCGAAGCTCCTGAATAATCTGGTGCTGGGTCAGGTCCGGATTGAAGTGGAACACCGCCTCCCACACCGTCGCCAGCTTGATGTCGGCCGCCCCGACGGAGATAGACAAGGCAAGACCGAGCAAGAGCAAGCCGACGCCGCCTATCAGAATAATGGTCGCAAAGATCGGACGCGAGCGAATGGAAGCGACCGGATCGGCGGCTTTTTGCAATCGTGATGACATCGATTTCACCCTTATTTTATTTATGATAACGATTCTCATTTTCATGTAATATGGTATATCCGCAGCAGTCAAATGTCAATTTATTTCTGCGCGCAAACTAACATTTTTGGAATTGACGCGAATGGAGTACAATAGAGACAAGAAACGCACGGGCTCTTCTTACCGGACGAGCCGTGCTACGAATGCATAGGGGCTGAAATCGACGATGAAACAAAATACGCGACATCTCGCGGCGATCTCGCTGGCCGTTATGGCGGCCGGTTTTGTGGCGACGCTGCCTTTCGACGCGATCGGCTGGGTACGCTTTCTGCGCGGCGGCTTCGAGGCCGGTCTCGTCGGCGGGCTGGCCGACTGGTTTGCCGTTACGGCGCTGTTCCGGCACCCGCTCGGCATTCCGATTCCCCATACGGCGATTTTGCCGAACAACCGCGAGAAGGTGACGAAGGCGCTTGTCTCGACGGTGCAGAACGAGCTGCTCAGCAAGGACAGCATCCGCGACAAAATGAAGCAGTTCGCCATCGTCCGCAAGCTGATGGACGGCGTGGAAGCCCGTATCCGCACCGAGGAAGGCGTCAGGACGATCGTCGGCGTCAGCGACTTTGCCGTTCGCGCGTTCCCTTGGGACAAGCTCGCGCCCGTCCTTGAACGGGAAATCCGAAGCAGAGTTGAAGAGGTGGATCTGGCCGCCATCTCTTCGGGACTGGCCCAGTACGGATTCGCCAAAGATTGGGATGGCAAGGCGCTCGACTTCGTGCTGGATTTCGCGGAGGAGTATATCAACCGGGATTCGACCGTGCGGCAAATGGGAGCGATGGCCTCTGACGCAATCGGCCGCATTCAGGCGGGCGGGCTGATGGGGTTTGCTTTAAACGCTTTCGCCGGCTTTATGAGCGAGGATAAGCTCGGCGAGACGATCCGCCAGCTGCTGCAGACGCAAATCCGCGAGCTTCGGAACCCCCAGAGTGCAACCCGCGTCGGCATATCGGATACGCTGCGCTCGAAGCTCTTCGTCCTGCTGGAGCAGACGGAAACGAAGGAAGCGCTGGAAGGCTGGAAGCGCGAGATGCTGGAGCGGATGCGCCTGTCCGAAAACTTGACCTCCTTTCTCGAACAGACGCGCGAAAGACTGCTCGCTTACATTCATACGGAGGCGTACCCGACGCAGGTCGTCGCGCCCGTTCTGGAGGAAGCGATCGGACGGCTGAAGGAAGACGAAGCGAAGATCGGCCATATCGAAACGTTCGTCCAGGACAAGCTTGCCGAATGGGTCGAGCGCAACCATCATAAGCTCGGAACGCTGATCGAAGAAAACATTAGCAAGTACGATAACGAGACGCTGATCGCGATGATCGAGGACAAGATCGGCTCCGATCTGCAATGGATCCGCGTCAACGGAGCGATTTGCGGCTTCGTGATCGGCCTCGCGCTGACCGCCGTCCATCTGCTGTTCGCTTGAAAACCGGCTCGTCGCTAACAGTCCGGTGAATTAGTCCGCTACCCTACGCTCACTTATTCACCGGACTTCTAGCCGAGTCCGCACCAAAAAAGCTCCCCGCATCGTGTGCAATCGGCGGTTTTCCGCCCTGGCGCACGATATGGTGGGAGCTTTTTGCAATGCTATAGGTGTCTGCTGCTAATATTACAGTACGACCATCAAACCGGCTTTACGGCCTGAACGTAAACGGCCTCTCCCTGGAAGCTCGTCACGGCTCCCGCCTCGTCCGTCTGAATCGAGAAGCGGCGCCGGAACGGTTCGGGGGCGTTCGCCAAATCGTTAGCAAGCCGACTCACCGTCTGTTCCGGCACGCTGGCTCTGGCGCACCAATCGCGGAATTGAAACGGCTTGGGGAAGCAGACGAGAGACTCCAGGCGGTAGCCTGCCGCTTCCAGCATGCCGAGCCATTCCGATTTTTTCCATGCGCGCACATGGCTCGGATCGCGGAGCTTCTCGATCTCGTTGTAAAAGCGGTCGAAGTCGTCGGCCTCCGGAGCCGTATTATCGATCAGCAGCAGCTTGCCGCCGGGTTTTACGACACGGAACGACTCGCGGACGAAGGCGCTGACGTCGGGAAAATGATGCGCCGCGATGCGGCAAGTGACCAAGTCGAAAGCCGCGTCGGCAAAAGGCAGCCGTTCCGCGTCGCCCGGGATGAAATCGACGTTCTCGTGTCCGTTGCCGCGGATGAAGGCGGCCGCAGCCTCCAGCATCTCCGGCGTAAGGTCGGAGGCGACGACGCGGCACACCAAAGGTGCCAGCGCATTAGCCACATGCCCCCCTCCCGTGGCGATGTCGAGCACCTCCATATCGCGGTTCGCTTCCGCGGCGGAAACGAGCAGCGCCAAATCTTCGCCGCGCGCATGGCGCGCGCTCGTTACATAGCTGGACGCATTTTTGGAAAATTGCTGTTTGACTAGCTCCTTCAAGGAATCGCTCATAAACAGTCTCTCCCTCCAATGATATAGTTTCATCTAATGAAACTTCATCTCAACAAACGAAACTACAATCATTGTACTACAAGCGACCGTTTCTGAAAATGATTGTTTGCGCATTTTTTCGTAAAATGTAAGCCGGCCTCTGCCCGACTACCGACGATTCAGCCGGTAAAGTGATGGCGGGACGATTGTCCCCTTCCTCGCCACGCGCGCCACAGCGTATCGAGCAGCATCAGCCCCGCCCCGGCGGAAAGCGCCAGATCGGCGGCGTTCATAATGCCGTCTCCCGCTACCAGGTAATCGGTCACTTTTCCGAACAGCATACGGTCGATCGTATTGCCCGCCGCCCCTCCGAGCAGAACCGCCGTCGCCACGGTCAGCAGCGTTCCTTCGATATGGCCTCTACGCCGGGCGACCAGCAAGCCGGCGATAACGACGAGCCCAATGATCATAAAAACCGTGCCGTAGCCTTGAAACGAACTCCGCGCGGCTCCGCTGTTCTCATAGTGCGTCAATAAGACGGCACCGTTCCATAGCTCGGCCGACTGTCCGACCTCCAGGTACAGCCTGACGAGCGATTTCAACGTCTGATCCACAACCGCTACCGCCAGCGCAATCATATAAAACGCCAACATCTATCCCCTCCTTCGAAAATGAAAAAAGACGGCGCTCGGGAAAGCTGCCCGGACGGCCGTCTTGTTCGTACTTTACGCTTGCTTCACGCCTTCGATTTCCAGCGAGATTTTGATCTCGTCGCCAATCAGGACGCCGCCCGCTTCCAATACCGCGTTATAGCTCAGGCCGAAATCGCTGCGCTTGATTTTGCCTTTGCCGCTGAAGCCTACTTTCTCGTTCCCCCATGGGTCCTTGCCTGCGCCCTCGAACGTTACCTGGAACGTCTCCGGGCGGGTCACGCCGTGCAGGGAAAGATCGCCCGTTACGTCGTATTCCCCGTCGCCCTTGGCGGAAATACCGGTCGACTTGAAGCCGATCTTCGGATATTTCTCCGTATCGAAGAAGTCGGCGGACAGCAAGTGGGCGTCACGGTCTTTGTTGCGGGTGTCGATGCTGCTTACATCGATCGTAAACTCCACGGAGGCGGAAGTCAAATCTTGCGGGTCGGCATCGATCGTCGCTTCAAAAGAATGAAAGCTTCCCTTCACGTTCGCAATCATCATATGCTTCACCGAAAAATCGATACCGCTGTGAGTCGGGTCTACAGCCCAAGTCGTCTTTGCCATCTTCATTTTCCTCCTTATAATTAAACTTACTAATTATCATTAACTTACTTTTCATGTTGATAGCTCTATCATAGGGGATGCTGTTTGCTTTGTCAATCTTAAATTTGAGATTTTATTGTAAAGAAAACCCGAAAAAGGGTCATCTTGCTTCTCGACCCCTTTTGCGGGTTTCCTCGGATGATGATGAACTATACCGTGCGGCGCACCATGTCGGCGATATCCCGCTTTGTCGTATAACGCAGGTGACGGACGCCGAGCGCCCGGTATATCGTGCTGGAGCAGTCCGTACGGGTAACGGCGTGAATGGAACCGGTATTCCACGACTGGCACAGCTGAATGTAGCGGCAGCACAGGCTCATGCTATCCTCGAACAGAAATACTTTGCCAATCGGATAGTCGGGAGGCAGCCACGTGCTTTTGTCCCGCGTATCGACCGTAATAACCGGACTGATGCCGAGAGCCTCGATCCGGCTTCTTTCGTACGCATTATTGACGATCGCCGCATGAGGCAGTCCGCGCTCGCGCAGCTTGCACAAAAACAGCTCCCCGGCCCGATTCGGCGCGGCAACCAGAATGCGCGCCGGCGGAACCGAGACGGCTCGTAACAGTGTCAATCTAGTATGTCCCCCTTTGATCCCAAATATATCGAAACGAATAGCCGTTCCTTTTGGGTCGGCAGTCCGCTATTCCCGAACGGCGATGTAATCGGGGCGAGGCGCTTGGCCGGAGTAAGGCTCGACCAGCCTGTTCTCCGTACTGTTGAAGACAAGGAACACGTTACTGCGCGGGTAAGGCGAAATGTTCGAGCTGGAGCCATGCATCACATTGCAATCGAACAACAGCACCGAGCCGGCCTTACCGACCGGAGCGACGATGCCTCCCTCGGCGGCAAGCCGCGACAGACTGTCCGGATCGGGAACCCCGTACTGCTGCTTGCGCAGCGAATCCAAGTAATGCCCTTCCGGCGTACGCCCTACGCAGGAAACGAAGCGGCGGTGCGAGCCGGGAATGACCATCAGCGGGCCGTTGAAGGCGTAGTTGTCCTCCAAGGCGATCGAGCAGCTCAGAGCCCTCATGCGCGGCATACCATCCTCCACATGCCACGTTTCGAAATCCGAATGCCAGTAGAAATCTTTGCCCGTAAAACCCGGCTTGAAATTGATGCGCGATTGGTGCACGTAAAACGAGCTGCCCAATATTTGCCGGACGATCGCAGTCAGCCGTTCGTGCGCGGCCGTCTGCCGGAATACCGGGGAATCGCGATGTACGGCGAAGACGGACCGAACCGCGTTGCTGTCCGGCTCGCGAATGACTTCGGGCCGTTCGTCGTCCGCCGCCTCCCTCCATACCCGCTTCAGCTCGGCTCGCATCGTCTCCACTTCCTCGGCCGAGAAGAAATTTTCGAGGAATAGATAGCCGTCCTTCTCGTAATCGTCAAGCTGCGCCGCGTTCACGAAAGGCTGACGGACGACCTTGTCGTAGACGACCGGATCGTCCCGCTCCAGAAGAACAGGCTCCGGTCCGACCCGCGACGGGTAAGCGTCCGGCTCTCCGAGCGCATAGGACCCGTCGGCGTCGTGCGTCTCCGTGCCCGCGCACGGCGGGTTGAATACGCAGACGACCCGCAAAGCCGTTTTGCTGCGCAGCTTGTGCTTCTCGTGCCCGTCGAGCACGTACAGCGTTCCGGGCTTCACCGGATACGTGCGGTTTTCGTCCAGAACCTCCAGTTCGCCTTCCCCCTCGATGCAGTAGACCGCTTCAACGTGGTTTTTGTACCACATCTCGGTTTCCGTTCCAGGCTTCATGGTGGTATCGTGCAGCGAGAACCCCGCTCCGTCGCGCCGCAGCAGCAGACGCCGGCTAAACCAGGTAGCCGTATCCACATCGTGTTCCGTTCCGACGACATCCTCCAGTTGTTTGACGATCATATGCGTGCTCCTCCCATTCCCGCTGCCGCTTTCGGCGCGATTTTGATGCTCCGGCGGTTGTTCGCCGTTTCCTCCACGCTTTGCTCCAGCAGCCGCAAGCCTCTCAGCAGAGACGCTTCGTCAATCGTAAGCGGCGGCATCACCTTGGCGACCTCGCCGTCCGTTCCGGACGTCTCCATAATGAGCCCCCGCCGGAATGCCGCCCGGCATACGTCCTCGGCCACGCCGTTTTCCGGAAAATACAGGCCCTGCATGAGCCCGCGTCCCTTCCTCTTCCCTTGAAGTCCGGGATGTCTGGCAGCGATCTCCTTCAGGCGAGCCTCCAGCAGCGCGCTTTTGTCGGCAAGCCCTGCCTCGAATTCGCCGTTCTCCCAGTAACGCAAAGCTTCAGCCGCACAGACGAAGGCCAGATTGTTGCCGCGGAACGTGCCGTTATGCTCGCCCGGCTCCCAGACGTCCAGCTCGGGCTTCATCAGCGTGAGCGCCATCGGCAGGCCGTAACCGCCGATCGATTTGGACAGGCAGACGATGTCCGGCTGCAGCCCGAACGGCTCGAAGCTGAAAAAGCTGCCGGTCCGGCCGCATCCCATCTGCACATCGTCGACGATCAGCAGAATGCCGTGCTTGCGGCATAACGTCTCCAGCCTGACGAGCCACTGCGCTCCGGCCGCGTTCAAGCCGCCTTCCCCCTGCAGCGTTTCGACGATAACGGCCGCCGGCAGCGAGACGCCGGAGCCGCTGTCGCTCAAGTAGCTTTCCAGATAGGCAATCGTATCCGCGTCCTTCCCCAAGTACCCGTCGAACGGCATCGATGCCGCATATGGAAGCGGAACACCGGCGCCTTGCCGCTTGAACTTGTTGCCGGTTACGGAGAGCGCCCCGAGCGTCATCCCGTGAAACGCATTCGTAAAGCCGATCACGTCGGTCCGTCCCGTCACCTTGCGGGCCAGCTTCAGCGCGGCCTCTACCGCATTAGCGCCGGTCGGCCCGGGGAACATGACTTTGTAATCCAGCCCCCTAGGCTGTAAAATGATGCGGCGAAATCGCCGGAGAAAGCGCTCCTTCGCTTCCGTCGCCATATCGAGGCTGTGGCTGATGCCGTCCTCCGCGATGTACCGGATGAGCTTCTCCTTCAGCATCGCGTTGTTATGGCCGTAGTTCAGCGCCCCAGCCCCGGCGAAAAAGTCCAAATACGCCTTTCCTTCCGAATCCCAAATCGTCCAATCAATCGCCTTGCGGAACACCGCCGGGAACGAACGGCAGTAGCTCCTCACCTCGGACTCCATCTCTCCGAATATCCCCGGAAGGCCTTCCGTTTGAAGCAATCCTTTGTTCGTCATTGGCGTGGTCCCCCTTTTTAAATGATTCATTTAATGATCAGGCTTGAGCCGTATGCGGAGCAGCGGCTCGGCCTCGTGGCCCTGTTCGGGAAACGCTTCGGCGGCGAAGCCTTCTCCGGCAATGGTCTCGCATGGCGCGCCCCGGTCGCGGGCCAACGCTTCGAACAGCCGTCTGGACAGAGCGTTGTTCGGCGAAACCGTAGCCTCCAGCCGCTCCGCCCGTCGTCCCGCCGGCAGCTCCAGCAGGCGGCGGAGCAGCGCTTTGGCTACGCCCCGCCCCCGCGCTTCCGGGGCGACCGCGATCTGCCAGACGAACAGCGCTCGGCTGTCCGTCGGCGGAACGTAAGCCGTCACGAAGCCTTGGATACGCCCTTCGCGCTCGGCGATCAGGCACGTTTCGGCAAAATGAAGAAACAGCAGCATGTAGCAGTAGGCCGAATTGGCGTCCAGCGCCCCGCTTTCCTTGACGAGACGCCAGACGGCTCCTGCGTCTCCCGGGGTCGGCTTGCGGTACACAATGCTTGAAGACGGCTCTGTTGTTTGCATAGCGGATTCGCCTCCTTTCCCTTTCATCAACGGCTGCGGAACCGTGAAAGGAACGATTGCAGCCGTTCGCTCTCTGGCCGCTCGAACAGCTCTTCGGGTGGTCCCTGCTCGACGATCAGCCCTCCGTCCGTGAAAATGACCCGGTCCGCCACATCGCGGGCAAAGTCCATTTCGTGCGTAATGAGCAGCATGGTCATCGAGCTCTCCTCGGCCAACTGCTTAATAACCTTAAGCACTTCTCCGACCAGCTCCGGGTCGAGCGCCGACGTCACCTCGTCGAACAGCATCACCTTGGGCTTCATAATAAGCGCCCTTGCTATGGCGACGCGCTGCTTCTGGCCGCCGGACAGCTGGCTCGGATAGGAATCGGCTTTGTCCCTCAAGCCCACCTTGTCGAGCAGCTCCAGCGCCTCTTCTTCGGCTTGCGCCTTCGGCATGCGCAGCACATGGATCGGTGCCTCGGTCACATTGCGGACGATGGTCATGTGCGGGAACAGGTGAAAATGCTGGAATACCATGCCGATTGCGCTGCGCACCCGGTGCAGATGCTTTTCGTCCGCCCGAACGAGCCGGTCTTTGACGCGGCGGTGCCACAGCAGCTCCCCTTCCACTTCAACGGTGCCGCCTGTCGGACGCTCCAGCGTCATCAGAATGCGCGCAAGCGTCGTTTTGCCCGAGCCGCTCGGACCGATTACCGCCACCTTTTCGCCCGCGTGCAAGTCCAGATCGATGCCTCTCAGCACCTCGATCTCGCCGTACGATTTGCGGATACCGCGGTAGCGAACGACGGGCGGCTCCCCCGCCTCCCGGCGGGCCGTTTCAGCCATCGAGGCCGCTTCGTTCACGGGCCATCCCTCCTTTCTTCGTGTACCTCCCCGTCTGCCTCTTGCGCCTCAGTCCGTTCTCCAACTGCTTCAGCAGCAGCGACGAGCCGTAGCTGAGCAGGAAGAAAAGCACGCCTACCAAGGTGAATGCCTCGATATACCGGAAGGAAACGGAGCCGAGCGACTTCGCTTTTTGCAAAATTTCCACAAGCGTAATCGCCGACAAGATCGGCGTTTCCTTGAACAGCACGATTAAATAATTGCCCATGACCGGCAAAACGGGCGGCACCGCCTGCGGAATAATAAGCCTCATCCACGTTTGCCGCGGGGTGAAGTTGAGCGCCTTCGCCGCTTCCCATTGGCCGGCCGGCACCGCCTCGATGCCGGAACGGTACACCTCGGCCATATAGGCCGCATAATGAATTCCGAGTCCGAGCACCCCTGCCGCAAAAGGCGACAGCCTCACGCCATACAGCGGCAATGCGTAAAACAGCAGCAGCAGTTGGATCAGCAGCGGGGTCGAGCGGATCAGCTCCAGCGCAAGAGACACCGTCCGAGACAGAGCTTTGTGTCCGGAACGCTTGCCGAGCGCAAGCGGCAGGCCGAGCACGACCGCCAGGGCGAAGCCGCACAGCGCCGCCGCAATCGTTACCGGCAGGACGGCGAGCAGCTCGGGCAAAATCGTCCAGGCGTAATCCCAGCTCCACTTCATGCGCCCACCCTCCCTGCCGGAAAGCGCCGCTCCAGCAGCCGGACGACGAGCAGCAGCAGCTGGGCGATCAAGAAGTACAGAAGCAGAATCAGCCCGAAGATGAGCGTCGTCCGGGACATATCGTACGTTCGCAGCAGCATGCCCTGGTACGTCAGCTCACCAAGCGTGATCAAGGAGACGAGGGACGTGCCCTTCAGCAGCTCGATCTGCAAATTGCCGAGCGACGGCAGGGCGATGGCCAGCGCCTGCGGCCCGATTATGCGCCGGAGCCGTTGGAACGGCGACATATTCAAGGCAATCGCCGCCTCCGTCTGCCCCTTAGGCACCGCCTCCAGAGCGCTGCGGACGACCTCAGAGCCGTAGGCGCCGTAGTTCAGACCCAACGCCAGCACCGCAACCGTCAGGACCGGCAGGCGAATGTCGAGCAGCAGCGGGAAGGCGTAATAGAGCCAGAACAGCTGCACCAGAAGCGAAGTGCCGCGAAACGTCTCGACGTAAGCAGCCGCCAGAACGCGTACCGCCTTCCAGCGGGAACGTCTCAGCAGAGCGGCAAGCACGGACATAAGCAGCGCCGCGGCCGTGGCCAGCACGGTCAGCTTCAGCGTAATTAGCGTTCCCGTCCGCAGCGCCGGAAGCAATTCGGCTATAGCCGACGTCATTGCGCCAGCTCCGAGGCAGCCGCCGTTCCGGGAAGCTCGGCTTCAGTAAACCCGAACGGCTTCAACAGCTCCAGCAGCTCGCCCGACGTCTTCAGCTTCTCGAGCTCTTCGTTATACGCTTGGACGAACTCGGCATCCTCCGGGCGGAATGCGGCGGCGCCGTAACCGCGTACGCTTTTGCCGTCAATCGTCGGCTGTTCGAATTCAAGCACCCGCTCCAGCTTGTCGTCCTTCGCCGAATCGAGCATCGCTTGCAGCGCCGGGCCGGTCATGGTCGCTGCCTGTACGCGGCCGGCTTGCAGCGCCGAGATGACGGACGGCTGATCGGGCACCGTGACGATCTGCTCCTTGGCTACGCCCGATTTCAGCAAATATTGTTCTTCTATGGCGCCGACCATGACGGCGACCTTGGTGTCTTTGTTGGCGGCTATGTCCGCATAGCTCGCTAGGCCGGCCGGATTGCCCTTCTGCACGGCAACCGCCTGCCCGATGCTGTATTCCGGATTCGCAAATAGCACTTCCTTGCTGCGCTCCGGCGTAATAAACATCCCTGCTGTAATAATGTCGAACCTCTTGGCGTTCAAGCCGGGAATGAGGGCGCTGAACTCGGTCAGCACGCCGTTCATTTCCTTAATGCCCAGCCTGCTCAGAATGACTCTGGCTACCTCGACTGCCTCGCCGGTTAGCTTGCCGTCGGGCGTAGCGTAGGCGTATGGGGTTTCATTGGCGAAGCCTACTGTCACAAACCCGTTTTTCCGGGCCTGTTCGAGCGTGGACGCGGCACCGGACGCCTGCTTGGTTCCGACAGCGCCGGTATCGTCCGGTGTGGAACCGCCGGCGCATCCCGCCGCCGCAATGCTGCCGAGCAGTAGCGTCAGCAGCAGACCTAACCCTTTTTTCATCCGATAACTCCTCCGTATCCGTACCGATTTCGGGGCCCCATACAAGGGTAACACGATCGCTCCGCTTCGCTCACCCCGGCTCACGCCCAGTGAGCGGCCTTGAGGCCCGCTCTCCTTCCTTCAGACGAGATTACGGAACGAATATGGTAAAATCCCCCCACATCCATACAAATACTCCCATTCCCTCCCATTCGGCCGATTCGCAGCTTGGAGGAAAAACGAAAAACCTGCGGGGGTTTCCCGCAGGGACATCTACTATTTAATCCGGTTAAAGACCGCATGGCACATGGAATCATTCGTTCTGCCAGACTTCGTTTTATCCCGCATCCGACAACCTCACCGGGCCGCAGGCTTATCCCACCCGAAGGAAAATCGCGTCAGTCGGCGACGACCGGGGCCCGCTTTCCTTCATGCACCAGCAGTTGAAAGACGTCCGGTCGCGAATAATGGCCGACCGCGTCGAAATCGAAGCGGCTGCGCGTCACCTCGGACATATCGAGCTCGGCCACCAGCAGCCCTTCCCGATCGTATAGCGGAGGGACGACATAATCGCCCAGCGGACCGACTATGGCGCTTCCGCCGCGGGACAGCACCTCGTCCGCTTCGGCGATATCCGCGTAGCAAGCCAGCTCCGACGGATAGGCCGCCTTCGTCGCGTATTGATTGCTGGAGACGACGAAGCACCGGCCCTCGCAAGCAATATGCCGCAGCGTCGCTTGCCACGTATCCCGCGCATCGGCCGTCGGCGTCACGAGGATGTCGATCCCTTTGGCGTACATCGCCGTACGGGCGAGCGGCATATAGTTTTCCCAGCAAATCAGTCCGCCGATACGCCCGAACGGCGTGTCGATCACCGTCAGCGTACTTCCGTCCCCCTGGCCCCAAAGCAGCCGCTCCGCTCCGGTCGGCACCAGCTTGCGGTGCTTGCCGAGCAGCGAACCGTCCGGTCCGAAGTAGACGATCGAATTGTACAGCGTAGAGCCGCTAAATTCGCTGTCCCGCTCGACCGTCCCGATTACGAGATACAGCCCGGTTTGTTTGGCAATGCGCCCGATCGCCTCCGTATCGCCGCCCGGAATTTCAATCGCGCTGTGCCAATACTTCTCCCAGTCCTGTCGTCCCGCCGCGCTTCGGCTCCCCACTGGCGCCCCGAAATAAAGCCCGCGAGGATAGCCTCCTATGAACACCTCCGGGAACACCGCCATACGGGCCCCTTCCTCCGCCGCCTGCCGCGCCCACTTCCCGATCAGTTCGAGCGCGGATGCCTTGTCGAACAATACCGGCGCCGCCTGCACGACAGCTACGCGCACCTGTCCTTTGCCCATTGCCGCTTCCTCCTTGCCGTTATCCGATTTGTCTCCATCATAAAGAAGGAACCCGCCCTCGTAACCGTCCATTCGGCATGAATTTGCACCAGCCACCCGCCGTGGTATACTTATCCAATCGAGTAAGATTGAGCGGGTGAGGTACATGTGGAAACCGGATCGGAGCAGTTCGGTCGCGCTGTTCCAGCAAATTGCCGACGAAATCGAACGCCGTATCGCCTGCGGCGAATTTCCCCCCGGCTCGGCGCTGCCTTCCGAACGGAAGCTGGCCGAGCAGGCGGGCGTCAATCGGAGCACCGTTATGCAAGCCTACGCGGAGCTGCGGTCTGCCGGCATCATCGAAAGCGCCACAGGAAGCGGTACCCGGGTCAGCAACTTCCGGCTCGGGCCGAGAGAAAATGCACCGAATTGGAGAAACTATCTGGAAAGCGGCACGTTTATGCCCAATCTGCCGACGATGCGCCGCATTCGCTCCGAGCTGAGGAAGGATGCTCCGCTCATCGATTTTGCCAGCGGGGAGCTAAGTCCCGATCTGTTCCCGCGTCAGGCCGTGCAGCAATTGCTGCGCGATACGCCCTTCACCCCGGAGCTGGGCTACGACGATCCGCAAGGCTATTCGCCGCTCAGGCAGGCGCTCGTCGGTTTGCTGAAGGACAAGTTGAACGTAAACGTCACAGAGTCGTCGATCCTGATCACGTCCGGCTCCCAGCAGTCGCTTTACCTGATCGCCCAGTGTTTGCTGAGCCCCGGTGACGCCATCGCTGTTGAGGACCCGTCCTATTGCTATTCACTGCCCATGTTCCGTTCGGCCGGACTGCGCGTATTTCGCCTGCCCGTCGATCCCGAGCGCGGCGTCGATCCGGACAATATCGAGGCTTTGCACCGCGAGCACCGGCTGAGAATGATATTCGTCAACCCCGGCTTTCAGAATCCAACGGGGACGGTGTTGCAGGCCGAGCGGCAATTGCGCCTGCTGCAGGTCGCAGCCCAATGGGGCATCCCGATCGTCGAGGACGATCCGTTCAGTCTGACCGCTTTCGATGGAACGCCTCCCCGGCCGCTAAAGTCGCTCGATACGAACGGTCAGGTGCTGTATATCGGCTCCTTGTCCAAAATCGCCGCCTCCGGCTTCCGGATCGGCTGGCTCGCCGCCCCCGGCTCGGTCATCAGCCGGTTGGCCGACGCCAGGCAGCAGATGGACTTCGGATTGAGCGTCATCCCGCAATGGACGGCCGCCGAGTTCGTCCGGTCCGGATACTTGCATAGCCATCTCGAACGGCTGCAGACCGCCCTTTTTCATAAAATGCACCGGCTCGCCTCGGCCCTGCGCGAGCATCTGCCCGGCCTCGTCTCTTTCCGGCTGCCGGATGGCGGACTCAACCTGTGGTGCAAGCTAGACCCCGGCATCGATCCGGACAAACTGCTGGAGGAAGCGGTCAAGCGCGGCGTCATCTACGTGCCCGGCACCGTATTCGGCTCGGAGCGCGGATGGATCCGGCTCAGCTACGCGAGACCGGCGGCCGAGCAGATCGAGCCGGGCGTGCGGCTGCTGGCGGAAGCGGTCCGCTCCTTATAGCGGCTGGTCCGCAGCAGGCCGATTGGCTGGTTCAAACGCCAGCCAACTGGATGGTTACACGTACCGCTTTTCTTGCTAGGCTTAACGTATCTCACCAAGTAAAAGAGGGGATAATATGGCTGTATACGTCACGATCATCATTCTGTTTGCCGCCATTTCCGGGGTTGCCACCATCCTGATCGGCAATTCGAAGCAGAATAAGGAAGGCAATCCGGAGTATGAGAAAAAAACGGGCGGAAATATGACTCGACTGACGCTTATATACGTGATCGCCGCCATCATCGGGATTGCGATTTTAATTTATGCGATGAATTAAACGGACCCATAGGTTCGTTACGCCAAAAACCGGCCGCAGGAGGAAATTCTCCGGGCCGGCTTTATTCATTTATTGGATGTCTGGTCCAAGAAGAAATCGCCAAGCATTAGACCAGACCCGTGCTCTATTTTCAAGCAAACTAACTGAGTATGGCGGGTGGTTTATACGCTTGCAACGATGCCAAGCAAACCGTCGTGAATCAATCGGTTGCTCGCTACCAGCGTAGTGTCGGATAGACGGTAAGGGCGTCCCTCATCCGTCGTTACGACTCCGCCCGCTTCGCTCAAAATGACGATGCCGGCCGCGGCATCCCACGGATAAAGTCCGCCGTGCCAAAATCCGGTCAGTTTCCCCGAAGCGACCATGCAAAGGTCCAAGCTCGCCGCTCCCATGATCCGCATGCTGCGGGACGTCCCGACTACCCGTCCGATCTGCTCGACGACTCCGGAGCCCGGTCTCCATTCCGACGCTTGGAAGCCGGTTGCAAGCAATGCGTCGCCAAGCGCGGCTTCGCTCCCGACCTGAATGCGTTCGCCGTTGACGTACGCGCCTCCGTTCAGGCGAGCGGTAAACATCTCATCCGTTAAAGGGTTGTAGACGACACCGGCCACCGGCACGCCATCCTTCACAATGCCGATTGAAATGGCGAAGTGCGATGTGCCGTGTATGAAATTGATCGTCCCGTCGATCGGATCGATGATCCATCCGTAGCCTGCGGGCGGCTCTTCACATACGCCAAAAGGGTCGTTTGCGCCGTCGCTCTCCTCCGACAATATCCAATGGTCGGGATAATCGCGTCCGATCCGTCCTCTCAGCAGCTTTTCGCTACTGACGTCCGCCTCCGTCACGAGATCGGAACGATTCACCTTTTGCTGGATGCCATAAGGCTTGTTCATGAGGCCCGCAACCAACTCGCCCGCTTCCCGAGCGTACAGGGCAGCGGATTGTACTAGCAATTCCTCCATCGGTTTGACGCCTCCATCAAGTGCTATTTCAGATATCCATACGATCAAGAG
The DNA here is from genome assembly GCF_039536325.1 of Paenibacillus hodogayensis. Classification (NCBI taxonomy): domain Bacteria; kingdom Bacillati; phylum Bacillota; class Bacilli; order Caryophanales; family Paenibacillaceae; genus Paenibacillus; species Paenibacillus hodogayensis. The sequence goes on from NZ_BAAAYO010000010.1 coordinate 1,198,743, forward strand.
CCAACTTCCACGCGAATCGGACCGTCTGCAAGGAGCCTGCTTTCTCCCGGCGGCACATTGCCGGTCAACCAATAAGCGAAGCCGGCCGAAGCGCGCAGCTCCTCCCAATACGGCCGGAAAGGCTGTCCGCGCTCTTCGCTGACCGGAATGACGCCTAGCTTCGGTTTGATCAGTTCCAGCAGTCGGACGTTCAAGCCGTCGCTCATTCCGTGATGAGCGACTTTCCATATTTGGCATTGCAAATTCGTCCGCTTCGCCAGACGCTCCCACCCCGGCTCAAGCTGATCGCCGCCGAAAAGAACTCCGCCCTCCTCCAGGCTCTCCTCCGTTAAGCGATATACGGAGCTGTCATGATTGGACAGGTCGAAGAAGCTTTCCAGCGCAACCATCCCCTCGGCCGAATGATCCCCGACCGCCTTCGCCAACACTTCCCATGCCGGAAGAGGGTCTCCTTCCCACGGGTACAGATGACGCAGCGTGACTCCGGCTTCCGACCAAACGACAGAACTGTCCTCGCTATTCAAGCGGCTGCGCCACTTAATCTCCGTCCCCTGCTCCTCCAGCACGCGAATCAGCTCCATATAAGAGAACAGCATGCCGTAGACTCCCCTCGCTTGCGGAGTCCCGAGCGTTTCGGCCAGCTCCTGTGGAGGAAGCTCCAACGGCTCGTATGGGAGAATCGCCTTGTCTACCCGAAGCGCCTTCGCAATATCGAGCAGCCCGTTCAAATGATCCTCATGGATATGGGTCAAAATCATCCAATCCAGCTTCAGCTTCCCGTTGCGAATCATCCAAAGCAGCGGATGGTCTTGTTCGGAATCGACGGAACCGTCCCCGCCGTCGATTAAGGTTAGCTGGCCGGAAGGATGATGAATGAGATGGGCATCCCCCCAGCCTACATTAAGAAATTGCACGGTCGCCTTGCTCATCCTGCGCCTCCTTCGCCTCGGCGGGCAAAATATGAATGCTTCGTTTATCGACGCTCATGCCGACCTTCCCCTGCAAATACCCCCGCAGACTCGGACTGGAATCGTCGACGGTCCATTCGAAAGAGTCGGCGCTTACGCCGTAGCGAATCATGTGCCCGAGAAAGCTGCTGCGGACAATGTCCCCGCTCCAGGCGTTGAAGGAGATGCCGACATCGCTAGACGGCTGCGACACCGCTATACATTCCGGCCTGATGACCAGCGTTACCTGGTCTCCCGTTCGGAACGAGCCTCCGTTGCCGGCAACCCGGAATAGCTGTTTATGGCAGCGCACGATGATATCCCCTTCCTCCAAGCCGGCAACCGTACCGTGGAGAAAGTTTGCCGTACCCACGAAGTCCGCCACAAACCGGCTGTTCGGCTTGAAGTAAATGTCCCATGGCGTGCCGATCTGACGTACAAGGCCCTGCTGGAACACCGCAATCCGGTCCGACAAGGACAACGCCTCGTCCTGATCGTGCGTGACGAAGATTGCGGTCACCCCGGTGCGCTGCTGGAGCTCGCGAAGCTCGCTTCTCACTTCAACTCTCATCTTGGCGTCGAGGTTGCTGAGCGGCTCGTCCATCAGCAAAATGTTTTGGCCGATCACCAGCGCCCTGGCGAAAGCTACCCGCTGCTGCTGGCCGCCGCTCAGCTCCTTCGGGAGTCGGCTTTCCATGCCGCGGAGTCCGAACATGTCCAGCATCTCTTCTACCTTTCGCCGAATGACGGTCCGCTCCGTCTTCCTTAGCTTAAGCCCGTAGGCGATATTATCGAACACCGTCATATGAGGAAACAGCGCATATTCCTGAAACACAAGCGGCGTATTTCTTTTGAAGGCGGGCTTTCCGTTAACCCGGCTTCCTTCGATGAAAATTTGCCCCGCATCCGGCTCGTAAAATCCCGCAATCAGCCTCATCAGCGTCGTTTTGCCGCAGCCGCTCGGGCCGAGCAGCGTCGTGAAGCTGCCCTTCTCAATATCGAGCGATACTTGGCGCACCGCTTGAAACGCACCAAACGATTTGCTCACCTGATCGATCCGAATGATGCATTCTTCCGAATGTATACTCATGCTGCCGCTCCCTCCAGCTTATAACTCCATGGAATGTCCCCGCCTTTTCAGCGTCAGAAAAGCGGCCCCCAAGATGGCGAAGGCTATAATAATCAACGCTCCGGTGAGCGCGGACGCGCTTCCCCAGGCGCCGTTCTGAACGAGGCCCAGAATGGAGATCGTCCCGACCGACGTCTTTGCGGAATAGAGGAAAATGATGACGCTTAAGCAAGTGACGGAGCGCAGGAACGACATGACCATCCCGGACAGAAACGGCCCCCTCAACAGCGGCAGCAAAATATGCCTGAACGTGCCGAAGCTGCCTGCGCCCAAATTGTACGAGGCCTCCTCCAGCGAAGTTCCGATCTGCTGAAGTCCGGCAAGATTGGAGCTGTAGCAGACCGGCAAATTCCAGAACATCAAGGCCACAATCATAATGGCGGACGTTCCCGTAAACGCCAGCGGCGGTTCGTTAAACGCCATAGCGAAGCCAAGACCGAGGAATACGCCGGGCACCGCCCCTGGCAGTAGAGCGATGAAATCGAGAATCCGGTTCACCCCGATCCGTTTCCTTTGCACCGCATAAGCGAGCGGCAAAGACAACAACGAAGCCGCCAACGCCGAAGCGACCGCATAATTAATGCTGTTGATCATCTCCCGCCGCTTGTCGAACACGTAGTACATATTTTTCAAGGTAAACGACCAATCGTAGCCCCATACCTTGGTGAAAGCTCCATAGAACAACACGCCGTACACCGTCAAGACAAAGAGAGACACCAGCAAACAGAAGGAGAACAGCCCCCACTTCACATAGAGAGGCACGGGATAATGCGGCAAAGAAGTTTCTTTGCCTGTAACCGTCACGTAGGATCGCCGTCCGACCCAATACCGGTTGAGCATAAACAGGCATAGGGCGGGAACGAGCAGCGCGGTAGACAGCGCCGCTGCCATCGGCAAATTATACAGACCCGACATCTGCATGTAGGCTTCGGTCGGAAGCAGCGTATAATTGCCGGCAATAATAATCGGATTGCCGAAGTCGGCCAGAACGTTCATCGCCGCGATCAGGGCACCGCCTGCAAGGCCCGGCTTGCTGAGCGGAAGGACGATATCCTTGAACACCTGCCAGCGGCTTGCCCCCAAATTGTAAGCGGCATATTCCAGGCTGACGGAGCCCGTCCTCATCACGCCGTACAGAACGGTGAACGCATATGGAAAAAACGTAATCGTCTGCACAAGCCATAACCCGTGCCAGCCGTAAATGTCCGTATTTAAATGAAGAATTTGCTTCGTTACGATCCCTTGCCGGCCAAATAACAAAATGTAAGACAAGGCTACGATGAACGGCGGCGAAACGATCGGCAGTATGGTCACGAATCGGAACAGTCCCTTCAGCGGGACGTTCAATCTGGTCAAGGCATACGCAAAGGCAAAGGCGATCGCCGTGCAGGACAAGGTCGAAATCGCCGTCATAAACATGCTGTGAAGGAACGCATCGGTCCACCTGGAGTTGGTGAACAATGTCCAATAATCGGAGAGCCGGGGAAGACTGACCACCTTCAGGACCGGCCAAATGACGAAATAAAGCGTAACGATCGCAGCAGCAGCCAGAACGACTGCAAGCGCCGGCTCATTCTTGATCCGCTTCAGATCCTCCCATGCTTCGCTAAGAGAAGAAATCAAGAACATTTCCGCCTTTCCAAATAAACTAAACATGGTGCGGGAGAGAAGCTTCATTCCCTCCCGCCTAACGGTTGCAAAGTACTATTGCTCGGCGGCGGCTATTTAGCGCCAATCATATCCGTAAACTTTTTCACAACTTCTGCCTTCATCTCGGAAGCCTTGACTCTGTCGTAGTTGACCAGCTTGACGTCCTCGATTTTGATCATGCCAGCCGGCGGCTCCACGTCCTTGCGCACGGAATAGCGGTTTGACAGCTTCGTGTTCATTTCCCCTACCGGCTTCGTGAGCAGCCAGTCGATAAACTTTTTGGCATTGTCGGCGTTTGGTCCGCCCTTGACGACAGCGGAGCCGCCGATTTCAAAAGCTGTTTGCTCCGGAACGATAACCTTGATCGGATAGCCCTGCTTGGCCGATTTCACAATATCGTGAGCCCAGGACATGCCGGCTACGAACTCTCCCGTTGCCGTCAGATTAATGCCGTCCACGGCACCCTGCGTGTAGTGATGCACATTGCCGTGAAGCTTCTTCAAGTAGTCCCAGCCTTTCTCTTCGCCGAGGCGGAACAATTGGTCCGCTGCGAAAATGTAAGCTCCTCCCGCCGTCGCCGGGTTGGAAGTAATGAACTGCCCTTTGTAGTTCGGATCGAGCAGATCGTCCCACGTTTTGGGCTCCTTCACACCCTTCGGCTCCAGCTCCTTCTTGAAGCGATCCGTGTTCAGCACGATACCGAGCACGCCCATGTACCAGCCCTGCCAGTAACCGTTCGGGTCATTGAACTGGCTGTCGATTTCCTTCGCATTCGGCGAAGTGTATTTCTCAAGCAGCCCCTGCTGTCCGAGAGGATCATAGAACTCGGAAGACCCGCCGATCATGATGTCGGCTTTGGGGGAAGCCTTCTCCGCCTGAATGCGGGTGCTCGCTTCTCCCGGACCGCTAAGACGCAAATACTCGATGTCGATCCCGGTGTCTTCCTTGAACTTCTTCTGGATCTGGATGATGTCATCTTCGTTCATGGCCGCGTATACGACCAGCTTCTTCGATGCGGCCGGCGTTTCCGGCTTTGCCGCGGGTGACTGCGTTGCTCCGGCCGGTTCGGCTGAAGCCGGAGCTTTCCCGCCGCTGCCGCTGCTGCCGCATCCCGTCAAGATCGAAAAGGCGGCAAGTAAAACGACTGATGATGCAACCATCCATTTGCTGCTCCAACTCCGTTGCATAATGGGCCTCCTTAAATATCTTCGTCTAGCTGTCTGACATCTTCAAGGATAGCTCCGGATTATTAGGCGAACGTCAAATGGGCATGAAGAATTTATTAAAGGTGCTGCTAGTCGCGTTTCATATACAGCTTGATGACGTCCGTCTTCAAGTAGTCGAACGAATAAAAGACCGGCTTATCCGCATCGTCGTAATGAAGCTGCTTTAACAGCACGATCTGGCTGCCCAGCACGTCTTCGGCTTTCCGGTCCATCTCATTGTCGCGGTTCAACGCGCTGATTTCGGTAATGGCGTACGAAATCGAGATGCCCATCCGGCTTCGCAAATAATCGAAGATGGCTCCGGAGAAGCCGTCGCTGAAATGGTCCGCAGCCAAGCTTTGCGGAAAGATGTTGTAATAAAATGCGACCTTGCGGCTGTCCGCCGTTCTGGAGCGTTCCAGCACGACTACCGGCTCTTCGATGTTCAGCAGCGCCTTCCAATCGTCCTCCGGCTCCCGCGTATATTGCCTTACGTCCGTTTCGCTAACCACATAGCCTCCGTTCTTGATCATTTGTCCGAGACTTTGCAGCTTGTTGAGCGGGTTCAGTATAAAATCCGTCTGGCTGCTGACGTACGTTCCGACTCCGTTTCTGCTGATCAGCACTTTCTCTCGCTGCAGCATCTTCAGCGCCTCCCGCAAAGTCGGACGGCTGACCTCAAACTTTCGGGCAAGCTCCGGCTCGGAAGGAAGGCGGTCGCCCGGTCTCAATTCTCCGCTGCTGATGCTTTGTTCAATCTGTTCCTTCACTTTAAGATAGAGCAGTTTCTTCTCCATGCTTGTCGTTTATTTCCTTTCGTTATTGGATGGTGAGCATTCACAACGCCGCTGCGTGCGGAGTCCCGCACATTGCTGTCTGACAACATGAGTATACTTCCAAATTGTTAACGTAGTGTCATGGCTCCGAAATGATCGGCAATTCCAAACAAAATAAAGAAGGCAATGTAACTGCCCATTATTGGAGTTGCTAGTCTGATTTATGCCATAAATTAAACAACTAAAGCAACGGAATATATGCTAAACGAAACGGTAGCGTTGCTACGCAAAAAACCGGCTGCAGAGGAAAACCTCCGAACCGGTTTTTATTCATCCGTTGAATTACTGCCGCTTTCGATTTACGGTTATTTGTAATTGAGTTATTGTTTATAAAGTATATCAAATATTTTGGAGTATATTTCCATATTTATGGGTTCTTCCGAAAGCTGAACGAACAGTTTCTTGAGCTCATCTTGATCACGAATACCATTCGGATTTTGGCTACTATTTCTAAAAGCATTTATCATTTCGGATAGATGACTCGAAATGGATGACGCTAGCTTGTTGTCAGAATTATGAGACGAAAGTGCAGATGCTTTTGAAAGATGCTCTACGATCAGCAAATAGACTACTCGATTGTCTTCCGTTTTAGCGTCTAATGCCGAAGCTACCCTCCCGAGTTCACTTGCAAATGCATGATCCACTTTTTGTTGATCCGACACGTTCTTTTCATATTGATACCAATTGGCCGCAATAGAAACAAATAAACACACGATTACTACAAAAAACCAAAAGCGGTTTTTAATCATTTCATATACCCTCGTATGGTCAGTTTAGAGATACATTTCAGGATGATTCCAATTAATCCGTAAAGAGGAGAACCATTCATTTGGACGTTGCCTAATCTGTACCGCAACTCGCAGTGCAAGGAACGTAGTAAAAATAAGGCAGCAATTAATTATAATTACTTATTTTGTAAGTTAAAAGAACCAAATTTACTATATTTAACTAGTTACCATTAACCCCTCAGCCAAGCCATTTTCAATACCACCATGTAAATGAGGAATCAGCGGACAGCATCGGTATATCACAGCTTGGATAAAGCGCTACATTTGCTCAAACGAAAAAGCCGGAACGTTCCGCAGCTGTTACACTGCCAGATAACGTTCCGACCCGATTATCGCTTATTCAGCTAAGGTCCCGCTTTGCCAAACAAACTTTCTCAACCCTCAATCCGCCAAGGCGATCTTTTTCGGCACCCGTCCCCGGGACATCGACAAGTACAGACTGAACAGCAGAATGACTGCCCCGAGCAAATACGGCGCATTAATGTGCACGTCGAACAGCGTACCCGCCACCGCCGGGCCAAAAATATTGCCGAGGCTCATATAGGCGTTGTTCATCCCGGCCACGAAGCCTTGCTCGTCTCCCGCCGATTTGGACAATAGCGTATTGATCGCCGGCCTCATAATCGAGGTCAGCGCGAAGAACAGCACCGTAACGATCAGCACGTAGATGAAGTTGCCGGAAAGCAGCAGCAACACCATCGAAACCGCGGACAGCAGGAACGTCCAGTTGATCAGCGCCCGTTCCCCGAACCGGTTGATCAGCCTGCCGATGAATATGCCCTGGATCAACGTACCGCCTAAAGCCCCGACCGTAATAATAATCGAAATATTCATCGGAGTGTAATGATGCTTCTGGTCGACGAACAGCGGGAAGATCGCCTCGAAATTGGCGAGCCCGAACGTCAGCGAGAAGATCAGGATCAGCCATACAAAATAAGAGGCGCGGAACGATTTGCCGAATTGGCGGAAAATGTTTTCCCGTTTTACCGTCGCCTGACGCGACGTCTGCTGCGCTTCCTTGGACAGCGATTCCGGCACGAACAGCAGAGAGCCGACCGTCGCCAGCACGCCGACCATCGCGGATACGTAGAACGGCGCCCGCAAGCCAAGCTCGGCGAGAAAGCCGCCGATGCCCGGGCCGATGGCGAAGCCGAGCGACATGGAGGCGCCCAGCAAACCAAGCCCTTTGCCCCGCTTCTCTTCGGTCGTAATATCGGCAACATAAGCGAGCATCGCCGGGATCATCGCCGCGGCGCTAATGCCCCCGATGAGCCGGGAAACATACAGCAGGGATATTTGCTCGGCCATGGCGAAGATCAGATTAGAGATCGTAAACAACAGCAATCCGGATACGATCATGATTTTACGGCCGTATTTGTCGGACAGCTCGCCGGCAATCGGCGAAAAAATAAATTGCGTCAGCCCGAAAGCCGCGACGAGATACCCCGCCGTCTTGCCTCCCGCGCCGAATTCCTTAAGAAATTCAGGGAGCACGGGAATAATAAGCCCAATCCCGAGCATGGCGATAAACATGTTGATCATGAGCAAAAACATCTGTTTCTGCCCGCTTGCTTTCCTCTCCATACATCACTCACCTGTCCGAAAATATATGTTCTCTTTACGCCTTGCCGTTAGAGCCGTTCAGTTGGTACAAATCTGCCAAAATTTCGTAAGACCGAAGACGGGCTTTATGCTCATAAATGTGAGCGACCGCCATAATTTCGTTGGCCCGCGTATCCTTGATCAGCTTCTCCAGCTTCTGCTTGACCGTGTCGGGCGAACCGACGATAGCGGAGCCGAGATTTTGCTGCAGCGCGACCTTCTCGCGCTCGGTCCATAGCCCTTCCATGCTTTTCACCGGCGCCGGGAGCGGACCGGGGGTGTTGCGGATGAAGCTCAGGAACAGCTGCTGTCCGCTCGTGGCGAGCCGTTCGGCCTCCTCGTCCGTGTCCGCGGCGATCACGTTGACCGCCACCATAGCGTAAGGCTCCGCCAGAACTTTGGAGGGCTGGAAGTTGCGATGATAGAGCTCCAGTGCGGGCATCAGCGCCAACGGCGAGAAGTGGCCCGCGAAGGAGAACGGCAGCCCCAGCTCGGCGGCCAGCCGCGCGCTGAAGTCGCTCGAGCCCAGCAGCCAGATCGGAATGTCGAGTCCTTCGCCGGGAATCGCTCGTACCGGCATCCGGCCGGAGAAGTACGCCCGCAGCTCGGCCAATTGATCAGGGAAATCGTGGCCGTCGCGCCCGCTCTTGCCCCGGAGCGCGGAAGCCGCCAAATGATCGGTGCCCGGCGCTCTTCCCAAGCCGAGATCGATCCGGCCCGGATACAGCGATTCGAGCGTGCCGAACTGCTCGGCGATCACGAGCGAGGCGTGATTCGGAAGCATAATGCCCCCGGAGCCGACCCGGATGGTCGAGGTGCCCGCAGCGACGTGAGCGATAACGACGGAGGTAGCAGAGCTGGCAATGCTTGGCGAATTATGATGCTCGGCCAGCCAAAAGCGGGTATAGCCCCATCGTTCTGCATGGCGCGCCAGATCAAGCGTATTGCGAAGCGAATCCGCGACCGTGCCGCCTGCGATAATGGGAGAAACATCGAGAACCGAAAATTGGACCATTGTTTTTTTCACCGCCTGTATGATTTTGAACTGTATCAGCTTTAGATACATTAATGCCGTTAAAAACGCGGGCTACCGTCGGCAAGCCGCATCATGAAGCATCATGACGTGTGCTTGCAATCCTGGACCCGCTCCAGAACGTTCTGGATCGTCATCTGTTCCAGACATTTCTGGTATTGCGTCTCCGCTTCCTGAAAAATATCGTCCATCACGCTCGGCATATTGGAAGAGACGAGACACGAATCCTCGGGATCGCCGGAATTCCAATGCGGCTTCAACGTCATGCCGCACAGGAAAGCCCGGTAAATGTCGGCCAGCGTCACCTGCCGCGGATCGCAGTTCAGGATGTAGCCGCCGCCGATGCCTTCCTTCGTTCTCACAAACCCGTGCGCGCGCAAGCAGCTCATAATTTTCCGTACGCGGGTCGGATTGGTGGAGACGCTGCTGGCAATCGATTCGCTGCTTGCCATATGCTCGGGCAAATAAGCCAGAAATACAAGGCTATGGATCGCGACGGTCATATCGCTGTTCATTGGCAGTCTCCACCTTTCCGTAAGAATACTGTAATAATATTGTATACAGTTAACGAAGTCAATCTTTTTTCATGCGAAAAGCCCAACCGGCGCCTCGAGCGAATCTTAACGGACAGCCTACCGGAACATGAACGGCCTTGCTTCTTTCATGTCGTCAACCAACGACCGACGCTTGCCCTTGAATCTTAATGGAGTGAAACAAGCTGCGAAATAGACGTTTGTCAAAAGAAATAGACACAATAGATTCACGAACGATATATTGACATTTAATTATTTTTGTGGTATAATATATTATTTTACAATTTATAATATCTTCCTCCTCTGCTACGATGGTTAAGTATCTTAACCAAAGCCCTAGGAGGGTTCGCTATGACTACTAATCCAACTATCCGGATGCTCACCCTGTCCGCTGAGATGATGGGTCGCACCGAAACGATTCACCCCACGCTCGTCTGCGACGACCGGTATATCGCGCTGATCGATACCGGTTATCCGGGACAGCTTCCGCTCCTCGCCGAAGCGATCGGACAAGCCGGATTCCTGCTGGATCGGCTTACCCATATCGTCATTACGCATCAGGATCTGGACCATATCGGCAATTTGCCCGCGTTGGTCGCCGCCAGTCCCGGCAAAGTGAAAGTTGTGGCCTCGCCGGTCGAGCAGCCCTACATCCAGGGCGAGAACAAGTCGTAAAAACGCTAAGAATCTGCATAGTTGGTCATTCTACCAGTTGCAATCGTTCATCAGTTATAAAGCAGTATTGGCAGGAATTGAAGTACAGGAAGTTAATCCTGCATATACTTCGCAAACGTGTCCTGCTTGTGGTCAGCGGAACAAAGCAAAGGATAGAGCATATCAATGTTCATGTGGATTTAACGCACATAGAGACAGAGTTGGAGCAATAAACATCATGCGTCAACCTGTGGTAGATGGTGACAGTCTGCCAGCCTAGTTAGCTATATGCTCTGAACTAGGATGGGCTATTGAACTAGCCGTTAACTTAGCAGTTGGGCAAAGCGGAAACGGCATGCGTCCGATAACGAGCTAAGAATCCCACCCTTTCAAGGGTGCGGAGGTTCAAACGATCTTGCTCATTACCAAATGTATTTGAAGAGAAATAAGAAGCAGCAAAATTTTTATGAGGGTAGTCGTATTCTGTTCAATAGAGGGTATAAAACTCAAATTCCCATTATTCTTTGGGAAAGAAGCTTTAACCTGGTTTCTTACACGAAAAAAGAATGGACGAAAGACGGCAAGATGGGGATATACGGGATGTGTCCCAAGCTGTGCGGCACATCCGGTAGAAAAGCTATGGACTGGAGTGTAATCGCAAAGCGCTATGGATATCCCGTTGAACCAAGGTCTGGTGAGCGGTACCCTACTGTAAATTGTTTTAGTTGTCCGCCAGCATTCTGCTGGCGGATTTTTTATAGCTCTTCTACTTTCCGGGCAGATTGTGTTGTAGGAATCAGTTGAATGTCCTTTAAATAAGGAACAACCGAATATCAGAATCCCCTTTCATAATTGATCGGTTCGTGTTCGTACAGATGACAGGTTCTGAAGCAGCTAAAAGCAAAAATATCGCCTAATCCAATACGTGATTCGTCTTAACTATTACTTATAATAAAGTCGAATTATGGAAATAACTTGCATGGTATTTTGATAATATAGAACTATTCTAGTATTCCGTAATAAATGTTATTCTGATAGAGGAATTAATTGGTTTTATTATGTATTTGAGGTAAAAAATAAAAAAGGTGGTGAATTTAGAATTTAGTATGGAGTAATCAATATTCTTGATTCACATTAAAATTATAGGAAATGAGGAGAAATGATATGAGAAGTAAGATGTTGGGTTCGATTGTTGCTACTGTTATGTCTTGCTGTTTTGTATTCACCGGAATAACGAATACCGCGAATGCGTCCGCACAGTCTGAAAGAGCTTTAGTAGAGCAGACGGTTAATAACTATTATAAAAGCATAGAGAGTAAGGATAGCCTACTATTTTTAGAATCTATTGCTGATTCCGATCGAGCGGCTTACCAGGCAAAAGCAAAAAGTTTAGAAGGTACGAAAACAAACTATGACATTGTCAACATTAAAAAAATACAAGCTTCAAAGTATGAAGTATATATTGCAGAACTGAGTTCCCCGGACGGCAAGGAACTTCCGGTGATTCCTTATGATGTTGTACTTGTTGATGGTCAATGGAAGTTAGATCGATCAACTGTAGGGATTTTTCCAAAAGAAGAACTTAAAAAGATTACTGACTCAGGTTATGTAGCATTATCTGATTCAGCTTTTTTCAAAACCGTTGTCAGTGAAAACGATAATTTTTACATCCGAAAAGATCCGCAGAAATCTGGTGAGATTTCATTACGTGATTGGAGAACGTATGATTTCGGCACTCAGTCGGTTGATATTTACTCGCCTGGCGTTCTTGGGGTAACATCTATGCCTGGACCTAACACAGGACCAAACAATTCTACTAATTGGGTTATTGCAATATGTAAAGATGCACTTACTGGTCTTGAATCTTCCACAACCTTGGATGGATTTGTCGAGGACTCCTATAATTTTGAAGTTGATGGTTACCACAATATCAATGTCTATAATTTTAATTATCCTGATCAGCCGGGAAAATATAATGTAGTTTGGTAAGAGCTTTCGACAAAAGTCCCTAAACAGTTCTCCACAAGCAAACGCTTCCTGCTTGTGGAGAGCTGTTTCTTTCTTTATTGGATTGCAGGCCAAGCAACTTTCCAAATGCCTTTTTCGTTCTTAATCACCCGAAAATTACTACCATTCATCTTTGATGGATCTGGAGAAACCATTCGAATTGTAACTTGGGTTCCGTTCACTTCTTCCTGTAGTCGATAGCTTTTCTTCCATGTCTCCCATTGCTTCTTCGATCGTTCCTGCATCCCTGGATCTTTTGCTACACCCGAAAAAAATTCTTCGCGGGAGGGGGTCCCGTAACCTTGTATAAATAATGCATACAATGTTTCGTAATCACCCTTTTCTGAGGCATACCCGTAAATTCGAAATATATCTAGGGGCTCCATTCCAATGAGCATCTCATCTGCCTTGTTTTTGGAAAACGCTAAATAGGCATCAAACGTGTATCTTGGCATGAGCCATTTCTTGTCCATAGTGATTAAATTCCCTGCGTCGTTAAACACTTTTTCGTCATCTGCAGGTGAATATGTGGTTGAAACCCTCCCAGTAACTGCAGTCCATAAATTACCTTCAATACCTAATCCTATTACTTTAATTAGAACAAATACTAGGCAGAAGGCAACTGGAATCCAAATGAACTTCATTTTAATACTTCTTCTAGTGCTGGTAATGTTTACTCTCATTTCAATATCGTTTATTATCTGCTGTGTTGCTTTAGAAGCGCTAACTAAAGGTCCATTTTTTAAATCGTTATACCAGTGGGGTTTAATTTCTGGCATACCCATCCTCCTCTTTTATCTTTTTTGTCAGTATTTTCCGTGCACGGTGAATTCGCGACTTAACTGTACCCTTCGAAAGATTCAAGAATTTTGATATTTCTTCAATCGACATTTCATATTGCGCATCTAGCACAATAACTTCTCTGTAATGTCTCGGAAGATCCATAACGGCCGCCCAAACTTCATTTATGAAGTTCATGTCAAAGAACACTTTCTCGGCGGATGCCGCACTTGCGTTTGAGTGCATGACGTCGAATAGGGTTACTTTTCGGAAAAAAGCAGATTTTAGGTAGGAATATGCTGTGTTACGAGTGATAACTAAAAGCCATGTTTTTACGGATCCTTCACCTCTATAAGTGTTGATCGATTTAAAAGCTTTTACAAAAACATCCTGAGCAATATCACTTGATTGATCATAGTCCTTGGTAATTAGAAAAGCATAGTTCCATACATCGTTCCAATATTTTTTCGTAATATCGCTAATTATGGAGTGATCGATCTTAGTGACATGATTCAAATAATCCTCATTCATTTTTTCACCTCTAAATAAATAGACTAAGCAAAACAAAAAAGGTTCCCAAAAAGACGGGTTCGTTTAGAGATGTCTGGCGACCCATCTGACGTAGTCGATTACTTTCACGCGGTGACGTTAATATTGAACTGTAGTTCAGGTATTAGAACGGTATCTGCTGCGCTCGTCGACCGATCGCTTCGTCATGGATGCCGGCACGACGGATCCTGATGCTCAACAAGGAGCCGAAGTACCTGTGACGCGAAGGTGGAGAATTCAGCCGCCGTCGTCGGAGACATCCGCTGGAGACGGCACCAGAGGTTTGAAACAAGTATGCTCCGTGCCTCCATTAAGAGCTGCTGTAGATACGTCTGTGTCGGTTCCAATTGGGTGCGTTTCTGGTTACTACTGTGTCAGGAAGCATACCATACTGCCAAACCACTTTACAGAATGTCCCTTCTGTAAAGTGGTTTCCTGATCAGGCAGGCACTCCACCAAGCTCCTGCGCTGAAGCTTGAATACACTATAAAAGCCTCGCTGATTATATTGTAATCAGCGAGGCTTTAACTAATATCTCTCATGGTTCTAAGACGGTGAGTCGACCGGTCTCGGGTGGTGTCAGCTACGCTGGTACTACCCCAAAATAGATGCTTGTTCGGCATTATAAACAGTAAATTTTATAATAACTTTACTAAAACTCCATATTTAAACAGGATTTTGAAACACTATTGGGGGCTTGCGATAGCATGAAACTGGCGTATGGTCGTGTGTCGGCTAAAGATCAAAATCCAGAACGGCAGCTTATTAAGTTTCGGGAGCTTGGTGTGGAAGAACGATTTATTTTTGTGGATAAACAAAGGCGGGAAAGACTTCAACCGGCCTCGTTACCAGGCAATGCGCATGATGATACGTGAAGGGGATTTGGTTTATCTCGATGCGCTGGATCGATTGGGTCGCGATTACGATGGCATCATTAGTGAATGGAAGCACATTACGCGGGAGTTGAATGCAGATATTGTCTGTCTCGATAACGAAACATTATTTGACTCTAGAAAATTTAAAACGATGGGTGACTTGGGCAAATTGCTCGAGGATCAATTTTTAAGCATGCTGGCTTATGTAGCAGTAATCCACATTTTTAGAAGCAAGTCAATCCTAAGCTCTGTTCCCGCCTACGCTCATACAGAAAAATCGTTGCATTCCGAAATTTGTGCATATAGTAGAGCTAGCTCTAAATCAATGATTCAAAGCTAGCTCTAATCAAATCAATTCACAGAAAAAAATAATACACATTATTCCATAATTAAATCTCCTAATATTAGCTTACAATTGTAAGTCGTAGTTATTCTTCAGTTTCAACTATGTACTCGACCTACTTTGAATTGAGATGTTCCAATAAAAATAAATCTTCAAAGTGTAAGTCTACATAAAGTCCTGTTTCATCCATATATATATCTTTCATTGCTTCTAGGATCAAAAAAGAAAGAGTAAGTGAAGGTATTTTAACGCCATTTTCTATTTTGTTAATAAAAGATGGACTCATATCTAACTTAGTTGCAATTTGTTCTTGTGTGATATTTAATTTCTTTCGATAGTCCCTAATGAAATTTACTACTTTGTACAGCTCCTCCATTTTATCCATAGTTATCTCCAATTAATTCATTTGCAATAGGGCTAATCTTTTCTTAATTTCTTCGTACGTAATGATTCCTTTAAGTAAATCCTCTGGTTCAAGCGTGGCTACAGCTTCATCCAACTCCTCAATAATTAGTGAATCAAAAATGATTTGGCCACAAAGCTCATTTTCACAAACAAGGGCGGGAATGTTTTTAAAAGTAAATTTATGTCCTTTAACGATTCTCCGGGCATTTGCAGACTTCTCCACAAGTGTGGATTTGCAAATGGGACATTTCATATAGTCAACTCCTCCATATACTCAATAATGTGTTTAACTTCAGCAACTGTCCTACTACTATATATGATATTTTGGTATCATCCCTTGAGGCTCCCCATTCCCGTAAGGAACCCCAAGGAATATGTATTACCTTTGATTTCAAAGTCAGAGTTTTATAAGTGCTTTTTGTTGCTTCTCGGTTGCCTTGTCTTGTTATCGTCCCTATACTTATCCGGTGTAACTACATAAGCAGTAACTACAAAGACGGCGTCATCTTCTACATTACAAACCACATGAAATGGTTGAAACTGCCCAGGCTCACAAAGAAAAACGCCTTTACTTTTTTTATGGGGGTACTCCCAATGAAACTCAATGAGCTCAGGGTTTGCCGCCATACAGTCAATTAGCAATTTGGCTGTAATATTGTCTGCAGCCATTTCTTGTTGAGCATGGTAAGAAATCGTTACTGTTCTAGCCCCCTTTGTCTGCTGCCTGTGTTTAAATAAGGAAATTGCTTCGTCTGTCATGGAAGCTTTCATTCGTTCGAGTAGCGGAATTTCGTCTGACATGTTTACTTCACACCTCCCTCCCGACAAGTGCTGTCGTATTCGCAATGAGGTGCTTTCTCGTACTGTCTATGCTGTACATATCATGTAGCACAACCTGCCGTGGAATAAAGTGTATCACGATAAGACCAATAGGTCAAGTTTTAGTGACTTTAAGATAAATATTAGTATGACCATCAAGTGGTTGTCGAAACTACGGCCAAGACGGAAGTCGCTATAGCCTTCAAGGAGAGCGGAATTTAGAACCGTATGTATGCTGTAAAAAGACCGGCACCAATATATAGTCCATGTCAAAGTAGATATGAAACATCCGGGAATTCAGAGATTAAATCATGGATAATCTTTCAGTGTATACGCTATGAAAGGGACTTGAGCTTTAGCTGATTGAATTGAGAAAAGCCATTGAGAACGGATCTGTTTTCACTTTTCGGCGAGTATTTGCCGCTTATGTTAAGTGACGACTCCTCCGGCACAAACAGGAGGCTTCTCGAGTTAGTGGGACTCTTTGTCCTCAGCGAAGGAATTTTTTTAAATGGTTCTTTTGGCGATATACAACAAAACGTGGATGGTTGCCACGCGGTCAAAGACCAAGCCTCAATCCGCGCTCCCGTTCAGGGAGCGACGTGTCAATTCATGCGTTGGCTGGTGTTCCTGTTTCAATCATGCTGGGAGCGACCGGTAGGTAGGGGTTAGACCATCTATCCAATCGTTTCAATCCACGCTCCCGCAGAGGGAGCGAAAAAAAATTCGGGATGACTGATATACACGGGACTGCTGCCAGCGAGAATTCCGCGGATGCCTTGATCGTCCGGGACGGCGAACTGCATGGTCCGATTCCGGCGTTGTGCTGGAATCCCGAGCTGGCCCGCCAATCCATCCGGAACCTGACTCATTTCGAGATCGAGAAGATCATCTGTTACCACGGAGGCCTCTATGAAGGGCCTTGCAACGAACGTTTGACCGAACTGTCCCTCACGGCCGAGTAACCGAAGCTTTACATCAGCTGAAGCCCCGCAAGCATGACGCTCTTAAAATTACCGCTGTTGATGCGATGGCTTGAGATTTCGGGATTGCAGAAGCAAATCCGTTCGCTCATCTGTTTACGCCTGGCGCGCGGAGAAGGATCGCCAGGGAAGCTTATAACGCTTATGAAGCGATGTGCCTGCTCAAGCGTACGAGCCACGTCGCAGCAGAAAAGGCAGAGCAATTGGGGATCGTTTGTCCGTAATTGGCCCTGCCTTTTGTTGAACGCGCTGTTGCGATATTATGCTTTGGCGAGCAGCGGAAACAGCGGCCCGCGAATCGGCTCGCCGACAACCAGACCTTGCTCGTTCGTCATCACATGGCTGGCGCCGTTGTATGTCGTGCCGTCCTTCATATAAATAGTGGCCAGTACCCGGCGCGGCTTATCGGTCTGATTGGCGTGAGCATAGTGGAACGTCAATCCGTCGTGAAACGTGCAGCTGCCCGCTTTGAGCGGCACGACGACAGGCCTTTGATTCTCCAGTTCCGTTCCTTTGACATACTCGAAGATGTCGACGGGATTCACCAGGCTTATATTTTTCAGCTTGCCGGCCGTATGCGATTTCGGTATGAACATCATGCAGCCGTTCCGCTCGTCAACGTCGTCAAGGGTTAGCCATATCGAGAGCGCTCCTGTTTCGTTCATCGGCCATTTGACCGTATCCTGATGCCAAGGAGTAGGCTTGGAATCGCCGGGCATTTTCCAAAGCAAATGATCGTGGAACAAACGGATTCCGCTCGCCTCGGTCAAATGCATCGCGATCGACGCAAGCCGCGGGTGGAGCGAATATTTGGCCATACCGCCGTGGTCCCGCCATACGTTTACTTTTTGGTTCAATACTTTATAGTAAGCGCCCCCGTCCTGATCCGTCCTGACGGAATGCCTCGAATCCGAGGCCATCGCTTCATTGGCGTAATCCCGCAGCTCCTCCAATTCCTCCGCCGTCAGTACGTTGTCGATCTGGACAAAGCCGTTTTCCTTGTAAAACTCCACTTTTTCCTTCGTTACCCACTGCTCCATCATTTCCCCCACTACCATCGCATCCTTTCCTAGGTCAAGTCTGGCTTCCAAATGAAATATACCATGCGGCGAAGCGGGCGGACTTGGCGAATTTGCTGCAAAGCATGGGGTATTTTCTTCAGCATTCCGCGATGCAAGGTGCTACAATAGGAATAAAATTGTTTGAACGGTTCGCTGCCGGAGGGATCGCGATGATCTACTATACGAAAGAGCATTTCCTGGAAAGTCCGGATTTTCCGTTCCATATTGCCCCTTACAAGTTCCGCTCGAACGCAATTGGGCCGCATAAGCATGAATTCATTGAATGCGTATTCGTAGCCGAGGGCGAGCATATTTATCGGGGTGAAACATATCCGATCGCAAAAGGCGATTTTTTTGTCATCGAGCCGCAGGCGGAACACGGTTACCGGGTAACCGGTAGTGTGCCGATGGTGGTATACAATATACTGTTTCTGCCGGAACTGCTCGAAACGGAGCTTCGCCAACTGTCGCAGGTCACTCCGTTTATCCGTTTTTTCTATCTGGAGCCGATGATTCGCGTTTCTTCAGAATTTCAGTATCACTTGAAGCTGACGGTGAACGAAGGGCTGGAGACCACGTTTGTGCTCGACAGGATCGTGGGCGAGTATAGAAAAAAAGAACTGGGTTACCGGTTGTGCGTAAAAGCGATGCTGATGGAGTTGTTCATCTCCTTAAGCCGATGGTACGAGAAACGGGTGTCCGAGCCTCTGTCTGCTGTGCGCGACGAAAAATCGGTGATGGCATGGGTGTGCGAGTTCACGAAGCTTCATTATGCGCAGCCGATTATGATGGAGCAAATCTATCAGATGTGCGGCATGAGCGCGGCGGCTTTTACCGCCAAGTTCAAGCAATATGCCGGGAAAACGTTCTTGGAATACCGCAACGAGGTGCGAATCGGCATGGCGTGCGAGCTGCTTCGCAATTCCGGCGATAAAATTATCCATATCGCGCAGGAGGTCGGCTTTAACGATTTGAGCCATTTTAATAAAGCGTTCAAGCAAATACCGGTAAGACACCGGGGCAGTTCCGCTCGACGGCCCTGACCTCCCGAAACAGCTCTTCTCATCCCAACGATTAATGGCCTTAATCGTATTAGAACTGCGTGAAGGCGCTTTGTAGATATGGAATACGGTTTATTTGACCCAAGCTGCTTTGCACGAATGCTCCCCATTCTAATGACAAAGACGATGGCCTTTAAGACGGAGACCATACTTCGGAGCGCTTGTTGATTGGCGGCAAAAAAAGATTAACGACCGGCTAAGTAGTCATCCAGCCAACCCTTCGTCCTTTGCAGCATACTTAACGTAATCTGGTGATTGACCCCCGAGTATTGGACAAATTCCAGGGCGCGGAATCGCTCCTTGGGCGCCGCGCTTGCAAAATAGCTCTGGCTGTCGATCGGAACGGTCGTGTCCTCCGTGCCGTGGAGCAACAGCAGCGCCGTATCGTTGCCTGCAGACCAAGCTGTAATCGGGTCGTGCTCTCCCAGCGCCGTTTGGGCCTCGTCGCTTGCCGGGAGCCCGAGCCTGCTCCGGTACAGCTCCTCGAACTTCACCCACGCGCACGAACCGTTGATGACGACGGCGGACCGAATGGCGGGAACTTTGGCGGATACGCCGCCTGCGATAAAGCCCCCCATCGAATGCCCGATCACCGCCAGCCTGGCATCCTGCCCGGCCAAATGGAAGGCGATCGCTTTCGCTTCCTCCAAGCCCTGCAGCACCGTAGGCCAAAAATATTGCTGAAGCTGCCCGGGCTCGCCGTAGTTCAACTTCCCCCGCTCCCCGTGATGCGGGAGCTCCGGAACGACCGCCTCGTAGCCCCAGTGCGTGATCGTGGAGGCAAAAAACTCGTAGCTTTCGATGCTGGAGCTCCAGCCGTGGTAAAGCAAAACCGTTCCTTTGGATGTGCCTGTCGGCTTCATTCTCAGGCATGGAATATCGAATAAGTCGGTCTTCACGTAGGTCATTCCTCTTTACCTCCCTGTCTCCCGATCGCGATTTTGATTTCTTCCGGAGCTTCACGGTGTCTTTTGATGTCACCATACCAGTTGCCGCAATCTGGAGTCAAGCCGGATCGGGGCGCGCTTGCGGGCCAGCCGGGAAGATGTGTTTCCTATTTTCCTTCTACAACGTAAAAAACCTTCATTGGCAAGAAGGTTATGGATAAATACGCGTTGAAGGAGAACACATTCCCAAACAGCTTCGTGTAAGTTGAAAAGACTTGTTCAAGAACGGATCGGGCGATCAGACCTGGTCAAAGTAAAAAGCCGACGTACGATCGCGCAAAAAAAACCGCCAACAAACGTGGCGGCTTGAGCGATGAACGATTTCACTTCAACGAAGTAAGTAAATGCCTTCTAAAAATACAAAGGCTTCAGATAGGGGGCTTCGTTTTTGCTGGCAGGGGGCGACGACTTCTCCATTTCTTTAACCTTTTCATGCATCCGCTTCATCATCTTCTCGTTGAATTCGATCGTAGGCTTATATTCCGTACTATAGACGATACCGAGTAACTCCTTGTCATATCGGGAGAGACTCATCAACGCCATTTCCCCATTTTCACCCGAAATATCAACGGAAAGAGTCGGGTCGTTATTGCTGTATCCTTGACCGTTGTATGCAACCGACTTGACTGCGCCGTGAACGACGTTATGTTTCTCCGCCAGCTTCTTTGCCAGCTCCACATACTCCTGCGGGTTTCTATCCAGTGCCGCATCAAAAGCTACGGAAACCTTCACATCCAACGTTCGACTGCGGGATATGTTAAACAATTCTCCCGTTACGGAGTCCACGGAGAAGCAATAAATGCGCTCGCCGTTGACCAGCACATCGGCGTACCATCTCGAGCGGGGAAGACTTTCGGTCGGCTGTTGGTAGCCGATTTCGACCACCTGCCCCTCCAAGCTCAGGTCAAATACGTCCCAAAGCGCTTTCGCGCCGATTTCCGCCGCTTCCTCTTTGGTCATATCTTTGCCGGTTGGCGTCTGGTTGCGGTAATACTCCAGATCAATGCCTCTGAGCGTATAATTCGCTTTTTGGTAGCCTTCCGGCAAGCTGTTTTGCGGCGACTGGGATGAATCGGCAGTATAAGCCGCATAGCTTGTAGGAATCGAATTGGTTTTCTTGAATTCCGCCGCCGTCGCCGCTTGCGTGAATCCCTGAAACAGCAACGTGCCGGTCCCTATGATCGCTGCGGCCGCCAGTAGGGTCTTTTTGAAGCCGTGTCTTTCCGATCGGTTCTCTTTCAACTGAATCTCTCCTCCACCGTATGGTTTGGATTACACATGCAGTATAAAACGGCCGGGTTATAGAACCATCATCGAGTTATGGTGAAGTTGTAAAAACGATTTGTACTGTCGTTCCTTCGCCGGGGCTGCTCCTAAATTCCATCTCCGCGCCATGATGCACGACGATTTGTTTACAGATGGCAAGTCCTAATCCGGCCCCGCCGTCCTTGCGGTTGCGCGATTTCTCCGCCCGGTAGAAAGGTTCCGTAATAAGCCCGAGCACTTCGGAGGTCATGCCTCTCCCGTTATCCCGAATGCATACCGTCATCTTCCCCGCTTCCATCGCCGCGCGTACGAGGATATGCCCGCCTTTGCCGCACGCCTTGATCGCATTGTCGATCAAATTGACAAACAGACTCTCCAGCAAGTAAGCGTCTCCCCAAATCACATCCGTCTCCGCAAAAAACTCCAGCTGAATTTCTTTTTCCGTCATCTTGTTATGCAGAGTCTGTTCCACAGACTTAAAGAGGGCGGATACGTCCAGCTCTTCTCGGACGATCTGATCGTTTTTCAGGTTGGCCAGCTCGAGCAATTGATTGGACATAGTCTGCAAACGCCGGCTTTCCGACATCACGTAGCCGATTGCGGACAACCGGTCGTCCTCGGTCAAAGCGGCCTTTTGCATATATTCCGCGTATCCGTATATGGCGGTCAAGGGCGTCCGGAGCTCGTGGGCAAAATTGTCGATAAACTGCTGCTTCTTTTCGGCGGCGTTGATCAGCTCCGTCATTTGATGCTGGATTTCTCCCGCCATATGATTAAAGCTGCGAGCCATTTCGGAAAGCTCGTCATGGCCGGATACCGGAAGCCTGGTCTCGTATGCGCCGGCTGCAATATAACGGGAGGTTTGGGAAATTTGCCGCAACGGCTTGAATATTCGATTAAGCAGCAAAAGAAGAACGAAAGCAAGCAGTCCGGAAAGAATAGTACCCGCCATAAACAGCATGTTCTTCATCTGTTTCCACGCGGCGATGGAATCCGTCATATCATAAAGATAGACCATCGTGTATGCATGATAAGGCGATGGAAGCTTTCCCGAAACCATGACAAACGTACGGCCATCTGCACTCTGCCTTGCAACCAGACGGCTTCCGTCCTCCGGCGGTTCCACAAAACGGCTCTGCAGGGAGAGCTCCAGCCGATTCGAGTAAACAAGCTGATTGCCCTTGTAAAGCGCCAGTTTAACCTTCCTATCTCCGGACAAAAACCGGTAGGGCTGGAGCAGGGAACTCAAAGAGCCATCAATATCCGTTCCGCGAATTTCCACCGCGTGCAAATCTCTTATGAGCGCAGATGTTATGAAATAATGCTCGCCCAAGCTTTTTTCCTCTGCGCGGTTCACCGTATCTTTGAAAGTGGTGACGGAAATGATAAATATGCCGAAATTGAAGGAGAGTAGGAACAACGTAAGGGTGGTTAAAAAAGTGCGGTATTTCATAGACTGATCTCCAAGCGGTAACCCAGCTTGTAGACCGTTTTGATCACATGTTCCCAGCCTAATTTTTTTCGCAGCTTTTGGATATGTACATCGATCGTGCGGGTATCGCCCTCGTAATCATAGCCCCATACGAGCTCCAGAAGTCTTTCTCTGGACAAGGCGATATTGCGGTTGTTGATCAGCACCTCCAACAATTCGTACTCTTTTGGGGTGCATTCCACGAGCTGTCCCTTATAAAAGACTTGACGGCTGTCAAAATCGATCCGCACCGCTTCCGCTTCAAAGCCGCTTTTCTGTTTTTGGGTTCGCCGCAATACAGCTTCCACGCGAGCGAGCAGCTCCAGCATTTCAAAGGGCTTGGTCAAATAATCGTCAGCCCCCATCGAAAAGCCGTTAATCCGGTCGGATAAGCTGCTGCGCGCCGATAAGAATATCGTGGGAATCTCCTGCGCTCGTTTAAACACTTCAAACCCGTCCAGCTCGGGCAGCATAATATCTAAAATGATAAGATCATAGGTTTGGGCTTGAATTTCAGATATGGCCGCTATTCCGTCATAAACAGAAGTGCAGTGATGCCCGACAAGCTGCAAACTCCTTTTCACCAACTCATTGATCGAGATTTCATCCTCAACTATCAATATGGCTGCCATAAGGACTCACCTCCTTTGTATATACTCATATTATTACGGTATTGTTATAGAGTTGTAAAAGCGGATCGGTGCCGGCACAGTCCATCGGTTGAAAGAAAAACCGTCAAGGGACACCCCTGACGGCTCTGTAGGATTGGCGGATATTCGAAATGGTGTACCTATAGTCGTGAATTGCTTTTGCCTCCTATTAAACTCCCCGCTGCCGCATAGCTTCGAACAGCAGCACCGTAGCGGCCATGGCGACATTGAGCGATTCGGACGGCCCCTTCATCGGGATGATGATGTGCTCATCGATCTGCGCGGCCACTTCCGGCGATACGCCTTTGCCTTCATTGCCGAGGACGATCCACGACGCTTCTGTCCAATCCGTCTCGTAGCAAGTTCGCGTCGCCTGCAAGCTCGTATTGAATAGCCGGATCCCCTTGCGCTTCGCTTCCGCCAGCAGCGGAGGCAGCGCAGCCTCAACGATCGGAAGGTGGAACATCGAGCCCATTGTCGAACGGACCGTCTTCGGGTTGTACAGGTCGACGGTCCCGAGGCCGAGCACGACGCCCGTCGCTCCGACCGCGTCCGCGGACCGGATGATCGTCCCGAGGTTGCCGGGGTCCTGCACCCCGTCGACGACGACAACGAGGGCACGCTCGCGTTCAAGCAGAGAATTGGTCGCTGCCTGCGTCTTGCGAACAACCGCAATAACCGGCTGCGGCGTTTGCGCATCGGAGCATTTTTGCAGCACAGGTTCGCTCACCGCTACGCACTCCAGGTCCGTTTCTCTCTCAAGCAGCCCTGCGATCTCGTCCGGTATGCCGCGTTCGGCGGAGAATAAGAGCGTCTCCACGCCGGCCCTAAACTTCAGCGCCTCATGAACGAGATGAATGCCCTCCACAAGATAAAGCCCCTGCTTGTCTCTGCCCTTCTTGTCCAACAGTTGAGCCCACTGCTTCACCCGCGGATTGTGCAGCGATTCGATTTTTTCCGGGCGACGCATGTTTATTTGCCCCCTTCCCCGAACGCCCGCTCCAGCTGCCGCAGTTGGTCGTTCTGACCGACGACGACAAGAATATCGTCATGCTTGATCGTATCGTCCGCATTGGGCGAAATGTTCATCTTATCGCCCGTCTTTAACGCCATCACGTTGCATCCGTACCGGGCCCGAACGTCCAGCTCGCGCAGCGTCCGGCCGATCATCGTCGACGAGGCTTTTAGCTCCACGATACTGTAATCGTCGGAAAGCTCGATAAAATCCAAAATATTAGGGGATATTAAATGGTGCGCGACACGTAAACCCATGTCTCGTTCCGGGAATATTACTTTGTCGGCGCCGATTTTTTTCAGCACCTTGCCGTGCAGCTCGGTTTGTGCCTTAACGACCAACAGCGGAACGCCAAGGTCTTTGAGAATGAGCGTAGTGAGGATACTCGATTGAATATCTTGTCCGATCGCCACGACGACGACGTCAAAGTTACGGATGCCGAGCGCACGGAGCGCTTCCTCGTCGGTCGAATCGGCTTGCACGGCATGCGTTACCGTGCCGGATACTTCCTGCATTCTCTGCTCGCTCGAATCGATCGCCAGCACCTCGTAACCGAGACCGTACAGCGATTTGGCAACGCTCGATCCGAACCGGCCCATGCCGATAACGGCGTATTGCTTCGCTTTCATGACCATGCTCCTCTCCAGCCTGTTGCCGTTTATTATACCACACGGCAACCGTCCCGCCATACGGCGGTTCCGCTTCTCCCGTACATGAAGGCGGCCGTTTCGGAGCATATTAACGTGAGAACACGACGAAACCGGAGGTTCCAACATGATTTTAAGCTTACGGCAAGCGATCATTAAACGGGTTCACGACAAGTCCGAAGAGGAACTGGTCGGAGTCATCGAGGATTCGATCGGCGGCGACGACAAAGCGCTGCCCGGGCTAGGCGTCCTGTTCGAAATCATCTGGGAGAACAGCGGCGAGGGCGAGCGCAAAACCATGGCCTTGACGTTGAAAAACCATCTGAACGAAGCCGCTGACTAATGAACCTGGCGGCCATCGCCCGTTCGTCTTGCCGACGAACGGTTTTTTGCCGTGCTGCGACTCGCCATACTTCCGCCATGTTAGGGAACATTCTTTTCCGATAAAATACACCTAACAAGTAAGGATGGTTTACAACTAACCTTCTGGAGGGATTGGCATGTATCATAAAACGGTGGCACTGCAGCCTTTTGCCGATATTTCAAAGCATATGGAAGGGTTTGAGATCGTATCCGCTCAATTCGGCGGGGATGGGTACGTGTATGTCCTGCTCATCAACCGCATCCCGGAACGGGAAAGAGGAATGTTCGTTCCGTCCGCTCTCAAGCAAGCCTATACCTACAAAATACTCGTTGTAGAAGGTAACGATGTCGATGAAACGGTGATCGAGGGCCAGCAATTCAACTACCATTATGTCCAACCGCTTCGCAATCAATTGCTGCTGGTCGGAGCGCGCTGCTCTTATTATGGTCCGGACAAGTACGATTTGAACGCCAAAGTATGTGATTATAAAGGGCGTACCATTCGAGAGTTCCTGCTGGGAGACGGGATTCAAAGCGTTCAGGTGACGGAGAAGGGGACCATCTGGACCAGTTATTTCGACGAAGGCGTGTTCGGCAATAACGGCTGGGATCAACCGGTTGGCGCCCATGGCCTTCTGGCCTGGGATGAGCATGGCAACAAACGATACGAAGATCGCATGGCGGATATTGCCGATTGTTATGCGTTGAACGTAGTTCACGAAGAGGAGGTCTGGTTTTATTATTATACGGACTTCTTGCTGGGTCGCATCTCGGGCGGTCCCGTGCAGGCTGAGGTCACCTTTATCAATCCCGAGATTTCCGGCTCTTCCGGGTTTTGTACGGATGGTTATCACTTTTTGTTCGATGGCGGGTACGGGAAAAGCGGAACCTACGTGCTCAAAAAAAATGAAAAACCGGGAAAACTGACGAAAGGGCACAACATCCATTTTCAGAATAAACAAGCCAAGCCGCTTGCACCGCAGACACAAGATTTTCGGGAAAATCGCGTATTGTTCAGTGAAGGGAGCTTGTTGTACCAAGTATCGGTGGAACAATTGCTATAGTTGGGCCATGTTTTTTAACCTGGTTAATGTTTCATTATACTAGGCACTTTAAGCTTCTAGTAAATTTGCTTTGCATCCGCAGGTAACCCTCTTACATGCTTGAGGTATTCCGTCATGTTAGCATCGTCATCCGTCGGGTAAGTAAACAAAAAATATTCGGCTACGTCTTTAGCTAGAGATCGATATAATTCGCATGCGACAAATATAGAATTCCACATGTTCTCAAAATCGCTGTCCGAGTAAGTTTCTTTATACATCTGCCAGTATAACTCCGGAAGATACTTTTTGAAATTCTTTCCCATCTTGCCTGTTGAAACTTGAAATTCATTTTTTGTTCCGATCCACCATGAAACCATCTCATCCAACGAAGCTCTGGTGGTCTTCTCGTACATTAGCTTTGCATACGGCAGTTCGTCCCGCCAGATTCCCTTTGCAACGTTTTGCAGACACCACCAAAAGTCGCTGCAGCAACTGATGTAAAGGGGTTCTGTCGGCTTTTTCACATGGTAGTCGATGTCTGAAGGAGCAGGAATGCCGGGAAGACAACTGTCCTTATCCAATAAAGGCACAGTAAGCTTGTCGCTGACATACCCGTCGATCATCGACTCCTTGGTTTCGATGTGAAGGTCGATGCGGTTTCCATCCGTAAAGAGCATTAAATATCCGTACGACCTGTCAAAATCCATATCTATCCCGATAAGCCGGTCATTCTTGTCAGGCTCTTGGATCATTAACAGTTTTCCAAACCTATTGATCCAGTTCTCATCGCGTAGAAAGGAGGCTGTTTCCGTCACAACGTAAACAATATCATAATCCTGAAACAGATCTTTGGGGGCATTGGGATTGGTTCTTGAACCGTTCATGTATACTGCTCGAATGCGGTCGTCTTTTTGGGCGACTCCCCGTATCAAGTCCATCATTTCTTGTTCGCTTCTCATTGTTATTCACCTCGAAACCATAGTCCAGTTCTTAATCTCCGTTAGCTCCATCAAGCGATGAACATTACTTTATGGTGTCATGTTCGTAGATTTTCGTAGGGCGTCCCCACTCGAAGGTATCCAAACCTATTTCCCTGAATCCATACTTCTCATAATACAGAATATGGTCAGTCGCCAAATAAACCTTGTTATACCCTAACTGCCCCGCCATTTTTCGGCCATGCTCCAATAATAACGCACCCAAAGCTTGACCTCGCTCGCCCTTGTCAATGAACAACGGGGCTATCCAGGGCGATAAATCTTTTCGAGTTACAAATTCCTGTTCAATTAATTGATAAAATCCAATGATAGTACCGGATTTCAACAGTAGAAATGTAAACGGCAGTCCGCCGTCGGCTAATACACTTTCGTCAATGGCGGGCAGCACAACTTTTTTTACGTTAGGCCACTGCTCTTTAACATAGTCAGCAAGCTCGGTTTGACGCTGCGGACATTCTTTGATGGATTGAATGACTAACATGAGAGCCCCCTTCTTCCCGGTAATTTAATACCTACGCGTTTCATGTGGCAGATAAAATGTAGTTTGCTCTAGTCCAGGATAAAAACCTAGCCGGTAATATAAAGATTCAGCTGGATTTCCTATAGTCACAAAAAGCCGAAGAACTTCATATTCATCTTTTAAAACCGTTAGTGCTTTCTTCAGTAATCTTGTAGCGATTTGTTTGCTACGGTACTTGGGAATTACTGCGATATTGGATACTAGTGGAAGGTCTTCCCATAACGAAATAAAACAGACTGCAATTAATTCGTTATTCGACTTATTATAAATAAGGCTGGATGCCGACTTCAAAATCTCTATGTCGTTATTTTTGAAGTAGTACTCAAGTGCCGATATTTGTTGTTGTATTGTATTTTCTGCTGGATACCCGATGCTGTCGGTGCCCGAGTAAGATTCGAGTAACATCTTAGCAACCTCGTCTACTCGTTTTGCGCTGGGGGCGACACAATCTAGTTCATCTCCCCACTCCTGCTGTTCGAATGATTCAGTTGGCCTTATCATTACTCGTCTTGATTCGGATGGCAAAAAGCCCAGACGTAAAAAATGCTCTGTTTGATAGGGCAATATCCCATACGCTTGTATTGGTTGGTTTGGTCTAGAACAGCTGATTAGAAACTTTTTCAAGGGTAACATTACCCGAAACACATCAATAAAAGGGGGTATTAAGAAAAAGGAAGATAATGAATTGGGCTCCAAGCAAACCCCGCCAATTCGTCGATGATTTAGCGATATCCAATAACAAGAGGTGGCATCTCCGAAAATAGACACTCGTCTTTCCCAGCTTTGTCTGAAGAAAATATTTTCTCGATACGTTGTGTAATGGATTGCAAATTCTCTTGAATCTGCACTTACTATCTCGACCTCATCATCTAATACATATTGTGAACTTAATAACAAACTTGACCATCTCCCCACTTACCCCGATCTTCCTACAAATGGATTTTATCAAATAAACATGATCCATTCCTGGTGTAGTTCTGTTTAAATTAAACTCCCGATACTTCAACCGGGTAACGAGCAAGCCCCTCGGTAAGTTCCGAAGGGCTTGGTTATTTCATCTTTTAGCCAGAATAGAAGGTCTATTTCTTTCCGGGAACGGTTGTTTCCTTACACAATCCCATCCAAGTCGTGATCGTTTTGCTTTGGTGCGGCTCAGGTTCGCGAAGCTTTCTGTTATCGAGAAGATGCTTCAGAACGTATGGAACCAGTTGACCGGCGTTCGTATTCTGCATAGTCATGTAAGCGATCTGCTGCTCCAAATGTTTGGGCTGGTTTTGCATCGCAAGAAGGAGAGCTTGCTCATACAGACTCGCTATGGCCGGTGCATATACATTGGACAGGTCGGGCATCAACCGACGTATCGCTTCGGCTGTTGCAGGTTTGTCGACCCATATCGTGTTAAACGTATACTCATTCCCGTCTTTGCGAAGGTAGCCTCTCTCTAACAGGAAAGCATAGTCCTCCTTCTGAGTTTCTTCGTCCATACTGCCGCTCCAGTAAGCATGACACTTTTGAACATCACGTGAAGTGAGATTTGCCCATCCTTGGGATACGCGATCGCTCCAAAACGTGTTAAACTGCCACAAATACAAGCCGTCCGCAGTGTCTCGGGTCATAGCGCCGTTGAAAACATAGTAGTCAGGCTCCTGATGCGGAGTGGACAAAGTCCCACTATTCAGGTGAGCGGTGGCGATATAACGTCCCCCGTCTTTTCTAAAGGGGAGCGCCTTCTCCCTATCGATCGTTACTGCATTCGCATTGCGCCCCTGCTCTCCTATGTTCATGGGAAGAAGGGTCCACAGTAAAAAATGGTAATCCTTATCCGGGACGTACAAGTCGGACTGTTCTATGCCGCTGCGGATATCCATCAATGCATCGAAATGTTGATCGGCTACGAGGCTTGCGCATTCCCTGTACAGCTTTTTCACTTTTAACCGCTGTTCGTCGGTAAAATTCCAAATGATCATATTGGCTGCATATTTTCCGCTTCCTGCCTCAATCACATAACCATACTCCTCCAGATACTCGACTTCATCTTCAATGAACGCTGCCGGTGTACCTAGGTCTCTGGCAAGCTCTTGAATCGTTTTCGGCTTGTGGTACATGGCATACATGAGATTCTGTGCGATACTGCGTCTCATGAAGGTATACGTTTCCCCCATTTTTCCTGGAGTTCCTGAATGACCCGTTCTCACAAATTGTACCGGATTAAAGCTAAGCTCGTTACTGCTCCGCATCCGTACCATCCCTTTCTTTAGTTCTTGTCTGGCATCATGGAGATGCCACTTTACGGTTCCGACGGGAATGCCCAACTCGACTGCGACGTCGCTCTGTTTCTTCCCATCGTAGTAATGCATAACCACGATCTTCCGCTGTAATTGCGAAAGATAGGCAATCTCTTGGCGCAGTCTTTTGTATTCATCGCTCTGAATTATCTGCTCCAAGACGTTGGGCGTGTCGGGAGAAGGGAGCTCCGACATACCGTTAAGATCAAGGGAAGATGAGGTCCTCCTACGACGGTTCAACCAATTCACCCAAGTGAAACGGGCGACCGTCCATACATACCCGTCCAGATTCTGTATGTCTCTGCCGGACGACATGGATTTGAGAAGTTGGAGAAAAATTTCCTGTGATAAGTCCTCCGCTTCCTGCCGGTCGCCGGTACGGTTCAAAGCAAATCCAAAGATTGGCTTGGTGTATGGAACCAGAACGGAGCCCATTTCATTTTCAAGCTGTGTACCCATCTTTCTCCCCCCAAGCAGCGCTGCTATCTAGTAAGTCATATCCTTGCGAAAAAGGTTGGAACTTTTTTTGGAAGCCGGTTAAATCCAATCGCTTTTCTAAATGCAATTGCCAAAATCTGCGATAAACCTGTCCGTCTCCACAGCTGTAATAACTTCGGCTTAAACGAAATGGCTGCCGTTCCTGTCGGCAGCCTAGTCTGGTTATTTATTGGGCTCTGGTTTCCTTTAGTCTGGTAGCAAGTTCGTTTACACCTTTACAGCTGCCAATTCCCAACAACGTTTCGGCTTGCCGTAACGGTGCAGGTCCGTCTCTCTAAGCGCTTTTATTTCCCAATCCGCAAACAGCCGGAGCAAATCGCCCTCATCGAAAAACCGTTTTCGCCGCCCATCATGCTCATAATAGTTCGGCTCCAGCTCAACCCCAAGTCCAGCGCCATAGTGAACGTCTCCCACCGAGTTGAAGCGGGCCAGTAAAACGCCTCTCGGCTTCAGTACCCGAGCGATATCGTTCACGATATTAACGGTATCCTGCCAAGCGAAATAATGGAGCGATAAGTCGGCCACGACCGCTCCGGCACTTCCGCCCTCAAAGGGCAAGCCTGCAGTCATATCAACCTGCTTCGTCTCAGCCTCCGGGATGTGTTCGGCGATACGACGCAGCGCCTCTTCCGAGAAATCGCAAGCTATAACGCGGTAACCACGCTCCGTCAAGTAGAGCGTATCACAACCGTAGCCGCAGCCTAGATCGATAATGGCGTCATTCTTCGCTCCGTCCAAAAATGGTGCATAGGCATCGAGCCATAAGTCGTAGACCGGCTTGCCCAGGTCTAACCTGTTATACACTCCATTCCAATGCTCTTGATCCGGCACACTTGAACGTTTCGTCATCATATTTCCTCCTCACATGTTAGTCGAAAGAGCACTAGCCCCGAGCACAAACGCCCAGATCGGCCAGTTTTCGGCTAGCTGGCCCGCTTTAATGCTCGAAAGAGCATTATCTCCGCGGCTGGAGCCGTTTGGATAAGGGTTAGTGCTCGAAAGAGCACTAGTACCGAGCACAAACGCCCAGATCGGACGGTTTCCGGCTGGCTGGCCCGCTTTAATGCTCGAAAGAGCATTATCTCCGCGGCTGAAGCCGTTTGGACAAGGGTTTAGTGCTCGAAAGAGCACTAGCCCCGAGAGCAAACGCTCAGATCGGCCAGTTTCCGGCTGGCTGGCCCGCTTTAATGCTCGAAAGAGGCTATCTATTAATTGTGGACAGTTTTTTAAAGTGCTTCTCAGAAGCTCTCAGATCGATTTTTTTTTAGACAAGAACAGGTTAGTGTATCCTTTTACTTGATTTGATGCCCCGTAACTTGATACTCCCTAAACGTCATAGAAACATTTTTATGGAAATGAAGCTTGATGCCTCCGGCAGTGAAATGTAGCGTATAACTAACGCAGTACGGGGTTTCAATGTATAACAAGGTCAACTTCAACGTCATGTTATCGTGCCAGGCGGCATATGTGACAGCTTCTTGGCGATGTATTGCCAAATCTTTTACATGACTATCGTGTACATGTACAGGGGACCGAAAATCAAATTCGAGTACCCGATTCTCACTCTCCTCATAACAAAACCGAACTTCCAACCGTTCCCCTATGCGGGCGAAACCGAGCTTGTGGAGCTTCTCCGGATTATCCCCAATCCTGTACAAGCGGCCATCGAGATCTGCTGCGTTGTCGGGAATTGGACGGGCAACCGGGACTGGGTACGCCATATCGGCAAGGAGTTGCCGCAATGCGACACTATCGGCCGTAAGCGGTAGAACCGTTTGGCTCGAATCCAACTCGTCGATAATATGCTCGTAGATCAAATCAAGGAATGTCTGGAGTTGATCCATATGGGGAAAAGCCGAAGTTGCCGCAATGACGATACGTTGTTCTGGAGCCACAAAACAAAGCTGGCCGTTTGAACCGTCGCCCCTGAAACAGCCTTTGCGACATAAATGAAATTGGTACCCGTAGCCTTGCGCCCAATCGATTCGTTTTGCTCCTTGACGATTATCGCTCTGTTCCCGGGTGGCTAGAGCCATGTAAGCTTCGGAAACAATTGTTTTGCCTTCATACTTGCCCTTGTCCAGCAGCATTTGCCCAAACTTGGCCACGCCCTCGGTGGTCAAGCTCAGCCCCATGCCTCCTGCGACAATGCCCATCGGACAAGTTTCCCATACCGGGCGATCGATTCCCAAAGGCTCGAACAACCGGGGCATCAGGAAATCGACCAACTGTTGACCGGTCGCTTGCTGAATAATAGCCGACAGCATATAAGTAGCAGGCGTATTATAGGAATAATAACTCCCCGGCTCACATTCCACCTCCAAAGACAAAAAGGATCGGACCCAATCCTTCTCACCGGTTACGGCATTGTAAATATTGGAGTGATGCCCCGTATTCATCGATAACAGATGGTGAATTTTCATCTTTTCCAAATTCTCCGATATGTGCTCGGGACACTGTTCAGGGAAAAAATGATTAACCGGATCGTCCAGATGTACATATCCGTTGTCCGCCGCTATGCCCACCGCTATGGAGGTGACGCTTTTGCTAAGCGAATACAACAATTGCGGGCAATTCGGCCGATAAGGCGCACGCCACATCTGCGCGGTTACTTGACCGTCCTGAAGCAGCATAAAGCTGTTTACCTGCAATTTATTTTGCTCGACTCTATCAAAAAAACGCGACAGAGCCTTTGAAGAAAGACCGTGATGCTCTGGGAATTCCCTTACTAATGGAGCCAACCGCTCGCTTACCTCCTATAGAAAAAGTAGAATAACTACCTAAATAGCAGCTCCTAATTCATGCAATAAGGTTCTTTCATCTCCAAATTGTCCCAACTCATGTTTCCAATATAACATATCCGGGCCGCCTTCACCCTCCCCCGCCTATTCGATCATGCCCTAGCCCGCTTCGCGTTTCTTCGACAAAACTTCTCACCCGACTTCGCGAATCTACTGCCTGGTTTGACAAGTTTCGTAGCTCCTGTCAATTACAATAGATTTATAGATTGTGATGTATTATTCATTGAAAGGATTGGTAAAATTGTGAGATCCTATATTCGCAAAAGGATCAAAATCGCACACTCGCTCGTTCTCCTCTTGTCATTCGTCTTCGCTTCGCTTCCGACCTTCGCATTTGCTCAAACACCGGGTTGCACACCCAGTTTTACAACGAAACCGATGGTCTCCGCAGGCGACAATCACTCCGTTTATTTAAAAAATGACGGGACCGTATGGGCGTGGGGCCAAAACAATTTCGGGCAGCTCGGCAACGGTTCGACGGCAGACAGTTCTCCCCCCGTGCAAGTGACCGGATTGTGCGATGTCGTGGCGATTTCGGTAGGATCGGGAAATGCCTTTGCGTTGAAGAGCGATGGAACGGTATGGGCGTGGGGAAATAACAGTTTTGGTCAGCTCGGCGACGGGACGACCACCAGCCGTTCGATCCCTGTGCAAGTGAGCGGTATGAGCGATGCTGCCGCCATTGCCGCAGGAGCAACTTACACCGTAGCGCTCAAAAAGGATGGAACGGTATGGACTTGGGGGTATAATTCGTCCGGACAGCTTGGATACGATACGACTGGAAGCAACTCCAGCAAAGCTCCTCAGCAAGTAAGCTCCTTGTCCGGGATAACCTCCATTGCGGCAGGGTTCAACCATGCCGCCGCCGTTTCAAGCACGGGCGCCGTATGGACGTGGGGAGACAACGCCTACAGCCAGCTTGGCCGAACGACCGGCACGAACGGTTACAATTCCGTCCCCGCACAAGTGTCGAGCCTTGGCGAAGCCCAATCCGTATCACTCGGACTCCACTATTCGATCGCTCTGCTTAAGGATGGAACGGTATGGGGGTGGGGTTATAACGGAGTCGGCCAGCTTGGCAACGGAACGAGAACAACGGCACCGATCCCCGAGCAAGTCCTATACAGTTCGAGTCCGCGTAAAGTGCTGAAGGATGTCGTCTCCGTTGAAGCGGGCTATGAACATACGATCGCTTTACTGAGTGACGGGACTTTGCAGGCGTGGGGATCCAACTCCGGCATGCAGATTGGCGACGGGACTACTACCGCCGGCTGGCGCTTATTCGCCACCACATCCAGTCTGAACGGCACTACCGTCTCGGCTGCTGCGGGAAGAGGCCATTCCCTTGCCGTTAAAGACGATGGAACCGTATGGACTTGAGGCGAAAACAACTATTACCAGCTCGGACGCGTAACGCCGGTGCAAGGTACTGTATACGCTCCTTCCGGCACGCCCGGTCAAGTTTTTGAAGGGCTCGTCGATTGCACGTCCACGACTTCGTTCCGGACAAAACCGATGGTTGCGGCAGGCGGCAAACATTCCGCGGCCTTGAAAAGCAACGGTACCGTATGGACGTGGGGAAGCAATCAGTTCGGTCAGCTCGGCAACGGAAAATATGGAGGCAGCGCAGCTCCTGCACGAGTCCCCGATTTGTGCTACGTCAAAGCGATCGCAACAGGGTCCGATTTTACGATCGCGTTAAAAAACGATGGAACCGTGTGGACATGGGGCAATGGCGCCAATGGCGAGCTCGGTAACGGTACAAGCGGTACCGGCTACCGCAGTTCCATTCCCGTACAAGTGGCAGCATTATCGGATGTCTCTGCTATCGCTGCAGGAAGCAATCATGCCGTTGCCTTAAAACGAGACGGGACCGTGTGGGCTTGGGGAAACAGCGAAAACGGCAAACTCGGATACGAAACCCCCGGCAGCTTCGTTAGCAACAGGCCCGGACGAGCGGGCAATCTGGCTGGTGTAAAAGCCGTCGCTGCAGGATTGGGATTTAGCGCCGCCTTAAAACCCGACGGAACCGTATGGACTTGGGGGAACAACACGGATAAGCAGCTAGGTTATGAAACGGGCACCCCCTTGAACAATCCCGTGCCGAAACAGGTTCCTAATCTGAACAATGTAGATTCTATTGCGGCCGGTCTATCCTCCCGGCATATGGTAGCCCTCAAGCGCGACCAGACCGTTTGGACGTGGGGGGATAATGTCCATGGCCAGCTCGGTAATGGTAAAGGCGGGCTGAACGCCGATGACAGCAGCACTCCGGTGCGCGTATTGACAACCAGCAACGCCGGGTTGGAAGGCGCAACCGCCATAGCGGCAGGCTCGTTTCAATCGTATGCGGCATTGAAGAACGGAACGCTGCGGGGATGGGGGTATAACTATTTCGGCCAGCTTGGGGACGGGACCTACGAGATTGAGTACAAGCTTGCGCAGCGTGTTCTTATGAAATCCGTCGTATCCCTTAGCGCCGGCACGGATCATGCGATAGCGATCAAAAAAGACGGAACCGCCTGGACCTGGGGCTATTTAAATAACGACTACCAGCTCGGAAGAAAATCTGGCTCCCCCGACATTGAAAATAATGTACCCGGACCGGTTGAAGGGCTGGGAAATCTTGAAGTTTCCACGTTTATCCCTTATATCCCGATCAACATCGGGATTATTGGAACGATCGGGGATTTGGCGGATGCCACCCCCGTTATCACATCGGGATCATCGATTACGATCACCGCGTTTTTCGATAATCCGAAAGCCATAAAGGTGACGCTGCTTGCCTCGGATGCTGGCGGGCATCAGTATGAGACTCAGATGAGCCCGATCGATGACGAAAACTGGTCGCACACGTTCGTACCGAATCAAGTCGGGTTGGTCACTTCGCCGCTAGAGTTTCAAATAATTCCGCAATATGGGGGCAATGTGATCGGTCAGCCCATTAAGTATAGGATCGTTTTAATCGATCCTAGCGGCATCGTGTACAATGCGAATCAAGGAGGCCCGGATAGTTGGCCGCTACCGGGCGCTACCGTGGTTCTGCAATATTTCGATCCGGCCCTGGGCGCAGCGGGACAATGGGTAGAGATGAGCGAGGATAGCTACCCGGACAGCTTCAGACCGGTTACCAATCCTCAAGTCACAGGCGAAGACGGTCGCTATGCATGGGATACGGCGGCGGGACAATATCGGGTTGTTGTAAGCCGTCCCGGTTTTGAAACTGCCACAAGCCGTGTCGTAGCGGTTCCGCCTCCGGTATTGGATTTGCATGTCGGCTTAATTCCGACCGACTTCCTGAAGCCGAGCCTCTCGGTCAGCGGTGTCACTTACGGCGCCGTATATTCGCAGCCGGTCACTATGGAATGGAGCGCTTCCGACGATCATGCGGAGGACCAGTCCGACGATGCATCAGGCGTAAGGTTTGTGGAGTATCGGGTAGATCGCGGAGAGCTTATCCGAGTGAACGGCACTAACGGCTCCTTCGTTGTAGATCGACCCGGTGTCCATCTAGTAGATTTCCAAGTATTCGATCATGCCGGCAATAGCTATGCCGAATCCATTCCGTTTACGATTACCGAACCGCCGGCGGGGGAATTTTACACCGTAACTTTTGACAGCAATGACGGTTCGCCAGTCGGCAATCAAACCGTAACAAAGGGAAGCACGGCAACGAAACCCGCAGA
The DNA here is from genome assembly GCF_039536325.1 of Paenibacillus hodogayensis. Classification (NCBI taxonomy): domain Bacteria; kingdom Bacillati; phylum Bacillota; class Bacilli; order Caryophanales; family Paenibacillaceae; genus Paenibacillus; species Paenibacillus hodogayensis. The sequence goes on from NZ_BAAAYO010000010.1 coordinate 1,236,193, forward strand.
TCCGGTCAGACCCGGGTACAGCTTCGCAGGCTGGTACTCCGATAGCGGATTAACTTTGGCGCATGATTTCACAACCGCAATCACCCGGGATTTGACGCTTTATGCGAAATGGAACGCGTCGCCGGTAGAAGAAACGACCTACACCGTAACTTTTGACAGCAATGGCAGTTCGCTAGTCGGTATTCAAACCGTCACAAAGGGAAGCACGGCAACGAAACCCGAAGATCCGGTCAGACCCGGATACAGCTTCGCAGGCTGGTATGCCGACAGCGGATTCACTTCAGCGTATGATTTTACAACCGCAATCACCCGGGATTTGACGCTATATGCGAAATGGAACGCGTCACTGGTAGAAGAAACGACCTACACCGTAATTTTTGACAGCAATGACGATTCGCTTGTCGACAATCAAACCGTCACAAAGGGAAGCACGGCAACGAAACCCGCAGATCCGGTCAGACCCGGGTACAGCTTCGCAGGCTGGTACTCCGATAGCGGATTAACTTTGGCGTATGATTTCACAACCGCAATCACCCGGGATTTGACGCTATATGCGAAATGGAACGCGTCGCCGGTAGAAGAACCGACCTACACCGTAACTTTTGACAGCAATGACAGTTCGCTAGTCGGTATTCAAAACGTAACAAAGGGAAGCACGGCAACGAAACCCGAAGATCCGGTCAGACCCGGATACAGCTTCGCAGGCTGGTACACCGACAAGGGATTAACCTCAGCGTATGATTTTACAACCGCAATCACCCGGGATTTGACGCTATATGCGAAATGGAGCGCGCATAACAATGCGGATTTGGCCGCTTTAAGCTTGTCAAACGGCGTTCTGAGTCCGACTTTTGCTCCCGGCGCAACCAGCTATACGTCCAATGTGGCTAACCAGGTATCGTCGGTGACGGTGACGGCGTCCGTATACGACGCCACTTACGCAAGCGTAACGACAAGCGTGTACAACAACATCGGCACGCGGGTGAGCGGTCCGTTCGCGCTAACGGGCTCCACGGCATCTCCGCCGTTGCCGTTAAGCGTAGGCGTCAATACGATTAAAGTCGTTGTAACTTCTCATAACGGAGCAACAAAAACATATGAAATTGCGGTGACTCGCGCAGCTGCCTCGTCTCCCGATAGTTACAGCGGTTATTATTCACCCGGAAATCAATCGAAACCGCTACCCATTCAGATCGATGGACAAGAATTCGATCGAATCGCCACTGCCGCTTCATCACGCGAGGGCGAGAGAACCTTACTTACGGTTCGCCTCGAAGAAGCTCTACTGAAGGAGCAGCTTGCCAAAGCAAAAAATAAATCAACGATCGTTATTCCAGTGAGTGCAAGCTCGGACCAAGTACGGTTAGCGATATCCGGAGACATGTTGAAAGCTATGCAAGACAAGAATGCCTTAATCGAACTGAGAACGCCAAACGGAAGTTACCTGCTGCCCGCGACCGAAATCCAAATCGATTCCATATCGAAGCAGTTCGGCAGTCAGGTGAAGCTGTCCGACATCATTGTGCATGTCGACATAGCGAAAAGCAATTCCACCACCTTGAAGCTTCTGGAACAAACGTCGGTAAAAGAACGGTTTACGGTCATTGCCCCTCCGGTCGATTTCAGCTTGACCGCCTTGTACAACGATCGAGAGGTGAGCATAGACAAATTTAACACGTATGTAGGGCGTGAAATTCCGATTCCGGACGGCGTCGACCCGCTCCAAGTGACAACTGCCGTCGTACTAGAAACTGACGGAACTGTCCGTCACGTCCCGACATACGTTGTAAAACGCGATGGGAAGCATTTCGCGGTCATCCACAGCTTGACTAGCAGCACCTATGCTCTCATTGAACACTCTATTTCGTTTACAGACGTAAAAGGTCACTGGGCCGAATCTGCGGTGAACGATCTAGGGGCACGGAAAGTCGTCAACGGGGCGGATACGTCTCATACATCTCGTTATATGCCCGACGAGCCTATCACACGCGCGGAATTCGCGACGATCATCGTCAGGGCGGTGGGGTTGACCGCGAATGGAAGCCGAGCTTCCTTTACGGATGTGAAGTCCGGCGACTGGTATTACGGGGCTGTGGCTAAAGCGTCCGAGTATGGGCTCATTACCGGGTATGAAGACGGTACATTCCGTCCGTCGAGGACGATCACCCGGCAGGAAGCAATCACGGTCATAGCAAGGGCGATGAAGCTTGCGGGGCTGGATACGAACATTAGCGCCACTGAAGTCGAAGCTGCGCTGCATGCTTTTTCCGACCGTACAGAAGTAGACAGTTGGGCCGAATCATCAGTCGCCGCAGCCGTGAAGAACGGAATTGTCACAGGCTCCTACTCGCATATACTACCGACCAGCAATATGACACGAGCGGAAGTGGCCAAGATCGTTTGGCAATTGCTCGAAAATGCCAAGCTAATCGCCGGCAATCGTTAAATCCCCGATTTCCATACATCAAAGCCAGAGTCCCTTGCGGGATGTCTGGCTTTTCGCACCTTTTAGGAGGAATTCTCCCATGAGCAAGCTCTAAGAAGATTAAGCATCTCGGGAACTATCGCACCCACGAATCCATATCAGCAGGTAAGGCCACTATAAATTTCTCAAGTGCAACAGCAACACCATCCTGATCATTGGATTGGGTTACGTGCTTTGCACCATTTTTCAGCTCAATTATCGCGTTTTCCATTGCAACCGGAAATCCGCACATCTGGAATAGTCCTAAATCGTTAAAATCATCCCCGAATACCATTACATTTTCTGCTTTCACTCCGATATCGCTTAACACCCAGTCAACAACCTGGGGTTTCGGGTCATTCGAGCGGATACCTAATTGAGCACATTGGGAGTCGGGAACTGGTCTACACGTATACCATGAATCATTAACCTCGTACGAGATTATCGATTGAGGTACTCGTAGCTCGATAAATTTGTTAATCTGCTGGCTAATTTCCATAGGGATACTAATGTGCCGCTCGTTTTGCTTAGATTTGCATGTAACTAAAGCACCGTTGTAATAAACCATGTAGTCTAGCCTAGCTAGGTTCCGTCCAAGTCCAGTACAATTGCTTGAATATCAGACATCTATATCCTCCCCATTTGGGCTGGAATGTTCCAATTCCCTTCATAGCGGTTAATCCTTATATCCTACACACATGCTTAATTTATCTTGTAAAAGCCACGGGTCACCACTATGGATGCTGTAATATTCAAGAAGATTTTTTAAACCCGTTTCGAATTCCTCATCTGTTATTAAATTTAAGATTGCAGTTTCAATCCTTTTAAATCCTGCTTCTTTTAAATAGAATTCGACATCATCCCTTTTTGGTGTGCTGCCGATCAAGCTCCAGGCATTTTGGAAAAAATCGATGCACTACATCATCCTCAATTTGTTCAATCGCTCCATAAAGGATCAGTACCGCCCCATTCGTCCCAATTGTACGATAACATTCCTGAAGCATCGTTATCGGGCATCCATATGATGTATCAAGTGTGACATAAAGACAGCATCAAAATAACCATCAAGAAAAGGTAGGTTGTATGCATCCCCGACAATAAACTGAATCAATTTCTCCGTATCCTTTTCCTTGGCTTTACTCAGCATAGCTTTAGAAGCATCAACTCCAGTTACTTTAATAAAGGTGCCGTCAACAGAAAAGTTGTTGATCCTGTCCTTTAGCTTAATAAAAAAAAGGGAGCAGTTGCCGCGGCAACCTGCCCCCTGGATCGTTCAACAATCGTCTCTGTTAGTAGAACACCTTGTACGACTATTTCTCCAACTCGTAGCGGGCCGCGATAATGCCCGACTTGAGCGTTCGACTGGACAGCAGCTTGAGCCTGATTTTCTCGCCGCCGCCGTCGAATACCGATTTCCCTCCGCCCAGGACGACCGGACAAATTGTAAGCAGGAATTCGTCGATCAGGCCGAGCTTAAGCAGCGTCTTCGCCGCTCCCGGGCTGCCGAAGATAACGAGATTTTTGCCGGGCTGCTCCTTGAGTACCTTGATTTCCTCTGCGATATTATCCTTGATCAGCATCGTATTGTTCCATTCCACTTTATCCATCGTGCCGGAAATGACGACCTTCTTAACATCCTGCAGCCATTTGGCATGCTCCACATCGTGTCTGGACGCATTCGGATTGTCCAGCATCGTGGGCCAGTAGCTCTCCATCATGCGATACGTCGTGCGTCCGTAAACGGGAGCTCCGACTTCGGCTACGACTTCTTCGGCGTATTTCTCTAATTCCTCGTTGTACGGAATCCAATCGAGTCCTCCGTTCGAATCCGACGCATACCCGTCCAGCGACACATGCATGAATAATACGAGTTTTCTCATGTCAGTTCTTCCTCCGATTTCGAATTTAGTTTGTCCAATTTTTTTGGCCGTTGGCCCGCGTTTCATCCAACTGTTACGTTCATTATAAATCCTGACGTCGCGTAAGGTTCAAGAGGAAATTTGAATTTTTTTGAAGACAACAATGTTGCGCAAAACTGCCCGTTAGTTTAGCCCGCCGCGCTTGAACCCCCCACTTGAAACTCATGTACACTTACAACAGCGCTACCGGACGCGTCGGCTTATCTTGTTTCGTACGCGGAAACTTGTCGGCAAATGTTACCGGGGAACTGGAAATATCAGTTCATAGACTCTATCGAAATTGTCTCGCATCCGTTGAATAATGCAAAATTTTGAAAACAATTGTTCAAGGCCGTTCGCAATTGCTTTGTTGGTTTTATGTCGTTCTCATACCAGATGTTTTTAACAACGAGCTTCCCGGCTTTTCGCTCCGCGATTACCTCGGCTCGTCCGATGAGACTTTCTCCGTATATTAGAGGCAACACATAATAGCCGAATTTCCGTTTATTTGCCGGTGTGTAAATCTCCCAGGTGTAATCGAATCCAAACAATTCGTTGATCAGTTTTCTGTCCCATATGAAATTATCTAGTGGGGCAATCAGCTCGCAGCGCCATTTCGGCGCCGGATTTTGCAGAACGGCTTCAATGAGCGGCAAGTCCTCCACGCGGCAGTACAGTATATCCTTCATTTGTTCCACGGCAACAGCAACAATGCGAGCTTCGTGCAACAGCTGGCGGAAAACCTCGTTGCGCTGCTCCGCTTTCAATCCCCATATGTTCAGCCAGGCATCGGATACGCGATTCCATAAAAGGCCAACAGCGCCGATTCGACGCAGTACCCGCCACTTGTGATGCTCAAGCTCGCCCTCCAGCGGCTCCGGCGCATTCAGCAGATTTGGCTGTATGTACTTCCCGGCGATATCGTAATATTTACGCGTTCCTTTTTTGTGATGTATAATCAACTCGCCTGTCGAGTACATTTGCTCCAGCACCGACCGGGATGAATTGTTTCCGCTGCTCCAGTGAATGGCCGATTGCCAAGCGAAATTTCCATCCAATTTTAGATCATCCGAACTTAGCGCACCGTGATTTTGGATGTGAGCCCGTACTTGCTCTATCAACCCTTCCATTTCGGGATAGCGCTTGGCATGTTGTCGGGCGGCCTGCCTGTACCGCTCAAAATACGGCCAGTCCTCGACAGGGATAATGGCCAAGTTCTTGTCGGGATAATCGACAAGGCTTCTATCTTGATACAGCAACTCGGCGAGCATGTTCTTGGTAAATCCTTTGATTCGCGACTGCAACACCAGTTCGGCGTTTTTTCCGCAAACATCGATGGGATCGTACTGAATACAGCCGACCTGTCGCACAAAATCCAATACTCCCTGCTTTCCGGTAAAATGATACTCGCCCAACAGCCCGTGCTTCAATAGCAGGAATTGCCGTGCCTGGCGGTTCGTCAATTGGATCATGTACACATCGGCTCCTTAACGAAACAAACGGGAGCCGTTTGCACATGATGATGGATGGCGAGGTTGCTTATCTCAATAAAGTTACTATTTGCTTCTTTCCATAATGACACACCTATTCCCCCTATCCGTAGGAAAATACAAAAAACAAAAAATTCCTGTGGAACGAACAATTTGGAGTTTGAATAAAAAAGAGCGCCTCTGTACGATGGGAGTACGCAACGGGTCAATAGCCCTTAAAATCCCACATCAGGAGGTCGCTCTACTATGAAGTTTAAGGCACAAGATAAGCAAAATCAACTCATTGAAAACATTACCGTTCATCACCTGGTTGTCGGTGTAGATATTGCTCAGGAGACTCACGTTGCTAGAGCTGTAAATTTCCGCGGCATCGCTCTCGGCCATCCATTAGAATTTTCGAATGATGAGGTAGGCTTCCATAAAGAAGTTGAAACCGTGCTTGTTAACCCCCACCTAGTCAAGAAGAACAAAGAAAACCGTCACAATACACGATCTAAAAGTGACAAAAAGGATGCTCTGGTTATCGCAGACATGGTGAAGAACGGCTACTATTCTCCCGTCGGTTTCCATTCCGCCGAATACGAAGAGCTTAGAGTCTTAATGGCCAACCGAGAAACCGTTGTTAAGCGGCTTGTACGTGCAGTCAATCAGATCCACCGAGGGGTCGACCCTACAGCCGGAGAATCCCTATTTAAGTAACGTGCCCTTTAGGCCGTTGGGTCAACCGCACAACTAAGCTGGAACGTAAGTCAACCTGATCACCTGCTCGCCAATTCGATCGCTTGCCACGAGGCGCAGCGGCGGCCGCGGACCGGCGAAGAACGGCTTGCCGTGACCCAGCACGACTGGATGGAGATAGAGTCGATACTCATCAATGAGACCAAGCTCCGTTAGACTGTGCGCCAACTCCGGCCCGGCAACTTCAATCTCCCCTTCATGCTGAGCCTTCAGCGCACGTATGGCCGCTGCGAGGTCGCCCTCGATCAGAGAAGCGTTCGGACCGACGGACTTTAACGTCCTCGACACCACCCACTTCGGTTTGCTTTGCCACGCCGCTGCGTATTCCCGTTCCGGTGCATCCCATTCAAAATGGTCTTCGTCCCAATACCGCATGGTCTCGTACATGCGGCGCCCGTACAGGCTGCCCGCCAGGCCGCGCAAGTCGTCGATGAAATGACGGAATAGCACGGGGTCGGGCTGAAATGCCGTGTGGTCGACGAACCCGTCCAGAGACTGGTTCAATGCGAAAACGATCTTTGCCATGCGACTGACTCTCCTCCCTGGTTTTCTCGCACATTCATCATCAGGATTACACGTTCCATATGCAGTCTCCTTTATGTCTATATTTTATCATCCAACAGCATGCCCGGTTTCTCATGGATTGCTAATGTGCACAGTCCTGGCCCGACCGAATACAACTTTAGTTTAAAGAAGGATGGTAAATTAAACAATTCTGCCCGTTAGCGCAACGACGGCAGCCGAACATTTTGGCCGGCTGCCGTCGTCTAACAATCGAGCTATAGTCTCCGTTAAAACTATTTCCGTGCTTTTACAATTAGAAAATGCGGATTTGTTGTAAGGCGATCAAACCATCGCTTATACCAATCACTGGCATTGGGGTTGTCTTTAAAATCTATACTAGGTTGAGGTTCAATGATACATTCAATTATGAATTGTTCAGCTGTTACGTTAATAATTTCTTGAAGAGGTCTTCTATAGAATGTAACCTCTACTGGCCCAGAGTCTTTTTTATTCCATATTTCCTTCAGTAACTCATGGGAAAAGTAATCGGGTCTATCAAAATGTTTAAAGTCCATAAAAGGGTGATGTACGGAAAAAATCAGGCTTCCTCCAGGCTTCATTACACGATGGAATTCACGAAAGGTGGGCGCCCAGTCATCAATATAGTGCAGGGTCAATGAACTTACAATTAGATCAAAAGTTTCATTTTCAAATGGTAGGGGTTCTGCTAAATCACATGTAAAAACCTGTGCTTTATCTCCAACTCGTCTTTTACAAGCCTCTACCATTTCGGGACTTAGATCAACAGCCGTTACCTGAGCACCAAGTTTAATAAATTGCTCCGTATACCAACCCGCGGCACAACCTGCATCCAGAACAACAAGTTGATTCATATCCATTGGCATGTTTTTCATCATCGCTGGCCGTTCGTAATACGCGTTATGTCCACTCATGGTATCAACATTTTTTTCGTAATCTTTAGCCAGTTTATCGTAAGCTTCAATGATTTTGCGGGTTTTATCCATTTGATCTCTCCCTTAAGAACTCATTATAATGGCTTGTAATGATAAAGGATGTTAGACAAAGCTCCCCACCCATTCTTTTTCCAATACTGAACTGCATTTGTATTCTCAAGGTGCGCGAACAATACAGCGTCACCAAAACCCTCTTGTTTAAGCAAAGAAAGACTTCGCTGAACCATTTCATTTGCTATTCCTTTACGTCGGTATTCTTCTGAAACAGCAACATGATATAGAGTGCCGCGTCGCCCATCATGACCACATAATACCGTTCCTATAATATCTTCACCCATCTTAGCGACAGTACTAAGCTCAGGATTACGTTTTAAATAAACGCTAATTCTCTCTCTGCTATCGAACTCCAATGAAACAGCATTGCCAAAATTTTTTGCCCAAAACTGAGCTATCTTATCATAATCTTCAATCCTCATTGGACATATCTGAACTTCAGTCATAACACACCTCTTTTGAATATTATTCGGAGTGGAAGATCGATATGAGGATGTTGGTTCTGTTGGTTGTGCCGTTACCTGGATCGCCCCAAATCTTCACCGTAGTTCCGTACCGAACGATGACGGAGATAAAAGATCCAAATGGCAATACTCACGGCTAGGAACAGGATTTGCATTAGGGTTCGGGGAATCAAGGCGTCCTCCGGACTCGTCGCAAGGCCATTTATAGCTATGTATAGGTTGGCAGGAAACATGACGACCAATAGAAGCGATAGCCCGCCGGCTGCCCAAAGAACAGTGGGACGCCATAACAAACCTACTGCCCCGGCCAATTCCAGTACACCGGTGATCGTCACGATCAAACCGGGATAGGGCAACATTGGAGGAACCATATTGATAAGCTCTGTTCGAAGGTAAACGAAGTGAACCGATCCTGTCAGCATGAACATTGCAGCAAGCCCTCCCCTAAGCGCAACAGGCCTGGACGCAAGCGCTTTATCCCCGCAGCTCCTGCAACGAGAATGACAAGCATGACGACAACAAGGGCTATTAACTGTTCCTGGAGGTCAGAGCCGTCGAGCGGAACTGCCCCGGTGTCTTACCCGTCAATTGCTTGAACGCTTTATTAAAATGGCTCAAATCGTTAAAGCCGACCTCCTGCGCGATATGGATGATTTTATCGCCGGAATTGCGAAGCAGTTCGCACGCCATGCCGATTCGCACCTCGTTGCGGTATTCCATGAACGTTTTCCCCGCATACTGCTTGAACTTGGCGGTAAAAGCCGCCGCGCTCATGCCGCACATCTGATAGATTTGCTCCATCATAATCGGCTGCGCATAATGAAGCTTCGTGAACTCGCACACCCATGCCATCACCGATTTTTCGTCCCGCACAGCAGACAGAGGCTCGGACACCCGTTTCTCATACCATCGGCTTAAGGAGATGAACAACTCCATCAGCATCGCTTTGACGCACAACCGGTAACCCAGTTCTTTTTTTCTATACTCGCCCACGATCCTGTCGAGCACAAACGTGGTCTCCAGCCCTTCGTTCACCGTCAGCTTCAAGTGATACTGAAATTCCGAAGAAACGCGAATCATCGGCTCCAGATAGAAAAAACGGATAAACGGAGTGACCTGCGACAGTTGACGAAGCTCCGTTTCTAGCAGCTCCGGCAGAAACAGTATATTGTATACCACCATCGGCACACTGCCCGTTACCCGGTAACCGTGTTCCGCCTGCGGCTCGATGACGAAAAAATCGCCTCTGGCGATCGGATATGTTTCCCCCTGGTAAATATGCTCGCCCTCGCCCTCGGCAACGAATACGCATTCAATAAATTCATGCTTATGCGGCGCAATTGCGTTCGAGCGGAACTTGTAAGGCGCAATATGGAACGGAAAATCCGGACTTTCCAGAAAATGCTCTTTCGTATAGTAGATCATCGCGATCCCTCCAGCAGCGAACCGTTCAAACAATTTTATTTCCTATTGTAGCACCTTGCATCACGGAATGTTGAAGAAAATACCCCATGTTTTGCAGCAAATTCGCCAAGTCGCCCGCTTCGCCGCATGGTATGTTTGATTTGGAAACCAGACTTGATTTTTGAAAGGATGAGATGGTATTGGGGGAAAAGATGGAGCAGTGGGTAACGCAGGAAAAAGTGGAATTTTACAAGGAAAACGGCTTTGTGCAGATCGACAACGTACTAACGGCGGAGGAACTGGAGGAGCTGCGGGATTGCGCCAATGAAGCGATGGCCTCGGAATCGAGGCATTCCGTCAAGACGGATCAGGATGGGGGCGCTTACTATAAAGTATTGAACCAAAAAGTAAACGTATGGCGAGACCACGGCGGAATGGCCAAATATTCGCTCCACCCGCGGCTTGCGTCGATAGCGATGCGTTTGACCGAGGCGAGCGGAATCCGTTTGTTCCACGATCATTTGCTCTGGAAAATGCCGGGCGATTCCAAGCCTACTCCTTGGCATCAGGATACGGTCAAATGGCCGATGAACGAAACAGGAGCTCTCTCGATATGGCTAACCCTTGACGACGTTGACGAGCGAAACGGCTGCATGATGTTCATACCGAAATCGCATACGGCCGGCAAGCTGAAAAATATAAGCCTGGTGAATCCCGTCGACATCTTCGAGTATGTCAAAGGAACGGAACTGGAGAATCAACGGCCTGTCGTCGTTCCGCTTAAAGCGGGAAGCTGCACGTTTCACGACGGATTGACGTTTCACTATGCTCACGCCAATCAGACCGATAAGCCGCGCCGGGTACTGGCCACTATTTACATGAAAGACGGTACGACATACAACGGCGCCAGCCATGTGATGACGAACGATCAGGGTCTGGTTGTTGGCGAGCCGATTCGCGGACCGCTGTTTCCGCTGCTCGCCAAAGCATAATACCGCAACCTCCAACGCGTTCAACAAAAGGCAGGGCCGATTACAGACAAACGAACCGCACCTGCCCTGCCTTTTCTGCAGTTCTAAAAAATCAAGCATATATCCGTCTTTATCACCTAACCGCAGCAAATGTTTCTTTGCAATAATTTGCGACCTTTTTATAACCAGCCTCTACTTGGTTATGGTTAAAATTAGGTTTGAGGACAAGCTCTAAGTCGAAGACATTTTTATTTAACCGGTATCTGCACCGTATCACCCGTTTTCTTGAGGACGAGCTCTAAAGATTGAAGATTTTCCGGTAGGGCATCGTATCGGTATGAATAAGCTCCGGTCTGGGGCTGCCATAAGCTGCCAAATATAGATATTGAAGCTCCATTGGCAATCAGATCCATTCCGTTCAGCACGGCTTCATTCAGTTGTTCATTTTCCGCTTGAAGTGTGCCTTCAATCAAAGTCATCGTCGGAGTTGCGGTAATCGTGCCGATGATTATGGTTTGGCCATTAACGGTAACCTTTACAGATTGTTTGATCTTGGTAGACATCGCTTCATCCGGCCGGTAAGGGAACGTAACTTGTCCTTCCCGTCGTTGATCGCTTTCCGGCAGCTTATACCCATACGAAAGCGTTAATTTCTTGGCAAGCGGGCTGACAGGATCGAAAGCCACGTATCCTTTGGTCTCTTTAACCCCTCCGGTTGGCCCAGATGTTGCTCCACTTCGTATATGATGGGAATCCGTTTGAAAACCACTAATCCCAATAGGATCAAAACCGTCGTAACTCCGAAGCCCATTCGGGTTGCTCAGGGTATAGTACAGGATAAACTGATTTTCGTCCGACATAAGGCCGTTGATGGTAAGCGTAGTACCGTCCTCAAGTAGGAACCGCTCGTTAAGAGCCTGCCCCTTCCCCTGCTTGTCTAGTTCGTTTAGAGTGTCGTATACGGCTTCGCCAAAGCCGAGCAACATCTTGCCGTAATAAGCTAACGCATGGTATTGGTTGCCCGCGAACAGCAAAACTACAAGGATAGCCGCCGCGATTCCCCAGCTTCTTTTTACATTCCATCTCGCTTTTTTTCTAGGGACTGCGGTGTTTAACGCCTTTCTTAATCTTGCTTCCAATTCTTCAGGGGCGGAAAGTTCATTTAACCGCACTTTCTCTTCCAACAACCGATCTTCAATATTGTTCATCTGCATTCCTCCGGTATAACGCTCTCAGTTTCTGAAGCCCTTGATAAATTCTTGATTTGACCGTTCCCGTCGAAACGCGGGTCATCGCAGCAATCGAACCATAATCCAGATCATGAAAATATTTGAGTTGAATGGCTTCGCGTTGGTCAGTATTCAAATGGTGCAATATCGCTTGCAGATCCATCTGATCTTCCACTTGGCGGTAATCGGATATTCCGGTAGAGTGGGTATGCCCCTTACTCAAATCCAGTTGGTCTCCAAGTGGGGTTACCCTATTGTTTCTTTTCAACATGCGTTTGCATTGATTGACCAAGATGGTCTTGCTCCAGGTGTGAAAGGACTCTTCTTTCTTCAATTGGCCGATCCGCTCATAAAGCTTAACGATCATTTCCTCCAACACATCCATCGCATCCGCTTCATTCCTCATGTAGGAATAAGCTAGCCGATAATACGCTTCTTTTTCTGCTACTATCAATTGAAGTAAGGCTTCCTTGTCCCCTTTTTTGGCTTTCTTGACTGCATTACCTACATCCATGTCTTCACCTCTATTACTAAGAGCCTCGAGCAACTCAAAAGGTTCATTCCCTCGCAAAAAAATAAAAACCGCGCAGCCGGACGTCGGTCGTTCTGAATCGGTCCTTGTCAGCTCGCCATGAGAGCCATAAATTTTCAAGAATATATACTTCGTAACGATACGATACATTGTATTATGAGGTTATTAAATATTGACGAAATAAATTGATTTCCTGGGGGGATACCGGATATCAATTATTCTATGATATTGCGTGGAAAGATAATTCGAGTGGAGCAACTAACCCTGCTGAACCACAAGCAGGTTTTCGTCGAGATAAAGGGCCGTCTTTCTATAATACCTTTTATTTTGCCACTATGGCTCCTGCCGCCAGTACCGACGGAGTCGCCTACAAAATTCTTGGATCGCCTGCGTATCCGGGTGTCTTCGGACAGGGGATCTCCCTTATATTACTGATACTGAGAGTCCGAGTGGCTCCGGTTATCTTGATGGTGGATATGGCCAGCAGCATAATATCAATTTGACGATTAGAAATGACACAGGCACCGGAGGGTTTTGTTTTTAAGAAAAAATAAGATGGGTTCTTACTACATTATGAGTAGAAATATGGGGAAATATCAATTACACTTCTATATTTTAGGATCTTCGATTCATAGTTTGTTTCAATACATTCTTATCAATAGACGCATTCCCGTTCTCATTCACGTAAATAAACTGCTCTCCGAAATTTGTACGAATGTAGTTCACGGCCTCCTCTTGGTACAGAAGTCCCGCGAACCTCACCTTCTCCAGCATCCATTCGGCCACCTGCTCGGCTGTTGCTTGCATGGTCATCTCATCAACCTACCCATCGAAAAAGTGGTCTATCTTGATCTGCTTCATCTTTAATTATATTAACAAATACTACCAAAGCCATAACGGCATTCTCTCACTGTTTCACTAAGCGTAACTGCCCTTTAGCTTAATAACAAAAGGTGGCAAGTTGCCGCTGCAACCTGCCCCCTGAATCGTTCAACCGTTCCCCGTTAGAGCTTAATCAATATCTATATTTTTTTAGTTAACGGAAACAACACGCAATCTTTTATTGAATCACAATCGGTTAACACCATTAGAAGTCGTTCGATTCCAAACCCCCAGCCAGAAATAGGGGGCATGCCATACTCCATAGCTGCCAAATAATCTTCATCCATCTCCATTGCTTCCAAATCCCCATTGCTTTTTAGCAGAGCCTGAGTCTCTAGCCTTCTTCTCTGCTCCAGCGGATCCACTAGCTCAGAATAGGCATTAATGATTTCTGCCCCATTCACCACTAGCTGGAAGCGGTCGGTAATCGATGGATTTTGATCATTAGCTCGTGCCAGGGGAGATAAATCGATCGGATGCTGGACTAAAAAAGTTGGCTTAATTAGCTTCACCCGGCACATCTTCTTATAGAGCAGGTCAATGAAATTTCCTCTGCCCAAAGATTCAACCTCCGCATGTTCTAAGGAAATATTTCTCCTTCGGGTCTCCTGGTACAAATCCTGCACATCCGGATAAAGATCGATATCAATCCCGGTATCCTTCAGAATTAAATCTCTAAAGGAGACGACGTCCCACTCGGAGGAAAAGTCAATCACTTGGCCATTCATGGTGATCGTAGTAGTATGAAAAGTCCGCTGCAGAATGTTCAGAATCATCTCCCGCATGAATTTCATGGTGTCCTCATAGCTCCAATAGGCCGCGTAGCCTTCCACCATCGTAAATTCTTGTAGATGCTGGGGACTGATCCCTTCATTCCGGAAACACTTGGCAAATTCGAATACTTTGGTAAATCCTCCAACAATCAATCGTTTCAGATAAGTTTCCGGTGCAATTCGCAAGTTGAGTTCCGTGTCGAGCGAGTTATGGTAGGTCTTGAACGGCTTGGCAATTGCTCCCGAGGAAGCATGCTGCAGCACAGGGGTCTCTACTTCCAGGAAATCATGATCTTCAAAAAATCTCCTAATGGCACTTACCAGTTTAGCTCTTGCCAGTAAACGGGTTTGGGTTTCCTTGGTCATGATGAGGTCCAAGTAACGCTGTCTATAGCGGGTCTCAATGGAAGTTAATCCATGCCATTTGTCCGGTAAAGTCCGCAAAGCCTTTCCTAGGAAAACATAGTGCTGAATGCGCAGCGTTTTCTCCTTGGTCTTCGTTGTGAACATGTTCCCCTCGACACCAATAAAATCTCCAATGTCCATCCATTTATCAAACTGCCTAAACGTCTCTTCTCCCATCTCTTCCTTATTGAGCAGCAGTTGTAAGCTCCCCTCGATGTCCGATAAGGTTATAAATATGAGCTTACTGAAGCTCCTCATGCTCAGGATTCTTCCGGCCACTCGCACTCCCGTTGTTCCATCCTCCAGCAGGGCTGCTTCGTGAAGTTCTGCATTTGTAGTAAATCTCTCAGGGTATACCTGGATTCCCTGGGATCTCAGACTTTCTAATTTTTCAAGGCGAAGGGCAAATTGTTGTTCATTGCTCATTGTAATCACTCCATATGGTTTGTTTACGGGAATTACCTGGACGAATTCATAGCTCTATACAACAAAAAAACTCCCACCCCCAAGATTATTCATCTTGAGGACGAGAGCTGTTCGCTTCGTGGTACCACCTCAGTTTTATTGATATGTTGCCATATCAATCTCTTCAGGTACGGCAATTTGCAAATTGAAATTGATTATACCCTATCTCGTTAACGGGAGATCCCGTCGCAATATCACTAAGAACTTTCCCTTAGATCCGTGCGAAGCTCTGAGTCTTTTTTCATAAAGATCATTATTACTCCATTCCACCAAGCAGGAGCTCTCTGTAAATAATAATCAAAATTACTTTTTCTCTTCATAGCCTTTAATTGTATTCCGAAATATTATAAACAATTTAGCAAAACAATTCGAATTAGTCAAACTAATTAAATAATGAGCAATCTTGCCCTAACCCGTTAGCGAAGCGAGTCCTCCGTATTTTTTACAACAACGTTTCCACATGCTGTATACTGATTTTGGAAAAGCAAATCATAGGTTTCGTTTCTGTTACGTAGGTTTTCATGGGTACCAAAAGCTACCATGGCGCCATCTTTTAAAACCATCACCTTGTCACAGTCCAAAATGGTAGATAAACGGTGAGCAATGGAAATCATGGTTTTCCCCGATGAAAGGCTCTTGAGTTCTGTAATGATGTCATTTTCATTTTCGTTGTCAAGAGCGCTTGTGCTTTCATCAAAAATGATGATGTCCCGGTCCTGTAAAAGCGCACGGGCAATAGATAAACGCTGTCTCTGGCCCCCAGAAAGCTTTACACCTTTTTCTCCGATTATGGTATCTAATTTATTCTGCAAGTTTTCAATGAAGTCAGAAATACTCGCTCTGCGGCAGCACTCCATCAATTCCGCATCGGTTGCGTCGGTCTTGGCCAGCAATAGGTTTTCTCTGATCGTCATATTGAATAGAACCGGTTCCTGCACAACTATACTCACTTTTTCTGACAGACTCTCGCTGTTCACCGTATATATATCGATGCCGCCAATGCGTACAACACCGCCTTGCGGTTTAATCTTCCCTGTCAACAGTTTAGCGAGGGTAGACTTGCCACTGCCGCTTTTTCCGACGATTGCCAGATGTTCCCCCTTCCTCACGGAGAACGAAATACCGTCAAGAGCAAATGAATCGTTTCCCTCATATGTAAATTTCAGATTTTCAACATGAAGATCTGTTCCGGCCATTTTCTTATAGGGTCTCTTCCCTACTTCTAAATTCAATATCTCGACCACTTTTTCGATATTCACCGAATCATTCTTAAAGTTTATTATGGAATTACTTATGTTTTCTATATTGCCGAAAAACTGCCCGTAAAAGCTGATAAAAACGAGCAGCACACCGACTTGCGAGTAACCATTAATTACGAATAATCCGCCAATAAAATAGATAAACAACTGGGTAATGAAGTTTTTCGTGAAGAACGAATAGGTGATCCCTAGATGCAAATACAGCTGGCTTCGAAACCAAATAGGCCTTATCTTCTTAAAGTGTCCGTTTAATTCATCAAGCTGTGCGTTCTCAAGATTGTTGATTTTGACATCTTTCCAGTTTTGAATATTCGAGTGTAAAAAGGTTTCATATTTGGTTTGTAGTTTCCACAGTTCTTCTTTGGCTTTCTTCGATTTTCCTCCCAAAAAATGAACCGTTAAAAAAGATATCGGAACAAAAATAAAACTGAGAAGCGCGATCCTCCAGTCGTAACATAACAAAATAACCGCCAGCGCAACAGCATAAACGACGCCGTAAATAAAATCTAGTATATGGGTCGTAAAAAAATTTTCGGCAACAGTAGAATCGCTTTCAATCCGGCTCTTAACGTCGCCAATGCTATATTTGCTGTATACATCATGATCGAGGCTGGTATACTTTTTCAGCAATTTATGCTTGATTCTCAGGTCATATTTCAGTATTAACCGGTTTGAAAACCTCTTACTGACTGTGATCCCGATTGTCGCGAACAGGAAAACAGCCAGATAACCGATGATGATAGGTGAAAGCTCGTTTATATTTTTATTCACCAAAACGCGATTCACCAAAACCGAGTATAAGAACAAAGGGATAAGCACACATATCAAGTTCCACAGCTTGAAAAAGCCAAGCGCAATTAACGGCTTGTTAATGCCATCGATATCCTGAGTTAATGCCTTAAAGATAGCCAACCGGTTCATACGCTTCATCTCCTATAAACTGTTCGCGGAATAAATCTATATACGTTTCATTGCTTTTAATCAGTACGTTGTGCGTATCAAAGCCTGCCACAACGCCTTCCGCTAAAACCGCGATTTTATCACAGCTTTTGATGGTGGAAAAACGGTGGGCGATTATAATAAGCGTCCGATCATACGACATATCCATCATCACGTTACGAATAAGTGCTTCGTTCTGGCTGTCGAGGAACGATGTGGCTTCGTCAAAGATCAAAATCTTGGGATTCTTGACTAATATCCTGGCAATAGCCAGACGCTGCTTCTGTCCACCGGATAATTCTTGCCCGTCAGTTCCAAGCAGCGTGTCCAGTCCGTTCGGGAGTGTCAGGAAAACATCATAAAGGGCGGCTTTCTTTATCGCTTCTATTAATACGGCATCATTATCCTTGTTGTTTGTAAATGAAAGATTGTAACGCAGGGTGTTGTCATAAAGGATGGTCTCCTGATGAACAATGCCCACCTGGCTTCGCAAGCTATGTAGGTTATACTCATTGACATTCGTTCCATCGATCAAAAGCTCGCCGCTATCAACGTTATATAAATGGTAGATCAGATTCGCCATTGTTGTTTTACCCCCGCCGCTCTTTCCGACAACGCCAATCGTGCTTCCTGCAGCAACACGGAGATTGAATCCGTTCAGAACATGCTTATCTTCGGTGTACCCGAATGTGACATTCTTAAATTCAATTGTGCCATCCTTTATTTGTTTGGTAGGATGGCTTTCTTTGTAATCTTCTTCATCTTCATTCAGAATATCCACGACACGTTGTAGGGAGACAAGCTGCTTCCCGGCATCCATAATTTTGCCGTTTATGGTACTGAAGTAGTACACAGCCATGTTGAAATAGCTAACGGCGGCTACAAAAACGCCGAGTTGCATTTGGTCTATTACGATGAAATAGGCGCACATCATAAATATGAATAGTTGCGCGATAAGAGTGAGGAACGAATTAACCCTTTCCGCCGTCACATCGATTCTTCCGCTTTCCACGTTCATTTTATTGATGGATGTCGTTTTTCTTAAATAAAACCTCGTTACCTTTTTACATGCATTAAGGATTTTGATCTCCTGCAAATTTTTCATAATTTCAAACAAATAAGAGGAAAGCTTGCCCTGTTCCTTTGAAATCTCCTTGTTGATATTTTGCGACTTTTTCTTGAAATGTTTCGATGTAAAAAACACGACAGGAACCAGTACAACTGTAAATGCCCCCAAAAAAATATTGTAGTAAAACATGAAGCAGACAGCGAATAGGATATGCAAAAAGTTGGAATATCCCCAAAGGCCGCTCCAAAATACGAGATTCATAATATCGGTGGCGTCGTTGTTCATTCGGCTGATCATATCTCCGCTGTACATTCCGGAGAGGTCTCTTCCTTTTTTATGTAATATCTTTTTGAAAAGAGCCCGCCGTATATCAAAGACAAAACCCGTCATCAAATGTGACGAAATGAGATTGTTTAACGTCATAACGACAAACTGATTGACAAAGAGTATGCCGGCATAGATCAAGCACAAATTCAAAAAGGCGGTCATGTCTTTATCATAAAAAGCGATATTGATAATTTTCCCGTTGAGGAACGGATAAATCAAATTGATCACCGTTCCTAATGTAGTGATGATGAACCCACATAAAAATACCCATTTGTGCATGAATACAAATTTCGTGACCCATTGCCTTGTTGTCATATACACACCTCTCTATGGTTAACGCTCACGCCTCTTTTTCATTAGCTAATGGCTCAAATAATTCGAATGGTACCAATCGTAAAATAAAAAATCTTATTTTACAAACCTCAAAAACGCATGTTTGCTTTTTTCATAGATTTACACATTCGCATTACAATGCCTAAATTCAGGATGTTCAGAAAATAATAACTCTGTTTATCTCAAAAAACCTTAGATATTCTCATCTTCCTTCTGTTAGTACATTAAGCAAAACTCCCCGTTAGTTGAGAAAACGGCAGCCATTTGACCGGCTGCCGTCGTGTGAACAACAATTTAATGATGTGAAATTCATTTCCTTAAGCAACTTCTCTTCCAGATAGAGCAAGTCGTAACGGTATCATGTCGTTAAATCTCTCGTCCGACATTCTTAACCGTTCTATACATTTTTTCTGCTTCAATAGGACTTTCTTTTGCCGTCATATGGTGTGGAATTATCCGGCAAACTTGAACCGGACCGCCGAATACAGCCGACCTATACTTGTCAACATGCTGCTTCGACAAGGGGCGGTTATAGTAGCCGGGTACGTATTTATTGATCATTTCCTGAAGGACATGGGTGGCTTCATCCAAATCCGTGATCGGCTCTGCTCGTCCAAATATCATGACGCTCATATAAGCCGTATCCGTTTTGGCAGGTACCGGGTCCGTAATGGTTCCGTATTCCTCGCATACCGTAAAACATACCTCTGGATTTTCACTCATGACATGATTACGTCTTCCATCTCCAGCCCCGTGAAAATAAAGCTTCCCCTCAGTCCACACATAATTAAGCGGTAC
Source organism: Paenibacillus hodogayensis (assembly GCF_039536325.1). NCBI lineage: Bacteria > Bacillati > Bacillota > Bacilli > Caryophanales > Paenibacillaceae > Paenibacillus > Paenibacillus hodogayensis. Next base: position 1,256,165 of record NZ_BAAAYO010000010.1, read on the forward strand.
AACGTAGGGCAGGTTCCCATCAACCAACCCAAGATACCCAATTCTCGCTTGGTGAAGGAAACTTTCGATTTTCTCTTGATCCCGGCATTCCCTGATCTTATAACGAACCGAATCCATTTCAAAATCTCTCCTTTCACTCCTAACATTGCAAATACCAGCGTTATTACGGTAGTATATCAGTGAATGGAGTGTACTTACATATCCAAATAACACGGTTACAAGCAATCCATAATTAATAGGGTTGGAGCTTCTATTCGGGGGTGTACACGATGATGAAAGTCATACGTAATGATAAGAGACCGATCTGGCAGCAATTGCTTGATCAAGCGATTCATAATATTACTAGCGGAATCTGGGCGCCAGGAGAATTGCTCATCCCTTCCCGCGAGCTGGCTCACATGGTAGGTGTCTCTCGCTCCACAATACAGATCGTCTATGAGGAATTGCTCAGCCGAGGCTATACGGTCACATCTCGCCGAGGAGGAACGCGAGTCAGTAACTGGAACCAAGTCACTGAGTCTACGAAGGAAATAGTCGCCCATGGTCCTATCCCCCCCTCGCTTCCCTTGCTGGACTCGGCGATCGATCAATTGCATCACTGGTTCAGGGGCAAAGAACACCGAGAGGTGGATATTGATTTTAGTCCTCATGAACCCTATGTGGATGGACAATTTCAAAAGAACTGGCGACAATCGCTGCTCCACGCATCCGCTGCAATGGATTTATCAAGTTGGGCTTACGGGAATCCCTACGGTTTTACACCATTACGAGAGCAAATTCAGCGTTATTTATCACTTGAACGAGGGATCCATATCCAAACCAATCAGATTTTGTTGACTTCAGGAGCTCAGCATAGCATTGACTTAATCGCGCAATCGCTTTTAGTGGATGGGGACACCATCTCTGTAGAAGATCCCGGTTTTCCAGCTGCCTGGATGGCAATGAAATATCGGCGTATGAATGTGGTACCCGTTCCCGTTGATGAGTATGGTCTAGTGGTTGAGCATATTCACCCACAATCCAAAATGATCTTCGCGACCCCTTCTCACCAGTGCGCGTCCGGGGTCGTCATGTCGGAGCCGCGTAGGCAACAATTGCTGCACAAGGCCGCTCAAGAACAATTCTGGATTATTGAGGACGATTATGATAGTGAATTTCGATACCGTGGTGAACCGCTTCCGACACTGTTTAGCCAGGCATCTAATAATACCTTGTACCTCATGAGTTTTTCTAAAATGATAGCTCCAGGCATTCGTATTTCGGCTATCGTTGGATCTGTCGAGGCAATAGCTCAACTAGTCAGGGTACAGGAGTTGACTTACCGTCATCTTCCGATTATGGATCAGCTAACACTAACCCACTTTATCAAGAATGGGCATTTTATGCGCCATATGAGAAGAGTCAGAAATGTATACCGACGAAGACACGAAGCCATGACAAAAACTATTATGGCTAGCGGTTTAGGGGAGCGTTTCACACTAAGAGGAGTAGAAACGGGATTGCATATGTTACTTGAAGCTGAAGAATCATACGACGAAGAAAACGTGACAAAATTAGCCCTTCAAAAGGGAATACGTATATATCCTCTTGGACCCTACTGTTTGGAAAGCAAACGAAAGGGCTGGGTGCTGGGGTTTGCAAAAGTAGATGAAGCATCGATTGAGCAGGGCATTCATCGTCTTTCAGAGTTGATCTTATAGGGTTATCTTAATAACTCAACTTTCGCAGATCAAAAATCGACTTAAACCCATGAAGCAGTTGGCCTGTTAAGCCATTCGATACCTAGCTTGAAAAATAGAAAAACACCGCTTCGTTTGGTAAAGTGAGAGTGTCGAGCAATCACTACCAGACAGAAGAGGTGTATTAGCCAGACACCATTGGTACACCGTTAAACAGATTTTCGTCCTTTCCTTGGCAGCTCGTAACTATTTCGGCTACCTACAACACGGTTTCTTGCTGCTCCTATACCGACTAAAAAGAGTAGGACCGAAGCGCCGAGTAGAATGAAAAGTGGCAGGTTCCAACTATTTGTCGCATCATGCAGATATCCTATAAGGGCAGGACCGACTGCGGCAAGAAGATATCCGATCGATTGCGCCATGCCAGACAGTTCTGCTGCTTGATGCGCATTTTCAGTACGTAACCCGAAAAACATCATGGACAAACTAAAGGCGAAACCTACACCTATTCCAAGTAAGATGATCCACAACAGAATGATAGTGGAGCTTCCGTAAAGAAGTCCGAGCGTTCCCGTCAAAAGCAAAATGGTTGTGATGACCACTAACAAACGTTGGCTAGACATGCGCCCAGCAATAACGGGGACAATAAAGGCAAATGGAAGCATAACTAACTGCATGATCGAGAGGTACCATCCTGATTGGCCGGAGTCAATTCCATGCTGCTTTAAAATCTCAGGCAACCATGCGATCAACACATAGAAAACCATGGACTGTATACCCATAAACATGGTTACTTGCCAGGCAAGCGGGGATCGCCAAACATTCACATCGTTGCTGGACATCTGTTGACTCGTCGTGGCTGTTTGTTTCGTCTGATTTCTTAATTGCGGTAACCAACAGAGGATCGCTACAAAGCTTAGAATCCCCCATATTCCCAATGCTCCCTGCCATTTTAGACCTGCGTTCACGGCTAGCGGTACACTGATTCCCGATGCGATTGCTCCACATAAATTCATTGAAATGGAGTAAACACCTGTCATGGAGCCAATTTTCTTGGGGAAATCCCTTTTGATTATACTTGGCAATAATACATTACATACGGCAATGGCGAATCCAAGAATTGCTGTCCCAATAAACAGACTAGCTGCGCCAGATAAAGAACGTATTACAATACCTACAGTCAGAAAGATTAGGGCGATCATTATGATACGTTCAACCCCATACCTTCGTCCTAATTTTGGTACTAGAGGCGATAATAAGGCAAAGGCAAGCAAGGGTACCGTTGTTATCAGACCTGCTAATGTATTTGAAATATGAACGTCATCCCTTATGAGACTCACTAAAGGACCGACTGAGGTTAAGGGAGTACGTAAATTAGCTGCAATAACAATAATGCCGAGAATGATCAGCCCTATAGAGGATGGTACGGCTTTTTTATTTTGTTTGTTTGGCATTCTTCATTTCTCCTTCCTGAATTCATACGTACTAATTTTTTCCTGCTGATTGGAAAAAACTATGCAACAACATCCGCGCGAACAATTAAAGTATATTATAATATATTATTTTTAACAACAAGCATTTCATAACATACTTAAACTCATTAAAAAAACAACTCTGAATTCCCGTCATGGAATTCGGAGTTGTTTTTTATAAGTGAAATTTTCGAATTTTAGAAACCATACTGTAAGGATATATGGAGCACGGTTTCGCTATTCGTATGATTGACATAGGAATGAGGACAATCTGCACGAAAACTGATCGTATCGTATTGATTCAGTGTGTAAATCTCTCCATTGACTTGAATTTCAATGGAACCAGTCATTACGGTCGCAATTTCAGTTGTGTTCACATGATGACCTTCAGGGTGATACGAGCTATGCGGCTGTAAGTAAGCCCGACACATCTCAATATCGTTGCTTTTAAAGACTGGTTCAATGATCCAATTTTTCTGATCATTAGAAAACCGCAGTCCTTCGCCTGCTCGATACAAACTAACAGGGTCTTCTGATTTGAACAACGCCAACAGCGGTAAAGATATGCCTTTTGAAATTTTCCATATAATCGCCAAAGTAGGATTTGTCTCGCCACGTTCGATATTCCCCAGAGTAAGTTTGCTTACGCCCGTTAATTCCGCTAAGTTGTCTAAGCTCATGTTTTTTTCTTTTCTGTACTTTTTCAAAGCACCGCCGATTTGTAATACAATTTGTTTTGATTCATCGATTTCATCCATTTGATATTCACCTCAACAAAAAAGCAGTTATAGCTAGTATATTGTGTATCTGGATTCTTTTCCATACAATTAGTATTTGACGGTGGACTACACTCCTATGAAAAATACTGAACAAAGGCCGGCTGCGCCAGATACAAAGACAATTACAATTATAAACAGGTCTTTTTTGGATTAAGCTATCGTGTCCGATAGTTTAAGTACTTTACTACACATTTTATTTAATACTATTTTTTTCAAGAATATAGTCTTCATTGGAATTTTTTAAAACTAAATCGAAATTCCGATGATAAGGATGCATAAATAAATCATATTGAATTCTTCGCTCTTCATGAGATTTTCTTAAATAATTAATATCTGTTCCTCTTTCGGCAACATCTCGTATACTTCTTCTCATTAGTTCGTTTTCCCCATCTGTATATAAGTAAACTTTTAGATCGTACAAATTGGGATCTGTAAAGGTAACGGTCATGCCTTCCACAATATTTATTTTGTTTTCGGAGGAAACCAACACACTCTTTGTATAGTTCGTGCCTATTGTATAAAAATCTAAACTATCTCTCATCATATGAATGTCTCTCTCTAAAGCGAATACATTATGAGCGGCAGGATAACAAGCTGTCATTTTCTCTTGATGCTGTTCATTCTTATATTCATAGTTGATTAAAGTGTACTTCCTAAGATGAGAACCGATAATATAAGGATCTGTATTGATATAATTTACATTGTCATGTCCCAGAAGTTTTAATAGATTATGGGCAAACGTTGTCTTTCCAGACGCACCGTGACCCGAAATCCCAATGATAAATCTTTTATCTTCTCCTCTAACCGAATTGGCTATCTCATGCAAAACACTGTCCATATTTACCCCCATTCGGTTTATTGATTTTTGTTCAATGTCTTGCCTCTTAAAGTAACCCAGAAATTTTCCCAGCAGGGAACAAAAATCTCGCAGCGAACGGTAACCCGAATCATGAAAAAGAACGGCCTGCGCTCCAGAACCGTCAAGAAATACAAAGCGACGACGAACTCCAAATAGCATGCCTGTACAGGAAAACGTATTAAACCGTGAATTCGTCGCAAGCAAGCCCGGTGAGAAATGGGTGAAGGACATCACCTAACTGAGCACAGCCGAAGGCTGGCTGTATTTGGCGACCGTCATGGACCTGTTCTCCCGTAAAATCATCGGATGGCGTATGACACACACAAAGTTAATCGACAATCACAGCAATTCACTATCTCAGAGAGTTACTAAAACATGAATCTTCGAGATGCAACGAATATTTACGACTATTGGCCAGTAATAACCTGATCTGAAGTTATTCAACACTCTCCATTTTTGAAAGATAAAAGTCCTCCCAATTATCTCTTGTGTTCTTTGATTGTGGATTAGCAGGAATTGTAATTTTTTCCGTTGGGAAGTAAAAATATTTTTTTTGGGTATGCTTTTGCAATCCTGAAATTTTCTTTAAGTCCCTTTGAAATGTTCGATAAAAAGATTGGATTTGTTTGTTAGGATTCTTTGATATCATACGCATTTGTATAAGTTCTCGACTTTTATCGGTTTCTCTACCGCCTTTAACTTCAATAGAATAGGAGCCTGGCGTATCGTAAAAAAATCCATTTTTTTTGATTTGTGTTATATCTTGTACGGGATAGCAGGAGAAGAAAAAAGAGTTATATGCAGTATCATTAAAATAACTGGCGAACAAATCGATTTCTTTACTTTCAAAAGATAAGTATTGACGTTCACCCTTTGCGTTAATAAATATTTCGGCATATAGTTTAACTCCATGACTCAGCATTGCATTATGGCTCTCCGTAAGAAAATCCATAACAGGCATTGAAATATTAAAATAGATAGCTATACAATTTCCCTCCTCATCCAAAATATAAATGAATAGTGCGTTATTCAAGTTAAAATTTAACCGTACTTAACGAATCTTAAACAGAATAGAGCCAATCTAGCCTTCTCACCAGCTCATGCATTCCCAAGGTAAGAAGCACGGAGTACCGGGAGACGTTACGTAAGTGGGCTTTGACCCGTTCCGTTTGAAAAACGCCCTCCACTCACACTCTATAGGGGAGTGAATTCCTGCGAATCATGAGTCTGGATGAGAAAACGGAATCTTTTTGAGGGAGCTGAACTAATTTGGTAGTGAACTGTGCTTTGAAATAGAATCGATTATTAAACCCCAGTCGTCACAATGAAGCTCATGCCCCGTACCTTCCAATGTCAGTAAAACCGCACCCGGAATTTCGTTAGCAAGATTTTTTCCGTGTTCGTAAGGGATAATGGGATCTTCAGTACCGTGTATAATCAGCGCAGGCACCTTGATTTCCCCCGTCCTAGATAGATAGGATTCTCCACCTGTCAGCAAGGCGTGATTACTCATGCTTGCCGGGTTGTTGCTTCTTGCAAATTCTTTTTTAGCCAAATTGCCAACTGTTATCTCATGAAAAGGATGCTTTGAACCTGCTAGGATTCTTGATCTATCCATAGCATATTCGGCTACCGATTGTTCATTAGTCCAATCTACTACCTCCATATTTGAGAAAAAATCCATTATCCTTTCCTCCATCGGAGGGAGATGCGGAGCAAAGTTGGACGTTGATAGGAGGGTAATGGTTAAAACTCTCTCCGGATGCCGCAGAGCTATCATTTGAGTCAACATACCGCCCATGGACATGCCTACGATATGCGCTTGCTCAATCTTATAAGCATCCAAAACTCGAATGGCATCATCTGCCATGTCTTCGAAAGTATAACCCGGTTGACCGGGTTCGTAAGTTGTTGAACGTCCAACATCGCGGTTATCATAACGAATGACAAAGCTCCCTGCATCCGCTAAACGCTGACAAAACTCTTCTTCCCACCAAATCATGGAGGATTGGGCACCCATAATCAGCAAAATGGCCGGGTTAACTGGTTTTCCAAAACTGTCTGTACATATTTCAATTCCATCTACTTTTATTAATCGCTCATTCATGTAAATTCCTCCAATTTTTTATACAAAATAAAAAAACACAGGCTATTGGCCTGTGCAAGCAGTAATCGAAAAAGAATTGGAGAATGAACGCAAGAAGAGGATTACCCTATGATAGACTCGCAGTCCAGTCACTGGATAGATCACAAATGGGTCCATTCCATTTCTTCAAATCAGTCTATGCGACATGAGGTTATCGTTCCCTCTGTCCCCAATCGCATATAACTAAACTGGGTTACCGCGAAGGCAAACCATTCTTCGATTACTATGCACACCAAATAGCCTTAAACCACTATTTGATTTATTGTGCAAAGAATATCGAAGAATTAGTTTAACACACGTAACCCCTCCGTCCATATCAATTAAAGCAATGTTAACATATGATAAATTTCCATGTCAATACTTAGAAAATTTTCTTCACGTACCCGTAGCATAGCCATGCCCCATATATTCGTGTGGCGCCATAAAGGTTTCCACAATAAACTTACTTTCTTGCTCTAATAATCATAAAGTTTTGATCTTGATTTACTTCTTGTAAGTAATAACCACCATATACAGAGACATCATTGAATCCGACCTTTTCAAGCATCATGATAAATTCATACTTAAAGAACCATCGTAATTTGGTAGTGCTATACTGGGTATCAATTAGAACGCCATCTTTAAAAATTTCATAACGTTCTGTCTTAGTTTGAACTTGTTCAAGGAAATTAACTTTTGATTTCGAGCTTATTTTTACTTCCGATCCATCGCTTCTCGTACCCATAAGGCCTGGTACCCATTCATCATCATTATTTAAGAGCTGATCTTTAGGTATAAAGAGAGGAATTAAGGTTTGGCCACCATGTTCAAGATGTGCATAAATTCTCTCTAAAGCCTTCAATGCGTCTTCTCTTTCTGATAAAAGCATAAATGAAGCTGCTGGAATATAAATTGTCTTATACTTTTTCGGTAAATTAAGATGCTGCATGTATTGATCATACAATACCGGTGAAAGCTTATTTATTTCGGCTTTTGCCCTGCATATATCCAACATGGCCTTTGAGCAATCAACCCCATCAACATCAAGACCCTCATCCAAATAAGGTAATAATAATCTTCCAGTCCCACACCCAAGCTCCAAAGCCGCTCCTGGAACCTCTGTAATCATTTGTTTATAAAACTCAGTATCATCAAATGTTCCACCGGAAAATCGCATATCGTATGTTTCAGCAACGATGCCTTCATAGGATTTAACATTGTTAAACGACATAATCTGTTAATCACTCCCATGTTATAAATGTTTATACTCACGGAAGGAAAAGAAATTAAACCTTCCGCACCTCTGTATATATGGTGTTTGCAGTAATGTTATTGGTAATCATCATAATCACTCGCTTCCATATTTAGTAATTTCAGATTAGCGCTTTATGTTATATATGTCTAGAAGAAAACCACTAAATAAGCTTAATGAGTCGGACAAGTTGCTCGCTTGATAAGCTCATATGTACCCTGTAGCCTTCAACTTAAGCCTCTACAGCAGCCACTCTCTTGATTGGAAATACCATCCCATAACTCGTTTCTGTCGTATCCAGGTACAGTCCCTATTCTCTCTAACAACCCTACTTCATAGTAAAGCACAAGTTATTCTTCATCAACTTTCAAAAACTTACGTTCGTATTTTCTTCTTCAAATGCAGATTTTGGCATACCCTACTCACGCATTTTCTGAAAACAGGAAATCGTTCAATCTTCTATTTTCTAACCAAATAGCCCCCGATCTCCCTTAAGGATCACACGGGGGCTATACATATTGTTTATTTCAGAGCCGTGGCAGTCTGCCTACAAGGAGCGTCGGACTTACGGCGCCGTCTCCAGAAACTTCGCCTGCGGCATTTTCTCCATGGCGCTGCGCATCGCGTACTCGTTCTCGAACAGAGCCACGAAGTTGTCCTTCTTGTCCTTCACCAGCTGCGAGTTGACGCGGAACTTGGACGGATCGAGCTTGTCGTCGATTACCCAGCGGGCAAACTGGAACGGCAGCCGGTACAGCAATATATCTACGCCGTATTCCGCGCGCATCCGGTGCTCCATGACCTCGAACTGCAGCTGCCCGACGACGCCGAGGATCAGCTCGTCGAAGCCGCTTGTCGTCTGGAACACCTGAATGGTGCCCTCCTCGGTCAACTGGTCGATGCCTTTAAGAAACTGCTTTTGCTTCAAAGCGTTTTTGATCGTCACTTTGCTGAACAATTCCGGGGAAAATGTCGGCAGCTCGTCGAAGATGATTTCCGATCCCTGCGACAAGGAGTCTCCGATCCGGAAAATGCCTGGGTCGAACAGCCCGATAATATCGCCCGGGTACGCCACTTCGACGATATCCCGCTCCTGGGCCAGAAATTGCTGCGGTTGGGACAGCTTGATTTCCTTGCCTGCGCGTATATGCTTGACGGCCATACCGCGCTCGAACTTGCCGGAGCATATCCGCAGGAACGCGATGCGGTCGCGGTGCGCCGGATTCATATTCGCCTGGATTTTGAACACATAGCCGGAAAATTTCTCGTACGTCGGCTCGATTTCGCCCTGGCTGCTGTTGCGCGGCTGCGGCTGCGGTGCCAGCTCCAGGAAGTTTTCCAGAAACGTCTGCACGCCGAAGTTGTTGATCGCGCTGCCGAAGAACACCGGCGTCAGTTCGCCCTTGCTTACTTTCTCCAGATCGAATTCGTCACCGGCGACGTCCAGAAGCTGCAGCTGCTCCTGAAGCTGCTCGTATAAAAATTCCCCGGCGATTTCCTTCACGATCGGATCGTCGTAGCCGCTGACCTTACGCACTTCGATATGGTCGTGATCGCCGTTCTGGAACAGCTCCAGCTGCTTGCGGACGCGGTCGTATACGCCGCAAAACTGCTTGCCCGAGCCGATCGGCCAGTTCATCGGGTACGAACGGATGCCGAGCACCTGCTCCAGCTCTTCCATCAGGTCGAACGGATCGCGCCCTTCGCGGTCCATCTTGTTCATGAATGTGAAGATCGGAATGCCGCGCTTGCTGCACACCTGGAACAGCTTTTTCGTCTGCGCCTCGACCCCTTTGGCCGAGTCGATCAGCATGACGGCGCTGTCCGCGGCCGTCAACGTCCGGTACGTGTCTTCGCTGAAATCTTGGTGACCGGGGGTATCGAGAATGTTGACCCGATGGCCCGCGTAGTCGAACTGCATGACGCTCGACGTTACCGAAATACCGCGCTGCTTCTCGATTTCCATCCAGTCCGAGGTTGCATGACGGCTCGCCTTGCGCCCCTTGACCGTACCGGCCAAACGGATAGCCCCTCCGAACAGGAGCAGCTTCTCCGTCAATGTCGTCTTCCCCGCATCCGGGTGAGAAATTATCGCGAACGTTCTTCTTTTATCCACTTCATTCTGCATAATCGTTGCCGTTTGGTTCATCGTGTCTATCCCTTCCAAAATCGCTGTTCTGCTTTAAGTATGGTCAAACTTTCGTTCGTTCAAGCGGTATCGTCCAATTGGCGGAGTCCAGCCATTCCTTCTTGGCGAACTCCCTGCCGCGCAGCACGACCCGGTCCGCATAAGCCTGCACGTAAAGCCCCTGCGACTTCTCGGCGCCGCCTTGGCTCCGCGTTCGGCCGACGGAGGCGTTCACGATCCAGTGGAACGCTTCCTTGTTGTAGTGCTCCGTGCCGTTGTCGAAATCCTGATGCGTGTGGCCGGAGATCACGAAGACGTTTGGATACGGCTCCAGAATGGCGCGGAATTCCTTGGCCCGCACGACGCGGTGCGAACCCCCGTCCTGCCCGACCGGCGGAAGCGGCTGGTGGATAATGACGAAGATCGGCTTGCCTTTCGGCGCTTCCTTCAGCTTCCCCTTCAACCAGTCCAGCTGCTCGTCGGAATACCAGGCCCCTTCGCCAACCTCGGGCATTTCTTGGGAATAGGCTTCCTGCGACATCAGGATGATCGAGTAGCCGTTTACCGTAATATCCTTGTAAGGCTTCGTATAGTTGAACATTTTCATAAAGCGCGCCCGGGAATCCGCGTCCGATTTGCCATTCGGGAACGATTCGCGGGCGAAGCCGCCGTTCTTGTCGATCCAGACGTTGTAATAATCGTGGTTCCCCATATTCGCGTACAGGGGCGGAAGCTTGTAGCTGCCGATAATTTTTTGCAATTCCTTATACTCGCTTTCCATCCCGTAATCGGTCAAATCCCCGCCCAGCAGCAGCGTATCGACCGGCGACTCGAAATGGACGATCTGATCGAGCGCTCCCTTCAATTTGCGCGGGGTGCTCTCGTCATAGATGGATACGTGCAGATCGCTCAGTACGAAAAAAGATAGCAGCGGCTCCGTGGCGGGAGGCGCCGGCTCCTGAGGCGGCGGCGAGGCGTGCTCGGGCTCCGAAGCGATGACGGTCGTCATCGGCGGCGCGTCCTTGCCCAGCCGGTTCAGCAAATGAAACAAACCGTAAAACGCTCCCGCCACCAGGGCGATCGCCGACAGCAGCCACTTGATAAATCCGCGTCTTGACATAAGCTCTCACTCTCATTGTCTAGGATAACTGTTGCTGATGTTATTATAAGGAACATGTCGTATCCGCGTCTATCCCGAATGCAAACAACGGAACCCGCGTTCTCCATTTGCCCGACTCCTGCTTCCGCTACACCCGAAACGAGGTCAAATGAGGTACGAAGGTTCCGCTGTCCGCTATTTTACTATATGCGTCTATGGCCCGAATGCGCTACTTCCCCGTACCGGAAGATGTTCTTCGTCGGCCCGGGAAGCCCGCGAGCGGCGCGAACCGGACTACTTCGTCGTCACCGGCGTCGCCCATACGACCTCGCCTTCCTTTTGCCCGTTCACTGGCCACCACTTGAACCCGTCGCGAGCCAGAAGCTGATGCGCCGCCTCCGGTCCCCAAGTGCCCGCCGCATAAGCGTGCAGCACGCTGCTGGAATCGCGCCATGCCGATTCGATCCGATCGACGAACTTCCAGGCAAGCGCAACCTCGTCCCATCTGGTGAAATACGTCGAGTCGCCCCGGGCCGCATCGTACAACAGCCGCTCGTAAGCTTCCGGCGTATTGATACCCACCTCGCAGCTTTGGCAAAAATCCATCGCGATCGGCACGATACCCCATTGGGAGCCCGGCTGCTTGGCGTTCATTTTCAAATAGATGCCTTCGGTCGGATTGACGCGGAATACGAGCAGGTTCGGCTCCAGCTTCGTCTTTTGCGAGAAGTAGACGTTTTCCGGCATATTCTTGAATTCCACGACGACCTCGGTCGTCTTCACCGGAAGCCGCTTGCCGGTTCTGATGTAGAAAGGCACACCCGCCCAGCGGAAGTTATCGACGAACACCTTGGCGGCAAAGTACGTTTCCGTCACGGAATCGGCAGGAACGCCCTCTTCGTCGCGGTAAGCCGGCGCCGGCTTGCCCTTCATCTCGCCTGCGGCGTATTGGGCGCGAACGACGTTGGCTTGCACTTCGTCGTACTCTTTGAACACGCGCAGCGAGCGCAGCACCTTGACCTTCTCGTCGCGAATGTCCTCCGGCTCCATCCGGCTCGGGGGCTCCATCGCCATCATCGTAATCATCTGCAGCATATGGTTCTGCCCCATATCACGGAGCGCTCCGGCATGATCGTAGTAGCCGCCTCGTTCCTCGACGCCGACCGTTTCGCTGAGCGTAATCTGAATGTTGGCAATGTATTTGTTGTTCCAGAGCGGCTCGAAGAAGGCGTTGGCAAAGCGGACCACCTCGATGTTTTGCACCATTTCCTTGCCGAGATAGTGGTCGATCCGGTAAACCTCTTCCTCTTGAAACACTTGGCGGATCTGCTCGTTCAGCTTCTCCGCCGAAGGGAGATCGTACCCGAACGGCTTCTCGATCACGAGCCGGCGCCAGCCGCGGGATTCCAGCAGCCCGCCGTCGCGCAGGTTGAAGCTGACGCTGCCGAATAGCTCCGGGGCGAGCGCCAAGTAGAACAACCGGTTTCCGCCGATGTCGTATTGCTCATCCAATTGGTCGGCGAGGCCCCGCAGCTGCTGGAACGCCTCCAGCTTGTTAATATCTAGCGACATATAGTGGAAATGGTCGGCGAACTCTTCCCATTGCCGGTCTTCCTCACCCTGGTAGCGGGCGAATTCCTCGATGGAGTGCCGGACGTCCTCGCGGAACTGCTCGTTCGTGCGCGGACGGCGAGCCAATCCGATGACGGCAAACTTGTCGGACAGCTTGCCTTCCCGGTACAGACTATAGAAGGCTGGGAACAGTTTCCGGCGGGCCAAATCGCCCGTTGCGCCAAAAATGAAAAAGAGCGTGCGATCCGCTCCGAAATCGCCGATATCCCCTGTATGTGTCATCGTTCATCATCTCTCCTAGCTATTGACGGCCTTTCTTCCCTTGCCGTTCCTGTATGTAGTGTAGCATAACATAACGAGACAATCCATGATTTTGGAAGCCGAATGAAAACTTGCGGAGCCCAGCCCAAGAGGGTCACAAACGTCAGTGCCGTCACGGCTCCGACACGATAAGAGGGGTGGCCACCGTCAGCTTGTACGTGCCGTAAATCGAATCGCGGTGCAGCGCAACTTGCAAATTCACCCGGCCGCTGCCGCTGCGCACCCCGGGATGCAGCAGCTTGCTGGCATAAGAAACGATCTCGCTGCCGGAGTCGCTGTACGACTCCACCGGCTGCGCTTTGTATACGTCCGCGATGCGCGTCTTCAGCGCCTTCAGTCCCTCGTCCGACAGAGCGCCCGCGCCGCCTCGCAGCGTCACCATCCACTGCGCCTTGACGCCAAGCTGCTCCAGCCGGGCCACAGTATCACCCGCCCAGGCCAGCAGCTTGTCCTTTCCCGTGCCGGCTGGCGCGTCCCAGCGCACGATCAGATTCGTGGCGCCGTCCTCCCATCCGGACAAGCCGATCTCCAGCTTGCCGTCCGCGCCAACCGCGGGCTGGCCGGAAGCGCTGTATACGCGGTGCCCGTTCGGATCGTGCATCGGCTTGGCGGCCGGCAACCCAAACTGCTGCGAGACGTCCTCGCCGAGCCGGGCAAAAGCCGCGTCGTCCTTGGCCGTGCGGAACGGTCCGGAATGCTGGAGCACGATCGAATACGGGGCGGTATAGATGCTCGCCGCAGCCTGAAGCATCGTTTCCGCATCGGTTATCGCGCCTTGCGCCGCCCGGTTCGCTCCGGTGTATGCCGTCCAGCCGCTTAATACGATCGCTCCGAGCAGCAGTATGCCCCAGAGCCGGTTCGCTTGCTTCATGGTCCGATACCCCCAGTCCACTGATGGAATCTGTCGTTCGGCTAAAAATAGGCGCACACCCCTTGGGCGTATGACCATGCGCAAGAAATCTCCGGTGAATAGCCTATTTCTAAGAAACCCATTGCGGAGGTGCAGGTGAGATGGAACAAATCGTTCCGATTACTGAAGAAGTATGCAGCCGTTTTGTCGGCTTCCCGGTTTGCGCCGTTCTGAACGACGGCACCCGGCATTACGGAATTATTAGCAGAGTGCGCAGCGAAAGACTGGTGCTCAATGATACGGGGGATGACCCCGAATCGACCGGTATTCCGAGGCGCTCGAAGGGCAAGAACGGGGCTTCGACTACCGCCCGGAACAGAAAATCGCGTAAAAGCGGTCAAAAAACCGGAACGGCAAGGCTCTCCGCGTTCCCGAACGAGGAAGCCGTCCCGCAATCCCCGATCCCTTCTCTGTTCGGCGAGAAAGTGTCGCTCGATCTGGCGAATATCGCCGCCTTGTTCCCGCTGCTATAGCGCGAACGCTCCGACGAAACGCACGAGCGTATTCGGCGGCCGGGCGCACAGCCCGGTTGCGCCGAAGCCCCATTCCGCGAGGATGGGGCTTTTTGTCGCGGCTATAGCCGCTTGGTCATGGAGATGAATGCCATTGTCGGATAATAACGCTCCTCCGCATACCCTTTGCGGGCGTAGAAAGCGCGGGCTTTGCCGTTGGCCGCGTCGACGAACAGCCGCATCGTCCGGTTCCCTTTGCGGCGGGCATACGCTTCGGCCGTATCCAGCAATGCTGAGCCCCAGCCGAGCCCCTGGCTGCCGCGTTCGACAGCCAGCATATCGAGCAGCATATCGGAACCGACGGGTCGCACCGAAGCGAAGCCGACCGTTCTGGCGGAGGCGGCGACGAAGGTGACGTTGCCGTTCAGCCGGGTGCGCACCTCCGCGGGGTTCCAGCGCATATCCGGCTTCGTGGCGACGGTAAACACAAACAGCTCCCGTTTAATCATATCGAGAATCGCGGAATCGTCCAGGCGGGGCTTCCGTGCCCTGATCATAGTCCTCATCCTTCCGGCCGGCCCGCCTTGTCGCTCTGGTTGGCCGCATCGCTGCCTGCGGCGGGAAGAGCGTGCCGCCCTTGAAGGGCAGGCAAGCTGACTCACGCACAGTTTATGTGCGCGGCTGACGGATGGTGAGACCGAAAAAGCGTTAAAGCGGCTGTTCATGGCGGAAACCGCGAGGTCCGCTCCCCTACTTTTTCCACTTGCTGCTCCACTTGCTGCTCATGATCCAGGAAAAAATAACCGTTGCTATAATAAAAACGACGAGCACGACCCACTGCGTACCGCTCATTCTTGTTCCTCCACACGTATGCGACGGAAGTTCCGCCTTGCTTACCGTTATTGTACCGGGAACGTCCCATAACGTCAAAAGCCGCCCTCCAAGGGCGGCCCGACAGCCAGCGGCAAGCCTGGCGTTTATTGCAAAAAGATTTTGCCGACGTGCACCCGGCCGGCGACAAGGTCGGCGAACGCCTCGCCTCCCGCCTCCAGCGGACGCACCTCGGTCCAGCCCGTCTCGACAATGCGACCCTCGGCAAGCAGCCGGACCGCATCGTGGAAATCTTGCCGGGAATAACAGAACGAACCGAGCACTTCGATTTCGCTGCGGATCAAATGGTTGATCGGCAGCTGCGTCTCGTCGATGCCGAGCCCGATATTCATGATCGTCCCGCCCGGCCGGACGAGCCGCATCGCCGCTTCGCGCGTCGGCTGATAGCCGGCCGCATCGATGACGACGTCGACTCCGGCTTCCCCGAACACGTCGCGGACGCGTTCGCCGAGCTGCTGTCCGCGCGGGTTCGCCGTCTCTCCGATGCCGAGCGCGGCGACCAGCTCCAGCCGCTTGTCGTTCGTATCCGCGATCAGCACGCGGGAAGCTCCGAGCAGCTTGGCCGTCATCGCGCACAGCAGCCCGATGCCGCCGGCTCCGAACACAAGCACGCTTGCGAACGGATGCCGCTCCAGCGCCCGCCGCGTAGCCCGCAGCGAGCAAGCCAGCGGTTCGGCCAGCGCCGCCCGCAACGGGCTGATGCCGTCCGGCACCGGCACGACCGCGGAGCGCGGCACGGCGACCCGTTCGCCGAAGGCGCCCGGGCGATGAACGCCGACCAGCGACCGGCGCGCGCATAGCTGCGGCAAGTCGCGCCGGCACAACGCGCAATCGCCGCAGGCGGTCAGCGGGTTGACGACCACCTTCTGCCCGACCCGCAGCGTGGAACCCCCGCCCGCTTCGCCCAGCTCCTCAATCGTGCCGCAAAACTCGTGTCCCATGACAAGCGGCGGCACACGCAGGCTGTTGTGCCCCAAGTATCCTTCGATCTCCGAGCCGCAGATGCCAACCGCTTCGACACGGATGACTGCTTCATCCGGCTTGCATGCGGGCTGCGCCATCTCCCGCAGCTCCATCGTCTCCACGCCGGTCCATACCAGTGCCTTCACGACTGTATGCCCCCTAGTTACCAATTTGGCTTTGGCCTGCAGCCTTCATAACGAATCGGCAGCAGTCAGTTGCGAAAGGCTACACTCGCGCTCCCGCCACGTGCTTTTGCAAATAGTGGATTGTCTCGACAATATCGCGGTTCTTTTCCTCTTCCCCGACGCGTCCTTCCCGCTCGATAATCCATTCCCCTCGGAAGCCTTGCGCCTCGAGTCCGGCGAACAGCTTCGGAAAGTCGACCTTGCCTTTGCCGACCGCAACCTGCTCGCCCAGCTCGTCGCCGTTCGTCGGATAGAAGCCGTCCTTGACGTGCACGTTGCGGACGTAAGGGCCGATGACGTCCAGCGCGTCCACCGGGTTGCCTTTGCCGTACAGGATCAGGTTGGCCGGGTCCAGATTGATGCCCAGGTTGCCGGTGCCGACCCGCTCGATCGTACGCAGCAGCACGACGGGCGTCTCCTGCCCCGTTTCGAACCAGAACTCGATCCCTTTCTCCCCGCAATATTCGGCCACCTCGCGAATCGCATCGACGACAGGGCCGTATTGGGCGTCGGTTGCATTTTCCGGAATGAATCCGCAATGGGTAATAACGGCGGGAGCGCCGATCCACACGGCAAAATCAGCCCACCGCTTCATCGCCTCCACGCGTTCGGCCCGCAGTCCTTCCGGCACAAAGCCGAGCGTTACCGGCCCCTTCCTGAAGTTCCATTCCCCCTGCCCGGGAAATCCGCCCCACATCGCGCAAACGCGGACGCCGCTCCGCTCGGACTCGCGGACGACCGCTTCGGCGTTCGCTTCCGTAGCCAGTGTCGGGGCCATGCTAGCCAGTTGGCACGTACGCAGACCGAATTGCCGGACGATATCGAAGCTTTTGCCATCGGCATGCAGACGGGTAATGATACCGATATCCATTATCGGAAAACCCCCGTTTCCCTTTTAATGAAGTGAATGGTTATTGCCGTTCATCTTTAACGGCGCTTAGCGTCATTCGAATGACCGAAACATGGCCTTCGTTCCATCGATCCTCCGCATTCAGGAGGCTTGCTCCCGTGCGATGACCTCCAACTGTCCGACCAAGCGGGCGACGTCATCGGAATTGTTGTACAGATGGATGGAAGCGCGCAGCCGCCCGTCCCCGCCCCATACGTACGTCCCCCTTTTCAACAGCTCGTCGGCATACCGCTCGCCGTCCTCGCATACGAACGATATGTTGCCCGCCCGCTCCTCCGGCCGCTCTGGAGTCATCGGCTTGTAGCCGATCCGTTTCATCCCCTCGATCAGCTCCGCGCCCAGCTCGAGCACATGCCGCTCGATTCGTTCGATGCCGACCGACAGCAGCAGGTCCGTCGAAGCTTTCATCGCGTACAGCATGGGATAGGCCGGATATCCGCCCTCGAAGCGGCGCGCATCCGGAAGAAACCGGAAATGCTCGAAGCGAGTGTCGCTGAACATATCCTCTACGCTGCGCCAACCTGCGCTCCTCGGCATAAGCTGCGACGCGCGCTCCGGATTAATCGCCAGAACGCCGCCCCCGTGTCCGGCCATCAGCCATTTGTAAGAGCTCGCTACAATAAAATCGGCATCGTTGATCCGGACCGGCACCACGCCGAGCGACTGCGTCGCATCCAGAAGAAGCAGCGCATTCGTCTGCTTCAGCTCGCGATACAGCTTGGCGCAGTCGATCCGCGCTCCCGACAAATAACTGACATGACTCGTTACGACCATCCGCGTATTCCCGTCCACCATCGCCAGCAGCTCTTCCGCGCTTACCCGCCAAGCTCGGCTGGCGACGACGCGCACCTCCACGCCGGCCGACTTAAGGGCCAGCCACGGCAGTACGCCGGAGGGGAACTCCAGGTCGTGAATGACCACGTTATCCCCGGGCTTCAGCCCGATAGACGAAGCGATCGCAGAGATCGCCTCCGAGGCGTTTGAAAGCAGAGCGATCTGCTCCTGGCTTCCTTGCAGCATAACGGCCAGATTGTCCCGGCACGCCTGCTCCACTTCGCTGTTGAGCTTTCGGCCCACAGGGCCTTTGGAGCGGTTCGCGACATAAGCCAGTACGGCATCCCGCATTCCTGCCAGCGGAGGGGATTCGGCTCCGCCGAAAAACCAGGTAGCCTGTTCCAGGCCGATAAAGGCCGAACGTTCAATTAAAGCTTCCATCTGGATACCGCCACCTTTTTCGTTTCGTCCATTTACAAATTCGGGGGCAGATCGAGCCGCTGGAAACACTCGTGCGCCCGCTCGACATGACGGTGCGCTTCCTTCACGACAGGCGCGCCATGGCCGGCGTACAAGGCATCCAAACGCAGCTCGTGAAGCTTGGCAGTCGTCCTGGCGTAATCCTGAATGGAGCAATCCCAGGTCGATTGCAGCACGATCCGGCCCCCGGCGAATATCACGTCTCCGGCAAATATCGCCCGGCCGTCCTCGCCATCCCACAAATAGCTGACATGGCCGAGCGAATGCCCCGGCGTTTCCAGCACCTTCAGCTCCAGCTCCCCTACCCGGATACGGTCGCCTTCCTTCACCGCCCGGTCGACCGGACAAGGAGGGAACCGATAATCCGCAGGGTATATCCCGACACGGATCGCCGCCAGCAGACTGTTCTTCTCCATATCGCCGCTCTCGATCCATGGCGCAGCCTCCTCGGCTGCGATCAGCTCCGCCCCGTACCTGTCGCGAAAATGCCTCGCACCGGCCGCATGATCTCCATGGGCGTGCGTAAGCAGCAGTTTCGTGATGCGTTCCGGTTCCACGCCGGCAGCGGCAATCCGCGCCTCAATCCGCTCCGGCTCCACTCCGCCTCCCGCGTCGATCAGAGCGCACTCCGAGCCTCCGTCCAGCAAATACACATTGCAATCGATGAGATGGGTCATCTGCAAGCCGTGACGCCCGCTGCCGACCATCGTAACGCGCGATGATATACGCATAATAGCCTAAGCCTCCTTGTACGAATAAGTGCGGGCAGGCTGCGCCGCCAGACCGATCAGGACCGGCCGAACGTGCGCGCCAGCTGCAAATAAAATTCCGCCGCCCGCTCGACATCGGCCACCGACACCCATTCGTCATTCGTATGCGCCTGCGCTATCGAACCCGGTCCGTAAACGATGGACGGGATGTTCTTGAACTCCTGCAGCTTGCTCGCGTCGCAGCCGTACGTCACGCCCCGCAGCCGGTCGCTTAGACCAACGGCCGCGGCCGCCTGCGCCGCAGCGGTTACGATCGCCGCATCGTGCGGCGTATCGAGCGCCCAATCCAGTAGCAGTCGATCGACGGTCAGCTTCACGCCCTCGGCAGCCAGCTCTCGCGTCAGCCGCTCCGTCAGCTCGCGCTCGACCGTCTCCGGTCGCTCGCCGGGGATGATGCGCCGGTCCACCTCGATGACGCACCGGTCGGGAACGATGTTGATCTGCGTACCGCCCTGGATCGTACCGACGACAATCGTCGGGCTGCCGCAAAGCGGATGGACGCGCGACGCCAGCTCGGGCTCGAGCCGCTCATGAATGAAGCGAATCACCTTCATCATCTGAATAATAGCGCTGTCCCCTTCGGCCGGCAGCGAGCTGTGGGCCGCCTTGCCGTGCGTCGTCATCGCCACCCGCACGCAGCCCTTGTGGGCCACGGTAATGCCAAGCTCCGTGGGCTCCCCGACTACGGCTCCGGCAATATTCATATCAAGCTCCATAAAAGCAAGCAACCCTTTGTAAGCGTGTTCTTCGTCGACCGAGGCGCATAGTACAAGATCGCCCCCCGCCAGCTCCGGACGCTGCGCGCACTGTTCCATGGCATAAAGCATTCCCGCAAGCGATCCCTTCGTATCGCAAGCGCCGCGACCGTACAGCTTGCCGTCCTTGTACGTGGGCACCAGCGCATCATGCATCGCGCCGAGCGTTACCGTATCCATATGGGCTTCGAACAGCAGCGTCCGGTCCGGCTTGCCCACGCGCAGCTCGATGATCAGATTGTCCCGCCCGGGGAACACGGTCTGTCTCGTCACGGCAAGTCCTGCGGCCTTGCAACGGCGCTCCACATAGTCTGCCATGCTCCCTTCGCCTTGACCGGAGGCGTCGAAATGCGGATTCACGCTCTGGATGCGGATCATATCCTCCAGCATGCTCAATGCCGGATGCTTCGTCATCGTGTGATCGGACACCGTGCTCGTCTCCTTTGCCTCAGTTACACATTCGGATATTAAACATTATATATAATATATAGTATATCGTCAATGGTGGATTTAACGGCAAAAGCCGATAAAGGAATGCTCCCTCTACCGGCACGGACGAATCTAATAAGAATAAGGATATGAGGAGCCATGGTCAAAACCACTGCTTCTCGTCGAAATCGACCTGCTGCTCTTTCTTCTCGGCCAATTGCACGAAATCGCGGTACGAACGGAAAATATGTTTGCGCATCGTCTGCTCGGCCTCGTCCGGATTTCTTTTCTTAAGCGCCTCGATCAGCTCCAAATGCTGGTCGATTTCTTTTTGTTTCGTCGATTTGGCACCAAGCAGCCGATTGACGAGCGAAATCTGAAACGATATCGATTGATACATCGTCGTCAGACGCGAATGATTGGACATCTCGATAATCGTCCGGTGGATGTGAGACGAATCCTGCAGCAAACTCGGCACCGAGTCGTCCGGCAGCTTTCTCTTCATCTCCTCATAGAACTGTTCCAGCTCGGCGATCTGCTCGTCTGTCGCCTGCTGCGTCGCGAGACGGATCGCCAGCCCTTCCAGCATCGAGCGCACGGAATAAATCTCGAATACGTCCTTCATATCGAGCGTCCGTACCATCGGCCCTTTATTCGGCACGATTGTAATAACGCCTTCCCCGTGCAGGTGGCGGATCGCTTCACGCACCGGCGTCTGGCTGACGCCGAGCTCGCGGGCCAGCTTCGTTTCCACGATGCGGTCGCCCGGGTTCAGCTCACCGGAAATAATCTGCTGCTTGATATACTTTACCAATTCTTCGCTGATGTTCTGCTTCTGAATAATAAGCGGCTGTGTATGCACTTGTCGGTCCATGGTCGACTCCATCCTTCGTTATACTCCGTGAAAAATCATTTCTTCAACATTATATATACAATAATATATAATTTTTTGTGTTTATGTCAACTTGATACGTGTCTTTGGACCAAGAACGGCTTCGGATGCGCCATTCACAACGGCCAAGCCGCAGAACCCGAACCGGAGCCCGGCCTGCACGCTCCGCCAGCAAACAAAAACCTCCCACCCCACCTGTACAAACCAGAGCTGCATGACTGCTCTGAACTTTGCACTCCGCCCAGAAAAACAAATATTAGCCGCCGGACGGAAATTGCGGCAAACTTGGATTCCTATTGATAAATGGAAATAAATAACGTATAAATAAAGTCGTGTAAATAAATGGATGTATTTAACCCCATTTATGGATAGTTCTCCATTTTTTCAAGTGGCCAAAATGCAGCCGGAAAGGGGAAGAATTAAGAATCGTGGGCAAAACGACGAAGTATGCAACTTTATTTGTTTTGATCTTTACACTCATAGCAATAGTCTTCTATTGGAATCATCGCCAGGATCGATCGGTCGGGGAATTTAATAAAGAGGAGCAGGCGTCGCTGAAAATCATGTATTTCAGCGAAAGCGACTTTCTCAACAAATTTGGCGGCATGTTTCAGGTCAAGTACCCGAACGTAACGGTCGAGGTGGCACCAATGGCCAACGTATTTAACTCCGCCGAAAAATATTACGAAATATTGGATGAATTTATAGAAGAGCATCACCCCGATATTCTCCTACTAAATCCGGAATCGTACGCTAAATATTCCGGGGAAGGTCGGCTTTACAATTTGGATACGCTCATCGCTTCCGATCGTTTTGATATCCAAAACATGGCCCCTTCCGTAATTGAGGTTCTAACCCGGAGCGGAGGAGGGGCACTTCATGGCCTGACTCCCCAATTCGCGAACAACGCATTGTTTTTCAACAGAAAGCTGTTTGACGAGTACGGGGTTCCTTATCCGACAGATCGCATGAGCTGGCAAGATGTAGTGTCCTTGGCCCAAAGATTTCCGCACAACGACGATATATACGGACTGGAAGTTTTAAGCAGCGCTTCTCCCTTCTTTCTTTTTACTAACATGCTGCAAACACACGGACTTGTCCCGTTCGATGCGGAACAAAAGCGAGTAACTGTACTCACACCTTCATGGAAAAATCTGTTGAGCGCAACTGTACAAGCTAAGCAATCCGGTATCCTGCTGCCGCCCAGAACCAGGAACCCGCAGCCAATGAGTCCAGGCGACTATTTAAAAAGCTTCCCGTTTATTGCCGGTAAAACAGCCATGTATTTTAGCGGGAGTTCTTTTTTACGTGAACTTAATCTGGTTGAGCAAACGTGGAAAGAAGACGTTTTGGATTGGGACGTTGTTACGGCTCCTGTAGATCCTCAACAGAGGGATTATTCGGCCAACTACAGCCTCATGAATATTTACGCGATATCGGCAAATACAACCCATCTTCGTCCTGCGTGGGAGCTTATCAAATTTATCCACAGCGAGGAGATGGCAAAAATTTTAGCGGTAACGGAAGATAGTCTGCTCCCTTCAAGAACGAATCAGATCAAAAAATGGGGAGATCGCAACCTTAAAGCTTTCTGGACCTTAAAACCTCAAGAAAATACGGGGCAAGCGGTTCCTTTACAACTCTCGAACTCGTTTTGGCTTATGGCCAGACCCGAGATTGAGGCTGCTTTAAACGGTACACAATCAGTAGATGAATCCCTTTCCCATATTCAAGAGAAAGGCGAAAAACTTCTTGTGGAGTAATGCCGCGCACATAAAAACGCAAACAGCCCTCACCAGGGATGAGAGCGTAACGTGACTTGCGGGTGAGGCGATGCGATTTATTCGACAATACCGTTTTTAAACGCATAAATGGCCGCCTGCGTCCGATCCTCGACGCCCAGCTTGGCCAAAATGTTCGTGACATGAAATTTTACCGTCTTGATGCCGATAAACAACGCGTCGGCGACTTCCTGATTGGACTTGCCGGCGGCGATCAGCTGCAGCACCTCCATCTCGCGATCGGTCAGATCGTGGTGCGGGGCGGCAACCGGTTTCGGCTGGCGGAATCGGTTCATCATTTTGGCGGCAACCTGCTGCTCGAGGACAGATTGTCCTTTGACGGCAGCTCGGATCGCCTGAGCGATTTCCGAGGCGCGCGACGTTTTCAGCAAATAGCTGAAGGCTCCCGCTTCGATAACCGGATACATCTTCTCGTCGTCGAGGAAGCTGGTCAGCACAATGACTTTAATATGCGGCATCTGCTGCAGCAGCCTGCGCGTCGTTTCAATGCCGTCCATGCCTTCCATAACCAGATCCATCAGCACCACATCGGGGTGGTATTCCTGTGCAAGCCGGATGCCGTCCTGACCGTTGCTCGCTTCCCCCACCACTTCGATGCCGTCCTCGGTCCCGAGAACCGCTGCAAGGCCGATGCGCACCATTTCGTGATCATCCACCAACAGCACTTTGATTTCCGCTTCCATCAGTCCCATCTCCTCCTTCTTCCGTCAAGATCGGCACGCGAATTTCGATTCGCGTGCCTTTGCCGGGAGCGGTCACGAACTGGATCGCTCCGCCGATTTCATTGACCCGCTCCTTCATCGATTGGATGCCGTACGAAGCGTGCTTATTCTCGTCGAGCACGAACCCGACTCCGTTATCGCGTATGGACAACCGAATATTGTCTGACGGCCGCTGGAGCTTCAGCTCCATCAGCGTCGCTTTGGAGTGGCGCAGCGTATTGGACAGCGCCTCCTGCACGATGCGGAACAGATGATCCTCGATCCCTTTCGGCAGCCGGATGCTTTCATCCATATCCCAGGCAATCTCGATCGGCACCTTCGCCTGCAGCTCCTGCAGCAGCTCCTGCAGCCCTTGCGATAGCCGCTTGCCTTCCAGGTGAACCGGGCGCAAATGAAGCAGCAGCGCCCTCATCTCCGACTGCGCGACGGAGGACATTTCTTCGATCAACGCAATTTGCCGTTTCGCCTTGTCGAAATCTTTTTCCAACGTCCGGCCTACCGCCGTAGCCGTCATCGAGATGGCGAACAGCTGCTGGCTCACCGCATCGTGCAGCTCGCGGGCCAGCCGCTGACGCTCCTCGACGACGGCAGACAGCCTCGCCTTCTCGGCCAGCTCGGCATTGTTCGTCGACAGCCGCTGGAGCGAGGAGACCTGCTCCTCCCAGCGGGTGCTGATCCGCTCCAGCTGGCCGCCGATTCGGCCGATCTCGTCTTGACCAAGATCGGGAATGGCCCGGCTCAGATTGCCCTTCTCCAGATGCAGCATCGCATCTTGCAGAAGCTCCAGCCGCCGGGTGGTTCGGCTGCTCGACCAGTAGCCGAACGCCCCTCCCAGCGCCACGACCATGCCGATCAGAATGAGGCTGAGCCTGATCCCATCCCGCCAGTTGGCGAACGGCCTTATGTATCCATAATAGTTTAGGACGTAAATAACCGTTCCAAACAAAAAAAGACTGAGGAGGATCGATTCGCCCATGCTTCGCCATATCATATTCGTCAATTTCCGATTCACGCGCGCGATCCTCCTCAGAGCATTTCGCAGAAATGCTCGCATCGTAAGCATAAGCTGAGCATTCCGCAGGAATGCTGTCTTCGTAAGCATAAGCTGAGTGTTTAAACCAATTTAATATCAATATCCCCTACGAGATAGGAGATGATTAGTTTCACTTTTTGGTCGCTCGATTCGTAATTCGGAGACTGCCAGACGACTTTGTTGACAAGCCCGGTTTCTTTCTCGTTGCCGGCCTTGATTTGTCCGATGAGCGCCGAGGCGTTAACGCTGACGCCGATAAATTCGGGCACGACGATGTCGACATCGCCAAGCACGCCTTGCAGCACGACCGTCGTCTCCTTCTCCTCGAGCATAACGAGAGACAAATCCATGTACACTTCGCCGACGACGTTCCACATGCTGATATTTTTCAGCTCCCACGGTTCTTTATCCCGTTTGAAGCTTTCCAGCAAGCTTTGCTTCATAGACGCATGTTCGCGGTGCGCCTGCTTCGATTTCATGTAGAACAGGCCTAGCGAGATGAGCACGACGGACAAAATAAACGTAAAATGCCCGCTGAATAACAGAAATACGCCAACGACCAAGATCACATACCCGGTTTTGTCCGGCGACGAGCGGATTTTATAAATACCGAGCGCAATGAACAATAGGGCGGCAATGGTGAAGAAGCTGACGTAATGTTCAATCAGGATAAATAGACCCGCCACGATAAGCATGATGGCCGTGTTACGGTTGCGATTTCCCATTGCCGCACCTCCTCTTCTTGTTCGCTTCTGTGCCCGACGGCATAAGGGAAAAGCCATAGCGCGAACACGTTTCGCCCTATGGCCTTGCTCCCTGATTAGAATATCATAATTTGTTTTGCGCTACAAAACGTTTATTCGGCTGCGGCCGGAGCGGCCGGGGGAGCGGACAGCTTTTCTTTCAACAGCTGCATTTGCTCGTCGACTTTTTGCTGCTTGGCTGCGTCTATCGTTTGCAGCGATTGCAGGGCGGTTGCCGGTACATAAGGGGTGCGGGCGATTTCCGCTTCCACCTCAAGCTGGAGAATTTTTTCCTCCATCCGTTGGAATCCGCGGGAGGCATGGCCGCTGTCGATCGAATTGCTCACCGTCACCTGAGCCATTTGCTTCTTGGCTTTGGCCAGCTCGGCGCGTCCGGACAGCTCGTTGCGCTTGTTGCGCATTTTGTAATACTCGTCTTTCAAGGCATGCAGTTGGGACAACAGCTGGTCGGCTTGACCTTTCGATTGCGTGTGGGTTTCCGAGTATTCCGTAATTCTTTGATCGTAATACAGCTTCTCCTCCAACGCTTGGCGGGCGATCGCTTCATTGCCCTTCTTAAGCGCCTCGGCGGCTTTGGCTTCGCGGTCCGCGCTCAGACGGAAGGATTCGTTCAGACGCTCCTGCAGCTTGCGCTCGTTGGCGATTTGCCGGGCAACCGTCACTTCCGCTTGGGCGATTTCTTCCTCCATATCGCGGATGTACTGATTGAGCATGACGACCGGGTCCTCCACCTTATCCAACAACTCATGCACCGATGCCTTCGTCATATCTTTGATCCGTTTGAATACTCCCATTGTTTACACGTCTCCCTTCTCGTATTTGGACAATTTGGCTTTCAATTCCTGAATTTCGTTCCACATGGCTTTGCTTTCAATGTCTTTCATCATGTTATCGATATTCGGCTCCGGTGCCGGATTCGGCCGTGCAGCGGCTCCATAAGGCTGGGACGCCTGCTGGAAACCGTAGCTTCCGGGTGTGGCGGAGTAACTGTTAGAGTTTGCCGCATAAGGGTTCCACGAGTTCGTCAGCGGACTCTCAAGCGGTTCCTTGGGAATAACCAGCGCCGCCAGAATGTATATCGGAATCAAAACGCCGCCGGTAAAAAAGGTTGTCACGACGATGACCAAACGAAGCAGCGTTGCGTCCACATTCACTAGCTCGGCCAAGCCGCCGCAGATTCCGAACAGCTTCTTGTCCCTCTGGGACCGGTACAGCTTCTTCATTTCAACCATCCTTCCTTCTCCAGCTTGCTGCGCAACTGAGTCAGCTCATTCTCCAGTGCTTGCTGCATCGCGCTTCCGGTATGAGCCAGTTCCTTTCCGAGCTGACGGACGTCGCGAAGCGTGCGGCTTTCCAGCTCCATATCGGATATGCGCTCGTCCAGCCGGCTGAACGTCCGGCTGCTGATTCCGCCGTAGCTGCCGCCGCGCATCGATTCGTTCATCCGCTGCTGAAGCCGGACCGATTCGAGCCGGGCCATGTAATATTGCCGCTTGCCCAGCACCTCGTCGAAGTCGCGTTTCAATTGATCCAGCTGATCTTCCAGCTCTGCAATCGACAGCTTGCTTTGCTCGTAAAGCGCATTGAACTGCTCGTACTTCTCTTCCTGAATCAGCTTCTCCTGAAGCGCCATCTTGGCGACCAGCTCTTCGCCGGCCTTCAGCGCGATCATCGCCTGCTGTTCCCGTTTGTCCTTCAATTGTTCCGCCGACAATACTTGCTGGCGCAGCGACTGGGCGTGAGCCAACATTTGGCGGTACACTTTGTCGGACTGCATGATTTGCTCTTTTTGAGCGGCTAAATACTGATCGATCAATTTGACCGGATCTTCCGCCTGCTCCAGCCGTTCGTTCAGCGTGGCGACGGTTATGTCTCTCATCCGCCTCATCAGGCTCATCGTGTCATCCTCCTTTTCGCTTCTCACATCTATGTGTAATTCCGGGTTTGCCGGTTAGAACGTGCTGCTGTTCTGCTTCTTCTTCAGCACCGTGACTCCGAAGTAAATGAGCCCGACTGCGAAGATGATCGCGAACAGTCCGGAGAACTTGCCGACCAGAGCCAGCAGACCGACTGCGAAGATCGCCCATCCGAAAAATTTGCTGCCGTTACGGATTCCGTAATACCCGAGGCCGAGAAGCGCGAGCGGGAACAAGTAGCTCATCAGAAACCCAAGACCTAAACCGATTTTGCCTAGCAGAATCAAAGCGCCGCAACCGATAAGCAGAATAGCGAGACCGCTTTTGCTGTTCAATTTCATTTTTGATTCACCGCCTTTCGTCGTTTGTTTGATTGTGTTTCGCTTATGTACTCATTGTAGGCGATATGGGGGCTGGTCAAAACGGACCCGCGACGGTTTTTGACACTGGCCCTAAGTCGAGTGTCGAAGACCGCCTGAAGGTACCATCGGTCCGTCCCGCGAACGGAGGCAAATACCGCATAACAACGCCAATCGCGGGCCTCGCGCGGCTTTGCGGCATCCTTTGTCGAGAAGAATTGGACAAGCCCGAACTTCTTGTCCTCCCTCCGTCCCTGACCCGGGTCCCCATAGCGCATAGAAGTCCGGCCGCAGCGGAAAAGTAAAAGGAAACTATGGCTTTCTTCGAAACCCTTTCCTTCACCGCCCTTCCTCGCCCGGTCGGTCTTCTCCTTCCCTTGCGATAGCCTCTTTGTTTCACGCTGGTTCGCCGAATTAGCTGGACTTCTCCGCCATTTTCAATTCAAGCAAAAAATTATTTGTTTATTCGGCATAAAACGCTACAATGAACATGGTGCATCAAACCAATCGATCCGATTACGGGAGGGACAGGCGATGAGCAAAACGAAAGTTGCCATTATCGGCTGCGGTACGATCGCAAATAGCGCGCACATCAAAGCGTACGTGGCAAATCCGGACGCGGAAATCAAATATTTCTGCGACATCATTAAGGAAAGAGCCGAAAAAGCCGTACAAGAATACGGCTGTGGAGAGGCTATCGAGGATTATCACGTCATCTTGAACGATCCCGAGGTAGAAGCCGTCTCGATCTGCACGCCGAACAACGGCCATGCCTCGATCTCGATCGACTGCCTGCGCGCAGGCAAAAACGTCCTCTGCGAGAAACCGGCGGCCCGGACGTACGAAGAAGCGTTGGAAATGCAGAAGGTACAGCACGAAACCGGCAAAGTGCTCAATATCGGCGTCGTCAACCGGTTCAATACGGGCGTTAATATCATAAAAAAAATGATCGAGGACGGCGAGCTTGGCGAGTTGTATCAAGTCTATGTCAGCTTCCGTTCCCATCGTTCGATCCCTGGTCTCGGCGGAGCGTTTACGACGAAGTCGATCGCCGGCGGCGGGGCGCTGATCGATTGGGGCGTTCACTTCCTCGACGTCGTCATGTACTGCTCCGGCGATCCGCAGCCGCTTACCGTAACCGGCCAGGCGTTCAGTAAGCTCGGAACCGATATGGAAAACTATGCATATACGAACATGTGGGCCGGACCGCCAAACTATGCCGGAACTTACGACGTTGACGATTCCGTCACCGCACTGATCCGCACCGAAGGCCCGACCATTACCGTGAACGGCGCCTGGGCGCAAAACATCGGCGTCAACGAAATGTTCATCGATTTCCTTGGCGACAAAGCTGGCATTCGTCTGCAGTACGGCAAAGAATTCGTGCTGTACAGCGCCAAAAATGGAGCTTTGCTGGAAACGACGCCGAAATACAAGTCGACCGACATGTTCCAAAACGAAATCGACGGCTTTATCAATTGCGTACGTACCGGCGAGAAATCGCCAGCTCATATCGATACCGTCATTGTCTCATCCAAAATCATTCAGGCCATTTACGACTCGTCGGACCGCCGCTCGGAGATCTCTTTTACATAAGGAGATATAGTCAGACTTGAATAAAAGACCGTTCCAGCCAGTTGAAGCGCAATTGGCGGAGCGGTCTTCTTTGCGTTATTGAACTACAGTGCTTACGCGTTGACGCATCAGTAATAATCGGGGAAATAGGAGGATCGTCGGGGAACCGTTCTCTCCCATCGCTCGATGGTCTCGGCAGACCCGGTCAACAGGCCGGTTTGATGCAAAAAGGCCGGGCGCTTATAACCCATCATGATCGCTGTTAGCGCCCCAATACCGCATGTCAGCACCGATGCGGATTGTTCCTCCCGAGCTTGAGCTTGTCCATCAAGCGACTCCACGGACGCTTGGCCCGATTCGTCCACGATCAACCGGAACAGCCGATCGTTCCAAGGCGCATGCCGATCCTCGATCCGGACGAACAGCGGCCCTTCCTCGCTTCCGCTTGCCGCGAACCCGTACTGGGAGGCGAACGCCTGAAAGTCGACGATACGGGCCATAAAGTAAGGCACCGTCTGCTGTACGATACGCGGATCGGGAAGCAGGAACGGCAGCCCGTCGTCGGCCGGCGCCTGCAGCCGGACCGTATCGCACATCGAGTCGTGATTGGAAATAAACCTCCACAGCCCTTTGCGCGCCGATTCGTCGAGAAACGCCATTTCTCCGATATCCAGTACGCTGTTTTTCACTTTGTACAGGATATAGCCTCGCGGCTCCCCCGCATCGTCATAATAAACGGCGGCTTGCCCGCCCTTCTGCTTGAACACGGTATGCTGCCACCACGCCTCGTCGCGCACGAGCGTCCCATTGTACCCGCCGGCATATTGCCGGTATACGTTGTCGAGAAGCGCCCAATCGCGGTCAGCCCGCTGAATGCGCCCTTGCGTATGGACTGGCTGCGGAAGCTGCTCCGCCTTCAGCTCGTAGGTTTTATAATCCGTGTACAGCTCCCAGCCGTATTTGCGGTAAAAGGGGATCGAGAATGGATGCAGGCAAGAGAGCGTCTGCCCGTCTTCCTTCATCTCCCGCAATCCCCGCTCCAGCAGCTTCGCCACCATTCCCCCGCGCCGGTGCTCGGGCCACGTCGCTACGCTTGCCACACCGCCCATACGCAGCGGCTTGCCTTGAACATACATCCGCATATCGTGAATGTGCATCTTCGCGGCCATCTTATCGTCCACGAAATAGCCCCAGATGCGGTCCGGATTCATCCGTTTTTTGCGTTCTTCCCGCTCTTCCGGCGATACCTCGTATTGAAAAGCGAAGCAGGACAGCGTAATACTCTCATCCAGTTCTTCCCGCCTCAACGTCCGTATGTTCTCCATTTCCTTAGTCCGCCTCCCTTCACCGTCCATGTATGTATTGTATCAGTTCGGTCAGGGCTAGCAAAGACGGAAGCTGCAACCGGGCTAATGTCCACACGGAGCGGGCGTTTGCCGAATAAGATGAGGCATCAGTTCGGAAAAGGAGGTTGCGAGTATGAGTGATGTGGGCGGAGCCTTCACTTCGACGGGGGTAATTCTCGTTCTGTATATTTTGCTAGTGATCATTAGCTTAGCGTGGATTTAAGCAGCGATTACCGGGCGATGAAGCCGGAGATCCCCCGATTCTCCGGCTAGGTCTTACTTTCGGCACTCGGTCGCTCCCGAGACTGCGGTTTCCTTTCGATCGCCTCGTGGGTTGTCGGCTCTCCGGTTGCCCCAACGTTACTCCCAAGAAATGTCCTGAAACGTTCCCGTCTGAGCCGATTCCTTCGCTTTCAGGCACAACAGAGCGCTGGACAAGCCGGATTCGAGCGAGCTGGCCGACTCGCCGCCCTCCCTCATCAATTGAATGAAACTTCTCGCCAGCACCAGATCTCCGCCAAAATGATCCTCCGCCGATTCGAAGAGGTGCGTCTCGACGCGGGGAGTATGATGCATAACCACTTTGACCTCCCTCGTCATAAAGTCGAACTCCACCGTTCCCTTGTACCCGATAAATGTTGCTCCCCGCTTGCCCGCCGACCGGCGAACAAAAAAGTTTTGCGAATACGACGCATGCATGCCCGTTTCATAGCGAATGATCGCGCTGCCGGAATCTTCATTGCCGGTATCGACGGCAAACGAGCAGCTGCCCCAGCCCGACGTTTTTTGCGGACCATACACCGAACTGTCTGCGCAAGTGCGGTTTTCCTCGCAGTCGACGCACTCGAGACCGGCCGGTTTCGTCCCCCGGAACACCTGCTTCGACGTCATGGCGCATACCTGCGTAGGTCTCAAGCCAAGAATGTGGTTAATATAGTCAAAATCGTGCGTAGCCTTCTGTAAAAATAATCCGCCGGTTTCCTTCTCGTCGCGGTACCAGCTGTGGAAATAAACGCCGCCGTAAGGCACGTTGTTGAAAGCCTGAACGTGCTCGACCGTGCCGATTTTGCCGGAATCGATAATTTCCTTGACGAGCTGCACCATCGAGGTGACGCGCAAGGGGAACGAAACCACCACCTTGCTTTTTCCCGCCTCGAACCCTGTCTTCAGCCGGCGGGCATCCTCCATCGTCGTAGCTACCGGCTTTTCCAAAAATAGCGGTATCCCCGTAGGCAGAACCTTCAGCGCCATCTCCGTATGCAAGGAGCAGCGGGTGCCGATCAGTATCCCGTCGAGCTTCTCCTCCGCCATCATGGCTTCCGGCGTCCGATAAAACCGGACAGGCTCGTCGGCCTCGCTGCGGCCTTCGACGACGATAGAGTCGCGGATGTCGGTTACGGCCGTTACCTTGCAGGCCGGCTCTTCTTTTTGTAAACTTCGGATTACACTTTTGATTCGGGTACCATACCCGATTACGCCCAGATTCATTGAAACGTCCCCTCCCGATTTCTGTCTTCCCTCATTGTAAGGACATCGGAATGGGAAATCTTTGTCGCGGAAGCCGGACTTTTGGTTTTTCTGCGCGTTTCGTTCTTTCCGTATGGGCGTCCTTGCGCTATGATGAAGAAAACAAGGCAAGCTTGATCAGGGGATTACACGATGGATCATCAAAGAACGCGGCTCCAAACGGATATCGTCATTCATGACGTCATTACGATCTACTATTTCGAATTCGGCAAGCATTTTGTATTTCGCGGGGAAACGCACGACTTCTGGGAGATGCTGTACGTGGACAAAGGGGAGCTGGAAGTATGGGGCGACGACCGATGCTACCGGATCGGACAAGGAGCGCTTGTTTTTCATAAACCGAACGAATTTCACAAGTTCCGCGTCCAGAACGATAAAGCGCCCAACGTGATCGTGCTTACGTTCGACTGCGACTCGGAAGCCATGAAGCTTTTTGAGAATGCGGTGATTCGCCTGCAGGACGACGAACGGGACTTGCTGGCCAAAATTGTGAAGGAAGCGGTAAGCGCCTTCCACTTTCCGTTCCGTTATCCGTTGGCCCGGCGCGAGGAGAAGCCTGTCGGGGCAGAGCAGCTGATCAAGCTGTATTTGGAAATGCTGCTCATCCATCTGCTGCGCCGCAAAGATTGGAACGAGCCGTCCGCTCGCCTGACCTTGCCCGCCAAGTCGAAAGAATACGATGCTCTGATCGGCAAAGCGATCGAGCTGCTAAACGACTCGCTGGATAGTCATTTCACGCTAGAGCGGCTGAGCGAGACGCTGGGGGTGTCCAAGACGCTGCTGAAGGACGTATTCAAGCAGCATACGGGCCATAGCGTCATGGAGCACTTCGCTCTGCTCAAAATCGATCGGGCCAAGCTGCATATACGCGAAGGGACTTACAATTTCACGGAAATCGCCGCTTTGCTCGGCTTCAGTTCCGTCCATGTTTTCTCCAAAGCGTTTAAACGCCTGGTGGATATGACCCCTTCCGAATACGCCAAATCGGTCAGAGGTCGCTTCAAACCATAATCGGCAAGGGAATCCATAATAAACAAACAAGCTACCGAGAATATCTCGATAGCTTGTTCCTTTTATGCCGGTGAAGGGACTCGAACCCCCACGGTTTCCCTCACGATTTTGAGTCGCGCGCGTCTGCCATTCCGCCACACCGGCTAATCCGTGCCCTAAGAGATTCGAACTCCTGGCCTTTTGATTCGTAGTCAAACGCTCTATCCAGCTGAGCTAAGGGCACATATTGTTTTATAAAAAAAATTGGAGGCGCCACCCAGATTCGAACTGGGGGTAAAGCTTTTGCAGAGCTCTGCCTTACCACTTGGCTATGGCGCCAAACTAAAATGGAGCGGACGACGAGATTCGAACTCGCGACCCTCGCCTTGGCAAGGCGATGCTCTACCACTGAGCCACGTCCGCATAAAACTGGGGATCTAGGATTCGAACCTAGGAATGACGGAGTCAAAGTCCGTTGCCTTACCGCTTGGCTAATCCCCATTACAAGGGCGATCGATGGGACTTGAACCCACGAATGCCGGAGCCACAGACCGGTGCGTTAACCCCTTCGCCACGACCGCCATAATGAGACTTGCTAATATTCGACTGGCAGGGGCAGCAGGAATTGAACCCACACTAACGGTTTTGGAGACCGCTGTTCTACCTTTAAACTATGCCCCTATAAATAAAAAGTGGTGGAGGATGATGGATTCGAACCACCGAACTCGTCAGAGAACAGATTTACAGTCTGCTGCGTTTGGCCACTTCGCTAATCCTCCATAACTGGTGCCGCCGAGAGGACTTGAACCCCCAACCTACTGATTACAAGTCAGTTGCTCTACCAGTTGAGCTACAGCGGCATATCCCTGCTTGTACCGGCTTTCTGTACAATTAGGATGGCTTGGGACGGAATCGAACCGCCGACACGAGGATTTTCAGTCCTCTGCTCTACCGACTGAGCTACCAAGCCGCAAAAGCTTTTGAAACGTATACGATTATTGCATAAATGGCGGAGCTGACGGGATTCGAACCCGCGGTCTCCTGCGTGACAGGCAGGCATGTTAGGCCACTACACCACAGCTCCGCGTTCATTTTCTTTCGGCATCCCAATCGATAAGATCGATTCGTTAACCTAAGAAATAAGTTGCGGGGGCAGGATTTGAACCTGCGGCCTTCGGGTTATGAGCCCGACGAGCTACCGGGCTGCTCCACCCCGCGTCATTACAAAAAGATTATGGTGGACGCTGACGGGATCGAACCGCCGACCCTCTGCTTGTAAGGCAGATGCTCTCCCGGCTGAGCTAAGCGTCCATAATAGTAAAGCGACAAGCTATAATATAACAAATCTTCTTGCAAAAATCAACCATTTTCCGTTTTTTCTTTAAAAAAATGGTGACCCGTAGGGGATTCGAACCCCTGTTACCTCCGTGAAAGGGAGGTGTCTTAACCCCTTGACCAACGGGCCATGCAAGTGTAAAAACGGAGTACGGAGAGAGAGGGATTTGAACCCTCGAGACGCTTTTGACGCCTACACGATTTCCAATCGTGCTCCTTCGACCACTCGGACATCTCTCCATATGGCTCCCCGAACAGGACTCGAACCTGTGACAACTCGGTTAACAGCCGAGTGCTCTACC
>NZ_BAAAYO010000011.1:0-126997 GCF_039536325.1 Paenibacillus hodogayensis
TAAGGTCGATACTCCCTCGCGGAAGTCACCGTTTATTCTAGAGCAGATTGCTCATTTCGTTACACTTGCGTTTTGCTTATCACTCGTTGTGCAGTTTTCAAAGAGCAAACATTTTGTTGCGACAGCGAGAATTACTATATCACATTTCATTATCGCTTTGCAACTCTTTTTTTTCAATCCCTTCAACCGATGGTTGTACACCCGGCTGACAGGAATTACATCTTACCACATTGGTTTTTGAAATGCAACCCTCTTTTTTTCATCCAGACCAGGGTATCGAATACCGGCAAGCACAGAATCCATGGGAGTAATCGCTTATCCTCTCAAACACAACGTTGATTACTTTATCACGTTTGTTCGCCGAATGCAAATTTTATTTACAAAAAAAAGATATTGCGTTTTCGGCGCGCCTGTAGAACGGTCAAGTCCGCTTCGTGCGGCTGACGGCAAGCCTTGTTTTATCCAGCAACGGGATGACCTTGTCCTGCTGTCTGCTGGCGATCGTAATGAACAGAATATCGACCACATTCAGTTGGGCAATGCGCGAAGCCATAGCACCGCTGCGGATGCTTTGCTCCACGGAGCTCGTGAACAGCCGGATGTCTCCCAGCTCGGCAACGGGTGAAGAACCGAATTTGGTAAGCGTAATAATCGTGGCGCCCTGCTTCTTCGCTTCGGTCAACGTTTCGATAATCTCATCGGTCTGGCCGGAGTACGAGATCCCGAATGCAACGTCGCGGTCCGTCAGCGTAACGGCCGAGGTCAGCTGGGCGTGAAAGTCGGCATAAGCCTGACACCACCAGTTGATCCGGCTCAGCTTCTGATGAATGTCCTGAGCAATGACCGCCGAAGCGCCCATGCCGTATACGTCGATCTTCCGCGCCTTGGACAAAGCTTCCGCCGCCCGCTCCACCTCTTCGGAGGAAAGCACCGACATTGTATCCTGGATCGACTGTTTATTATTGTTGCTTACCGCCTGGATGATCTCGTCGACGGAAGCCCCCATCTTGATCTCTTCATAAGTGCCTGTCGGTATATTCGAGCTCAGGTCGCCGGCTATACGCAGCTTCAGCTCCTGAAAGCCTTTCATGCTCATCGTCTTCGTCAAACGGATAATCGTCGCCTCCGACACGCCGCTATATTCCGCCAGCTTCTGGACGGAGAGTTTGACGACGTCTTTCGGATGCTCCAATATATATTCCGCCACTTTTCGCTCGGATGGCTTCAATTCTTCCAATATAGCCTTCATGGCCACGATCCCGCCGTTCATCGCAATCACTCGTTTCTTCAAATAGAAATAACTTCATGACTAAGCTTACCCGATGCTTTAAAGCGGTGCAACATCAATTCGAACCGCTCTCCGCAAAGTCTAAAATCCCCGCTTGCCCACAAAGGCAATACGGGGATCGAGACGACTCACCCTTCGCGCTCTTCTTGCAAACGAAGCAAAATTCTTCTTTTACGGTAAAGCATTTTGCCGGCTTCAGCCGTATCGCCGACCGTGCCTTTGTTGAGCAGCGCACCGAACAGCATCCCGGCTACGGGAACGAGCTGGAACAGCTTCTTCCAGCCGAAGTTGTCCCGGTACGTCGCCACCACTTCCCGCCACCCTTGCAGTTGGGAAACCAACTGCCGGTCGTTCGCTCCCCGGTCGAAGACGGCCAACTCCTCCAATAAAGCCCGCTTACCGACGATGTCGGAAGAGCCGAATTGCAAGCATTTGACTATAAATACGCGCTCTCGAGGGTCGTTCGGATCAAAACCGTAACAAAGCGCCGTTTCCTGAAGTACCTTCAAGGATAAGCCAAGCAGCGCCGGTATATCGATGGCCAGCGTAAACAACCCGCCGATCCCGGTTGTGGCGCCTTGTACCGCAGCGACTTTCCGGCCGTTCGCCGCAAGCCGGTCGGCTGCCTGATCCATGACGACGAGCGGCAAGTCGGCCGCTTGCGCCACGGTGCTTATCGGAGCTTCGCCGCCGCACCCCCGCTCCCGGGCCTCCTGATCCAGTGCAGCCAGCACGGCCCGTTGCGACAGCAAGTAGCGGCCGCCGCTCTGCACATAACCGCCCAGCTCGTCGATAGCCTGGCCGAGTTTGTTGCGGATGACGCGGGGCGTCAGCTTATCGAGCAGCAGGAATGGAAGCCGCCCGAGCTTTTCCCAAAACCACAAATCCTTCTGCTCCCGCTCCCAGCGCTCCGCAAGCGCCAGTTCCTGCTCAAGCCGCATCCGCGTATCCTCGCGCCTCCACAAAGCGCGTGCGCTCTCCGGATTGCCCGCTTCTTGCCCGTCCGGCTCGAAAATCTTGTCTTGCGGCGGAATCGTCATCGTCATCCACTCCCGTCGTCGTTAGTATGCTATACGGATGAAAACGAATTCGGATGCGGACGATTTTTCGCAGCAAGCCGGCAAAACGTCAACGCAGCTGCCGCAATTGCCTCAGCAAAGCCGTGTACCGGTTCTCCAGCAGCTCCTTGTCGTCGTACTTGCCGGGAGCGGATAAACGTCCGAGCACCCCGGTCAGCTCCAGCTCCAGCCTCATGATCTCCTCTTCCCGCTCCACATGGGTGAGCGGCAAGCATTGGACTGTTTGCGTCAGCCCGATCGGACGTACGTCCGTCGCCTCCTTGTCCGCGCCAGAACCGGATTTCGGCCCGGCTTCATCCGCTTTCCTCTTCCGTTTGCGCTCCGCATACTCGGCGTACCCGCCGTAGTGCAATGTCCATCGCCCGTTCTCGATGACAAGCAGATGAGTAGCCAATTGGTTTAGAAAGTACCGGTCGTGCGAGCAAAACAGCAGCGTACCGGGATACTCCCGCAAGACACGGGCAAGCTGCTCCCGAGCAAAAATATCCAAATAGTTGGTCGGCTCGTCGAGCAACAGCATGTTGCATTCGCTCATAAATAGCTGCGCGAGTGCCGTTTTTACTCTTTCCCCGCCGCTCAGCACGGATACCGGCTTGAACACGTCGTCCCGTTTCAGCAGCATACGGGCCAGCGCGGTGCGGATCGCTGACTCCGGGTAATCGCTGGAGGAAGCCACTTGCTCCAGCACCGTCCGATCGTCCCGCAGCATATCGAGTTTCTGATCGAAATAACCGATCCGGCTGGCAAGAGCCATGCGGATGCCTTGCTTCTGGTCCATAATCATGCGCATCAGCGTCGTTTTCCCGGAACCGTTGGCTCCGACAATCCCGAGCCGCATTCCCGGAGAAATGCTGCAGGAAAATGGCTGGAATAGCACGCGTTCCCCGAAGGAGGCGCTTACCCGCTCAAGACTTATCGCCTCTTTGGCATATATGGGTTTATGGTAGCGGACATCGAATATCGGGGGATCCTGCGTTTTCGGCTTTTCTTTGACCTCCAACTGCTCGATCCGTTTCTGAATCGTCTGCACCGTCTTTTCCATCTTCGACTTACGGCGGTTGAACATGTCTTTTCCCAGCCTGGCCTCGGTATTGATCTTGCCGGTCACTTTCTTGCGCATGCCCTTGGCTTGCTCGGACTTGTCGACGACCGCTTGCTCCAGCCTTCTCTTCTCCTTGGCATACTGCTCGTATTCGAACCGCTCGCGCTCGCGGCGCAGCTCCTTCTGACGTACGTATTCGCTAAAATTGCCGGCATAATCGTGCAGGGAGCCGTCCTCCAGCTCGAGAATCCGGGTACAAACGGCGTCGAGCAGCGTCCGATCGTGGGAAATCAGCAGTACGGTTCCGTCATAGGCTCGCAGCTGCTCTTCCACTAGCGCCGTTCCGTCCGTATCGAGATGACTCGTCGGCTCGTCGGCGAACAGCAGCGCCGCTTGCTGGCGCAGCGCCCGTTCCCATTTCCAGCGCGTCCGCTCTCCGCCGCTCATTGCCGCATACTCCTCCGCCTGAGGCAGCTCGTCTCCGCCGTCCGGCAATGGCTCCGCATCGTCGAGTTGCCGGACGATGGCCGCCGACCCGTACCGCGTGACCGTGCCTGCGTCCGGCTCCTCCAGACCGGCCAGCACGGATAGAAGTGTGGACTTGCCCGCTCCATTTACGCCGACCAGTCCGACGCGTTCTCTTTCGTACAGTCGCAATACGCCCTCTATCCGAAATAACAATCTGTCGCCAATGCGGCGCTCCGCTTGATTCGCTTCCAGTCTTAACATAAAAAAACCTCCCCGTTTTTATTCGGAGAGGAGTTCGTCGTCGATTCCGCGCATCCTAAAGATGCGGTCCATACGCGTCATGCCGGCGCCGCGACTGCCCACTTGTCGCTCTCAGCGCAGCTTATGCGCCTCCGCCGCCCTTACTTCTGGCAGCTCGCGTTCAACAAACGGCAAATACAAAAAAAGGCGC
Source organism: Paenibacillus hodogayensis (assembly GCF_039536325.1). Classification (NCBI taxonomy): domain Bacteria; kingdom Bacillati; phylum Bacillota; class Bacilli; order Caryophanales; family Paenibacillaceae; genus Paenibacillus; species Paenibacillus hodogayensis. The sequence goes on from NZ_BAAAYO010000011.1 coordinate 4,329, forward strand.
AGCAAATGCCTGAACGGCATATCGGCATTTCAAGGACGGTACGTGGTTTTCTGGACAGACGTCTCCCAATCTCCGGGTATGTTTCGATTTGCATCATGCACTGCATGATTCAACGAGTTCCCTTGCAATTAAGAGTTGTAGTCCATGGCACGGGTACCTTGCCCTTTCCTGCGATTTGCCGCGCGGCTGGCGCGACTACTGCAAAGTATAACGGGAGCGGCCGAAAAATGTCAATGTGCGGGGAGCCAAGTGCCCTCGCCGAGCTCGTACGGAGCCAGCATCGCTGAAAAAGCCCGGACCGCTCCCGTTCCGGCCGCTTACCAGATAACCGCCCGACGCCAGATTCCCGACCGCGCGCTTCCGGTCGCGCCGCGCCGTTGCACTTTAAAGGATCTCAGCATTCGACCGCCTTGGCGTAATAGTCCCAGCCAAAGCCGACCTGCTCCGGCTTATGGGAATCGGAGCCGTAGACGCAATCGACGCCTGCCTCGGTACAAGCCCGGATGAACCATTCCGGCACGTAAGGCTTGCCGCAGGTAGCCACACGCAGGCCTGCGAGATTGACATCTACGCCGACCCCCGTCCTGACCAGCAGCGGCAGCAGGCGCTCCAGCCTGCCGCGAATCTGCTCTTCCTCGATCGGCGGCAGCTCGTGGCGAAACTTCTCGATCAAGCCGAGATGGCCAATCCTTCTCCGTCCCGGCAATCCGGACGCCATCTCGATCGCCTGCTCGACATGATCGAAATATTCGCCGACCACCTTCTCCATCGTCCCGTAGTAGTCCAGCAAATGAATCCGGAAATCGTCCGGCTTGTAATCAATGCAGCGCATGCCGCCCCGCCCCGGCAAGTAGTGGACCGACATGACGCTGTCCTCCAGCACGTCCGCCCATGGCTCAGCCAACCGTTCCGTGAACGCCGCATTTCCGTGCAAGTAATCGAACTCGAGACCGACGGCCACCTCGATGCGGCCTTCATACCGGTTGCGATACGCACGCACATAATCGAAGTAGGCCGGCAGTTCGTCAAAGCCCATCGCCAGCTCGGCCATAAGCCGTTCATCGTCGATCAGCTTTTCGGGCAGCGGCGGATGCTCCGTTACCGAATACCGTTCGAAGCCCAGCTCGATCGCCCGGTCCACATAACGTTCCAACTCGTCCGGATGCCCGTGCTTGCAAAATTTCGTATGCGAATGTCCATCCCATTTTATCATTGGCATGCGCCCCTCCCTGTTCTGCGTTCAACCAACTGCGGCGCGGTTCGCTGGCCGCAAGTCAATGCCGTGCCGCGCCGCCTTCCGCTATTCCCTTACATAAGTCGCAGGATCGGCCTCTTGCAAGAAACCGCACGATTCCCCGATATAGCCGATATGCAGCTCGTGCATGGCTCGGGTGCACGCGGTGTAAAACAGCTTGCGCTCGCTTTCCCGGCCGTAACGCGACCGGGAAGCGTCGTACAGCACCACGCCGTCGAACTCGACCCCTTTGGCCAAATAGGCGGGTATGACCACGGTCCCCTGCTCGAAGGAGGACGTCTCGGTGCCGACCCGTTTGATCGGCAGCCTCGTCTGCAGCGCATCGTACGCTTCCTTGCTTTCTTCGAGCGTTTTGCAAATAACCGCGATCGAACGATGCCCTTCTGCCTGCATCCGGCCAATCCGTTCGACGATCGCTTCGACAAGCTGCGACGAATCGGCCGCCGCGGTCACCGTCGGCTTCGGTCCCGGACGGTTAAACAGTTCGATCGCCTCGCCGCCTTCTACCAAGCCGCGGGTAAACTCGACGATCTCGCGGGTAGACCGATAGCTGCGGGTCAGGATGAATTGCTCGGTCTCCTCTTCCTTGAACAGCCGACTCAGAGCCGCAAATCCGCTTTGCACGGCGGCATGGGCGTATATCGCCTGGTTCGAGTCGCCGAGCACCGTCATTCTCGCCTGCGGGAACAGGCGCCTCAGCATCGCGAACTGAAAGGCCGAGTAATCCTGTGCCTCGTCGACAAATACATGCCGCACCGAAGTGTTCGTCTGAAACCCTTCCAGCCTTTCCAGCACGTTCATGAAAGGCGCGGCGTCCTCATTCGCCAGTTCCCCTCGGTCCAGACGCTCCACCGTCTGGACGCCAATTTCTTCCCACCTGGCGGGCAGCGGTTCTCCTTCGGCCAAGGCAGCGGCGAATGCAGGCTCCTCGAACAGCTGCCGGTAGACGCCCGGCGCGTCGAGAAAAGCAAGCCGCTTTACTTGCGTCCGGAGCGGCTTGAACTGCTCCTGTACGACCATGAAAGCTAGCTGCTCATGCTCTCTGGCGAAGTCGTCGAACGTGTTGTCGGAAAATCTTTTTTTCTTCTGCAGCTTCTCGAAAGCTTGAATGTAATCGTCCTTGTCCAGAAGCTCGATTTCTTCCTCGACCCACGGCTTACGGCGTTCCAGCTTGGCAAGCGCCGTAAGCTCCTTCAGCAGCCACTCCGCCAAAGCCTGCATCCGGTTCGGAATCGACGATATCGCGTCCAACTCGTAAAATTTATCCCGCAGCCGGTCGGCAGAGATAAGCACCTCATCGCGGAACACGATATTTTTGAATCGAATCCCCTGCTTCAACAAGGATGCCGCATAGCGGTCCAGAAGCCGCAGGAAATCCGCGGACGCTTTATACCGGATCGCTTCCGTCCGGGCCTCGTAGCCGGGCTCGTTCATCGCCGTGAGCGTATACTCCATCTGCTCGAACGGGTCCTCGATCCGGAACATCCGCCCGAGACGGTGCTCCATATATTGCTGGAACGTCGTCTGCTGCATATTCTCCTCGCCCAGCTCGGGGAGCACTGTCGAGATGTAGCTGTTGAACATCGGATTCGGGGAGAACAGCACGATCTGATCAGCCCTCAACGTTTCCCGGTACCGGTACAGCAAGTATGCTACGCGCTGCAGGGCGGCCGACGTCTTGCCGCTGCCCGCCGCTCCCTGCACGACGAGCAGGCGGGCCTTTTCGTTGCGGATAATCCGGTTCTGCTCGCGTTGAATCGTAGCGACGATGCTCTTCATCTGCGCATCCGACTGTTTGCCGAGCACTTCCTGAAGCAGCTCGTCGCCGATCGTGACGCCCGTATCGAACAAGCTGCGAATCGTCCCGGCGCGGATAATGAACTGCCGCTTCAGCTCCATCTCGCCCTGGATTTCGCCCCCCGGCGTCGTATACTGCGCTGCCCCCGGCCCATAATCATAATAAAGGCTGGACACCGGAGCCCGCCAGTCGTAGATGAGAAACTGCAAGCCGCTGTCGTCCAGCAAGGAGCTCGTGCCGATATAGTAGCGCTCCGCATCGCCTTCCCGCTCCTCGCGGAAATCGATACGTCCGAAGTAAGGAATCTGTCTTAACCGGGCCAGCGCCTTAAGCTGATTCATCGCATGCCGGTGGCCGCGCTCCCGCTCCGATAAGATCTCGGCCTGCTGCTTCATGCTCGCGAATGTTTCCGCAAGCTCCGTGTCGTCTTCGGTATTGACGGTCACGTCGTCCCAGAACGTTTTGCGAATGTGCAAAATGTCTTCTTTCAGACCGCCTGCCTGCCCTTCCAGCGCATCCAGTCTGCTTTCGATAATCGCGACGATCCGGCCGACCCGCTGCTGCTCCTCCGGCCACGTAAGTTCGCTCACTGTCACCGCTCCTTTATGGTTGATCGGGGGCTTGAAAAAGCATTTGACAAACAACAACTCTTTGTGATAATATTATGTTGGATAAATACAGATGAAACTCCTCGAATTTATCCGACAATCGAATTTCATTGTAACACGAAGCCCCTCCAGTTTCAACCGGAAGGGTTATTTTTGCATTCCGCACACTTCCAATCAAGGGGACGCCGAGCGTCTCCTTGATCTGCATGAAGCGGCCAACAGCCGGCCCCTCCCTTCGGCTAAGAAGCCTCCACCGATTGGATAAACGGAAACTCCTGAATGATCGGCATCAGTTGCTCGACCCGCACATGACCGGAAAACCGCAAGCTCATCTCCAAGTGGAGCGCGGCGGGGTCGCCAGCAGCCTGCTCGACATGGTAACCGACCACGGAAATGCCCTTCTCCCCGAGCAAGCTCAAAATACGCTCCACCGCGGAAGGCTCGTTGCTCAGGCGCAGCGACAGTGTCTCCGTCTTGGGGGAAGACAGCCATCTATGCTTGCCGTGCAGCAGCTTTTGCGCCAGCAGAACGAGCAAGGTTACGCCGCCGCCCACCTCGTACAGTCCAGCCCCTATCGCCATGCCGATCCCCGCCGTGGTCCATATGCCGGCCGCCGTCGTCAACCCGCGCACCGTCTGTTTTTGCATAAAAATCATGCCCGCTCCCAAAAAACCGACCCCGCTTACCACTTGGGCCGCGATCCGCGAAGGGTCGAACGCCAGACTTTCCCAGCCCATCTGATCCCGAAAACCGTATTTCGAGATAACGACCATAAGTGCCGCTCCGACCGCGACAACGAAATGCGTGCGAATGCCGGCTTCCTTCATCCGGTTTTTCCGTTCGTAGCCGATCAAAGCACCGCACAGGCCGGCTATGACCACCCTCAGCAAATATTCCGCTTCCACGTTTGCATTCCACCTTCCAGTCCGTAATCGTCGTACCCGGAAATCGATAGCAAGATTCCCTTCATCTTACTCAATTGAAGCGGTTTCATCAAATCCTTTTTCAGCGCTTTCTAGGCGTACCTTCAGTTTGCGCTCAGTTCAAATTCATAAAAAAATAATAATAACTGCGTATACTTAGCCATGTAAACCGATACCGACGCCCTGAAACACCCCATAAAGAAAGCGAGGAATCCGGCATGACACGGCCCCAGACCAAGATGAAATTCCGCAACGAGCTCAAATTTTTCATCAACTACGCCCAGTATTATTTGATCCGGCAGCGATTGCGATACATGGCTCAGACCGACCCGCATGTCGGCGACACGGGCGAATACCATATTCGCAGCCTTTACTTCGACGATATCCGGAACACGGCGCTGCACGAGAAATTGGGCGGCATCCGGGACAGAAGCAAGTATCGCATCCGCATTTACAACCTGGAAGACCGCGTCATCCATCTGGAGAAAAAAATTAAACGGTTGGACACGATCGCCAAGGTGAAGGAGCCGCTGACGCGACCCGCCTTCGACGCGATTGCCGCCGGCGATTACGAGGTGCTGAACGTGCCGGAGAAGCCGCTGCTGGCGGACATGTACGCTCAGACGAACCAGCGCCTGCTGCGCCCCAAAGTTATTGTCGATTATGTACGCGAGCCGTACGTCTGCGAGAACGGCAATGTGCGCATTACGTTCGACAAAGAGCTGCGGACCGGACTGCATGCAACCGATCTGTTCGATAAACGGCTGGAGACGGTCCGGGCCATCCCCGACGGCACCATGATACTTGAGGTGAAGTTCGACGAATATATTCCCGAATATATCCGCTCGGCGATCCAGCACGAAGGCCTGATCCGGCAATCGGCCTCCAAGTACGTCATGTGCCGCCAATATTTAAAAGAAAACGACTGGGAGGACTATTAATATGGATACTGCTGCGGAAACGGCCGCCAAGACGGCGACAACTTTTTCGGATATCTTGAAAAAATCGGTGCTGGACAACTTCTCGAACGACATCAGCATCTGGACGATCCTCATCACGCTCGGCGTAGCTTTTTTTATCGGCCTGTTTATTTATATGTTGTATAAACATACTTTCAGCGGCGTGTTGTATTCCAAAAGCTTCAATGTTTCGCTGATCGGCATGACGCTAGTGACGGCCATGGTCATTATTGCCATCAACTCCAATCTGGTGCTGTCGCTCGGGATGGTCGGCGCGCTCTCTATCGTCCGTTTCCGGACTCCGATCAAAGACCCTACGGATCTGATCTTCCTGTTCTGGTCGGCAGCTGCCGGAATTGTAAGCGGGGCCGGATTTTATACGCTGGCCATTGCGGGCTCGATCATTGTCGGTCTCGTGCTTGTTCTATTCATCAAAAGCATGGCGGTGGAGACGCCGTACCTGCTCGTCGTCAACTGCGACGGGGACGATAGCGAGGAGCAGGTGCACCGCACCTTGAACGGTCTCGTGAAACGTTACCACGTGAAGCAAAAAACCGTAAAGCCGGGCAACACGGAAATGACGCTGGAAGTGCGCCTGAAAGATCGCGAGGCCGCTTTCGTCAACCGGATCTCCGGGCTGTCGGGCGTCAAGCATGCCGTACTGATCAGCTATAGCGGCGATTACGCATCCTGATGGGATTGGAGGTTATGAAGATGAATTCGAAGGCTGCGCTCCCGATCCTGGCATGCCTCTGCATCGTCATGCTGCTGGTCGGGTATACCGGCAAGATGTTCTCGCTTCAATCGGCAGGCTCCGTCGGGACCGCTCTCGCCTCCGCTTCGACCGATACGGACAAGATCGAACAGATTGTGTTTCCCAAAGACAAGGTGGTCGATGTGAAAATTACGATCGATCCGAACGATTTTCAAGATATGCTGGACAACGCCGCAGAGGAAGAAATGAAAACCGCCTCGGTCGATTACAACGGCGTCCGCTTCGATCATATCGGAATACGCACCAAAGGGAACCTTAGTCTGCGGAGCGTCGTCAGCTCCGATTCGGACCGGTACAGCTTCAAGCTGTCGTTCGACGAATATTTAACGAACCAAACGTTTTACGGCATAAACAAGATCAACCTGAACAACAATTACAGCGATGCGACGTATATGCGGGAGTTTCTGACATACGAATTGGCGCGCGAGATGGGTTTGCCGGTCCCCGAGGTTTCCTATGTCAACGTCTATGTGAACGACAAACTATGGGGCTTCTATCTGGCTGTCGAGCAGATTGGCGACTCCTACCTGGAGCGGCATTTCGGCAACGCTTATGGCGCGCTGTACAAAGCCGAGATGGGCGGCAACGGCGGCGACCTGCTGTGGCGGGACGACAAGCTCTCCTCTTACCCGGCTCTGGCTCAAAAGTCCAAATCGTCCAACGGGGACGTGCTGGTAGACATGCTCCGCGAGCTGAACAACGGCTCGGACTACGAGAGCGTGCTTGACGTGGAGGAGGCGCTCCGCTATATCGCCTTGAATGTACTGGCCGTCAACACGGACAGCTACTTGGGGCAAAACAAGCAAAATTATTATTTATACGAAGACGAAGGGATATTTTCGGTGCTTCCATGGGATTACAATATGGCGTTCGGGGGTCTCGGCAATGCTGCATTGATGATCGATGAGCCCACCCAAGGCGCCTTGAGCGAGCGGCCGCTCGTTGCCAAGCTGCTGCAAGTCGATGCTTACAAAGAGATGTACCACGGAATCATCCGCGAGGCCATTGAAGGCTATCTGGCTCCCGATACTTTTAACGCCACGGTGCAGCAAATCGCCGACAGGATAGCTCCCTATGTGGAACAGGATCCCCGCCCGTTCTATTCGTACGAGCAGTTTAAAAGCGGCACCGCCCAACTCGTCTCGTCCAATACCGGCAATGTGCAAAGCTATGCCGGACAACTCGAAGGCACGATCGCCTCCTCGGGCGACGGCAGCGGCAGCGGGGGAGGCATGGGCGGTCCTGGCGGTGGAAGAGGACAAGGACCGGGGCAGCAGGGACAGGAGCAGGCTCAGGGTCAAGGCCAAGGACAGAGACGGGAACAAGTACCCGGATGGGGAGGCCCGTCTCAGGATAAGGGCAATGTGACGTCATCCGAAGCCGGAGCCGAACGCCCTGCTCTGGTGCAAACTGCCGCAGGCGCTCCCGCCTCGGAAGGCGGCGAAGGGCTGCTCCCACCCTCCGCTCCCGAAGGGCAGCAAGCTCCGAACGGTCAGCAAGGCATGAACGACCAACCGGCAGCCAATGGACGGCAAGGTCGCGGTCCTTTTGACGCCGGCGGGATGGGTGGTCCCGGTGGCATGGGCGCTCCCGGCGGCGGCGGGATGGGTGCCATGTGGAACCAAGGAAGTGCCGGCCCCACTTCCGCTTCATACACATCCGCTTATTTGACAGGCGCTCTGCTCGTTCTGCTCGTGCTGGTTTCGGTTTTCGTATCTCTTTACCGGAGAAGAAGATGGTGATTTCCCCCTGGCATTTCTTCCTTCATTCCGTCTGTCAGCCTCCCGGTTTTCCGGGAGGTTTTTGTTATCTCCTGATTCCAATTTCAAAATTGAATTGATTTATTTTTCGTTATATAATCAGTTGCAAAATAATATACTTGTTTCATTCGTTTGAAACTGTGTATAAAAAGGAGTGGATCCCCATGCCCGACCCTACTGCCGTCAGCTCGGCGCTCGACGAGCTTTCCGAAGGAATGACCGGCTACGAAGAAGATTTGGCCGATGAAATCGGCGAGCTCGCCAAGCAGCGCGATTGGCAGTCCATTCAGAATCGTACCGAATACGCCAAACATATCCGCTCCTTCGCTCATAAAATCATGGCGCTCAAAGAGGAATGGGACCGCCTGAACGGCTTGGAGGAGGCGGCCGAGCCGGTAGCGGCCGGCGATGCCGATCACTTGCCGGTAACGGCGCGCACCCGTTGGGAAAAGATCGGGGACAAAATCCGCGTCCAAACTGAAGGCGGACGTTCCGCCTATTCCAACATTATCCCCGTCTGGTTGTTCAAGGATTTGGCGCTTGCCGCGCTTGGCCAGATCAAGACGAGCGGCTATGTGAAGACTGCCGACGTATTGAACGTAAAGCTCGATACGATCGTGGAGAAAAGCGAGTACAAGCGAGCCCCCCGGCTCCCCGTCTACGTCACCTTCAAAGTGCTGGTGAAGGAAGGCGTATTCGAAAACCCGGACCGTAACTCGCACCGGTACACCCTTGTAGGCGGAAATGAAAATTTGCTGCGCCGTTTTCTCGGCGAACTGGAGTAATGATTCCCTTTAAACGTTATAAAAGGAGCGCAAGACCATGGCAGAAAAAATGATTCGCAAAATCGGCGATCCCGTCCTGCGGACCGTGTGCAAACCCGTCCCGGCGATCACGCCGAACATCGTCAAGCTGCTTAACGACTTGGCGGAAACGATCCATTCGGGGGAAAATCGCGCCGGACTGGCTGCGCCGCAAGTCGGCATTCCGAAACGGATTGCCGTAATCGATTACGGAACGGGTTTGATCGAGCTGATCAACCCCGTCATTGTGGAGCGGGCGGGCGAGCAGTCCGGCTTCGAGGCTTGTTTGTCTATACCGGGCGTCTACGGCACGGTGAAACGGGCGAAGTACGTTAAAGTGAAAACGTGGAATCGAGCAGGAAAAGAAACGTATGTGGAAGGCGAAGACCATGTGGCGGTGTGCATGCAGCACGAAATCGACCATCTGGACGGCATCCTGTATATCGATCATGTAAAAAAGGGACAGTTGTACAATGAACACAACGACAAGCCGCTTGACGTGCTGAAGCTGATCCGGCTATCCAGGTCTGAAGACCGATAACGTCTCAACCGGCAAAAGGCGATCAAACGGCCGTAAAACGGAATAAGAAAGAGTAAACGGGTGAACCCTGTAGGATAGAATCGAAAAGGTTCGCACAATTTGCGTTGTTCGACAAAATTCAGGTAATTTCCGCATATTCAGTTTTTTTTCTACAATTTATTATAGTGAAAACGGACCAGTAAAACAATATATATGCGTAATTACAGTGGGCTCAAAGTCCTACAAATGTTTTTTCAGCCAGTCCTCGACATAGTCGGGGGCTGCTTTTTGAATTTGTTGCACGGTGTGCAAATATCGTTGGGTCGTATTGATGTGCGTGTGGCCTAGCGACTCCTGCACCTGCTGGAGGCTGGCCCCGTTCAACAAAGCCAGCGTCGCGTTCGTATGCCGCAGCCAATGCGGCGTTACTTTTTTCCCCACACCCCAGTCTTCCCGCGCTTTCTTAATGATCTTCTCCACCCCCCGCACGGATACGGGGAACAATCGCTGCCCCTCTTCATGCTTGTCATGGTTTTTCCGGTTCTTCGCAATATAGCTGCTCAACAACTGCCACAGCATAGCAGGCACTTTTACTTCCCGCTCCTTCCCGCCTTTGCCGCGGATCGTCAGCCACACCGACGTTTCCTGCGGATCGGTATGAAAATCTCTTTCTTCGATGCCGACCAGTTCGGATACCCGAAGGCCCAGCATAAGCAAGGTTAAGCCGATTAAATAATTGCGATGTCCTTGTTTTTTCAATTGCTCGATCAGACCGATCGCTTCGCTCTTGGTCAAGTAATGATGGCTGCTCGTAACCGGAATTTTGGGCAGACGGACGCAGGTAGTCGGATTTTGGGGAAATAAGCCGATATTCGGGTCGCTTCCCCATTTGTATAGGGAACGCAAAGGAGCGATTTGAATCGCAATCGTGGCAGGCGCTTGGGGTTTGTTCGTTTTGGTGAACATCCCCTTGCCCAGGCTGAGCTTGTAAGCCTCCACCTCTCTCCAGGTCACGTCCTTCAACGGCTTATGGCCGATAAAAAGCCGAAACCTCTCTATCGCGTTGCGGTAATTCCTTATCGTATAAGGGGAGCGGTCGCATGAAGCGAGGAACATATTTACAATCTGATCGTCGGAAAAATCAGAATGGACATCTTTGGAAACCAAAAAAACGGGCAGCGTATTTTGCATGTGCATTGGTTGGTTGTGCCTCCTCATGTTGATCGAACAACGCAAATTGTACGAACTCATTGTATCACGATTGAAGGGTAACTTTTCCAGGGAGGGAGTGGACTTGAGCGACAATCGGTGTTTGAAAAATCAGTCCCATCATTCGACAAGGAGGCTTGGCCTTGAACGATATCGGCGGTCAATACGTCGTGTTTTCCATTAATGGCATCCTGTACGGCATTCCTATTCTGGAGGTTTCGGAAATTATCCGGAGGCAGCCGTTGATGACCACCATGCAAGCGGAAGACGAATTTCTAGGAATCCTTTCGCTGCGCCGTAAAATTGTCCCCGTCCTCAGCCTGCACCGTCTCTTCCGGGAACCGGAGCCAGCGCATGGAGCGAAAACGGAGCGGATCATGATTATTGCGCACGAAGGCCGGGAGATCGGCATCGTGGTCGATGAAGTAAGCCGTGTGCTGCACTTATCGGGTCAGCCGATCAGCACGCCCCCCTATATGGCCCGTAACAAATGGATCAACGGATTGTATCAACACGGAGAACTGCTCATCACCCTTCTCCGGACAAGTCCCCTGTTCGACGCAGAGAGGGCAGGCTTCGCAGAGATGGACGACAGCTGTGCCGGCTAATCGGATGCCGGCAACGTTTTACGACTAACCTAACCATGCACAGGAGTGATTTACGTGAAAATGACTGTCGCCAAAAAGCTTTACAGCGGCTTCTTTGCCGTCCTGATCCTGATGGCCGTCGTCGCATCCATCAGCTATGTCCAGATGAACTCCATTGATGATTCTTACACCGATCTCATCGAAAACCGTGCATCGAAAGTAACCATGACCAAAGATCTGCTGCTCGCTACCAAGGAAGAACAGGTCCAGTTTCGCGGCTATTTGCTGTTCGGCGATGAGAATTATTATCAAAGTCTTGTCAAGGCCCGGGAAAATTATAAAAAGATCAGTACCGCGTACAGCCGAGTAACTACCACGGCGGAAGGCCGGGAGCATCTCAGCAAGCTGGACGGACTCGAAGCCCAATTCGTTCAGGCGAGCAACCAGGCAATCCAAGCGAAACGGGACGGCCAGCATGACGAAGCGCTGAAAATCGCCTCCGTCCAAGGAACCCCCATCATCGAGAAGCTGATTGCGGCCGGGGACGATCTGCTCAAATGGCAGCAGGACCAGTTGGACGAGGGCAGCGCCAACAACACCAAAAAAGTGCGAAGCACGCTTCGCACGCTGTTGACGCTTAGCTTCATAGCGCTTGTGGCGGGCATTGCGGTCGCGTTCTATATAAGCCGGCAAATGTCCAGAGCGATACTGAGCGTAGCCCGGGCTGCGGAAGAAATTGCGCGCGGGGATTTGACTGGAGAGCCGCTTCGTCTGAAGAACAAGGATGAGCTCGGGGACCTCGCCGCTTCGTTCAACACGATGGTCGGCAATCTGCGCAGCATTATCTCGGCCGTACTGACCTCCTCCTCCGGCGTGTCCGCGGCGGCTCAGCAAATATCCGCCAGCACGGAGGAGATTGCAGGAGGCAGCACCAGCCAGGCGAATGCGGCGCAGACGATCAACGAGCTGTTCAAGGAACTGTCCTCGGCCATTCATTCCGTCGCTCGCGGAGCGGAGGAAGCCTCCGAGCTGTCGGGCCGGACGACGGACCTCGCCCGCAATGGCGGTCTGGTGGTACGATCCTCAAATGAAGGCATGGAGCGGTTGAACAATCAGATCGCCCTGCTGGCCCAGGATTCGTTGCAGATCGGAGAAATTATCGAGGTAATCGACGATATCGCCGACCAGACGAATCTCTTGGCCCTGAACGCCGCTATCGAAGCGGCCCGGGCGGGCGATCAGGGAAGAGGCTTCGCGGTCGTCGCCGATGAGGTGCGCAAGCTAGCCGAACGGAGCAGTGAAGCGACCAAGCAGATTACCGGTATCATCAAAGGGATGCAGCGCAATACCCAGCTCAGCGTCGAAGCGGTCAATGTCGGGGTGGAATCGTCCAACAAGACGGGTGAAGCTTTCGAGCACATTGCCTCGATGGTTCAAGCTTCTTCCCAGAAAGTGATGGAGATTGCGGCGGCCAGCGAGGAGCAGGCGGCCCAAGCGTCCGACGTGATGTTCTCGGTCGAAAGCATCTCTGCCGCTACGGAGGAGGCGGCGGCCAGCAGCGAGGAAACGGCCGCAGCCGCCATGTCGCTCGCCCAGTTGGCCGAAGAACTGAGAGAGACGGTCGAGAAGTTTAAAATCAAATAAAGCTACAGCGCAAAAGGAGCAAGCCGTAGCAGCTCTTGGCGCGTGCCCACCGCCATCGCCGGCTCCGCTTCCGGCCGAAGCCACTCCAGCACCCGAAGAACGTCTTGTTCCGCGGCTGTGACGCATCCGGCCGAGCCGGAGTCGGGGCCGCTCCAAACGTGAAAAAAAATCGCGCTGCCCCGGCCTCTGACAATCGGAGCTTCGTTGAACCGGATGACGGCGGCCTTTCGATAAGGCGTAATCGCCAGCCGTTCGAACGATTGCCACAGCCCGGCGGGGTCCCCCGTATAGCGAACCCATGTGTTGTAGTCGGGCGAACCCGGATCGTCTACCCAATAGTCATGCGCGTCCGCCAACCGGTACGGCCATCGTCCGGGCGGAACGGGCAGCGCCCCGAAGCCGGTTCCCATCAGGAACCGGCCCGCCGGCGTTCGTCCATCCCCTTCGCGCTTCAGCGGGGACAGTCCGTTCCGCCCGATCGCCGCCGAAGCGGCTCCGATCCGCCGCCAGTCAGCAGCGCCTTCCCCCAGCTCCCACCAACTCAGCTTCGCCCGAACCGAGACGTAGTCCGGCGCCTCCACCACGAGCATCTGGCGAGCACGCTCGATTCCGCATACTTCCATGAGGTCGTCCTCCCCTTCTGAAATGTCCCAATAAAAGGTTCCGTCTGTCCATTATACGCCGCTGCCGGATCGGCAAGAAGTCGAGAAAAAACGTTCAAAGTACCAAAAAAGGTCATCAGCCTCCATAGGATCAATGCGTTTTTTTTCATACAATGGAACTATCTATGTCCACTCCATAGCATGACTTCAGCTTTGACAGAGGATCGCATGGAGCATCACATTACCTTCAAAGGAGTCGAACCGATGAACCGTCATCTGCATGCAGATATTGTCATTATTGGAGGAGGAACCGGAGGAACCGCAGCCGCCCTTGCCGCAGCCCGCATGGGACGCTCCGTCATCATGACGGAGGAGACCGACTGGATCGGAGGACAGCTGACCAGCCAGGCCGTACCGCCCGACGAGCATCCGTGGATCGAGCAATTCGGCAGCACCCGCAGCTATCGTCAGTTCCGCAATGGCGTCCGCGCCTATTACCGCAACCATTTCCCTCTTACTCCGGAGGCGCGCGCCAACGACCGGCTGAACCCGGGCGGAGGAGGCGTTAGCCGGATTTGTCATGAATTCCGCACCGCGCATGCGGTATTGAACGAGATGCTGGCCCCTTATGTACACAGCGGCCTGTTGACGATATTAACCCGTCATGCCATCGAATCGGCGGAAACCGAAGGCGACCGCGTCGTATCGGCCGTCGTCGTCAGCAGCGCCACCGGCGCCAAGCTTACCCTGACGGCTCCTTACTTTATCGACGCCACCGAGTGCGGCGACGTGCTGCCGCTCGCGGGAGTCGAGTACGTCACCGGCTCCGAATCGCAGGCGCAGACCGGGGAACCGCATGCGCTCGAAGGCGAAGCCGATCCGCTCGATATGCAGGGCTTTACTCATTGCTTCGCCATGGATCACATTGAAGGCGAGGATCACACGATCGACAAGCCGGCCCAATACGAATTCTGGCGCAATTATAAAGCCGACTTCTGGCCGGACAAGCTGCTTAGCTGGTCGGGCGTCCGCCCGCACTCGCTGGAGCCGGTTCAATACGAGCTGTTCCCCGGCACGGACCGTTACTCGCTGTTCCATTACCGGCAGATCGTGGAGAAATCGCACTTTGTGCCCGGCACGTACAGAAGCAACGCCACGCTGGTCAATTGGCCGCAAAACGACTACTGGCTCGGCCCGGTATTCGAAGTGAGCGCGGAAGAGCGCGCCAAGCACCTGGAGGGCGCCAAGCAGTTGAGTCTTTCTCTGCTGTACTGGCTGCAAACGGAAGCTCCGCGTCCCGACGACAAGCAGGGCTACCCCGGTCTTCGCTTGCGCAAAGACATTGTCGGCACCGAGGACGGGCTCGCCATGTACCCGTATATCCGTGAAGCCCGCCGGATCAAGGCGGAATTCACCGTGCTGGAGCAGCACGTCGCAACCGACTGCCGTCCGGACGGAAAAGCCGAGACGTTCGAGGACTCCGTCGGCATCGGCTGTTACCGGATCGACCTCCATCCGAGCACGAGCAACCGCCACTATATCGACATCTCGTCGCTGCCGTTCCAGATTCCGCTCGGCTCGCTCATTCCGGTGCGCATGAACAACCTGCTGCCGGCTTGCAAAAACTTGGGCGTAACGCATATTACGAACGGCTGCTACCGGCTGCATCCGGTGGAGTGGAACATCGGCGAATCGGCCGGCTACTTGGCCGCCTATTGCTTGGAACGCGACCTCTCGCCGCGTGCGGTGCGTAACACGAAGCCAGAGCTGGAGCAATTCCAGCGGCTGCTTGCGAGCGAAGGCGTGGAGCTGTCGTGGCCGGCGACCCGACCGGTTTAAACCCCCAAAGGGTCCAATAAACGCAAAAATAAGCACTCAGATCCGCAATGTTGAACGTTTCAATATGGTTGCCGTTACGGTAAAATATGCAGTGGAGAACGGCCGTCCTAACCGTGGCGGCCGAATAAAAACATACTTATTCCAACGAGGTGTCCTTCCATGAGCAAAATCGTCAAAATCGCCGTTATCGGCGCCGGATCGATTTCCGAAAGCCACTTGCGCTCCTATAAAGAAAACCCGCAAGCGGAACTGTACGCCATCTGTGATCTCAATGAAGAACGGGCCCGCGCCAAAGCGGAGAAATACGGCATTCCTAACGTATACACCGATTACAACGAGCTGTTGAAGGACCCGAATATCGATGCAGTCAGCGTCTGCACCTGGAATAACGGCCACGCGCCGATCAGCATCGCCGCCCTGAACGCCGGCAAGAACGTTCTGTGCGAGAAACCGCTGTGCAAAACGGTCGAGGAAGCGCTGGCCGTCGAGGAAGCGGTCCGCAAGAGCGGCAAGACGCTGCAAGTCGGCTTCGTTCGCCGCTATGCGTCCAACACCCGGATCATTAAGCAATATATCGACAATGGCGAGTTCGGCGACATTTATTATGCCAAAGCGACCTGCATCCGCCGTCTCGGCAACCCGGGCGGCTGGTTTTCCGACATCGAGCGCTCCGGCGGCGGTCCGCTGATCGATCTGGGCGTTCACGTCATCGATCTGTGCTGGTATTTGATGGGCCGTCCGAAAGTGAAAAGCATTAGCGGCAACACGTACCGCAAGCTTGGCAACCGCTCCAACGTCAAAAACCTGAACTACTACAAAGCGGCCGATTTCAATGCCGAGCATAACGACGTGGAAGATTTGGCTAACGCGGTCATCCGCTTCGAGAACGGCGCTTCCCTGCTCGTCGACGTCAGCTTTACGCTGCATACCAAGAAAGACGAAATTTCCGTAAAGCTGTTCGGGGAAAAAGGCGGCTTCGAGGTCGAGCCGGAACTGGCGATCGTAACCGAGAAGTACGATACGATCCTGAACGTCACTCCGCAGATCAACAACCTGTCGTTCGATTTCGTTCAAGGCTTCCAGAACGAAGTGAACCACTTTATCGGCGTCTGCCTGGGCGAGCTCGAGACGATCAGCCCGGTCGAGGACGGCGTAGAGATGATGAAGATTCTTTGCGGTATTTACGAATCCGCCGAGAAGGGCGAGGAAGTGCGGTTTTAAGGCTTTGACAAAATAAAAGCAGTTCCTTGATAATAATTATCATTATTGGCAATACTATGGGGGAATACAACAAAGAAGAGGGGCGCTTCCGCCCCTCCTTTCTCCCGAAACCGATTTTACAGCTTCGATTCGAATGTCTTGCAGTCGGTTTCCGTGGAAGTTCTCGCGTGCGACGAGTGGCTAACCACGTAAATCGAAGAAGCGTTGCATTTGTTTCCATTTGCCCAAAATTTGCAGGAGTTCACTTCGCAAAGCACATCTTTGGCCATGTCCTTTCACCTCCCTCCTCTCCTAAGGGTGGTCTACTTGGGCATGGTTTTATACGTATGCGCCCGAATCTTTTTACGGGCCGCCTATCCTTTCAGCGCTCCCACCATAACGCCCTTCACGAAATATTTTTGCACAAACGGATATACGCATAATATCGGCACCGTCGCCACCATAATCGTGGCGTATTTGATCGTCTCTCCGAGCTGGAACCGGTCGCCGGCATCGGCTCCTTGAGACATGCTGTCGGTGGAGTTGGCGATCAAGATTTCGCGCAGCGTCAGCTGCAGCGGGAACAGGTCGCGGTTCTGGATGAAGATCGAAGCGTAAAACCACCCGTTCCATTTCTCTACCGCATAGTACAGGATCATGACGGCGATAACCGGCATCGACAACGGCAGTATGATGCGGAATAAAATCGTCAAATGATTCGCTCCGTCGATTTTCGCCGACTCCTCCAAACTTTCCGGCACGGCCATGAAGGCGGTGCGCATGATGATCAGATTGAACGTGTTGATGGAGAACGGAATAATCGTCGACCAGAGCGTATCCAGCAGACCTACCCCCTTCACGGTCAAATAAAGCGGGATCAGTCCTCCGTTCAGAAACATCGTCAGCACGATAATCATCATAAACGCCTTGTTCCACAGCACGTTCCGGCGAGATAGCACGTAGGCGGCCAGTGAGGTCAGCAGCAGGTTGACGGCCACGCCGGCCACCAGAATAAACAGCGTATTGCGATACCCGGTCAGAATCGCCGGGTTTTTAAATACGTTCCGGTAGGCGTCCATACTGAAGCCGAGCGGAGCCAGCAGCGGTCCTTTGTGGACGAGCAGCCGGCCGGCGTCGCTTACCGAGGCGAACGCCACGTACAGCAGCGGGTAAAGCGTCAAGACGACAAGAACGATCAGAACCGTATAGACGAACGCGTCTAGCGCGCGATCCGACAAGCTGTGCCTGCCTATCATCGGACATCCCTCCCAGGCTTACCACAGGCTGTTCTCATTGATTTTGCGGCTGATATAATTGGCGGAGACAAGCAGCAGCAGATTGAACACGGAATTGAACAAGCCGACGGCGGAGCTGTAGCTCCAGCCGAACTCCAGCAGCCCTTTGCGGTAGACGAACGACGAGATGACGTCGGCCGTATCGTAGATGGCCGGGTTGTACAGGAGGATGATTTTCTCAAACCCGACGTTCAGCATATTCCCCATCCGCAAAATAAACATGATCGTAATGATCGGCAAAATGCCGGGCAGCGTAATATGCACGATTTGCTTCCATCGGCTTGCTCCGTCGATGCGGGCCGCTTCGTATTGCTCCTGGTCGATGCTCATCAGCGCCGCGATATAGATGATCGACTCCCAGCCGACACGCTGCCAAATTTCCGACAGCACGTAGAGGGGCCGGAACAAATCAGGCTTCTGCAGCAGTGCCTCCCCATCGTAGCCGAAAGTCGTCAGGATCGTATTGATGACCCCTCCACTGTTCGTAAAGTCTTTGATCATCCCGCATATGACGACGAGCGAGATAAAATAAGGCATGTACGTCACCGTCTGCACGAACCGCTTGAAGACGCGGCGGCGCACTTCGTTAATGAGCAGCGCCAGCACGATCGGCGCAGGGAACTCGAACAGCAGGGTGAACAGGCTGATAAGCAGCGTGTTTTTCAGAATGCGCCAAAAATAATAGCTGCCGAAAAAATCGCGGAAATGCGTCAGCCCGACCCACTCGCTGCCCATGATGCCCTTCATCGGGCTGTAATCCTTGAACGCGATCATGGCCCCGTACATGGGCGCATAGTGGAAGATTACATAGTACGCCATTACGGGAATCATCATCGCGTACAAATATTTATTCAGCGCAAAATCTCGAATGAAACGGCGCCTCCAGGCAGAACGGGGCTTGGTATCCGTCTTGACGGCTTGGACCGGCAGCGTCTTCTCCATGAGCGGACCTCCTTCTTTGCCGATGCGGGGGAGCGCTTAGGCCGCACTCCCCCGACACAAACCGATTTACCGTTTCGAGTACCGGTCGAGCGCCGCCTTCTGGATTTCGATGGCGCGGTCCAGCTTGAGCGATTTCATTTTGTCCACGTACTTCTCGAAGCTGTCCAGCGGCTCCGTGCCGATAATCAGCTTGAGCGTCATTTCATCGACAAGCGTATCGATGTCGGTCATAATTTTGGCGTATTCCGAGCTTTCCTCCTGCGTCGGCGTCAGCAGCGGCAGCTGGTATTTGGCAGCTTCCGTCTTCTGCCATATGCCGACGGCGTCACGCTGCTCGGGCAAAGCCAAATATTGTTCGATATACCGTTTGTCCTGAACGAACGGTCCGTTGTAGTTGCTGCGGAAATACATCGACATCGCCTGAGCCGGAGCCAGCTTATCGGGATTGTTCATAATCAGATCGGTATATTTCGGATAGCCGTTCTCCAGCTTGTAGCTGACGCCTTCGGTGCCGAAATTGAAGAACATGTGCCCGGCTTCACTGTAGCCGTAATCGAGCATTTTGGCGGCCAGCTCGGGGTTTTTGGACTTCGCGGTGATGGCTACCATGCCGCCTTGCGTGAACGGCTGATCCCGTTGGCCGAACTTCGGCGTATCGCCCTTCTTCAAGACCGGGTAAGGCGCGGCAACGAGCTTCGCCTTCGGGTCCTTGGCCGTCACCAGCGGCTGCCACTTGCCGATGCCGCCTCCCGCATTGCCGACGGTCGCTCCCGTTGCGCCCGAGGCGATGTTAGAGTCGAGCGCCTTCGTATCGACATTGGCGATATTTTTGTCGAGAAGGCCTTCGGCATACCAGCTGCGGAACAAGGCGAGGAAGTCCTTGAAGCCTTTCTCCGCCGGGCCGAACTTGATCTGCCCGCTCTCCACATAGAAGTTGCGCGTAACGCCAAATGCCCCGGAGAAGGCGCCCGCATTGAAATCGTTAAATACGCGGGGCTTGCTGTTGACGGAGAATGGCGCGGCCGCTCCCTTCTTGTCCTTGAACGCCTTCAGCATCGCCGTCCACTCGTCGATGGTCGTCGGCACTGGCAGCCCGAGTTCGTCCAACCAGTCCTTGCGTACGATCGGCCCCTGAAATACCATCAGGCTGTCGTCGCCGCGAATGAAGGGAAACACGTAATAGCTGCCATTATCGGTTTTGATCGCCTTGTCGACTTCGGGATGTTCCTTCAAATACTTTTTCAAATTAGGCGCATGCTTGTCGATCAGATCGTTCAGCTTAAGAATGTACTGGTCCTTGATCGCTTTCTCCGGCCCGCCCGGGAAGGTGACGAAATTGTACTCGATCATATCCGGCAAATTTCCGGAAGCGAGCATAACGTTCAGCGTCTCTTTGGCCTGATTCACCGGCGCGGTCGTAAATTTGAGCGGTACGCCGGTTTTTTTCTGCCACTCCTGATAGAAGGGAACTTCCCCGTGGGCTGCTTTCACGCCGGTCAGATTGCCTGGAAGCTCCGCCCAATACGTTAAGGTCTGATCGGTCTTGATCGGGTAAGCGGTCGGCGCGGCAGTCTGTTCGGGCGTTGTCTTTGGGGGTGCGGCCGGAGTCGGCGCGGCAGGCGTAGAGCCTCCGGAACAGGCTGCGGTCAGCGTGCCCATCACGACGGTTGCGGCAAGGGCGGATACGAGCTTAGCTTGTTTGTGTCTCATGCCAAGAGGACCTCCTTGTAGTTCCGGCTGGACCGGAATGCATTGCGAGACGCATCTCGTACCTTCACTTTATGATACCGCTTACATAAGGGATATCGGCAATTTCGCCAATCCGGTCGTCAAAACGGCAACCAGGATCATCAAAACGTACAATCGGATCGGCAAAACATACAATCGCAAGCTCCAAGCGGCGCCGGGAGACCACGCGCCGAACCTTAATCCAGCTTCGGGACAAGACTTTCCCTGTACGTGCCGGGCGTCACGCCCTCGTATTTCTTAAATATGCGGATAAACGCATTCACATCATGAAAGCCGACCTTTCCCGCCACATCGGATACGCTTTTCTCTCCGCCGCGAATCGCCCGCTTCGCCTGCGTAATGCGCTCCCGGTTAATGCGGTCAAGCAAGCCCTCGCCCGTCTGATCTTTGTAAAGCCTGGACAAATAAGCCGGTTTGAGCTCGAAATGCTGGCCGATCATCGTAATATTGAGATTCGGGTCTCCGTACCTTTCCGCGATAAAGCCGGAAACCTTGCCCGCAAGCTGCTCCAACGCCTGCTGGCGCGACTCTTCCATATGCAGCTTGCGCCTCGCAGCCGTATAATCGCAGACGGTCGCCAGCAATCCGGTCAGCATCGCGCGCATCTCCGCCAGCGTTTCGCAAGCGGCCAGCTTCTCGATCCGCTTTCCTTGCTGGAACAGCTTCAAGTCCGCGCTTCCGCCCGTTTCGTTGACCGACTTCACCAGCGTTCCGACCAGATCGAACAACAGGCATCTGGCGATCGGCACGGGCAGCGTATGAACGGCGAAATTTCGTTCGAGGATGTCGTCGAGCGTCTGGCTCGCTTTGGCGAAATCGCCTGCCTTGACGCAATTGATCAGCTGCTGCTCGGTCTGCAGCGGGTAATAATAACCGCTACCCCCGGCCTCGGAGGAGGCCTGGTTTTGCAGTTCCTCGTAGGACAATATTTCGTTGCTGCCCATCACTAGCTTGTATTCCATCGCGTCGAGCGCTTCCGTATACGCTTGCGGAATGCCTTGGATCGAGCGGTGCGTGCCGCTGAATGAGACGGACAGTCGGACGTGGTATTGGGCGCGCAGGAAGCCTCTCAGCTCGCGCGCAATCCGCTGCAGCTCCAGCTGGCCCTGCTCGGTATTGCCGTTAAAATTGATCAGGCAGACGAGCAAGTCGTCCATCTCGGTCACATACCCGCGGTGATGATGGCCCATCAGTTCTTCGGCGATGTTGGTAACGATGAAATGCAGCAGCTTCCGCTTCTCGCTGGCGTCGTCTCCGGCCAGTCTCTGCATAAAGTCGTCGCTGTCTTCTACCTCCAGCAGCATAACGGCGAAATCCTCGGAGTCGAAGCGCATATTGAATGCCGTGAGCGATTCGTCCACCGGAACGTTTCCGTCCGTCCTCCCCTTCAGCAGCCGGGCGATGAAGTGAGCACGGACGATCGAATGCTGGCGCTTCGCGTTCAGCCGCAGCCGGTCCATCTCCTCCAGCGTGCGGACGAGCGCTTCCTGAATAAAGCGGAACTCGTTGTATCCACGCTTGCCCTCTACGGTTGGACTGGCGATCGACTGCACGATGCGGCGTACGGGCAAATAGTTTTTGCGCAGGAAGAAGAAGGTCAGTCCACTACCGCCGATCAGGCTAATCAAGATGCTCGCCGTCGTGAATGTCCGCACCTTCTGTGCCTTCTCCCAAAAAATACGGCTCGGAATGAGCGTGACATATTTTAGCCCCGAGGAAGCCGACTGGATGACGGAAACCTCGTAGCGGCTATCCCCGTCGTTCCAGTAAGACGGCTCCGGCCCCGTCAGATTGGCGAGGCGCAGCCCCGACAGCTGGGAGTCGTTCATGCTGGAGAACAGCACCTCATTGCGTTCGTTAAAGATGGCGACATGTCCCTGGTTAAACAGCTCCAGCTTGCGGACGGCGTCCATGACGCGCGACTGGTCGATCATGATGACATTGGTGCCCGTAGGCACATCGTTATCCAGCGTATGAGCAGTCACGTAAGCCACCGTCTTCTTCGGAATGCCGTCCTCGGTCACCCGGACCGACGGAATAAAGCCCGCCGATTGGCCGCTTTCGACAAGCGTGAGCCATTGCTCCAAAGAAAGCGCTTCATTGCGATGCAGCAATTGATAGCCGAACGTACCGTCGCGGTACAAATCCGGAAGCAGGACGAGCTTTTCTTTCGTCAAGTAGATGTAAAACAGGTCGATTTGCGGGAAAGACGACTTATACACGTTCAAATCTTTGGTCGTCTGGTACAAATCGTAGTAGAGGTCGTTGGGGTAATTCAAATATTTGTTGGAGTACAGCAGCTGCCGCACCTTGACGTTCCAGCCCAACTCGAAGCTGAGTCGCTTCATGTTCTCGAACTGGACGTCCATGACGCCGCGAAACTGCTCCATCAAGGAGTTGTTCGCTTCATGGATTTCGTTCTCCAGCATGCGGCTGGATTGGGTGTATACGATGAAGCTCATGAGGACGGGAAACAGCAGGACGACGACATACGACAACAGCCACGTTAGCAGGACGCTTCTGGAATTGAAGCGGAACTTCGCCTTTGGTATGGGCATCGTGGTTTCCTCCGCGAATCGGGTAGCTTCCGTAGTCTTATATTACCGCTTCGCCCGCAACGGCACAACCTTTTCCGAATGTTAAAAAAAGGCCGTCACCCTCAAGCGCAGGATGCGCTCGGGGTAACGGCCGGAACGGGTCCGCCGGAGGCGGGCCCATTCGGATCGCTCTTATTTCTTGTTGGTAGCGTACCACTCGTTGGCCGCTTTGATCATGTCGTCGCCGCCGTCGGCTTTCCATTGGGCTACGAATTTGTCGTAGTTTTCCAGCGGTTCGCTGCCGGTGATGAACTTGATGAACGTGTCCTCGGTCAGCTTGTTCAGCTTTTGCGCGTTTTTGGAAAGCGCGTCCAGCGGAGGAGCGAACGTCAGCGCGTCGGTCAACAGGTTTTCCTTCGCATTCTCCTGGTACGTTTCGAAATACTTTTGCACGTGCTCGTTTTTACGAACGCGAGCCTGCCAGTAGATCGGGTAATTTTTCTCGTCTACGCCGGTCAGGAAGTAGCTGCCGTTGTTCCACTTTTCATTGAAGATCGGCAGAATCGGGTAATATTTGCCGTCCTTGACGGTATGGTGCACGTTTTCTTCCCCGATGGCCAGTCCTTTGAAGATCGCGCTGTCGAACTTCAGGTCCATGAATTTCATGGCCTCTTCCTTGTTCGGAGCCCATTTCGGGACGGCGATATACCAGCCTATGCCGCCTGTCGCAATCGCGCTTCTTTTGCCGTCTTTGTCTTTGAGGAACGGCAAAATCGTCGCTTTGCCGTTAGGCGCGTTTTTGGCCAGCGCTTCCACGACGCTTTGCGCGTTCGCCCAGTTCATCTTGAACATCGCCGATTTGCCGCCGGTAAATTTCTCGATCAACTTGTTCTGTTGGTTGATGGCCCACTCCGAGTCGATCAAGCCTTCGGTGTACAGCTTCTTCATGTAAGCCAAATATTCTTTCGCAGCCGGATCTTCGACAAGGTGGGTCACTTTGCCGCCGGACTCTTTCCAGGGCGACGTGATCGTTCTCATGCCGAATACGGTGCCGATTTCCTGAACAATCGGGTCCTTGCCGCCGGTAAACGGAATGACGTTTTTCTTTTCCTTCAACGTTTTGAGCATCGTATAGAACTCGTCGAGCGTATTCGGCGCCTTGATGCCGAGCTCGTCCAGCCAGTCCTGACGGACGACGATCGCGGAGTTGACGGCAAAGCCCGAGCCGGCTTCCGGAATCGCGTACGTTTTGCCGTTTATTTTCGTACCGTTCCACGAATTTTGACTGATAACCTGCTGCATATTTTTGCCGTATTTGGCGATCAGATCGTCCAAAGGCTCAAGCGCCCCAGCCGCAGCCAGCTTCTCGAACTGGGTCTTGCTCAGCTTCATGATGTCGTACGGCTCTTTGCCGTTCATGAGCAGATTCAGCTTCTCGTCAGCGTTCTCGACAGGCAGCATGTCATATTTCACTTCGTAGCCCGTTTTTTCTTTCATATATTGGTTAACCGGGTCCTGATTCGGATCGTCCTTGATGTATTGATTGAGTTCGCGCAATGTAGGCTTCGGCTTATTGGCCTCAGGCTGCTTTGTATCGGTCGTGCCTCCGGCCGTTTTCGTACCGGTTCCGCCGCCACAAGCTGCTACCGATGCGGCCAAAGCCGCGATCGACAAAACGGATAATGTCTTTTTGAACATGGGTGATCCTCCCTTTTTTAGTTGCATAATCTGCTAGACTGCCATGACGCTCTACGCTTGTATTGCCATCAACCCCGTGTATCCCTTCGACCACCACCTTCGAAGAATATCGGCGCGCCCGAGTGATGCGGGATCATTCCTTGACCGAGCCCGTGAGCGTGCCTTTGACGAAATATTTTTGCAGGAACGGATACACGATCAAGATCGGCAGCGTCCCCAGCATGATGGATGCCGCCTGGATCGACTGCGGCGATACGTTCATGGCCGCGTCTATATTGTCACGCAAGAACGCGTCGCTCGATGTGACGAACAATTCCTTCAGGTAAAGCTGCATCGGCTTCAGCATCGGGTTGTTGATGTAGATCAAGGCATTGAAGTAATCGTTCCAGAACTGAACCGCGTAGAACAACGTAATCGTAGCCAGTACGGGAAGCGACAGCGGAATCGTAATGCCGAACAAAATCCGCAAGTTGCTGGCGCCGTCGATCTTCGCCGATTCCTCCAGGCTATCCGGCAGCCCTTCGAAAAAGTTTTTGATAATAAGCATGTTGTAAACGTTTATCATCGCCGGCAGGAACAAAACCGGCAGCTTGTTCAGCAAATGAAGGTTGGACATAAGCAGATACACCGGAATGAGTCCGCCGCTGAACAGCATTGTGAAGATGTACATCAGGATGAAAAACTTCCGGCCACGAAGCCGTGGCTTGGAAAGCGGGTAAGCGGCCAGCGTCGTCATCAGCAAAGCGAGCACCGAGCCGACGACCGTTACCGTAAGCGAGACCCGCATCGAGTTGAGGAACAGCGAGTCCTCGATTACATAACGGTACGTACCGAACTGCAAGTCGATCGGAATGATGTTGACCATCCCGGATATGACCGCATGCTCGCTGCTAAGCGACTTGGCGATCAAGTTGAAAAAAGGAAATATGGTGGTAAGACCCAACAAAGTAAACAACAAGTAATTAAAAATGGTGAATATCCGTTCTCCGAGCGACGACCGGATATGGTTAGAGCGCCGTACCGGCTTGCCGGCCGATTGCGCCGCCGAATGGCTCATGCGGTTCCCTCCATCGAATGTCTAGTTAGTCCGAACGCCCGGCTTACCAAATTCCGCGCTTCAAAAATTTGCTGCTCAAGGCGTTGCCGGTGACGATCAGGAAAAACGCGATGATCGATTCAAACAGGCCGACTGCGGTCGAGAAGCTGTAGTCCTGCTCGCCCAAGCCGATCCGGTATACATAAGTACCGATAACGTCGGCTACATTGTAGACGCCCGGGTTGTACATAATCAGAATTTGCTCGGTTCCGGCTTCGAGAATCGATCCCAAGCGCAAAATGAACATAAGCATGATAACCGGAATCATGCCCGGCAGCGTAATGTACAGCGTTTGCTTCCATTTGCCGGCGCCGTCGATTTTGGCCGCCTCGTAAAGCTGGGGATCAATGCCGGTCAACGCCGCCAAGTAAACGATCGTGCTCCAACCCAGTTCCTTCCAGCCGGCAGTTGCCACGAGAAGCGAACGGAACACCCCTTGGTCGAGGAAAAAGGCGATCGGCTGGCCTCCCAAAGCAACGATGATTTTATTGACGAGTCCTCCGTTGGAGGAAAGCAGATCGATGAACAAGCCGCTTACGATAACCCAGGACAAAAAGTGCGGCAAGTAGATAACCGTCTGCACGACCCGTTTGAAAATCATGTTTTTCAGCTCGTTCATCAAAATGGCGATGAAGATCGGCAGCGGAAACAGAAACACGATTTTATAAAGCGAAATGATCAGCGTATTCTGAAATACATGGAAAAATGCGGAGGATGAGAACAACCGCTCAAAGTTTTTGAATCCGACCCAGGGGCTTGCGGCCAAGCCCTCGAAAATGTTGAAGTCCTTGAAGGCGATAATAACGCCATACATCGGCGTGTACTTGAACAGCAAGAGAAAAGCGATTCCCGGGACAAGGGCCAAATATAAATCCCAATCCTTGCGGATATCGCTCCATAATTGAGCCATAAAAGACTTTTCCTTCGCTGCGCGTACGGTGCGTGCGGTCGTTGCCGGTTCCATTCTGCAGTAGTTCCCCTTTCTTGTGTCGATCGCAACGCCTGTCAGTAAAGCTGTCTTACGAGGCAATGCCGTTTGCATGAATCAAGTGTAGCAAACAGGGGGGCCTTTTGTACCGGACTACTTTTACGTGTTTTGGTACTTTAATATCCTTTTGCGATCGCTTGTCTGCAAGATGGGCTCTGCCGGCAACGCCAGAAAGGGCCCGAAGCGGAAACGCTTCGTTGCCCTGTGCGAATGGATAGGCTTATATAGATGTGACGTGTCGGACGTTAAGACAGCACGGCCCTCAAGGTCTGACCTCTCCCGGCGTCACGCCCCAATATTTACGAAATACGCGGGTAAAATAGCTGCCGTCATGATAACCGACCATCGCCGCCGCCTCGCTGATCTTCGCCCCGTCCAGCAAAGCCGATTTGGCCCGCTCCATCTTGCGCTCGATGACGTAGGCGGAGAACGATTTGCCCGTCTCCTGCTTAAACAGGCGGCTCAAGTAGGAGGAATTGACGTACAGCCGATCGGCCACCTGATGAAGCGAAATTTCCTGGTCCATCTCTTCTTCCACGATGCCGAGCAACTGCTTGACGATCTGATGGCTGACGGACATGCGCTGCTTCTGCACGTAGACGGCAGACCGCCTCACTACGCGGATCAGCATCGCGTGAATATGCTCCTTGTGCCCGAGCGCCTGCGGGTTGAGGAAATGCGCGAAGTCGTCGCCGGCCAGCTCCTTGAACGGCCATCCTTGCTTCTGCATGATGCGGATCAGCAGAGCGCCGAAGAACATCACATTCTCCTGCACGTCGTCCACCGACTCGGCCGCCATAATGCCGCTAAGTGCCCATAACTGCTCCAGCGTTTCCGCCGCCTTCGCCTCATCGCCCGTCTGCAGGGCGATCTCCAACGCTTTCTCCAGATTGGGCTCGGCGGGGAGAAGCGGTCGGTTGCCCGGTTCCTCACGGAACGGAATGGCGATATTGCCGCCGTAGACGATCCGGTTTTGCAGCGCGCGGAGCGCCTGCCGGTACAGCTCGGGCACTTCCTCCCGGTTGCCGGTCGTCCGGCAGATGCCGCCGCTTGCGGTCAGCTTCAGACACTCCTTAACCGTCGATAGAAGCCGGGCGACGTCGGTATTAACCTGAAGCATGACGGCATCCGCATTATGCCCTTCCGGAGCCTTAAAAATAAGCGCTGTAGGTCCTCCCGGATCGGAACAGACGAAGCAGTCCGGCAGCGTCTCCTTGGCGATGCCGCTCAGTGCGAATTGCAGCACGGGCATGTCCTGCTGCGTAAATCGCGTCTCCTCCTCCGGCACCGGGTCCATGTCGACCGTGACGACGGCGTAGCGGGCATCACGCTCCAGCTCGAGCTGTACGTCTTGGCTGCGGCGGGTGATTTCCCATTCCACGAACTTGCCGTTCAACCAATTGACGAAGAAGCTGTTTTGCAGGCTGGGCAAATTGTGGCGCCACTTCTCCTGCAGCACGTCTTGGCTATGCTTCAGCTCCAATTCCCGGCGCAGCTGCTCCGCCGCCTGCAGCACGGCCTCCACGATCTCTTCGTCGCCTGCCGGCTTCAGCAAATATTTGGACACCCCGAATTCGAGCGCCTTCTGGGCATAAGCGAAATTGTCGTGTCCGCTTAAGATGATGGTCTTGGTCATTGCTCCCTGCTCCCGCACCTTGCGCGCGACGGTAAGCCCGTCGACGCCGGGGATCTGAATATCGAGCAGCAGCAGGTCGGGCTTCTTGCGCTCGATCAGCTCCAGAGCGTCAAGCCCGTCATGGGCGATGCCTACGATCTCGATGCCGTGCTGCTCCCAGGGTAGATTATTGACCAAGCTGTTGCACAGCCGGACTTCGTCTTCCACGATAAGCAAATTCATGCTGTTGGCTCCCCCCTTCCTTGTTCGGTCTCCTGCTCCTCCCTCTCCGGGGTTAGCTGGAACATTTCCTTGCACCGGTCGAGCGGCAGGCCGACCGTGATGGTCGTGCCTTCCCCATGCACGCTGTCTATTTCCAGACGAGCCCGCTTGCCGTAAACCATCCGAATGCGCGAAGCGACGTTGCGTAGCCCGTACAAATCTTTGGCATTTTCCCAAGGCGGCATGGACAGCCCCCGCTTTTCAGGCACGAACACGCTCCCCAACTCGCCGCGGATGTAGGCCAGCCGTTCGGCCGTCATGCCGGCTCCGTTATCCATAATGGTCATGCAGAGGAACCCGTCCTCCAACTGTGTGCGAACGACCAGCTCTCCTCCGCGGTTCCGCTGCTCCAGGCCGTGCAGAATGGCGTTTTCCACGAACGGCTGCAGCAGCAGCTTCATGATCGGCACCGTCTTGCTCTCCTCCTGGATGTCGTAGGAAACGGAAAATTTGTCCAAAAACCGCAATTGCTGCACGCGCACGTAATAATGCAAATGCGCCACCGTTTCTTCGACCGTAAACGTGTCGGTCCCTTTATTGAGGCTAAGTCGGAAAAAGCGCGACAAATTCAGCACCATCTCGCTGATTTCATCCGCCTCATAGTTTTTGGCCGCCCAATAGATCGAGTCCAGCGTATTGTACAAAAAATGCGGATTGATTTGCGTCTGCAAAAATTTCAGCTCGGTCACCGCCAGCCGGAGCTGCTGCTCGTAGCCGTGTTCGATCAAATGCTTCTGATCGTAAATCATCTGATTGAACGCCTGGGTCAAATACCCGAGCTCGTCCTGACGGTTATTCTCCAACCTTACGTTAAAATTGCCGCTACCCGCGCGTTTCATCCCTTGCATCAGCTTTTGTACGGGCGAGGCGATCCCGCTGTACACCGCCCATGAGATCCAGAGGGCGAGCAGCACGCTGATTCCGATGATGACGTACGTGTACAGCTGCATCTGTTCCGACTTTGCGTACACCTCGGATTGCGGCTGCATGAGCATCAGCGACCATTTGTAATACTTGGACTTGACTTCGACGGTAAACGTGTCTTTGTCCGCCATCCGTTTGGCCAGCTTGTCGGCATCCATCTCTCCGGTGCCGGTAATCGGCTTCCGGTCGTTCGTCATCAGTACGATCTGCGCGTTGTCTGATGGAAGCAGCGAGCGGATCAGCCCGAGCAGCCGTGATTTGCTTAGCGTCACCACGAGCAGATTCGGCTGCCGGTCCATATTGTTCAAGTCCATGGCGCGCACGAGCGAAATGCCGTCTACCCCGGTCAAGGTCCCGAACGTCTGTCCGTCCGGCGTCGGCTCGTCGGGCATCGTATACATGATGCCGCTGCCTCCGAAACGGGCGAGAAGCCTCAGCCAATCATGCTGCCGGGCATCCGTGAGCCGCTTGCTTCCGGTTGCCGTCGACAAAATCATATTGGAGCGGGAGTGAAAGATCGATACCTGCGAAACCATATGGTTGATGGACGTCATATTAGACAATTGCTTCAGCAGATCGGCGAAATTCACGACTGCCTGCGGGGTCAAATCCGATCCGGATTGCTCCAGCAGCCTCAGCACCCCGCTATCGGTAGCGATGAGCGTCGATATTTCCTCGACGTTCTGCAGCGTCAAGTCGATATAATCCATCGAAGAGGTCAGCGCGGCCTCGGTCCGTTCGGTCGTTTGCTCCAGCAGCATACGGCGGGATTGAAAGTTGGAGAACAGGCTGACCGCGACAAGCGGCAGCAAAATAAATAAAAAATATACGGTCAGCCGCAGCTGAATATTTTGTTGATACTGTTGAATCAACCAACGGAGCGGGCGTATCGTCACAACCTCCGTTTCTGCTTGGAATGCGGTACGGTGCGCTACGGTGCGGCGTCTACGGTGCCGAAGCGTGGTACCAGTCGTTCACTTCGCGCGTAATCTCGTCCCCGCCTTCGTGTCTCCACCTCTCGACGTAATGGTCGAACTCGTCCAGCGGGTATACGCCGACTACGATTTTCATCAAGACGTCCTTCAAACCGGAAAGCTTCATCATATATTTGCCCATAGCGGGCGTCGGCAGACCTGTAAACCGATCGGGAATAAGATTTTTCTCGATGCGCTGCAAATTGTCGTATAGGTGGAAATGTTCTCCAAGCGAATCCAGCCGCTGTTTATCCAGCTCCGGCTCCACCACGTCGACGAGTGCGCTGTAGATGCCGCGATATTGGTGCTTGAGATGCTCGGCGAAGTCGGTAACCATCTTCCCGTTATTCATTGTCCATATCTCGTTCTCAAACCCGAGCTTCAAGTTGCTGTGGCCTTCCCCGGCAATGAAATTGAGCATACGAATGACGCTGGCGGCATTCGGACTGCCCGCCGGCACGACCTCCATCGCGCGAATCGGGGATGTGGCGTATACGCCTTTGCGGCCGTTCGGCCCTGTCGGAAATTCCAGAGGGATCCACTCCGCCTTCGGATCTCGCTGCTTGTTCAGTTCGATCGGACCGCGCGTGTCGTACCAGGTTGCGGAGAATAGCCCGACCCGGCCGGATACGATCTTCTCCTCCAGATTCCGGCTGCGGTTCAACGGGAACTCCGGATCTATCAGCCCCTCTGCGTACAGCTTGCGGAGAAAACCCAGCGCTTCCTTCGTCTCCGGCAGTGTGTTGGAGTAAACAAGCTTTCCGTCGCGCTCCAGCCACTGATCCAACTGGGTGCCGAAAGCTCCGAAGAACGGGGCGCTCCTGCCCAAATTTTCGGTCAACAACAACCCGATCGTGTTGTCCTTGCCGTCCCCGTCGGGATCGTTCAGAGCAAAGGCGCGTATGACCTCATAGTACTCGTCGAGCGTCTGCGGCGGCTTCAAGCCGAGCCGGTCCAGCCAATCTTTGCGCGCATACATCAGCTCGATGCCCTTGACCTCGTTCATGCTCGGCACGGCATAGATTCGCCCGTTGTAGGTGACCTTGTCCCAGGCTTCTTTAGGGATTTTCTTGCGCAGCTCCGGGCCGTACTGGTCGATCAGATCCTCCAGCGCCTCAAGCTTGCCCTGCCGGGCGTAGTTGGCTACCCACACTTCGTCCACCGCATGGAGCATATCCGGCAAATTGCCGGAGGACATAATGATGCTCAGCTTCTCTTCATAGCTTTCGACCGGCGGCAAAATCACATTGATATCCAGATTCGTATTTTTCTCGATATAATCCAGATACGGATTGTCGTTCTCATTGAAGCCGGGCGGAAAAGTTGTTCCAATTCCACTAGTTACGATGGAAATTTTCACCTTTTTTGTTTCCTTCAGCCCGCCGGCACTTCCCCCCGATAGAAATAAGGCCCATATGACTGCGGCTGCGATGGCCGCAACCGCCACGATGGCCGGGGCGATGAGTCTTTTTTTGGTCATTTTCCCCATCCGCGTCTTCCTTTCCGTCCGCCCGATGAGCCGGCGCGGACTTACGCGATACCCCCTGGAGTAGCAAACGCTTACAGATCCTGCTGCAAATATTTTATCATCCCGCGCGCAAAAAAGATACTTGCCTTCCTCTCCGCGGCCGGGCAGCCGACTCCGGCAAAACATTCGCAAAACTGGTATAATAAAAAAAGATTGTACACTTTAACACAGTTAAACTTTCTGTATAATTGGAAAAACAAAACGAGGTGAACCCTTTTGGCTAAATCGAGAAGACCCGTACCTCCGGCTGCCGCTTCCGCCGACAAGCCGGCTACGCTGAAAGATTTGCTCAACCCCGCCATTGTGGAAAAACTGAAGGCGACCGGCGACGAGCTGAAGGCCATCGAGGAGAAGCGCAAAGAGGATATTCGCAAGCGCGAGGAAGAAGCGCGCAAGGCCGAGCAGAAGAGGCTGGACAACGACTTCGGACATTTACTGGAGAAAAGCGGCATGGACTGGCGCAAGTTCAAATGACAGAGCCGGTACCGCGCTGATCACTCGCTTCCTAATATAGGCGTTTAGCGTTGACCTTGCATCGGTTGGAAAATGCCGTTCGTTTCGTGCGGCATTTTTTGCCATGCGCACACAAATTCTCAAACCGTCAAGCATTTGAGCGGAGAAACGACGATCGTCGGCGTACCGCATAAGATCGCCGTGCTGGATTACCGGCTGGCCGATTCGCTGCTGGCGCTTGGCACTCCCCCTTACGCCATGACTACATATCTT
The DNA here is from genome assembly GCF_039536325.1 of Paenibacillus hodogayensis. Classification (NCBI taxonomy): domain Bacteria; kingdom Bacillati; phylum Bacillota; class Bacilli; order Caryophanales; family Paenibacillaceae; genus Paenibacillus; species Paenibacillus hodogayensis. The sequence goes on from NZ_BAAAYO010000011.1 coordinate 37,165, forward strand.
GGAGACAAAAAACTGCCCTACATCGACGGGAAGCCATTGGACTCCGCGGTACCTCTCGGAGATACCCCAACCTGGAGGCGCTGCTGCAGTCGGGACCGGACTTGATTATCGCCCGTCGGTCCGAAGAGAAAATATACGACCAGCTCAGCAAAATCGCGCCGACCGTCATCATGGACATTCTCCCCGATTGGCGGGCCGGCCTGCGCGAGCTAGGCTCGATTTTGCAGCGGGAAAACGAAGCCGACCGCTGGCTTGCCGACTACGACAAGAAAACGGCCAAAGCGCGCGAAGAGATCGCGCGTACGGTAAAGCCCGGCGAGACGTTCCTGTACTTGCGCATCATGCCAAAGGAAATCCGCGTGCATGGTACCCAGGAACTGTTCGGCGCGACGCTGTTCCAGGACCTCAAGCTGACGCCGGTAACCGGATTGGATAAAGTAAAGCGGATCGAACCGATCTCGCTGGAGATGCTGCCCCAGTACGACGCCGATCACATCTTCGTGCAAGTGGGCTCACCGGTGGCCGGCGGGGACAAGGAAGCCGAGAAAAACTTGGCTGTCATCGCGGAAACGTCCATTTGGAAAGGGCTAAAAGCGGTCAAAAACAACCGGGTCTATACGATGCCGCACTGGATAATCAGCGATTACCCGTTCATTAAAAGCAAATCCGTCGATCTGGTCGTGGTGAAGCTAAAAAGAAAGCCTTAGCTTTTGTCGAAAAATCACACGTCCCATTATCACCAAAGCCCGGCGAAATTCTCGCCGGGCTCTGCCTTTTCCTTCTCCGCAGCATTCGCCGCGCTTATTTCAGACTTGTTTTTGCCGCACGCTCGAAAGCGATTTTGTACGTATCCATGACTTTTTGCAGACCCAGCTTCTTCGCTTCGTCGATATATTTGTCCCAATCGTTCAAGCTTCTTTCGCCGAGAATGAACTTGGTGATGTTTTCCTCCCGGTGCTTGTCGATGGCCAGCCCCGTCGTGGAGATCACTTCTTGCTCCTTCTCGTTGAAGCTCGCTCTCGGACGGAACACGTCGTCGTATTTCCGCGCTTCCGGATAGGCGGCCTGCAGCTCCGGCGACGCAAGCGACAAGTGAGCGTCGAAGTCGATCCACGTATACACGCCGTTTGTCGCGAGACCCGTCTTTTTACGCATATCGGAAACGTCGATGAATTTATCCTTGATGATCTGCTTCTTGCCATTGACGACCGTATACGTCTCGCCTTCCTTGCCCCAGCTGGCGATATTGCGGCCTTCATCAGAGTAGTAGAAGTCGATATATTTCATGACGTTTTTAATATTTTTGGATTTGGACGAGACCGTCAAGCCGGATTCGACGAATTGCGTGTACGCATTCAATTGCTTGCCCCCGGGCAGACCCGCAGGCGGAGCCATGAAAGCCATGTTGAATTTCGGATTGTCTTTGCGCAGCGCCAGATTGAAGAAGTCGATCCGGCTGATGTAGTCGAACGTGATGAAGCCGCGGTTGGTGGACATAATATCCTGCCATTGCTTCGTATCGATCGTCAGCCAATCCGGCGGAATGAGCCCTTCTTTGTAAAACTTGTTCAAGTATTCGATAGCTTTTTTATAATTGTCGCTGATCGGCCCGTACTTCAGCTCGTTGTTCTCGTAGTAATAGCCTTGATGGGTGGAGAAATTGGCCGACAAGTTCAACAACATGCCGAGCGAAGGACCATTGCGGAAAGCGAGCGGATAGCTGTTAGGGTACAGCTCCTTGAGCTTTTTCAGAACCGTGTACAGCTCGTCGTACGTTTTGGGCGGCGTTAAGCCTTTATCCTTAAACACGTCTTCTCGGTACAGCCAGATCATGCGGTTTGTCTCGCCGAACCCTTCGTTCGGGAATTTGTACATTTTACCGTCGGCTGCAATCGCCGATTTAGAGATTTCCGGATATTTCTCCATCCACTTCTTAAAGTTCGGCATATCGTTTATATAGTCGAGAATGTTGACCAAAGCGCCCTGCTGACCGAATTTGTTGGCCACCTGATCACTGAGCATGAACATCATGTCCGGCATATTGCCGGATGCGATAGCGAGGTTGACCGCTTCGTCCAGCTTACCGGACGGTACCTGCATATCGATCGTGACCCCGGTTTTCTCCTCAAGGAGCTTCCAGATGAGCCAATCCTTATTGTACGGCCAGCTAGCATGTGATTCCGTCAACATAGAGAACGTTTGTTTCACCGGTGCGGCCGGTGTTCCGGACGCGCCTGTCCCGGGCGTTCCGGAGCTGCCGGAAGGCGCCTTGGTGCCTGACGAACACCCCGCGACCATAGCTAGCGACAACCCGAGAGTCGTAAAGAGTGACAGCCCTTTTCTCATGTTCATCTCTCCTCTTGTTCATTATAACCCATTGTTCACTTGCCGAGGCCTCTATCGTTCAGCCCTTCACCGCACCGATCATGGCTCCTTTAACGAAATGCTTCTGGAGCATCGGATACAGCAAGAGAATGGGTAACGTGGATACGATAATGGTCGCGAACTTCAGCGACTCTTCTACGATCAGACTGTCTCCCCCGACGCTGGTCACGTCCCCGGAATTCACCTGACCGGCGAGCACGATGTTGCGCAGGATGACCTGGAGCGGGAACAAGTCGGGATTGCGCAAATACAGTAGCGGATAATAAAAGTTGTTCCATAAAGCTACGGCATAGAATAGCCCGATGGTGGCAAATACCGCCTTGGACAGCGGAGCGACAATCCGGAAGAAGATGCCCAGATCCGTCAAGCCGTCCATCTTGCCCGATTCCTCAACCTCCACGGGAATGCCCCAGAAAAACGTCCGCATAATAAGCAGGTTCCAGGTGCTGACCGCTCCGGGAAGCACCATGGCCCAAACCGTGTCCATCAGTCCCATGCTTTTGACGACGAGAAAGGTCGGAATCATGCCTCCGCTAAAAAACATCGTGAAGATCACCATCAAGGTAAACCCTTTATGAAACATCATTTCTTTTTTGGACAACGCGTACGCGCCGAGCGAAGTGACAAGAAGGGCGATGGCCGTGCCGAGCGTTACATAAATAATGGTGTTCATATAGCCGGTCGCGATGCGCGGATCTTTCAGCACTAGTTTGTACATATCCAGATTCCAGCCCTTCGGCCAGATCGAGATTTCACCCTTCATGACGTAGATGTCTTTGCTGAGCGAAACGGCCAGCATGTGAAGGAACGGGTACAACGTTGCGACAACGACTAACAGCAAGATGATCACATTAACGATGGAAAACAGGCTGAACCGTTTTTTCATGGAATCGCGCTCCCCCCTTCTACCAGAGACTCGTTTCGCTCAGCTTGCGGCTGATCGCATTGGTGGTCAGTATGAAGATCAGACTGACGACGCCGGTGAACAGATCGATAGCCGAGGCGTAACTGAAATTGCCTTCCATCAGACCTACCCGGTATACATAGGTACTTATGATGTCAGCGGTTTCATAAGTGGCCGGATTGTACATTAGGAACACTTTCTCGAAGCCAATCTCCAGCACCTTGCCCACGTTCAGTATCAGCAATATGACGATGGCCGGAGCGATACCCGGAATCGTAACGTGAATAAGCTTCTTCCACCGGCTCGCTCCGTCGATCTCGGCGGCTTCGTACAGCATCGGATCGATCGCGGTAAGCGCGGCCAAGTAAATGATCGTTTCCCAGCCGATATGCTGCCATATTTCCGACACGACATAGATGGAGCGGAACAGACCGGGTTTGACCATAAAATTGATCGGTTCGAATCCGAGCCATTCGATAATGTGGTTGATCGTGCCCGAGCTAGGCGACAGGAACATGACAACCATACTCGCCACGACTACATTGGATATGAAATGCGGCAAATAACTGACGGTCTGCACAAACCGTTTGAACACCGCATTTTTCAGCTCGTTGAGCAGCAAGGCCAAAGCGAGCGGCGCCGGAAAGCCAAACACGAGCTTATAGAAGCCGAGCAGTATCGTATTGCGCAGCAGCTTGAAGAAATCGGGATTTTCAAAAAACATCCGGTAATACTTCAAGCCGACCCAACTGCTTTCCCATATTCCTTTGTAAAGATTGTAGTTTTTAAACGAAACCACGATCCCGAACATCGGCAAATATTTGAACAAAATATAGTAAATCAAGCAGGGTAAAAACATGAGCAGCAAATATTTGCTTTTATTGAATTTGTTTGCGAAGCCGCGTTTTGCCCCTGCATCCGCTTTCGACGCCGCAACCGCCGCAGGCGATCTTGCGGTTTCCGTTTGAGCCATCGGATCCTCCCCCTAAACCAGACTGTCGCGCTTTTTCACGTATGCGCTTTCTTTTTGGCGAGCCGTTCGTTTTGCACGTCCGGTATCGCTTGTGTGGCCTATCATAGCAAGAAGCTGTCGGCGATTCCTATGGTCAATTTTTCGAGCGGTCTACCTCCGTACGAAAATCGATAAAAGTGCGTATCGGTTAAAGAAGTGAATACTGTCAATCCTTTCTGCGGGGTTCCAAACCGATTCAAGCTGGTGGTATAATAACTTCACTACTGTCCGGTCAGGAGGGGCTGCGATATGGGGAAATTTCATCAACTTCGGCAAAATGCAAACTCCCTGTTCATGAAGCTGCTGTTCAGCTTTATGGCGATCATCGTGCTGCTGATCTCCTTTAACTTTTTGTCGTACACCTTTTTCCGCAACAATGTGACCAATGAGATATTGCGCTATAACAATCTGAATCTAGACAAAACTGTAAGCGATTACGAAAAGCATCTGTCGCTAATCCGCAAGGTCGCCTTCAGCATCTATTTCAGTTCGGAAGTCGATGTGCTGAGAATCAACTCGCCGCGTATTCAATATGAAGTCGCCGGGCAAATCCGCCAAAATATCCGCAATATGCTGGGCAACGACAATTTATATTTGAACAACATTATTTTGTACTTTCGCGAAACCGGTTTCATAATCGAAAAGGAAGGAACGACACTGGCGGAGTCGATGTTCTCCAAGTTTTACCGGAGCCCTGCATACAGCTATGACTTCTGGAAGGAAGAATTTAATCAACCTTATTCCTATAAGGCTTACCCGGCCAGCAGCTTTACCGACGTGTCCTGGGAAAACTGGACGTCCAAGGGTTATATGATCCCCTATGTGATCAAGGACAATGCGAACGCCAAACTGATGATTATCGCCATGCTGGACGCCAACAGTATGTTCACGGCGTTCCATCAGTCGATCAACCGCAATTTTCTGGTGCTGAACGAACAGGGCGAAACGCTGTTCTCCTCCGTCGATCCGAATCAGAAGATAACGCTGGACCAGCTTACCGGCGGAAAAGGCCATCTGAAGGTCGGCACGGATTATTACTTTTACTCCAAAGGCCCGAGCGGAAACACCTATATCAATATTGTGCCGAATGCGGGTATTTCTTCGCAGATCATCAAACTGAACGTCATCCTGGTATCGCTGCTGGTGCTCGCCATCGTGATCAGCATCGGCGCTTCGATTCTGTTCAGCATCCGCATGAACAATCCGTTGAAAAAAATCGTGCAGACGATTCAAGAGCTGAATCAGAGCCCGACCGCTCCGAACAACAACGGATCCATCAAGGAGTTTGCCCTGATCGGCGACAGGCTCACGAACCTGCTGCAAACGAATCGGATCATCCATGAGGATTTGCGGCAAAAAAACTCGCAGCTGCAATATTACGCCTATACGAACAAGCTGAAGATGATCCGCACCGGCGGTCTGGACTGGAAAGAGCCGATTGTTTCCGAGAAGCCGTTCGTCTTGATCGTATTCGACATTACGTTCCGGCAGCGGTATTTTGAAAACATGGAAACAGACTCGGATTTTGCCGCTTATTTTCTGAAGGAATATATTTCCACCGCGCTCTCGCATAAGTATCAGGAAACGACCGTGTTTCAGATGGAGAAAAACCAGATCGTGGCTCTGGTGTTCCCCCAAGCCGAGGAGCCGGCCATCACCGATAGTTTGCGCGAGATGAAGCAAATATTCGACCGCGACCAGCATTATTGCTTCCTGACGATCGCCGTCAGCCCCGTCTATCCCGATTCCTCGCGTTTCACCCAGGCGTACGAGCAGGCTACCAGTAAGCTCAAGCAGCGCTCGCTGGGGGAAGATACGCAAATTATCGCCGATGAGCGGAAGCAATCGGCAACGTTTCAAGCCTTCACATTAATGGAGGAGCAGGAGTTTCACGCCAATTTGCATGCCGGCAATGGTCCCGCAGTCGTACAACAGACGCTCCGCATGCTGTGCACCTTAAACAAAAAGCAGGCGTCGGCGCAGGATTTCGCCGATTTTTCCAAGCATGTACTGAATAAAGTGCTGTGTACGCTCGCAGCCCTTCAGCTCGAGGGCCGCTTAGCCAAAGATAATGAAGCGCCGCAAACGCTGCTGGCCGACTGTCATACGCTGGCGCAATACGAGTCGTTCTGGACCGGCTTTCTGGGAGAAGCGACAGGCTGGATCAAACAAAAGAAAGAAGCCCGCGATCCGATCACGAGCTTCGTATTCGATTATTTGGATACTCACTACGGGGATGATCTTTCTCTGGAGCTACTGGCCGACAAGCTGAACATTACGGGCGCTTATTTGTCCACCTACTTCAAAGATAAGACGGGGATGAACTTCAGCGATTACTTGAACGGGATGAGGGTCAATATCGCCAAAGACATGCTGCAAAACTCCAACTTGAAAATCCAGGACGTAGCCGTGCAAGTCGGTTATCAGAACGTGAACTCGTTCATTCGCATGTTCAAGCGGTACGCGGGCTTACCGCCCGGCGAATTCCGCAAAACCGCCCAACAGGACGGATGAACAACCTCCTTTCTTTTAAGATTTTTGTAATTTTTTAGAATTCACATTTTTGTATATATCCTCCTGCCCCAGAGCACCTTATGAGATGTTGACCGGCCCTCCGGAAACGGTACTTACGGGATGACCGATTCCCGCCATCTTCTTCTCAACTAAAGCGAGGTTTGTGGGCATGAACGCCAGCGAGTCAGCTTCTTCCAAGACAAGGGACCTGCTATCCATCGCCTCGGTCCCGCTCATTATGACGCTCGGCAACTCCATGTTCATTCCGGTGCTGCCGAACATTCAAGCCAAGCTCGGGTTAACGTCGCTGCAGACGAGCTTCATCATTACCGCATACGCGATTACGGCCATTCTGCTGATTCCGGTAGCGGGCTTGTTGTCCGACCGGTACGGTCGCAAGAAGGTCATGATCCCCAGTCTGATCATTACCGCCGTAGGAGGCTTGATTTGCGGCTTCGCCGCCCTGTTCTCCGCGCAAGCTGCATACATCTTTATTTTGCTTGGCCGCTTCGTACAGGGGATCGGCGCTTCCGGAGCGTTCCCGATCGTTTTGCCTCTGGTAGGGGATCTGTTCCGCGACGACAAGGAGATCAGCAAAGGGCTCGGCTTGATCGAGACGGCCAATACGTTCGGCAAGGTGCTCAGCCCCGTGCTTGGTTCGGCGCTGGCGTTATGGGCGTGGTATATCCCTTTCTTCTCCATTCCTTTGTTATGCGCGGTATCGCTAGTCCTGCTGCTCGTCTTCTTGAACGTGCCGAAGGCGGAAGGCAAGCCCCCGGGCTGGAGCTCTCTCATCCGTCCGGTGATAAAGACGCTGAAGGAGGAGAAACGCTGGCTGGTGCCGATCTTCATCTCCGGCGGTATTCTCATGTTCGTCTTGTTCGGTTTTCTGTTCCATCTGTCTTCCTTGCTCGAGGAACGCTTCGCAATCGATGGCATCGTGAAGGGGCTGCTGCTCGCCATACCTTTGCTTGGTTTGTGCTTGGCCTCTTACGCTACGGGCAAGCTTGCCGGCAGCAATAAGACAGTCAAGAAAGTATTGGCCGTCGTCGGTCTCGCCGCGGGCACGGCCGCCATGCTGGCCGTCGCTTGGATCGTTCCGTATACCGTCGTCGTCTGGCTCGCCTTGTTTTCGGCTGCCGGTATCGGATTTGGGATTGCCTTGCCCGTACTGGACGCCCTTATTACCGAAGGGATCGACAAAAGCCAACGCGGCGCCGTCACTTCGCTATATAGCAGCATGCGCTTCATCGGCGTAGCCGCCGGCCCTCCGGTTACCGCGCTGCTGGCCGCCGCCGGGCATGCCGCCATTTTCTATACGTATGCCGCGCTGTGTGCCGTCTCCGCCGTCGTCGTCTGGGTATGGATCAAGCCAAAACAGCGCTCCGGAACGAAGGAGGAGCGCAAGGACGAGCCTAAGGACGAGAAAGAAGCCTGGTTCGGACCGGGAGGCAGGGCGCGCGCCAAAACGTAACCTTTCCGTTTAGCGGCGCAAGCGTAGGACTAAGCGCCAGAATATGATACAATCGAGCTTATTATATCCTCATACAAGCTTGTAAGGAGTGGGATACATGAGTCTCGTTGTAGACGTAAACGGCGTTACCTGGAACCGTGACGGCAAGACGCTGCTTCACGGCATCGACTGGCAAGTAAACTCCGGCGAGCACTGGGCGATCCTCGGCCTGAACGGATCGGGCAAAACGACCCTGCTCAATATGATCACCGGCTACATTTGGCCTACGGAAGGGCATGTCAGCGTGCTCGGCCATCGTTACGGAACGGTTGATTTGCGCGAGCTGCGCAAATCGATCGGTTGGGTGAGCTCCTCGCTGCAGGAGCGGCTGCATATGAACGACAAGACGCAGGATGTCGTTCTGAGCGGCAAGCACGCCACCATCGGGCTGTACGACAAAGCCGACGCAGGGGACGCCGACCGCGTGGCGCAATTGATGAAGCAGCTTGGCGTAACGCATTTGTACAACCGGCATTATCATTCCTGTTCGCAGGGTGAAAAGCAAAAGGTACTGATTGCACGGGCGCTAATGGCTTCACCGAAGCTGCTCATTTTGGATGAGCCGTGCAACGGGTTGGACGTCTTCTCCCGCGAGCAACTGCTTGCCAGCATCCAGGAGCTTGTCGCCAGCCCCGACGCGCCGAACCTCATCTATGTCACGCACCATATTGAAGAAATTATACCGGCGTTTACGAAAGCGCTGCTGATCCGCGCCGGTCAAGTATACCGTTCGGGTCCGACGCAGGAAGTGCTGACCGGAGCGTACTTGAGCGAATTTTTCCAATCGCCGGTCGAAGTGGAATGGCGGTATGACCGGGCATGGCTAAGGGTCATCTCGTAAAGTCTCTAAGCAAAGAAGCCTCCCGCCAACCGGGAGGCTTCTTCTTCGTTTGGCTAGAGTCCGTCACACGACGGACATTCATGCGAGAATTTGCGAATTCATGAGACAGCGTCCGGTTTGAAATGCGCGGCCAGCCCAAGTCCCGCCTCGCGAATACCCTCCGCCACGAGACGAGCTATCCGGCGAGCCCCTTCCTCATTGAAATGCGTATTGTCCCTCGAGCCTGCCGGATAGTTCGGCTCGGCCCCGGGCTCCAGCCAGCAGAGCAGCTTTTTGGAAGCCTCGTCGCCAAGCGCCTCGAACAGCTTGCGGCTTTTGAGCCTCAGATCGATAACCGGAACTCCCTCTTCCCGGCCGAGATGAAGCACGGCATCCGGATAGTCGCCATGCGTTTCGGCGAGTGTGCCCTCGTCCGTGAATACGCGCCTTTCGACTGGCGTGAGCAGCACCGGAAACGCCCCGCGGGAGCGGGCCGCATCGATATACCGCCGCAAATAAGCCGGGTAGGTGCCGTTCGGGGTCGTATGACGGGCTTCGTCCGGCTTCTCGTCGTTGTGTCCGAATTGAATCATTAAATAGTCCCCCGGTCCGATCTGTTCCTCGATGGGGGCCAGACGCCCTTCATCGATAAAGCTCTTAGAGCTGCGCCCCCCCATCGCTTCGTTGCGGATCGTCACATGATCCTGGAACAACTCGCCTATCATTTGCCCCCATCCGGCCATCGGAGCTTTGTCAGCCTTATAGTGGGAAACGGTCGAATCTCCGGCCAAATAAACGGTTGTCATCGTCAATCCCCTCTTGTTTAATATAATCAGATCCTCAGTCCGGGGTACGGCAAATTCGGTCCGCTAATCCCGAACGTAGAGCGGACGCGTCGACCCTCTCTGGATCAAGCTGGTCTGCACGACCTCTTCAATCCGTTTGGCGTCCTCGACACGCTCCCTTGCGATGATATCCCATGCTTTAACGGCCAACTCCTGAATGGAGGGACCTACTGTCGTAAACGCAATTTCGAACGCTTCCATTTCGGGCGTGTCGTCGTAAACCACTACCGACATATCGTCCGGAATCTTCACATCGCATTTTCGAAAAATACGCATAAGGCGGAACAAACACAGCTGGGAATCGATCACAATCGCAGTCGGGCGATTTTCCATCCGGAGCAGCCGTTCCGCCTCCTGCTCGAATGCGTCGTCGTAATAGCCGAGGAGGTACTCCGGACGATAATCGCACTTGCATTCGGCAATACCTTCCATGAAGCTGGACAGTTTCTCCTTGTTTTGAAGCACGCCGGCGTACGCGATCTTGCGGTGTCCCAACCCGCTCAGGTGGTGGACCGCCTTGAGGAGCGCGCCTCTTCGGTCGATCGACAACCAATGGGTTCCTTCCAACTCCGGCCCGCCCATCGTCAGCACCTCGCCCCGGAAGCGCTCTCTTTCCGCCGTGAAAGCAGCTGACACGGACGGATACGAATTCCAGAATATCACGTGGTCCACTCCAAATTGATTGAACGCTTGCATCGCCTCCGCCGGACTATCCGTAATTTGCACGACCCGGTACCCCCGCTTGACTCCTTCTTGCTGAAGCCGGACGCTCATGTTGTAGAAAAAGAGACCTTCCTTGGGCGGCCAGATGAGTCCAATGAAGTTGGTATTGTGCCGAACCAGCTTTTTCGCCGCCAGGTTGGGCACGTAGTTCATCTGCCGGGCTATGGTCTGGATTTTTTCCCGCATGGCGGCGCTCACACGAGAATCATCGTTCAACGCGCGGGAAACGGTCGAATGATTAACGCCTGCCGCTCTTGCGATGTCTTTAATTGTAATCACGCCAACATCCCCTTAAGCTATCTTGAATCGAATATAACAAACGTGTGTATCTATTTCAATATATAATCCATTAACTCCTAAAATAAAACAAAAACAATCGTGTGCATAACACATGATTAATAGCCCCTCCTCGCCTCTTTCTCGACGGGCGAAGAGGGGCTTGGCCGACTTCTTGCCTCATTCCCCCCGAACAACCAGCAGCGCGGCCAATACCGCGCAGCCTATCGCTACCACCGCCCAGTCGCGTCCTCTCATCCGCAGCGCGACGGACGACGTACGACGAAGTCCCGTGCCGGTATAGCCGCGTGCGATCAAAGCCAGCGATAAATCGTTGGCTAATTGCAGCAACGACATCATCAGCGGAAGGAGCATCGCCGGCACGTCGCGCAGTCGCATGGCGCCGCTGGCGCGCACCCGCTTGCCGCGAGATTTGGCAATCCGGTTGAAGCGGTCCGCTTCCCGCCGCAGCACCGGAATGAAGCGCAGCAGCAGCGAGCCCGTCAGCGATATCGCCTCCACGGGGAAGCGGATGCGCGCCAGCGGGGACAGCACCCGCTCGATGCCACGCTTCATCGCAAACGGCGTCGTCGTGGCCGACAAAACGATGCCGCCTATCATGGCGCAGACGATTTTCAGCCACTCGAATAAAGTCGACGCTACCGCGGGGAAAGAAACGATGACGGCGCCGATCCTGAATCCCGCGCTCACCTCGTCTCCATATTCCCCACCCTCTCCGAAGCCGATACCCGAAATGACGGCCGATATCGCCATGAACCAGAGAAAGGGCCGCAGTAGAGAAAACGTGGAACGCCACGGTACCTGGCACCAGAACGCCAGCAGGACGGTCAGCAGAATGCCTCCGGCAAGCCCCGGCCAACTGCGCTGGGCCAATAGGCCGAAGGATAAGGCTGCATAAAACAGCCATTTGGCCCGCGGATCGAGAAGCAGCACCCAGCGGTTCCCTTTGGCGGAAGCACCGATACGCCGTTGTTTCCCTTTGGGTTGCGCGCTTGAAGCGCCGCTTGACGGCACCCCCGCAGGCGCTCCAAGCGCTAAGGATTGCCCCGGCTCGCGGAGAACTTCGGGACCGCAATCGGGTTCAGGTTCCGGGGCATTGGAGTGTGCCCCTCTGCGATTCGGTCCCGAACCGTCGACGACAGCCGAGGCGGTTACATGCTCCGCTCCGGTTGTTCCTGGGAGCCGTCCGGCCAGCCTTTCCGCAGCCTCCTGCGGGCTCGGAAACGATGTCGGCGCCCCCTTCCCTGACATCCCCAACCGACTTGCAAGCGCCGCACAAAGCGGAATGTCGATGCCCGCCCTTTCCCACAGCTCAGGGCGAACGGCCAATTGCGAAGCGGGGACGTCAAAAGCGATCTCCCCGTCCCGCAAGGCGATGACCCGGTCGGCAATCGGCAGCAGCAGGTCCAGGTCGTGCGTAGCCATGACGATGCCCCCGCCGGCGGCAGCTTTGCGCTCAAGCAAGTAGGCCGTCAGCCGTTCGGACGCCTCCGGGTCCAGGCCGGCCGTGGGCTCGTCCAGCAGCAGCCACTCCGGCTCCGTGGCGAACGTCGATGCCAGCGCGACGCGACGCTTCTGGCCGCCGCTCAGCAGCAGCGGCGATTGTTCCCTCAGCCTCTTGTCCAGACTCATCTCGCGCATCGCACGCTCCGTTCTGCGTGTGACCTCTATCTTCGACAACTTCAGGTAGCGTAAGGAATAGTCGAACTCCCCTTGCACGGAACGGGCGAACAGCTGTGCTTCGGGATATTGGAACACTTGTCCCAGCCGTTCCGCACCCGACTGACGGGAACGGCTGACCGGGAGTAGTGGTAGCCCGTCCACCTCGACGCCGCCTTCGAACGGCACGAGTCCGCCGATGGCGTCCAGCAGCGTCGATTTGCCCGAGCCGTTGCGCCCTACGAGCAAAGTGATGTCGCCGTTGCCGAACGTACAGGAAATGCCGTTCAACAGCGGCTTGTCGGCGTCTCCCGCCTTTACGCTCAGCCGTTTCACCATTATCGGCATAACGAATCCACCGCTTCCAGCAGCTGATCGGGATGGAGCGGCAGCGTGCGCAGCGGCACGCCCGAGCGGACCAGCCGATGGGCCACTTCGACCGGATACGGCAACCTGAAGCCGAGCGTCCGGCAAGGACAAGGAAGCAGCTCGCCGTCTTCGTCCACAGACTCCCCCGGACGGAAATCGCCATACAGAAATTGTTCCGGCGTACCGTCGAAGACGAGCCGCCCTCCGTCAAGCGCAATAACCCGGTCGGCATAACCGATCTCGTCCATCGCTTGAGTGCTCCATACGACGGTCGTTCCGCCTTCATGCAACCGGCATACCGCTTCGAGCACATTCCGCTTCGACGCCGGATCGAGCATCGCCGTCGGCTCGTCCAGCAGCAAAGCGCGCGCTCCCGTAACAATCGCTCCCGCTACGCTCAACAGCTGCTTTTGGCCTCCTGACAAGTTTTCCACCGGCTCGTCCGGCGCAACGTTTAGTCCTACGGAGGCCAAAGCCGTCCGTGCTCGTTCAGGCATTTCCTCCGCCGGCACCGCCGCATTTTCCAAGCCAAAGCAGACGTCCTCATACACCGTTTCCCCGACAAGCTGAGCATCCGGATTCTGGAACACCATGCCTATGGACCGGCCCGAGCCGCCGACGGCAAGCTCGCCTCCACGCAGCGGAACAAGCCCGCCCAGCACGCGGAGCAGCGTGCTTTTGCCGCTTCCGTTACGACCTATCACGGCCACGAATTCGCCTTCGCGGATCGTCAGAACGAGCCGCTTCAGCACCGCTTCCGCCTCGTCGCCGCTCGCAGCCGCCAAGTCGGCGTCCTTCAACGTCCATATGGGAACCATTACGGTCGTCCCCTTCCCTGCCAATTGTTCACCAAAAATAATGAATCTAGGTTGACACTTCGCGTTTAATCCTGTAACTTCGATTATGGTATCATATTGAATCGCTTTTACGGAAGAGAGGAACAATAAAGATGGCATCATCCCGTCCGCTATTTACCGTCAAAGGTATCGTTTTCAGCGCCCTGTTCGGCGCCCTTACGGTAGCCATGAGCTTTGTGCACATTCGTCTCGGCATATCCCCCGTGCCAATTACGCTGGAGAACTTGGCCATTATGATGGCTGGCGCTGTGCTCGGTGCTTTTTACGGCTTTTTCAGCATAGGCGTCGTCGTGCTGTTCCTTGCACTCGGGCTTCCGCTGCTGCACGGACAAGGCGGGCTCGGCCTGCTGCTCGGTCCGACGGGCGGCTTTATTTGGATGTTTCCCGTCAGTGCGCTGCTGATCGGATGGGGCGTCAGCAAAATCAAAGGAAACGGCTGGGCGTCCTACGTTGCCGTCTTTCTCGTTATCGAGCTGTTCGGCTCGCTCCTATTGTATGTGACCGGCGTCCCATGGCTCGCTCACAAACTGAATAAGTCATTCGCCTACGCCATGAGCGTCGGCTGCTATCCGTTCTTGATTGGAGATGCGCTCAAGGCGGTTGCGGCCACGCTGATCGTCATGCCGGTCCGGCGCATGTTTCCGAAGATGAGGTAGCCACTGGCTTCCGGGAAAAAGGTCCGGAGAGAAACAACCTCCGGGCCTCCGTTTCAAAAAAGTTAAGCATTGCCGCTTGCAAAAACTAATATTATTAGTTATTATATAACTAACGACATTAGTAAACTAACAAAGCGAGGTGCCGAATATGAAATTAACCCAAGCGGGAACCTTATATCAGCTGGCTTTTATGCCCCGGTTGTTTCCGGTTAATTGTTATATGGTAGAAGAAGAAGAAGAGAGCTTGACCCTGATCGATGCGGCTATGCCGTTCAGCGCCAAAGCGATCGCGGAGACCGCCCGCCGCATCGGCAAGCCGATTGCCCGAATCGTCCTGACGCATGCCCATAGCGATCATATCGGCGCGTTGGACACGTTGAAGCAGATGCTGCCGGAGGCGACCGTCTATATCTCCGCCCGCGACGCGCGGCTGCTCGCCGGAGACGTCACGCTCGATCCCGGGGAGTACACGTCGCCGATCAAAGGGGGCGTTCCCAAGCCGGGACAGATCCGGACAAAGCCGGACGTGCTGCTTCACGATGGCGATCGGATCGGCTCCCTGCTTGCGGTGGCGACGCCCGGGCATACGCCGGGATCGATGTCTTTTGTGGACACGCGCAACCAATCCCTTGTTGTCGGAGATGCGATTCAGGTAAGGGGCGGCGCAGCCGTGTCAGGGCAGTTGAAGCCGCTGTTTCCGTTCCCGGCCTTGGCCACCTGGAGCAAGCATACCGCGCTGGACAGCGTACGCAAGCTTGCCGAACTCCAACCGTCGCTTGTCGCCGCCGGACATGGACGCATGCTGACCGCTCCGCTGGATACGCTTCGTCGGATCATCGGAGAAGCCGAAGCCGCCATGGGGCCGGCTTCCGCCGAAAGGAGGGCGTAACCATGTCGCCACGAATCGGGCTCGACCTGCCCGCCGTCATTCGCGCTGCAACGGAGATCGCCGATACCCATGGCATCGAAAGTCTGACGCTGGCCAGCCTGGCCAAGAAGCTGAACATCCGTACCCCTTCGTTGTACAATCATGTGGACGGTCTGCCGGGTCTGCGCAACAAGCTCGCCGCGCACGGTCTGGAGCTACTGTACGAGAAGCTCACCCTCGCCGCGGTCGGCCGCTCCGGCGACGAAGCCATCCGTGCCTTCGCCGACACTTATCTGGAATTTGCCCGCGCCCACCCCGGGGTGTACGAGCTTACGCTCGGAGCCCCCGGTCCCGATGCCGCCGAAGTGGCGGAAACCGGCAAAAAGCTGGTCGATTTGCTGATGCGTCTGATGGAGAGCTACGGCTTGACCCATCTGCAATCGATTCACGTCATCCGCGGTCTGCGCAGCGTCCTGCACGGCTTTGCCTCGCTGGAACAGAGGGGCGGCTTCGGCCTTCCCATCGATCTCGACGTCAGCTACCGGCTGCTCGTCGATACGTTTGTGGCAGGCATCCCCGCCGTCCGCAACGGAAAGATAACGGTGGAAGAACAGGGCGAGCAATAGACGCCCGCTTCGCCAGGACGTCAAAGCAAAGCCGCCCTATGGAAGCCCGCACCGGTTAAGACGGTCGACTTTCCATAGGGCGGCCTTTCATTTCGCTCAGGACCATTTCCTCCGGTATCTCAGCCATTGGTAACGGATAAAGCAACCGACGCAGAAACCGCATATCGCCACAGTAGCGGCCAGCGCCACCATAGCGGAGAAAATGTAGGCTACGGCCGGCCAGTCAAATGCATAACCGATCAAAGCGAGCAGCAGGAAGCAGGTCGCCAACAGTTGGTTGAACTTCTGGTCCGTCCTTTCCTCCGGAATATAAGCCGAAGGCGGTTTGCGCAAAAACAGCCGGGCGAGCCGCATGATCGGGTTGAAATCGAACGTAACGCCCATCGCCCCGGCCAGCAGCGGAATGGCCAGCAGCCAATAAAAACCGGTCAGCCACGTCAGGACGACCGCAGCGACGATCGTCCACTGGTTTGTCCTCACCAGCGGCCGCGGTATCGAATCCGGAATATGCCCCATCTACAATTCCCTCTTTTCCCGTAGGATTATATATAAATGAAGTATACCTCTTCGCTCTCCTTCTGGGAATGCCCAGCTCCTTCCTATTTGTATAAAAATAAATTGGCTATGACGCAACAACGGCAATAAGGCCGCCACCCGAAAGGGCGACAGCCGCCGTTCATTGTCAGTCCCGAAACGCGGGGCTGTTTTAGTTGGAATCGCTATCCGCCGGTGCCTGAAGCACGATCTTCCAAGCCGTGCCGATCGGAGGCAAGCTTCTGGTCAATACGCCGTTGTAATAACCGATCACTTTGGCCCCTTTCGTCAACGCGGACAACTCGACCGACTCCCCGTCCGTATTCGTCAGCACGGTCTTGTCGTTCAGACGCAGCACCACCTCGTCCGGCGACTTGTCGGTTATCCCCTTCCCTTTGATGCGCAGGCTTATCGCCTTGTCATCGCTGGTAACGACCTCTTCGATCAAGCCAGCCGTACCGATCGTATCGACGACTTGCTCTTGCTCCAGCAGCGTGATTTTGTAGGCTGCCGTTTGCGGAGGCAGGCTCAACGTGGCGACCATGGAATGCTCGACTTCCACAGCAGCGCCCAAAGCGATATCGGACAGCTTCAGTTTCGTTCCGTCCGCCTTCTCGTAGGCGGTGTCCCCGTCGACATTCAGAACGATCCCATCCGGGCCGATCCCGTTGATGCGTACAAATTGACGGCCGCCCTGATCGTATACTTCCGTTACGACGCCGCGCGTCAGCACATTCTCGCGCTGCTGGAGCGGAGTAATGGCTATCGAGCCGCCGTCGGTTTTGACCGTGGCATGGAGCACTTGGCTGACGAACGAAACCGGCACATAGGTTTTGCTGTCCGTCCGCTCCGGCGCGACGCCAAGCGTCAGACTCTTTTGATCCACGGTATAGTTGTCCTCGCCAAGCTTGACGCTCGTCCGCACCTCGCCCTTGCTCAGCCCGGCGGTCAGGTCCGCCTCGCTCCATGTCACCGTCATGCCCAGCTTCTCGGCAATATCGCGCAAAGGCACCATGGTTTCGCTCACGCCGGCCTTCTTGTAGCCCGATGTTGCTAGAGCTTCGCCATTCACCGAAATAGCGACAGGCTGCGCCGTTGTTTGAGCGATTGCCTGAGCACGAACCGGCTCCGGCTGGCTTGCGTCCGCCGCAAAGGCGGAGACTCCGGTTATCGACACGGACAAGGCGAATAACGCCGCTACGCTTGTTTTCATTGGATGTTTCATCATCAATTCCCTTCCTTCCTATCGGGCATCTGCGTCCCCATACACCGCAGCGCCCTTCCATGATCGTTCTTGCAGCCGACAGTTCGGTCGAATCCGACAATCGGCAGGCATGCTTTCTTCGCGTATGGTTGTATAGTACAAACGCAAGCTTGGCCGTAAATGTTGCAGCAAGATCCCAAAAAACCGTTTTTCCGTCGAATCGTCGGGCAGCCTCCAGGACGATTCGAGCGCCGCTCCAGACGAAAGCACTCGTCGTTCAGCACGGCGAGCGGGCATTTTACCCAAACGCTTGCCGGGGCGTCTACATATTGTGATAAGGAATGGATGCCAGAAGGGAGGGATAAGTAATGAGCCGAATCAAACGGCACGCTAAAGGAAAAAAGGGGCGCGCTCCGACAAGAAGTCCCAGGCGGAACGCCCATACGCCCCCATCCCCGTTTTTGAACCAATCCCGCATCCGCGGCCTTCTCGGACCGATTCAGCCAACCCAGGCTGCGCCGACGAATACGGCCAATAGCGGCATGCTGTCGTTTCTCGACCAGTGGGGCGGGATTGACGGCATTATGTCGACCATGGACAAAGTTCAGAAGATGATGCGGATGGTCCAGCAATTCGGACCGTTCATGAATATGTTCGGTTCGATGTTCGGCGGCAAGGCCGCCACGACAAGCTTGTACCCGGTACGCCGGGGAGTGCCCCAGGCCGGTGCGGCAGGCAATTCGTCGCGGGACGGCTACCCGCGTGCAAGGGTAGCTCCCCGCAGCAACATCCGTAAGCCTTGAAATTGGAGCCCGCTACATTCCGAAAAGGATGGCCTTGCCGCTTCAAACATTTTGTTTTGAACTCCTTTTATGGAATAAACCTTGCGGCGGTAGGAGTTCAAAGCCAAAACTCGCTTGCAAGGCTCATCCCCTTTCTCCAATTCACTCCGCTTTTCCAAAGAAGTTCTTTCGTTCAACTTATATAGTACGAGCGATATTCGTAGGACGGCGCTTGAATGGCCCCGGTACGCCTGGGACGAAAAACCTCCAAAACCGCTGCGACAAGCGGTTTTGGAGGCATATACCCGTGTGGTAGAACTCTGCTGCACCCCGTTTCCCTATTTACCAAAAGGAATGCCGATGGGGCAGCAGTCGGTCATTGATCAGGTATGTCCATGTCGCCGAAGGCATATTGAACGCGGCCGGCTCGGGTCCGATGTCCGGCTTCGTCCGGTCGACGGCCAGAAGAGCCCGTACCGCCCGATCCTCCGCCTTGTCGAAAAAGTCTGCAAACGCTGCAAGAAGCAGACGCTCGTACACATCGAGCGGGTCGCGCACCCCGGTACTCTCGAAGTGAATACCCTCGCGAACGACGGACGCGTACTCCAAATGATCGGCCCAGCACCGGTCGAGCGCCAGCAGCGCGTATTCCGTCTCGGCCCGTTTAACCGCCATTGCGCCGTACCGGGCACATAGGTCGGCATAGCCGTCCGGATCGCGAAGGACCAGCGGGGCGGGGGCGATGCGCCCTTCCAGCAGTCCCCGCCTGCGGTCGGCAACGATGTGGCGCTGCTGTTCCAGCATATCCGCGTACCGGTTTAACGTTTGCCGGATTTCCCGGTTTTGCCCGTCGGCTACCCGCTGGAGATGTTCGATCCGCCTGCGGATGCCGGCTCCCTCCAATTTTCCGTCAAGCCCTTGCCGCCAGCTCCCGGCAGCCGCCGCCCCGCTGGAGCTGTAGCGTGCAAACAGCTCGTCCTCCAGGCTGACATAAAATACCGAGCTGCCCGGATCGCCCTGTCTTCCGGCGCGTCCCCTCAGTTGATTGTCGATACGCATGCTTTCGTGCAAACCGGCCCCGATGACCGCCAATCCTCCGAGTCGAGCCGCCGCTGCCGCCTGTTCCTCGTCTCCGGCCCCCAGTCGGATATCCACTCCGCGCCCCGCCATGTTGGTCGACACGGTGACCGCTCCAACCGCTCCAGCCTGCCCGATCACGGCAGCTTCCCGTTCCTCGTTGCCCGCATTCAGCACGTTGCAGGATACTCCCGACGCGGCAAGCGCCGCGGCGAGCCCGTTGGATTCGGCTACGCTGGACGTGCCGATAAGAACCGGACGCCCCGCTGCGTGCAGGGCGGCAATCTCCTTCGTCAGAGCGGCGAGCTTTGCCGCTTTGGTGGCATACACGACAAGAGGATAATCGGTCCGGGCCGCAGGCCGGCGTGCCGGGATCACCGCCACCTGCAGCCCGTACGCTTCGGCGAATTCGTCCGTCGACGAGCTTGCCGTCGCCGTCATTCCGCACAGCCGCGGGTAGAGCCCCACCCAATGCCGCAGCGTGATCGAGGCCAGGATCTCGCCGCTTCGCTGCGGTTGCAAACCCTCTTTGACCTCGACCGCGTTCTGCAGGCCGTCCGGCCAACGTCTTCGTTCGGCAATGCGGCCGGTTAACGGGTCGATCAGCTCCACGCGGCCGGCGCGCACGATGTAGTCGACATCCCGGCGCAGCAGCGCCCGGGCGTGCAGCGCATCGCGCAGCTCGCCAAGCAGCAGCTCGTTGCCGGCCGCATACAGATTGCCGCAGCCTAGCAGCGCTTCCGCCTTCATGGCGCCCTGGTCGGTCAAATAAACGTTGCGCCGCCCCCCGTCCGTTTCATAGTCGATACCGGCGGCCAGCTTCCCAACCACGGCGGCCAGCCGCGCGCCGTCGCGCTGCGGCGCATCGGCTTCCCCGGCGAGCACCAGCGGCGTTCGAGCCTCGTCGATGAGGATCGAGTCCGCCTCGTCCACGACGATGAAATGGTATGGCCTCTGCACCAGGCTCCCCTTCGTCAAGCACAAGCCGTCCCGCAAATAGTCGAAGCCGCCTTCCTTTGCAGTCAAATACGTAACGTCGGCGGCATAGGCCAGCCGGCGCTCCGCCGCCCCCATCCCTTCTTGCACGCAACCGACGCTCAAGCCGAGATAGCGGTAAAGCGGGCCGAGCCGTTCCGCATCCCGCCGGGCCAAATAATCGTTGAAGGTAGCGACATGGACGCCACGGCCGGACAATGCCCGCCAGTAGACCGCGAGCGCCGCCGCAAGCGTCTTTCCTTCTCCCGTCTGCATCTCCGTCAGCTTGCCCGCGCCAAGCGCAAGCGCCGCCGCGATCTGCACATCGTACGGCTCCATGCCGATCGCTCTTCTCGCCGCCTCGCAAACCAAAGCGTAAGCCTCGGTCATTGAAACGTCTGCCGCAGCGTCCGACCTGGACAGGTATCTCAGCTCTAGAGAATATCGGCGTATTCGTTCGCCGCTCCAGGACTCGATCTCCCTCTGCCGGCTTTTGATCCGGCTCAAGGCGTCTGCATACGGCCTCCAACTCCGCGCAGACCAGATCCCCGTTCTCTTCCATATACCCACAGAAAACCTCCTCTTCGTTGACAGCCTGTACGTGGGACAGCCCGCGAAGAGAATAGGTCCGGTTCCTTCAACCGGTGCAGCTCGATCAACAGCATGAGGCTTTTGTTGCGCACCAAGAGCAGACACTGGACGCCATGATTGGAACGCTTCGGATAACGCAGCCGACCGGTAGTTTGCGCCAGAACCGGACCGTTGGTCCAATAAGCCGTCCGCTGTATGAAAAACGCCATGCAGGCTGATACCCTAGCCTTCATCCGCAAGACGAAACGTTCCGAGCAGAAGGCAGGAAACAATAGACAGCAGCCGATCAGAACGATAAAACCTATCGCGATGCCCATCTCTCCGCCTCCCCGACCTCATTGTGAGCCCATTGTAGCACAAAATAGCGCCGTTCCGGAATATCGCTTACGCAGTGCGGGCCGCCCGGTTGGTGTTATCAGGTAACACCTCGTTAGAAAGGAGAACAAAGCAACTTTCAGCAAACGTTCAGCCCATCTTCACTTCCGTTTAAGTTTTCAGGTCTATTCTAAGAGTACGCCAAGGAGGTGATTCCCCCCTTAGACGCAGCAAACATTCGACCCCATAGCTACATAGCAACCGAACACATACAAACAAATGCGAGAGGTGGAGCAACCATGAAACGTTTGAAAACGATAGTAGCAGGCACGATGACACTGGCTTTAACTTTGGGTGGAGGACTGTGGGCGCATTATTATGCGAGCGCGGCTTCCGCCGACAACCAGACCCAGACCCAGCAGAAGGACAAGAGCGGCAAGCCGTTCGGCGGCAAACGCGGTGAAGGAACCGGCCCTATGGGCGAAGGCTTCAAAGGCGGTCACGGAGGACTTGGCTTCGGGTCTGCGGACGAACTCGCTACCTTGCTCGGCACTACCAAGGACGAGCTGAATACGGCGCTCCAGTCCGGTAAAACGCTGGCCGCTATCGCCGGCGAAAGAGGCGTAGCCGTCGATTCGATCGTCAGCCTGCTGACGAAAGCTCAAACCGAGCAAATCGATAAACAGCTCGCCAACGGCAAGCTCACTCAAGAGCAGGCCGACAAGCGCAAAACAGAAGTTAATGAGAAAGCGACCAAGTTTGTCAACGAGGATCTGAAGGGCGGCTTGAAGGGACCAGGCAGAGACGGTATGGGCGAAGGCTTCAAGGGCGGCTTCCCCGGCGGTCACGGAGGACTCGGCTTCGGGTCTGCGGACGAACTCGCTACGCTTCTCGGCACCACCAAGGACGAGCTGAATACGGCGCTCCAGTCCGGTAAAACACTGGCCGCTATCGCCGGCGAAAAAGGCGTATCCGTCGACTCGGTCGTCAGCTTGCTGACAAAAGCCCAAACCGAGCAAATCGACAAGCAGCTCGCCGACGGCAAGCTCACTCAAGAGCAAGCCGACAAGCACAAAACGGAACTGAAGGAGAAAGCGACCAAGTTCGTCAACGAGGATCTAAAGGGCGGCTTGAAGGGACCAGGCAGAGACGGTATGGGCGAAAGCTTCAAGGGCGGCTTCCCCGGCGGTCGCGGAGGACTCGGCATCGGATCTTCGGACGAACTCGCTACGCTGCTCGGCACTACCAAGGATGAGCTGAATACGGCGCTCCAGTCCGGTAAAACACTGGCCGCTATCGCCGGCGAAAAAGGCGTATCCGTCGACTCGGTCGTCAGCCTGCTGACAAAAGCCCATACCGAGCAAATCGACAAGCAGCTCGCCGACGGCAAGCTCACTCAAGAGCAAGCCGACAAGCACAAAACGGAACTGAAGGAGAAAGCGACCAAGTTCGTCAACGAGGATCTGAGGGGCGGTTTGAAAGGCCCTGGCAAGGAAGGCTTCCCGAAGGGGGACAAAAACGGCCGCGGCGGCAAAAACGCTGCCGGCGATCAAAGCGGTACCGGCAGCGAGAAGCAAACTCGAGCTTCCAGCGCAACGGTAACAAGCTGAACCTTGCCCAGCTAACCGAATAGAAGCCCAACAAGGACGGTTCCCGGAACCGTCCTTTTGCCCGTTGAAAAAAATCTTGTAGATACGGGTAAAAGTCTGACCTGGACTCCGCCTTCGCCGTTGAACGCTCTTCCAGAAAGGCCGGCAATTCCCTATAATTAAAGTAGCGATAATCCGGATACGTAAGAAACGTTCGGAACAGAGGAGAGACCGGACATGTCTCGCAGACAATTTATCAAATGGCTGCTTTCCCTGGCAGCCTTATGCGCCGCGACCTTTGCTGGATGGCGGTTTTGGCTCCGCCGCGAGCCCGCCGGAACGTCAGAGCCCAACGATTCCGGGACGGCCGTGGCGCCCTCCGGGTCTTCGGAAGGATCGGAACGGCCGGCGCCTCTGGCGGACGGCTCGCTGCTTGGCGTGATGATTTTGAGCGACACCCATGTCAACAGCGGCTTTGAGGAGCAAAGCGACAAGCTGCGCAAGGCGCTTGACGATACAAGCCGTTTCGATTCAAGGATCGATGCGCTGCTTATTACCGGGGACATTACCGACGCCGGAACGGACGCCGATTACCGCGAGTATGCGAATGTGATGAAAGCGTACAAAAAGCTTCCCGCCGTTCATGCCAACATGGGCAACCACGACTACTACGGCATCTGGATCGATAAAGACGGACAATGGAGCAAGGATTCCATGCCGAACGGCAAGTCGGACGAGCATAGCCGACGCGCTTTTATGTCGCAGTTCGGGCTTGAACGGACGTATCACGACTTTTATGTAAACGGCTTTCACTTTATTATGCTTTCGCAGGAAGCCTACGTGCAGGAAAAGCCCGAGGTAGGCGAAGGAGCCTGGTATTCCGACGAGCAGTTGGCCTGGTTCAAGAAGGCATTGGAGCCGCACAAAGACGGCAGCCCGGTATTCGTCATGATTCACCAGCCGCTGCCGGCCATCGGCCAGGACGGCGGCTCCCATCAATTGATTCGGGCCCAAGCGTTTCGCAGCCTCCTGAAGCCGTACGCCAACGTTTTTGTGTTCTCGGGCCATCGTCATCAAAACTTTCGCAGCGGCGAGCATTACTCCAAGGAGACGTTTCACTGGTTCCAGAACGCCTCGGTTGGCCGCACCCGACCAGTCCAGCAAGGAGATAATACGCCGACTGCGCAAGGGTTGTACGTCCAGGTGTACGCCGACAAGGTCGTGCTTAGGGCGCGCGAGTTCATGGACCGGACGTGGATCGCGGAAGGTAGCTGGACGATCCCGCTGAAGCGTTAAAAACCTCCTGACCGTTCCGCCCCACGTCATGGACATGTTCCGGACGCCGTCACATATGATTAACTATATGACGGAAGTAGTCCGGAGGAGCCATGAATACGTTTCTGCTGTTCGCTGCCTGTTCTTCTTTGTGCACCCTGGTCGGCGCTTTGCCTTCTCTGGTAGTCCGCAACATCTCCCACCGCGGCAAAGACGTGCTGCTCGCCTATACCGCCGGCATTATGGTGGCCGCCTCGACCTACGGTCTGCTGCCTTCGGCGCTCAAGCTGTCCAATCTGTATGTCCTGACAGCCGGCGTCCTGTTCGGCACGCTGCTGCTAACTGCCATGGAGCTGTACATTCCGCATACCGACCCTTCCCATACGGAAGGGCCGGAAGAAGGCAAACAAAGCCTGCTGCTCGTCGCCATGCTGCTGCACAATTTGCCCGAAGGCTTGTCCACCGGCATCAGTCTGGCGAGCGGAGCGGCCGAGACGGGCAAGCTCGTGGCAACGGCGATCGGTTTGCAGAACATACCGGAAGGCTTTCTCGTCTCACTGTTCCTGATTACCCGGAAAGCCGGCGCGGCCAAGGCGTTCCTGTACTCCTTAGCCATCGCCGCTGCGGAATGGGCCGCCAGCTGCCTCGGCTATTATTTCGGCACGGAGCTTTCGGTGCTTGTTCCTTACGGTCTGGCGTTCGCCGGCGGAGCGATGCTTTATGTCGTTTACAAAGAGCTGCTTCCCGAGAGCCACGGCGACGGCAACGAAATTCCCGCCACCTTCGCGTTCATCCTCGGCACCCTGACCATGATCGGGCTCGTCGACCTGCTCGGATGAGCGCGTCAACGGTACAGCGGAATCAGCCAAGCTTGCCGAATAAATCTTTAAACACGCTATCCCGATGAATATAATGGACGTAGCGGATCAAATGGCGCGAAGCGTCAAAGCTCCAGCGAAACTCTTCAGACAATAGCGGGCTGTGCACCAGCTCGTTCGGCAGCCAGGCATCGTCGATCAGGTAAGCGACAGCCGCTAGATCCCAGATTACCCTGGAATAGCCGACATGGTCCTTGCTGCACCCTTCGAACGTATCGTGCAAATACTCGCCTACCGGTCCTTTGTCTTTGACATAATCCTTCACCTCGGACAAGGTGGTCAGCAGATGCGAGGCGACGCCCAGACAAGGAATGAGCACGAGCGGCACGCCGCAATTCAGAATGAGGCGGGAAGCGTGCAAATCCTGGAACAGATTGAACTCCTTCGTGGTCGGCCAGTGCAAAGCGTGACCGCCGAGCCAGACGACCACGATCTTCTCGATGATGCGCGGCTCCATGAGTATCGCCGAAGCGACGTTCGTAATGGCGCCGATCGCCACGACGTACAACGGATCGTCGTCGGTGCTGGCCATAGCTCGCTCCACCAGATTTCGTGCCGCTTCGCTCTCCACCGGCGTATCCGGACCGGACAAATATGAGCCCGAGCCGCGGTATACCGGAATCCCGGACATTTCCGGCAGATGGGAGGAAATCGTCAGCAACTCGTTGTAGCTTTTTTCCATCCCATCCTGAGGTCCCGTGGACAGCTGGTTGTGGAAGGGAGCGGCGTAGAACGCTTCGACCTGCAGTTGCTCCGGCGATTTCATCGCATAGACGACCGCGAATTGATCGTCGATCTCATTAAAGGTGTCGGTATCGAGCACCATGCGAACTTTGCGCTTGGGGGGCGTCAACCGTTGCAGAAGCTTGCTTGGGGAAAGTTTCGGAAAATCGGCCATGGATCCATCCTCCTCGTCGTATCGGAACATCGCTGTGTTTCATGCTGACTCTTCTTGATCCATTCTACCCCGGCGCCGCCGGCCAATAGTTTCACAATATGGCGATTTGTTTATACGATCTGGCTATTCTCCTTCGCCGGGAGAGAAAGGAGCAGCGTCGCGATGCTGGCTCAGACGGATTTTCTGTTTCACGCGCTAAGACTGGGCGATACGTATATGCCGCTGCATCGGCACCGCTGCTTCGAACTCGTGTACTATATCGGCGGTGCGGGACTGACCCGCCTGCAAGAGCTGGAATATCGCTACGAGCCGAACACGTACACGATTATTCCTCCTGGCATGCCGCATGACGAGCGGCGCACGGAAGACACCGAGGTCCTCTTCATCGGCTTCAGTCTGACGAGCCGCGATATGCCGGCTTTGCAGCACGGTTTGTTTCAGGACGGGCCGCGATCGCCGGTGCTCGCCCTGCTGCTGAGCATGAAGGCGGAAATGCAGGAAAAGAACGCCTTCTACGCCCAGAAGCTGAACATGCGGATCAGCGAAGCGCTGATTGAACACTCGCGTTCGGTCGCGCCTGCGCAATCCGGCCATCCCGGCAATCATTTGCTGTACGCGAAAACATTTATGGACGAGAACTGCGGTCAGAAAATCGCCGTGGAGGACTTGGCCGATATGGTCGGTTACAGCTACGATCATTTCCGGCACCTGTTCAAACAGAAGTTTGGCATGTCCCCGATCCGTTATTTGCTCGACAAACGGCTGGAAAAGGCGCGCAGCCTGCTTCGCTACACGGAATTGCCGGTCACGGCCGTCGCGCTGGAATGCGGCTTTTCCAACGATGCGCAATTTTGCACCTTGTTCAGAAGGGAAATCGGCGAGACGCCCTTGTCTTACCGCCGCAACGAATACCGCAGCACCCTCGACAGTCCGTCGCTCCCCCCGACGAAACCTTGATACGGCTGAGGCCTTCCATCCGACGCAAAAAGAGGAGCGGCTGCCGCTCCCCTTTCGTCCAATCGAATTCTTCCCCTCATACGAACCTTGCTGCCCCTATGTTTCCAGAAGCTCCTTCAGCGCCGCCGCATCACGGATAAATTGCTCCGGGTCGTCGTCCTTCACGAACTCCAGCAAGGCGGAGCGCCTTTCCTTCAGCGGACGGATCATATCCAAGTACCGCCTCCACTCGTCCAGGCCTTCCCGCAGCGGCAGCCTCTCGACGCCGACCCAGTGGAAGACGTGCAGTCCCGACAGCCACGGCAGCAGTCGGCTCAGCTCGGCTTCGCGCTGTCCGGGCGGCATGTCCACCGGCGGCTGCCAGCAGGAGCGGACATGCGGGGAGCCGATGTCCTCCATTAGCTTGATCGTCGAATCGATCGTATCCGTCAACGTGTTGCGGTGGAATTCGAGATCGATGCGCAAGCCGTGTGCCGCCGCTTTCTCGCCGATGCGCCGGGCGTCCTCTACCGTGCGGTGCCATAAGCGGTCGTCCGCTTCTGCAGACCCGACCCGGCCGGCCCATACCCGAACCGAAGGCGCGCCAAGCGTCAGCGCGGTGTCGAGCACCTTGTCGAATTCCCCTTCCGGCTCGTCGCCCGTCCGGTAATACGACGCGTAGCCAGACACACGCAAGCCGCTTTCCGCCGTGATGCGCGCCGTCTCCGCGGCAACCGCCGACGCTCCGGGAGGCACATGTATATCGCCCCCCCACTCGATCGCCTGCAACCCCGCTTGCGCGGTCAGCTCGGCGATCCGTTTCGCCGATAGCTGCCGGAACGTAACCGACAGCACTCCGGCTTCGAACCAAGATTCGTTGTCCGCCATATTCTCCGCCTCTCTTTCACATGACCGGTCTTTAAGGCGCCAAGCCTTTCATAACGAAGGCGATCGTCGCCTCCAGTTCCTGTTCCCCGTTCCAGTTCGCGCCTTCCTTCGGACCGAAGAAGGCTTGGGCGAGCACATAACCCATGACCGCCGTTGCGCTCAGCCGCATAATGGTCGTGGCGGGCAAATCGGCCAGCTTGCCCTCGGATTTGAATTTCTCGATGACGCGTTCCATTCGCTCCATCACCTGCGACACCACAACCGACTTGAACTGCTCCTGAAGATCGGGATGGAACGGAATTTCCTGCACGACAATTTTAATCAGGCTCATGTTGTTTTGCAGAAAAAGCAGCCGGTTCCCGATAAGCGCCCGCAAAAACTGATCGTAGCTGTCGTACTCGTCCTCCAGCACTTCGCGGAACTCGCGCAGCACGAATGGGGCGACGAGCTTGACCATCGCGGGGGCAACGATGGAGAGCAGCAATTCTTTTTTGGTCTTGTAGTGGCGGAAAATCGTACCTTCGGCCACGCCGGCCCGCTGGGCGATCTCCGAAGTCGACGAGGCGGCGTAGCCCTTCTCGGCGAAAACCTCGATCGCCGATTCGAAGATACGCCGCTGCTTTTCCGTCATTTTGTCCCCACTCGTCCCGGACTGCAGCAGCTCGGCGATCCAGGGCTCCATCGTGTCCGACATTGATGCCAGCTCCTCCTTCGCCCTCTAGCTTCAAATACGTTGCAAACGTGCCTTGATTCGATCATATCACAATCTGTGCCCTGCCGCTAAGCCGCTCCTGCGCTTGGTCCGAAGTACGACCGCCATCCGTCTCCGCCGGCAGGGCTGTTGTTCAAATCGCCCGCTGCTTCTTCAGCGCGGCAATATTCAGCAACGCGAACAAAAGGGAGAATCCGAGCAGGATGAAGACGTCCAGCCGGATATCCCCGATCCCTTCCCCGCGGAGCATAATGCCGCGCATGGCGTCCGCTCCGTAATAAAGCGGCATCGCATAGCTGAGCTTTTGCAGCCAAGGCTGCATCGCCTCCAAGTTGAACAGACCGGAGAAGAACACCTGCGGCACGATGACGAGCGGGATGAACTGGATGATCTGAAATTCGCTCCCGGCAAAGGTGGACAGCAGCGTGCCTAGCGTCAGCGCGGCCAGCGTTAGCAGCAAATTGATAAGCAGCACCAGCCAGATCGAGCCCTCCAGGTACAGGCCGAGCACGCCTACCGAGAACCAGGCGATCAGCACGCCCTGCAGCAGCGTAAACACGCCGAACCCGGCCAAATATCCCACTACCACCTCATACCGGCGAATCGGCGTGGCGAGCAGCCGCTCCAGCGTGCCCGTCGTCCGTTCTCTCAGGAAGGCGACCCCGGCCAGCAGGAAGACGAAGAAGAAGGAAAAGAAGCCGATCAGCACCGGTCCGAATGAATCAAAGGTAGACAAGCTTTCCTTGCCGTGCAGGTAAGACACGTCCGGCTGCATCGCCGGCGCGCCGGCCTGCATCGCCTTCTGAACCGTCAGCATGACGGCCTTGCCGACGGACGGATCGCTGCCTTCCAACCGAAGCGACGGCTTCCCGTTATCGATGGACAATACGGCGTCGAGCTGTCTGTCCGCCAGCGCCTGGCCGGCCTGTTCCGCGTTCTCGTAAGACCATACGTTCGCGCCGGCGTTTTCCAACCGCTCCGTCAACTGCTGCGGAACGCCGACGGTTCCGATATCCAGCCGGATCGCCTGACCGTCGAATACAAAATGCAGCAAGGTCAATACGAGCAGCGGAGCGAGAAACAACAGCGCCAGCGTCCGCTTATCGCGCACGAACTGGCGGATGATGCGCAATGCCAAAGCCTGGATTCTCATGCCCGCCCACCTCCTCCAAGCGCGATGAATGCCTCTTCGATCGTCTCCTTGCCGGTCTGCTCCTTCAATCCTCCGGGGCTGTCGATTGCCGTCAGCCGTCCTTCGCGAATGAGCGCGATGCGATCGCATTTGTCCGCTTCGTCCATCACATGCGTCGTCAGCAAAATCGTCGTCCCTTGCTCCCGCAGGGCAAGCAATTCCCGCCAGATCGACTGCCGCAGCACTGGATCGATCCCGACCGTCGGCTCGTCGAGCACGAGCAGCTCCGGCTCGTGCAGCAGCGCGAGCGCCAGCGACAGCCTCCGCTTCATCCCGCCCGAATAGGCCGCGACCGGTTTGTTCAGATGATCGAGCAAGTCGACGACAGCCATCGCCTTCTCGATCCGTTCCTTGCAGCGCGTTCCGGTCAAGCCGTACAAGGCGGCGAAAAACTGCAGGTTCTCCTTCGCCGTTAGCTCGCTGTACAGCGCATCGGCCTGTGCCATGTAACCGAACCGTTGGAGCATTGCCAGCTTCGGCATCGTCTCGCCGAGCATCCGGACCGTTCCGCCGTCGGCCTTATCGATACCGGTGATCAGCTTGATCAACGTTGTTTTGCCCGAGCCCGACGGGCCCAGCATGCCGAACAACTCTCCGCGTCCCACCTGCAGCGTGATACCGTCCAGTACCGTCTTTTTGCCGAATGTTCGCTTAATTTGGTACAGATCGATAACCGGGGATGGCATTACTTCGATAGGCATACTCTATACGCCTCCTAAAAGTGAGTAATCACTCATTTTTCTTGAGTCTATTATATCAGCAGAATAAGCCTTTTGTATAGTGAGTAATCACTCGCTTTTTAACTAAAAAAGAAAGGCCGTCCCGCCGCTCGCCCAGCGACTCGATCAGCCTCTTCCATCCTCCCGATCTCCGGTGCCTCCCGCTGTGCCCATACAAGCGGCCGCGTCGTAATCCGCCACCACGAGCACATCCGTATGCCGCGCCGACCGGAGCAGTTCCTTCACCACCGAGCCTTCGCGAAGCTCCTTCCACCAGGACGCTCTCGACTGGCCGACGATCATTTGCGTAGCCCCGTATTCCGTTGCCTTCGCCACAAACGTAGCGGACGCCTCCCTGACATGCCGGACGCGTTCGATCTGGAACGTCCCGCCCAGCCGCTCCGTCAGCTTCCTTAGCGCCTCGAACGTGCCGGCCTGCTCCGGCCTTCCGTCAGCGGCTTCGTTCAGCGCCAGCGCCACGTACCAGACCGCCTTCAGCCGGTACGCGATCCGGAAGCCGCGGCGAATCAGCCTTTCGGCCTGCTCGCAGTTGTTCAGGCAGACGTAGATCGTTTCCTTGCGCCTCCATGGGCCTCTCAGAGAGCTGCTGCGCTCCCACGCCTCCAGACGCTCGTCGACATCGTCGGCGATCTCCCGCAGTGCCAGCTCCCGCAAGGCGATCAGGTTGCCGGTCTTGAAAAAGTGGCTCAAGGCCTGATCGACTTTATTCAGCGCGTAAATGCGCCCTTCCTTCATCCGGCGCTGCAGCGATTGCGGGGTTACGTCGATCAGCTGCACCTCGTCGGCAAGCCGCAAAATATGGTCCGGCACCGTCTCCCGCACCCGTACGCCGGTGATCTGCTCGACCGCATCGTTCAGGCTTTCCAGATGCTGCACGTTGACCGTCGTAATAACCGAGATGCCGGCAGCCAGAATATCCAGAACATCCTCGTACCTTTTGCGATATTGGCTCCCCGGCACGTTCGTATGAGCCAGTTCGTCGACCAGAACGACCTCGGGGTTGCGACGGATAATCTCCTCCGTATCCATTTCTTCCAGCCGCGTCCCCTTGTATTCGATCACTTTGCGCGGCAGCACCTCCAGAGCCCCGACCTGGCCAAGCGTCTCGGAGCGGCCGTGCGTCTCCAGCAAGCCGACGCAAACCTGGATGCCTTTTCGGAGCAGGTCGTTCCCTTCCCGCAGCATCGTATACGTCTTCCCGACTCCCGGAGCCGAGCCGATATACACTTTGAACCGGCCGCGCTTGATCCGCTCAATCTTGCGGTCCAGCTCGCCGGCGCCCAGCCGCCGGAACAGCTCGACCTCTTCCTCTCCGGGCTTGCCCAGCTGCGTCGGCATAATCCGCTCGCCCTCATGCTCCGCGCGGTCGGCCACGATGAACATATCGACGTTGCGCGTCTTTTTCAGCATGTCGCGCACGATCGAGCCCTGCCACAGCTCCTGCCATCGCGTCTGCCGGGAATGCCCGAGCACGATGCGGGTTACGTTATTGTTCAGCGCATAGTCGGCCAGCATAGCCGGCAGCGACCTTCTCGAGCGAAGCGGAAGCTCCTCGAATTTCGCCCCGATCCGCTCTGCCAGCTTGACGATCGAGCGTTTGAAGGCGGCCGCCTCCTTGCCCGGCTCTTTCTTCGGATTGACGAAGGTGACGACGAGCATATCCCCGTTTAACCGTTTGGCGATCTGCTGTCCCCGGCGTACATAAATGGAGCCGTTCCAATGATACTGCGTAGAGACGAGGATGCGTTCCGTCGCTCCGGAGGGGCCGATCAGCCCCAGCTCGCCGCGGTGCTTCTCCAGCGAATCGTTGACGCCCTCCGCCACGAGGCGGAGCGTCAGCTCGCGCAGGACGGCCAAATTGCCGCGCTTCAGCATTTCGCTGCTGTGCCCGCGCAGAGCCCCTTCCGCGACCCGGCTCAGCATCATCTCCGGGGTAACGTCGATGAGCACGACTTCGTCGGCCGTCTCGAGCGTATCCGTCGGCACCGTTTCGAACACCTCGATACCGGTCATTTTTTTGGCAATCGCCCGCACGTCCTCCAGCTCATATACGTTTATGGTCGTAATGATGCTGATCCCTTTGCCGAGCAGGAAACGAATATCCTCCAGCCGCGTCGGAAAGCGCGCTCCTTCCCGGTTGCGGTGAGCCAGACCGTCCACAAGCAGCACCTCGGGGTTGCGCCGCAGCAGCGCATCCAGGTCGAGATCCTTCTTCTCTACGCCCGCCTTCTGCCAGTGAATGCTCGGAATTCGCTCCAGGTCGCCGACCTGCTCCACCGTCTCCGGGCGCTGCATCGTCGACACCGCGCAGATGACGACATCGATTCCCTGCTCCTTCAGTGCCCTGCCTTCCCGCAGCATATGATACGTTTTACCGGAGCCGCTCACCGCGCCGATATATACCTTGAGCCGCCCGCGGTGCAGCTTGGAGATCGAATGGAGCAGTTCCTCCGGCGTTTTCCTTTTGAACGTGTCCATGGGCATTCCCCGTCCTTTATTTGCGCAGCAGGCTGTCCAACGCCAAGTTCAGCTTCAGCACGTTGACCCGGGGTTCGCCGAACAGGCCGAGGTCGCGTCCTTCCGTATGATCCGCAATCAGCTGCCGAAGTTGGTCTTCGGACAGCCCCGTCAGCTTGCTGATGCGGGACACCTGAACGTCGGCCGAAGCCGGGGTGATATGCGGATCCAACCCGGAACCGGAGTTCGTCACGAGCGCGACCGGAAGCCGCTCGGCCGGCACATTCGGGTTATGGGCCGTCCACTCCGCGATCGATTGCCGCATCCGCTTCAGCAGGTCCGGGTTGGAGGGCGCGTAGTTGTTCGAGCCCGAAGCTTCCGCTTTATAGTCGATACTCGATACCCGTCCCTGAAAATGCTTCGGATCGGCGAAGCGTTGGCCGATCAGCTCGGAACCGACCGCCTCTCCCTTGCTCCCTGTAAGCAGGCTCCCGCCCGCGCGGCCCGGAAACAGCGCCTGGCCGACCCCCGTACACACCAGCGGGTACACGATACCGCACAGCACGATGAATACCAGACATAGCCGCAGCACGATGACCAGCGACATACCGGCCCCAGCCGGCTCAGCCTTTGCCGTTTTGTCCATATCGAACGCTCCTCCTTCTCCTTCGGTACATCAAATCCATACGTGCACGACGAGGTCGATCAGCTTGATGCCGATGAACGGGACGACGATGCCGCCAAGGCCGTAGACGAGCAGGTTGCGCTGCAGCAGCTTAGCCGAGCTCATCGCCTTGTATTTGACGCCCTTCATGGCCAGCGGAATGAGCAGCGGAATGATAATGGCATTAAAGACCAGCGCCGATAAAATAGCCGACAGCGGAGAACCAAGGTTCATGACGTTCAAGGCG
The DNA here is from genome assembly GCF_039536325.1 of Paenibacillus hodogayensis. Taxonomy (NCBI): domain Bacteria; kingdom Bacillati; phylum Bacillota; class Bacilli; order Caryophanales; family Paenibacillaceae; genus Paenibacillus; species Paenibacillus hodogayensis. The sequence goes on from NZ_BAAAYO010000011.1 coordinate 71,167, forward strand.
CTCATCTCCGGGATCGCCAAGGTAAACATAGCCGGAATGATCGCGAAATATTTCGCAACGTCATTGGCGATGCTGAAGGTCGTCAGGGCGCCGCGCGTCATCAGCAGCTGCTTGCCGATCGCCACTACCTCGATCATCTTGGACGGGTCGGAATCGAGATCGACCATGTTCGCCGCTTCCTTCGCCGCCACCGTGCCGCTGTTCATCGCCAATCCGACGTCCGCCTGCGCCAGCGCCGGAGCGTCGTTCGTCCCGTCGCCGGTCATCGCCACCAGCTTGCCTTCTGCCTGCTCCCGGCGAATAACGGCGATCTTGTCCTCCGGCTTGCTCTCGGCGATAAAATCGTCCACGCCGGCTTCCCTGGCAATCGTAGCCGCGGTCAGCGGATTGTCCCCGGTACACATGATCGTTTTGACGCCCATTTTGCGCAGCTGCTCGAAACGTTCCTTGATGCCCGGCTTCACCGTATCCTTCAAATAAATCAGACCGTAAATGGTTCCATCCACCGCCACGGCCAGCGGCGTCCCGCCTTCCCGGGCGATCGCATCCCCTTTCGCCTCCAGATCGTCCGGGATGGCGCCCCCCTGCGATGCCACCCATTTTCGCACGGCGTCGACGGCGCCCTTGCGCACCTTGCGGCCGTCCTGCAGGTCGATGCCGCTCATGCGGGTTTCCGCCTTGAATTCGATAAATTCGCCGCCTGTTGCGATCGAAGGGTCGTAAGCCAGCCCTTCTTTCTTCATCAGCTCCAGCACGGACCGTCCTTCCGGCGTCTCGTCCTTCACCGAGCCGACCGCCGCCCAGGCGGCCACGGTCGCTCCATCCCCGGTCCCGACCGGCACAAACTCGCTCGCCATCCGATTGCCGAAGGTGATCGTGCCGGTTTTATCGAGAATCATCGTATTGATATCTCCCGAGGCCTCTACCGCTTTTCCGGACATGGCCAGCACGTTGAAGCGCGTCACACGGTCCATGCCGGCAATGCCGATCGCGGATAAGAGTCCGCCGATGGTCGTCGGGATCAAGCAGACGAGCAGCGAGATCAAGACCGGAACGGTCAGCTCTATGTTCAGATACCGGGCCATCGGCGCAAGCGTCACGACGACGATCATAAAAATCAGCGTCAAGGTCGTGAGCAGCGTATTGAGTGCGATCTCGTTAGGCGTTTTCTGCCTCTTGGCCCCTTCCACCAGCGAGATCATCCGGTCGATGAACGATTCGCCGGGATCGCTCGTAATCTTCACCGTAATCCGGTCGCTGACCACTCGGGTGCCGCCCGTAACGGAGCTGAAGTCGCCTCCGGCCTCCTTGATGACCGGAGCGGATTCGCCGGTAATCGCCGACTCGTCGACAGAAGCCAGCCCTTCGATGACTTCTCCGTCGCCGGGGATCATCTCCCCCTGCTCGACGACGACTATATCGCCTTTGCGCAGCTCCGTGGACGGCACTTGCTTCACCGTGCCGCCGACAATCTTGTTTGCCGTAATTTCCTGCTTCGACTTTTTGAGCGAATCCGCCTGCGCCTTGCCGCGGCCTTCGGCCAGCGCCTCGGCAAAATTGGCGAACAGCACGGTGAACAGCAGAATCAGGAACACGGTAACGTTGAAGCCGATGCTGCTCTCCGAGCCGAAGAAGCCCGGAGCGACAATCATCAGCAGCACGACCAGCGTTCCGACCTCGACGACGAACATAACCGGATTTTTCATCATTTTCACCGGATTCAGCTTGAGAAAACTATCCGCGATCGCTCGCTTGACGATATCCCCGGTAAGCAGTTTTGTACGAGCCGTAGCCATGATTGGTTGTCCCCTCTTCCTTTAACGGATCGTCAAATATTCGGCAACCGGTCCCAGCACGATGCCCGGCAGGAATGTCAAGGCGCCGATAATCAGTACGGTGCCGACCAGTACGCCGACAAACAGGCCGTTGTCCGTGCGGAACGTGCCGATCGCCTCCGACACCCGTTGCTTGCGCAGCAGGGAGCCGCCTACCGCGAGCAGCGCGATCATCGAGATATACCGACCGAACAGCATGACGAGCCCGGTGGTCACGTTCCAGAACGTCGTATTGTCGGCAAGCCCTTCAAATCCAGAGCCGTTGTTCGCAGCGGAGGACGCGTATTCGTACAGCACCTGCGTGATGCCGTGGTAACCCGGATTCGTAATGCCCGCCTGACCCGCTCCGCTTACAAGAGCGATGGCCGCCGGAGCCAGAATGATCAGCGGATGCACCAGAATGGCGATCGCGATCAGCTTCATCTCGCGGGCTTCGATTTTTTTGCCGAGAAATTCCGGCGTTCGTCCGACGAGCAGTCCTGCCAAAAATACACCCAGCATGGCATACATAAGCATATTCGCCAACCCGACGCCCTTGCCGCCGAATACGTTGTTCAACATCATCAGCGCAAGCGGCGTAATGCTGCCGAGCGGCGTGAGCGTATCGTGCATATTGTTGACCGAGCCGGTCGTTGCCGCCGTCGTCACGGTCGTGAACAACGCGGATTGGGCGATGCCGAAGCGCACTTCCTTGCCCTCCATGCTGCCTTGGGAGGCGTCGATGCCCAGCCGGTCGATCGCCGGATTGCCGCTCGTTTCGGCAGCGTACGCCAACGACAGGAAGGCGACGAACAGGATCATCATCGCGGAGAAAATAACCCAGCCCTGCTTGCGGTTTTTGGCGAACAGTCCGTACGTGTAAGGCAGCGCCGCCCCCAGACACCACATCGAGACGATCTCGATCACGTTCGTAAGCGGGCTCGGGTTCTCGAACGGGTGGGACGAGTTCGCCCCGAAGAAGCCGCCGCCATTCGTGCCCAGATGTTTGATCGATTCCAGCGACGCTACCGGCCCGACCGGAATGCTCTGCTGCTGCCCCTCGAGCCCCGTTACCGTCAGGGAGGGGCCGAGCGTTTGCGGAACCCGCAAAGCGACGAGCACGATCGCCACGATAAAAGCCAGCGGCAAAAACACGCGGGTGTGCGCCTTGACGAAATCCTCGAAGAAATTGCCGACCGTTTCCCCTTTGCCGGTAATGGCTCGAACGAAGGCGATCGCCACGCACAGTCCGGTTGCGGCCGAGGTGAACATCATCATCGTGATGACGGCCATCTGGGAAAAATACGAGAGTCCCGTCTCGCCACTGTAATGCTGCAAGTTCGTATTGGTCATAAAGCTGATGACGGTATTGAACGTCAGCGTCTGCTCCATGCCGTCGATGCCGTTCGGATTGAGCGGCAGCAGGTTCTGGATTCTCAACAGCAGGTAGCTGACCGTCGCCAGGACGATATTGGTGACTAGAAAGCTGAGGCCGTACGTTTTCCATGTCATGCCTTTAGGCTGCTTCAGCCCGATCAGCGCGAAGATCGGCCGTTCCGCGAAAACGAACAGGCGATCCGTCGCGTTCGTCTCGTTGCGGAATACGTTATACAAATAAGTGCCTAGCGGCTTCACCAGCAGCACGACGATGACGATGACCGCGGCAATTTGCAATATGCCCATCATCCAAAGGGCCTCCCTTGTACCGATCCGAATGTATTTAAAACTTTTCCGGGTTGAGCAGCGCGTACACCAGGTAGACGAATAAAAACGCGGTGAATGCGTAAACGACGATCACGGGCGCTCGCCTCCCCCCGATTCGACCACGCGGCCGCACCCTTTCAGGAAACCGGCGACAAGCGCGAAGCAGGCGGCCAGAAGCAGCAGCATATACAGATCGGCCATGTCAAGTTCCTCCTCTTCTTTTCCGTTCCGTTGCTCTATCTTTACCCGACCAACGACTGAAATAACGACGAGACGTCGTCATTGGTCGTATGAATAACGCAGTTGGCGCCCAGCGCCCTGTACATCAGCCTCGGCTTATTGGAGCGAGTAATGACCACGATGGCGTTGGCGGTCCAGCTTCTGCATAAGCGGATATACCGGCAGCTCAAGTTCTGGCTGCTCTCGAACAAAAAGATTTTGGTGATGCTGTACTCCGGCGCAACCCACGTGCTTTCGTCCGTAGTATCCACTATGACGATCTTCTTTACGCCCATTTCTTCCAGCTTTTCGCGTTCCTTGGCATTGTTGGCTAGCGCCACCAGTGGAATGCGGTGCTGAATTAGCTTGCGGATAAACGCTTCGCCGGCCTTGCTTGCGGCCGACACGAGAAATACTTCCTGCTTTTCCATTTTCATCTTCTCCTCCTGAATAGAGAAGGCAACAAAAAGAAGCCTGCGATAAGAGTAGAAACTCCTCTCGCGGCTTCTCCAGACACACAGAGATATACACCCTGCGCGCTCAGCACATGCGATCGTTGCCTCTCTCGATACGCTTACGAGGTTAGCTGTCGGATTCGGGCGTGAGAGTCGCCCTACCTTCGGCATGGCTGCATGCCGAAGGATTCACCCCATGAAAGCCGCCGGGCGGCTTTCGTTTGGTTCCCCCGTTCCTTTTCCATTCAAGGACTCAGCGATACTGCGATTTTCTTGATGAAACCCTTTTTCATAAAACGGCGCTGCAAATAACCTACGGCAGCCTGAATCTCGCGGCCGCGCCGACGTCTCGCAAACTTCATCATCCTCTCTCCCGAAGCGGCGTGCGACGTCAGGAATCTTATTCAATTCATGAACCGTATCTTACGCTTGCCGGGTCGTTCTGTAAAGGGTGGCGGACTTTCAATTCCGGCACAATCCGTCACTAGCTGGAAGCAATCCGATACCGATCTGCCAAATGCTTTATCGCGCTCCCTTTTTCACCGTTTTTCATGAAAATGATGAAAAAAACAGCTTCAGGAAGCTTTGGCTTCAAGAACAGAAGCCATCTGCTAATGAATCCGCTTCCACTTTGGAAATTTCGCCAAAATTGTTCCATATGAACTGCCGCTTGCGCCGCATTTCCGTGGTATGCTAACCTATATAGGTTTTTGATCCGATCGATTACACCATACCGAGGTCATTTATGAAGTTAAATATTCATTATGAGAACGATATCCCGATCAACGCTTTCCGTTGGACGCCCAAAACGGCTATCGCCCCGCTGCATTATCATTCCAGTCTGGAAATCGGCCTCTGCCTGTCCGGGAGCGGTTTCTTCTTTTTTGGGGATAAACGGTATACCGTCACGGCCGGGGATATTTTTCTCGTCAACAACCTGGAGCGGCACATCGCGAGCTCGGATGAATCCGACCCCAGCACGTATCTGTTCCTCAACTTCGAGCCGCGCATGCTGCTGGAAGAAGAAGAAGCTTTGCTGCTGCCGTTCGCTTATCGCTCCGATCATTTTGATAACCGCATTCCGGCGGGAACTTCGCTCGCCGATACGATCGGCTCCTTGATCGAGACCATCTGGCGAGAGCTTACGGAGAAGCCGGAGGGCTACCGGAGTATGGCGAAAAGCGCCCTCCTCCATCTATGCGTGCTGCTTCTGCGTCATTACGCGACGAACGTGTCCAAAAGCCAATGGAAGAAGATGAGCGACAGTTTTCGCCGAATGCGGCCGGCTCTCACCCTGATCGAAGAACGATTCCGCGGTCCTCTAGATCTGACGGAGGTAGCGGCGGCGCTTCATATCAGCCCATCCCGCGCCAGCCGCATGTTCCATCAGGAATTGGGGCGGGGCTTTAAGGAGTACTTGCTCGGGCTCCGCATCAACGAAGCGAAGCGGCTGCTCCATAGCACTCATTTGAGTGTAGCCGACGTGTGCTTCGAGAGCGGCTTTCAAAGCGTCCCTTCCTTTTATCGCTTATTCCGCCGGCATGTCGGTCTTCCTCCACTCGAATATCGCAGCCAATTTCCCATACACGCAATATTTGAGAATGCAAATGACGAACTGAGTAGATGACCCGACAGGCTCTGCCTATAATGAAAACGTAACTACTACGTTCGTGGAGGGACATCGATGGCAGGCTGGACATTACTGGATGAGTTGGTTGAGAAGGAAGTCGTGCAAAGAAGGCAGGAAGGCTGCGAAGTAGAAGGGTTTGCCGAGAGAGTGGCGGCTGCGGGGAAGGACGAGGCCCAACTGATGGCGATTTATCAGGAACTGATGGCGCTGCCGATCCGCACCGATTTCCCCTTCGAGGAGCCTTCGGAGCTCTCCGAAATTCGCGCCTTGCGGCCGGATGGGCCGAGGGTGCTGCAAGACTCCTTGAGCGAGTCCGAATGGCAGGACAAATTCTACGGCGCCTGGTTGGGCCGGAGTGCCGGCTGCGCCCTCGGCAAGCCGCTGGAGGCTTGGCATTATATGGCGGGAGCCGGCGGAAATCCCGGATGGCTTAACGTCAAGCATTGGTTCGAAGGAGCCGACGCTTGGCCCATCCAAGGATATACCCCTTCTCAATCGCGGGCGGAGCAAGAGCACGGCTTGTCGCTGGCTACGGGCGGCATGCTCAGCACCAAGGAACGAATTCGCTTCATGGAGACGGATGACGATATTCGCTACACCGTCTTGGGGCTGATCACGCTGGAAAAGCACGGGCTCGATTTCGACTCTTACGACATCGGCAAGCTGTGGCACAGCCATCTGGCGTATCGCCAAGTCTGTACGGCCGAGACGCAAGCCTATATGAACTTTACCCAAGCCACTTCGCATCAGAAGTCGCTGCGGGACGACTGGGCGCAACGCAAGGATTGGGTCCGCACGTATCTGAACCCTTACCGGGAATGGATCGGGGCGCAAATCCGCGCAGACGGCTTTGCCTATGGGGCGGCCGGCAATCCGGAGCTTGCCGCGGACTTGGCCTGGCGCGACGCATCGTTCTCTCACGTCAAGAACGGGATTTACGGAGAGATGTTCTGCGCGGCCATGATCGCGGCGGCTTTCGTGGAAAGCGATCCAGAGCGGATCGTGCGGATCGGCTTAAGCGAAATTCCGCGCAATTGCCGGCTGACGCACGATATCGAGCAAGCCATCTCCATCACGAAGGAAGCGGGCAGTCAGTTGGAGCTGGTCGAGCGCATCTGGGAAGCGTTCAAGCACTATCATCCGGTTCATACGAACAACAACGCAGCGCTTGTCGCAGCTTCCATTCTCTTCGCCAAAGGGGATTTCGAGACGGCCATAGCCACTTCCGTACTCGGGGGCTGGGATACCGACTGCAATGGGGCGACCGTCGGCTCGATTATGGGCGCCATGCTCGGTGCAAGCAAGATTCCGTCCAAATGGATCGAACCGCTTAACGATACGTTGTACGCGGAAGTTACGGGCTTTCACCCGATCTCCATCTCCGAATGCGCAAAACGCACCCATGACGTATTCCGCAAAATCCGCGGCTAACGCATAAAACAACCGTGCCAAGCTCCCGAAAGGGACTGGCACGGTTCGCTTTGTTTACGCATGATCGGCATCAGCCCCCGAGAATCGGTTCTTGAGTCCCGTAGAGCTCATGCCGTAGTAATTTTTGAATGTTTTGGCGAAGTGAGCCATGTCCGTATACCCGACCAGCTCCGCTACCTCCCCCATCCTTTTGTCGGTCATCAGGAATAGCTCCTTGGCTTTGCGCATACGGACTTCAATTAAATAACCCCAGATGGTCAAGCCCGTCTCCTGGCGGAATACATTGGCCAAATAGGGCTTGCTGACATTGACCGCATCGGCTATTTGCTGCAGGTTCAGCTTTTCCTGGTAATGGCTCTCAATGAAGCGCTTCACATCGGAGACCGCCCGCCTCCCCGCGGTCATTCCATTCATCCCGCTCGGGCTGTTCAACCACTCCAGCGCGATTTCCAGCCTGTACACACTGTTCAACCGCCAGTACAGCTTCACATCCTCGGTAAAGGGGATGGGAGCCCGATCGAACGTCTCCGCCATGCAGGCGAATAAAGCCTCCGCCCTCTTGCCCGCCGCTCCCGCAATCCATTCGTCCGCCAAGGCGGCAAGCAATTCAATGCGCGGCTCCGCCCACGCTTCCAGCAGCTTGAACGTTTCCATGACAAGCAGCGGAGGGGAAGAGGCTTGCATCCTGACCGGATATTCCTGCCATCTTCTCAGCATGGGCAAGGCGCTGTCATAGCGCTTCAGCATCAGAGCTCTCGCTTCCATCGAGCGCATCGTGCTCAGCTGCTGAGCCGCAGCGTGTAAAGCCCCCTCCAGCCTCTCCTGGTCCGCCGGTTTCATGATATAATCGATCGTTCCCAGCGAAATGCCCCGCCTGGCATATTCAAAATCGTCGTAGCTGGAAATCAGAACCGACTTCATCCACGGATACCGCGCATTGACCTCCTTCACCAGCTCCAATCCGTCCATCACGGGCATGCGTACGTCCGTAATCAGGATGTCCGCATAATGGTTTTGCAGCCAGTCCAGAGCCGCCTGCCCATTGCGGGCCGTACCCGCCGTCGCGAAACCTTCGCAGGCATTCACCCGGTTGACCATTCCGTTCAAAATCCACTTCTCGTCGTCTACGATGAGACAGAACAGCATGACCCGTCACCTCGCTTCATGTTGTCAACACCGGTAAGATGAGATAGACCTTGACTCCGCCGGAGCGCCGGTTGCCTATAATCAAATCCGCCCGTAAGCCGTATCTGTCGTAAAATTGCCGGATGCGGTAAGCTACGTTGGCCAGTCCAATCCCGTCGTCACCCCTTGGAATATCCAGCTTGCCGGTTTTCACCTTCGCAGTCAGAGCGGGAAGCTCCGAGCCGGGAATCCCTTCGCCGTCATCGCAAATACGAACGATAACATACCGGTTCCGCCAGTTTCGAACGGTTACGGCCACATGCAGCATGCGCCCGGCCTTCTCGACATTATGCTTGATGGCATTTTCCAGCACAGGCTGCAAAATCAGCTTGGGGCACCGAACGGCGAGCAGGGAGCTGTCTATGCGTTCCTGGTACGAGATCGCTTCAAAGCGGATGTTGGCCAATTTCAGATAATGCCTCGCATGCTCCAGCTCGTTGGCCAGCGTCACCTCGATATCCCCGATTCGGGAAGAATACCGGATCATGGACGACAAGGAAACGACCGCCTGTTCGATAGGCTTGATCCCGTTCAAGCTGGCCATGGCGTTAATCGTCTCCAGCGTATTGTACAGGAAATGAGAATGAATTTGCGACTGCACCGCCGTAAACATAGCCGTCTGCTCCCGAACCCGGGCGCGCGCCAATTCGTCGATGGACGTATCCAGGCGGCCCAGCATGTCATTGAACGCATGTCCCAGCTGCGCCACTTCATCCACTCCCCCTACCTCGGGTCCAGGTCGAATATGGCCCAGCTTCATGGACAGCACCTGCTTCTTCAGCATAATAATGCGCCGGGTCAGCGAAGAGCTGAGGAAGAAGACGAGAACCGCAACTACGACGACTCCGAGCGCCGTCACGGTCAAGGTCAGGTTTCGTACGACATAAACCGTTTGAGCCGCTTCCTTGTAAGGCAGCTCAACGACCGATTTCCAGCCGGGCGCGTACGGGATCGAAGCAAAGACGATAAACTTTTGGGTGCGTTTATCCATGAACGCTCCCGCATTGTCCGCCTGCAGCCTTTGATGCAACGCCTCGTCGATCCGGGTCAGGATAGCCCCCTCGGCGGGATGCGCCACGATCGTGCCGTCCACATCCACAATATACCGGGCGTTATGGCCTCCTGCGCTCATCAATTGTAGAATGTTCAATAACGGATTCACGGATATATCCATCTGGACATAAGCTTTCTCCCCGTAAAAATTCAGTGCCTTGATCATCGTCAAAACGACGATCGAATCAGACCCCGCATACTCCGATGCGTGCCTCACCGAAATCGCGGGGCGCCCTCCGATTACGGGGGAAGCCTGCTTCACGCGCTCGGCGAAGGAGTAGTCCAGCTTAAAGGCCAGCTTCGGGTTGTAGATCAATTCGTGTCCGTACGGATTCAGCAGAGAAATGGAAATAACCTCCGGGTGCTGCATCACGAAGGGCTGAATGGAATTCTGGTAAATCATATTGGTCAACCGAAGGTACGTCGACGTATAATTGGCCTTCTGCCGGCTCCATTGATAAAACTCGTCGCTGCCTTCAATAAATAGGAACGCTTGCTCATATTCCATAAAATAACGGTTAATATTCAGGTTTGCCTGTTCCAGAATTTGCCGGTTGTACTTCTCCAGGTCAAGCTTCAGCATGGACGACGTCAGCACGTATTGCGTAATACCGATCGTGGATACAAGCAGCAGCATAACAGATACCATGAGAACGATGAATTTCCTCCGGATCGATTCCCGTATAAAGCGAGCCCATCTCATGTGTCATCTCTTCCTTCGTCAGCCTGCCTTACCGTTTCATTGTAACGTCATCGATATGAACGCGCAATCGCCGCCCCCGACGGTCCTCTGCGAAGATACGGCAAACATACCGCTTCCGCCTTCCCGAAACGGTATGTCCTGCCGTTGCTTTTCCGTTATTTGGTTTTATTGGCATTGTACCATTCGGTCATTTCCTTGATCCATTGGTCCGCGCCTTGCTTTTTCATATTTTCGACGAACGTGTCGAAATAATCGACGGGCAATTCCCCGTACACGATCTTCGTCATCGTTTCCTGAATAATGCTGCTGGAATACCAATTCAATTCCGGATTCATCGAGAGTGCTTTCGGCTTAGGCATGGCTACCGTCGGATTCGCAAGACCCTCATTTCTGGCAACGGAGTACGCCTGGTCGATTCGCTTCGTCGCTTCCGGCGAGTAACGGGCCGGGATCGTCTTCGGATTGTAATACAGCGGCGTGACGGCAAATACGGTGCGCAGGTTGGTCTTGTTTTTGTCGGCGGCAGCATCGTACACGTATTTGTCCCCCTCCTTCTTGTAAGTCTCGCCTTCTATGCCCAGATCGATGTAAACCTGGCCTTCCTCGGAGGCGATCCAATCGAACATTTTGATGACTTCAACCGGATGCTTGGTTGTTTTCATCACAATCGTCGAAACGCTGATCGGATTTTTACGGTTGCCGACCGGACCTTCATACCCTTTGCCTTTAGGAGTCGGGATCGCCACAACATCGACCTTCACATTCGGGTTGGCATCCTGAATCGCTTTCTGAAAATCGCCCACCTGTTCTACGGTGTGGATGTAGGTCGCCGTTTGCCCCGAGTGCAGCTTCTGGCTCCAAATACTGCCCGTGTTCGTGAGGAATTCCGGATCAAGCAATTTTTCTTTGTACATCGTCCGGATAAATTCCAGACCTTGCTTCATATTCGGATGGAGATAGCCCGGGATGACCTGGCCGTTATAAATCGTATTGGCCGACGGGTCGACGCCCCACATGCCGAATATATTTTCCATCCAGCCGAAGCTTTGCCGGCCGCTGAACGGAATAGTATCGTTCTTGCCGTTACCGTCCGGGTCATTGTCTCTCAGCATACGCAGCAGCGTCAGAAACTCGTCGGAGGTAGCCGGGATTTTGGCGCCGATTTTGTCCAAGTAGTCCTTGCGCACGTAGATCAGGCGTTCCGTGTCCGTTCCGCCGCCGGCAAAGCGGGGAATCGCCATAATTTTCCCTTTCAGGGTTACGGCATCCCAAGCGGATTGCGGTATTACTTTTTTCAAGTTCGGACCGTATTTATCCAGCAAATCGTTCAGCGGCAGCACCATGTCATTGGCCAGCGTCTCTTCGTTGGCGAAGCCTCCGGTCCAGTAAAAATCCGGATATTCGCCGGCCGCCATTTTGAGGCGCAATTGCTCGTTATACTTTCCGTGGGAAAGGAAGGAAACGTCAAGAATGGTGTTCGTCTTCTTAGCCAAATACGCCAGCATCGGAATGCTCATCGAGTCGCCGGGCGGAATCGGATTGTTGATATCGGTTTCATATGCCTTCAGCTTGACTGGCGCGTTGGAAGCTTCGCCCTTTCCGGTCGCGGCGTTATCCGCAGCCTTCTTCTCGTTCGCCCCGCTCCCGCCGCTACATGCCGCCAGCATCGATCCTGCCAAGGCAATGGAAAGCGCTGTCAAGTAAGTTTTCTGAATGCCTCGCTTCATGTTACCTGCCCCCTCTAATTGTAGTTGAACCTATCATGAAGGCAATCTGCCCGCACAATCCATGGTTAAGCGCTTTTGCGCCACGCTTTAAGCTTTGACGGAACCGAGCAAGGCTCCCTTGATAAAGTGTTTCTGGATAAACGGATAAATCAACAGGATCGGTACGGTTGCCACAGCCACCGTTGCCATCTGGATGCCGAGCGGCGAGAATTCGGTGACCGATTCCGGCATATTCAGCATGGAATCCTGCGTGTTGAACTGACTGAGCACCGTGTACAAGTAGAGCTGCAGTGGCTTGATGGACGGATCGGTGATGTAGAATAGCGGGCCCATGTAATTGTTCCAATGGCCTACCGCATAGAAAAGCATCAGTGTCATCACGATCGGCATGGAAAGCGGCATATAGATGCGCCACAAAATAGAATGCTCGCCCATGCCGTCCACCTTGGCGGCTTCGGACAGTTCTTCCGGAAGACCGCGGAAAAACGTAATGCACAGAATCAGGTTGAAGGCAGCTATCGCATTCGGGATCATAAGCGCCCAAAGCGTGTTGACCATCCCGAGACTCTTGATGACCAGATACGTGGGAATCAGCGGAGCCGAGAAAATCATCGTAAATACAATGCCGAGAAGAATGAACTTTTTCCCCTTCAACATCGGTCTGGACAACGGGTAGGCCGTCAGCAGCGTCAAATACATATTGATAACGGTACCCACTACGGTGACAAATATCGACACGCGAAACGCAGACCAGAACACTTGATTGTTCCAGACCAGTCGGTAGTTATCGAAGGTCCAATTCACCGGCCAGAACGTAACCAAATTGTGAATCAATGCGTCGCGCGAGCTGAACGAAGCCGCCAACAGATGAAGAAAGGGAAGAATAACCAGCAGACAGGCAATGGTAAGGAGCGTTACGTTCAATCCGTCGAAGCAGCGTTCCCCGAATGACTTGGAATACATGTAGATCCCCCTTCAGTACAGGCCTTCGCCGGTAGTGGACTTGCTTATGCGATTGGCGATCAGCAGCAGCAGGAAGCCTACGATGGACTTGAACAGCCCGATTGCCGTCGCAAAGCTGTACTGTCCGTTCAGAAGCCCGGATCGGTACGCGTACGTATCGATGACATCTCCTACCGAGTAGTTAGCCGGGTTCAAGAACACATAAATTTGCTCAAACCCGATATCCAGAATATGCCCGATCTTGAGGAGCAGCAAAATCATCGTAGCCGGCAGAAGTCCGGGAACCGTAATGTGAAGGAATTGCTTCCAGCGGTTCGCGCCATCGACAGTGGCCGCCTCATACAAGGAAGGGTTGATCCCGGCCAGCGCTGCCAAATAAATAATCGTTCCCCACCCCATCTCTTTCCACATGCCCGTAGAAATGACCATCGTGCGGAAATAGTCGGCCTTCTGCAAAAACGGGATCGGCTCCATCCCTAACTGCGTCAAATAATGGTTAACCAGCCCGGACTGGGAGGAGAGGAGCGCATACACCAGAGCGAAAATAATCGTCCAAGACAAAAAATGCGGCAAGTATAAGATCGTCTGCATCCAGCGCTTGACTCTGGCCCTGTTGAATTCGTTAAGCATGCAAGCCAGAATGATCGGGGCCGGGAATGTAAAAACCAACTGGTAGAGGCTGATGACCAACGTGTTGACGAGCAGACGCTTGAAGTTGGCGAACAAAAACATTTGCTCAAACCATTGAAAGCCTACCCACTCGCTCTCCCATATGCCCTGAAATATATTGTAGTTCTGAAAAGCAATGACACTCCCTGCAAGCGGGATGTAGCGGAATACAAGAAAGTAGACGATACCGGGGACAAGCATGGCATACAATCCCGGATTGTTTCGGATATGCCGGGTCCAGCTCTGTTCTTTCGTCTTGGCTGCGAGAGGACTGTCGCGCAGAGGATGAGGCGGTTCCTGAATCATTCCTTGTTCCCTCTCTCCATCGAGTTTTATCTGGTATGTCTGTATTGTACGTCTTGCAGGAGAGAGGGAACAATCGGGTCGGATTATGGATTGTTGTCTAATATTATGGGGATTGGCTGATAGCCAGCTTTAATCGGATGGTCGAGCTGTTCCCGCCCGCCTCCTTGGATCATAATGCCCGACCGTTCCCAACCAACCACAACTTCCATTTCTCTCTCAGCTGCCTCATCGTTTTCCCACACTCTCTCTGGAATTGAAACACACGGGGCCATCATAGCACATCTCTTCTTCAAAATAACCAAGGGGATTGCCGGAAAAAGACGGGGCATTCGCGGCTGTTCCGCAGCTTAGAGGTGACAATTCGTTTGATCGGGGATGCTTGCAAGGGGCGAGGAACAACAAGCAGGGCCAGCCGTACAAGGCGGGCGTGACGGTTGCGCCAAAAAGCTGCTTCGTCACGGTATTCCATCCTTCGTACAAGCCGGCCCTGCCAACATGTCATATCTTAGTCCGCCGTCGCGGAACGATTACGGGTTCTGCCGATTGGTGCCTTCAGCAGGAGCGTGGGAAGGACGCCCTTGCTTCGTGAACGGTTGTCGCGTTCACCGTTCCAGATCGAAATGACGCTGGAGATGGTCCGCTATCGACGTAAATCGGAAGCTGCGCAGCAGATTCTCCAGCTTGCTTCGAGTGCCGCCCACGTTGTAATAATGAATAAACCGCTCTTTCGGAGGCAATTCCAGCTTGTGCTCCGTCGGATCGATTTCCCGGGGATGCAGGTAGACGATCGATTCCGCTCCGCGCGCATTGGCCGCCCGAATCGCCCGCTTGATGACGAATCGCGGGAAGAAGCGGAAATAAAAGCCGCCCGAATACCCGATATTTCGGCCCGCCACGTTCATGACCGACATCGGCACCTCGTACAGATCCAGCTCCCGCCCGCCTACTCGGGGCTTATGAATATGGGTCGGAGCGTCGGGAATCCCGTACAGAAACGTGCGGACCGGGAAAATGCTGGCGTCGTACTTCAAGCCGAGTGTCTCCAGCGCCTCCAAGTAATGCAGGTTGCGCTCCACGATCGACCAGGAAGGGGCGCGATAGCCAAGCACCGGCTTCCCGGTCAAGTTCTGCAAAATGTCGACCGACTTCTTCACGTCGTCATGAAACGCTTCGAAGCTCTGCTTGTAGGCCAGTTCATGCCCGTATCCGTGGGAGGCCACGTCATGGCCTTCCCGGGCAATCTGCCTGACGACGTCCGGGTACTGCTCGCCGATGCAGCCCAATACGAAAAACGTAGCCTTGGAACCGGTGTCGCGGCACATGCCGAGCAGCGTTTCCATGTTGGCGCGGAAATGCGAGTCCTTGCCTCCGCCATCCATCGCAAGCCCTTCGTAATTCGCATGAAACCATTCTTCAATATCGAATGTCAGCATATTGGCAGCGTCCTGCATGTTCGGCTTCCTCAACTTCTTTTGCGCCCCTTAATCGCGAACGAGGTGCTAAAACGGTTAGCCCCCATGCCCTGCCCGCTGCCCTCGGTTACGAACTTGAACGGGTGATACATATTCAGAAACTCGATCTGTTCGAAGCCGTATTTGACGAATACGCCGCGCAGCTCTTCCATCTCGTACATCCGGTCGAACTTCTTGTCTTTCTCCAGCAGACGGAGCAGCTTGCGCTGAATCGAATTGCGGTTGAGCGTCTCCACGAGCAGCGTGCCGCCCGGCTTTGTGACTCGGGCCAGCTCGCGCAATACGTCTTCGTATTGCTCGATCAACTGAATGACGCCGTTACAGACGACGACATCGAACATGCCCTCCTCGAAAGGCAGCGCGGTCAAATCGCCGTTCAGCGTCTTCAGCCCCCGGGCGGCCGCATATTCCAAACTTTTCTCGGAGAAATCTACACCGTAAACGGTGTTTTGCTCCACCAGCGGCTCACTGAAAGCGCCCACGCCGCAGCCGGCGTCCAGAATGACTTTGCCCTCGCAAGAGCCGAGCCAGCGGAGCGTATTGGCGCGCTGCATGAAGAAGCTTTCTTCGTTGAAGTAGTCGGATGATTTGACGGATGCTCCGTGCACTTCGGCCTTCTTGTCAAAATACTGCTTCCAGTGAATATTGCCCATTATTTTCAAGTCCTCCGATAGTTGTCGTTCGCTCATTGTGAACAGCCGTTTTACGGGAAAATGTACTTGATAAGCATTCGACCCGCAGGATCGGTTACGAACCGGGGCGCCGCCTTCCACATCCCGACGAACATGCTCAAGCTTTCCTTGTCGGGCGGGCCGCCGGCGCTCCCGCCGCCCGCATAGACCGCATATTCAAGCTGCCGGGGAACGGCCCCCCACTGCTGCTTGTATTTGTAGGTTCCCGAGCCTGTCTGCGAGCGGCCCAGGTCCAGATTGGCGAACCCTCCGCGCATGCCGAACTTGGCCGCTTCCCAGTACATGAAATTGTTCACGTATTTGCTGTTATATTCGACCCGATTGGAGCCGTACGGGTAATAGACCGTCGAATTGCCCGGACTCGTCACCAGCACCATTCCTCCTACGACGACCCCGGTCTGCTTGTCCAGCACGGTCAGCAGATGGGCGTTCCCGGGAAGCTGGTCGAAGAAGCTGCGGAAGTAGCGAATGTGCGGGGCGGGAGAACCGAGCTGTTTCATCCGTCCGACATAGACCTCATAAAAAGCTTCCAGATGGCCCGTATCGAATGAAACGTCGAACCAGTCGTTCTTGTACGCCTTCCGCACATGATTGCGGTTGCTTCCGCTAGAGAGCGCCAGCACCTGTTCCTCCCCGCCTTCAAGCGGCAAGACGAACGTATGGTTGTGCACATTCCGGCTCCATCCGGGACGCCCCTCCAAGCTTCGCTCTTTGCAGCGAAGCTCCACGTAGGCGAGCCCGCGGTCATTTCTCAGCGCCTCCACCGAATCGATGGCGAAACGGAACGCCTCTTCGTTTACCGCGCATATATCCGTATAATTGACGAACGGCAGCGACACGGCGACACGCTTCAGCCCGAGGTTTCGTCCGCCTACCATCGGCAAGATCGCGCATAGCGCTCCATCGCTGTCCAATACGGCATGGTACAGGCACGTATAGCCGAACGAATCGAGCAGCATGCGGCGGAATGCCGTCGTATGGAACACCGTGCCCGTCGCCTGCGCGAATCGGTCCCACTCCTCTTGCATCGAGTCCTGATACGCCACCAACTTGAACATGAGCTTCGGTTATCCTTTCAGCCAAAAATATACGCCAACCAAAATGATCCCACAGCCGACCCATTTCATCATGCTGATCTGCTCCTGAAAAATAAGGATTGAAACCAACAGCAGCAGCACGTACTGAAAGCTGGACACGAACGTTACGTAGCTCAGATCGAACTGGGACAAACAATACACCCACAGAATAGCGCCCAGCGCATAAGCGGCGAACCCGGCCAGCAGAGCGGGAGAGGTCATATAGCTGAGCAGGATGCCCCATACCGCCCCTTCGAAATGAATTCCCCTGCTGCCAAGCTTGAGCAGCGTGCTGCCCGTTACCGTCATCATCACACTGGCGACCAACATTATAAATTTGATTGCGGCTCCCCCTCGTTCACTTTCTTCTCCAGCTCGTCGAGCCGCAGCTTGGTCAATCCCAGCTCCTGCGTGAGCGCCTTATTGTGCAGCTTCAGGCCGGAGATGCTGACGCTCATATTAAGCAGCAGCAAGTAGGCGCTGACGATCAGAATCGCAAAAAAAGCGGACGGGGCGTAATAGACCCCGATCATATGCGAAAACCAGTCCATCAAATCTTTAAACACGGACATGACAAGCGTAAACAGTCCGATCAAAAACCAGATCAACGAGTATTTCTCGCGGATCATACGGGCTCTGACCATCAAAAATACCGAGATGATCATAACGAGACTGAAAGCAATACCCATTAGCTGGACGCTGTTCAATGTTTCGCCCTCCATAGCCGTCTCACCACCTTGTCCGGATGCAGGAGAAGAGGATCGACAAGATGACCTTCGCCATATAGTAAGGACTTTTGAGCGGGGTTATGGATGACGAGCCGTGCTCCCGCTGCCTCATCTCCACGCCGACCTCGGAGATGCGCAGTCCGTTCTTCTTGAGCAAAATGATCGCATCCGGCTCCGGATAGTCGTCCGAATAATGTCTGCTCAGCAGCTCGATGCTGTTGCGGTTGTACATGCGGAAACCCGAAGTGCCGTCGGTGACCCGCGTATGGATCAGCACGCGGAACAGCCAATAAAACACTTTGATGCCGAGCCTTCTCAACCGGGTTGTCCGGTACGAGTGCACGTCTAGAAAGCGGGAGCCAATCACCATGTCGCTTCCGGTACGAAGCATCGTGTCGTACAGCTTGCCGACCTCGCGGGGAATATGCTGACCGTCGCCATCGATCTGCACCATATACGAATAGCCTTGGGCCTGGGCATATTTGAAGCCGGTCTGCACTGCACCGCCGATGCCGAGGTTAAAGGGAAGGTCGACGACCTTGACGCCATCGGCCCGGCGGGCGTAGGATGACGTGTTGTCGAGAGAGCAGTCGTTGACGACAAGAATATCGCAATTCGGCACGCTGTCGCGAATATCGCCGACTACCTTCAAAATGTTCCCCTGCTCGTTGAAGGCCGGGACTACAATCAGTATTTTTCCTTGTTCCATAACAGCATCCCCGTATATTTTTTTGCGATGACTAACAATCCGCGAATAATTCTGTCTGCCCCATAGGCAGCCGCAATAGCGATAAAAGGTATGCTGGGCGCTTTGTACCGATATAAACCGTCGATGAAGAAGATAACGCAAAAGACGAACACGGCCAAGGTGACAAGCCACAATACGGAAGCTTTGCGGAACGTTCCCGCAACGATGGCGGCAACCGTCCCCAGTACGAACAATACCGTCGGAAGGATATAGCGTACGAATCGGAGCACGCCGTGCACGCTTCCCAAGTCCGTCTCCCATACCCACCGGCCGAGAAAGGCGACGATTCTTTTGCCGTAAAGCCCGATGATCTGATCTCCGTTATGGACCAGGAAGCTGACGATCGCGCTGTTGGCAATATCGATCGTAAAGTCCGCCTTGAACGGGTAATCGTGTTCGGAAGGTTTGTCGTATACCCAGCCATGGGCGTACATATTATAAAGTACCTTTAAGGCGTTTTCCTCAAGCGACTCCAAGAAAGGCGCGAGACGACCGCTAGCGAGGAGAATGCCGAGCACCGCGACGGCCGCGGCCAGAACCGAGAAGACGACGGTCCGGCGATCCGCGATCCAGCGCAGCAGCTTCCGTTTGTCCATACGAATCCATATATATAGGAGCATAAACAATATCGTCAATATACCGGCCGGCCGAAACACAAACATATATAGGGCCGAAGCGGCAAACAAAATTTTATAGCGCTTCTTATCGGATTCAAAGCTTTTGAGAAGGAGATATACACTGGTGAGCAGGAGGCTGATAAAAAAGCTATCCGTCAGAATATAAGTCGACCACAGCGTAATATCCCACGAATAACCGTAAAAGACGGAAGCGATAAAAGCGGTTGTGCGGTTAAACAGCATTCTGGCGATTTTATAGACGAGAATGACGCTCAAACCTGCCGTTGCCACCTGGATGAACACGACAGCCACAGGATCTTTAAAAATAGCCAGCAGCAAAGTCAGCAGCAGATTGTAGCCGGCATACATAATATCGTTCATATCCAGACCGATACGGAAATCGGCCATCAAAGCGTGCGCGTAATCCAAGTACCATTCCGAGTCCGGAGACGTCGGCAAGCCTTGCTCCGACCGAAGCTGGACGAAAAAATAGCGGAATCTTACCGCCAGTGACAGCAATACGAGCGGGATCAGGTACAGCCAATCCCGATCCTTGAATCTGATGAATAGTCGATACACGGAATTGACACAGCTCCACTTCTGAAATGAGGGCACACAGCCAAATTGAACACACTGCCTTACGGAGAAAACGGCAGGATGAATCAGGCACATCGTTGCCTGTAGCTTACTGCATCATCACCCCGGCGCTGTCCAGCATTATGTCGTAACAGAACAATTTTGCCATACACCCCTTCAAACAGCAATACATTTCTAATCTTTATTTTACGACGTATATTTGCCGTTTTCCTGCCGTTTTCTTGTTATGTGAACGAAATATTACATAAAATTTTTAATAAGGGCTGGAAATTGGTCCTGAACGGGCTTCCTAGGCCGCAAGAATGGCTACATCAGGCATCAGGGCGACGCCATAGGGCGATCGGCGGAGTCGGGAAGCAGGTCTAGCAGCTCTAATTTTAGGATTGTCTGTTTTATACGCTTTTGATATAGTTATGAAAAGTATCGGCTTTCTTACCTAAATGCATCCGTTTGACTTCTCCAAATAGGTCCACAACTCGACTTTATTCTACTTTTTTCGACATCCAGCCACACACTGAGATTTGGAGCCGTGATTCATGCATCCTCTCCTGCGTAAATTCAAGTATTGGGACTTCATCCTCCTTCCTCCGCTTCTGTCGTTATCCTTATGGATACGGCTCCGCTACTTTTTTTATTTGAAAACATCGGGCAAAGGTTTCCCCGATGCTGCCGACAGCCAATGGTACCTTTCCTATGCCCGATCGCTCATGTCCGATTTTTCTATCGGCGCGCATATGAACGATATTATGTATTTCGGCTACAATCTGCTGCTGACCGTACTGTTGGCCTTGTTCAAGGACCCGGTAGCCGTTCTGTTCATCCAAGCCGTAACCGCAGGGTTAAGCCTCCTCCTTGTCTATCAAATCGCCCGCATGCTGTTCAACCGGACGACCGCCGTCGTGGCTTCCTTAATCTACGCCTATTCATGGGACATTACGCTCTGGTCGACTTACATTTTGACCGATAGCTTTTTCATCAGCCTTCTGCTGTTATGCGTCTATTTTCTGCTCAAAAGTCTGGATACCGGTAAAAGAACGTATAAAGTGCTGTTTGCCTTAACAGCCGTCTACATGTGCATCTTCCGGCCGACCGGCATCCTGTCTCTCTTCTGCATACTGATCTATTTGTTTATCCGTATGGATAAAGGCAAGGCGCTGCTTTTTGTCAAGAAGCACCGTTATGTCATCGGTACCGCCGCGGTGGCCGTCATCGCCTTGTTCGCGGGCCTGCTGCTAACCGGCAAGCTGAACCCGTTGATCGCTTCCCTGCAGCTCAATGCCAAGATGGTGTTGTACAACGTATATGCCAAAGGCTGGATTTACGATCACGCGTCGCCCAACGATCACTTCTTCCGGCCGAACTACCAGATCGATATCGGCGACAGTCTGATCGCCAGCTTCCTCATTCATAATTGGGACCACGTGCTGGTGCTGTACGCCAGAAGAGCCGTCGCCTTCCTCGGGCGCTGGGTGTGGACAACGGACCTGAACAGCCTTGGAGGCATCAAAAGATTCGCCTACGATATGCTCCCTGTCGTGATGTTCGTTGTCGGTACGGTGGCCGTTATCGTGCAAAAACGTTTCAAGCAAGCCTCGATCGTCTGGCTGACCGTGCTCTCCATCTTTATATTTTGTATTGTCGTGTTTGTCGACGGCATGTACCGCTACCGCGCGCCCAGCATTCCGTTCATTGCCATTGCCGTCGCTTACGGGGCGGACAGCTGCATTCGCGTCGCGCTTATGCTGATCAGAAAGGCCGGGAAACTGCTTTCCCGTCATAAAATAACGGGTATGCGCACTCGTGCCTGAATATCCTCCGCGGCGCGGGAAATGGAATTCAGGTATCCGGGACGCCGCGCTGCGGAGTACGAGAACGGGATGATCGGGCGGTATAAAGGTGTACAATAGAAAGGGAGCCTGCACGCGCAGGCTCCCTTTCCCCTTCATCACGCAGGTCAGAACAAGTACCGGGAAGCGAGCTCTGCATACGCCTGCTTATGGAACTTCACCTTCTCCTGCCAAATGCGGCGGGACAGTCGCCTGTGCAAACAGGCAGCCGCGCCCAGCTCGCAGCGATCGGCCTCTTTGTTAAGAGAAAGCGCTATCATAATTAATTCCTGACCATCCAGTCGGTATTGGCTTTCCATCGCCCACACTTTTTTGGCTAACCATCTGTACATCTCCGACTCATAGGGGTTGGCCATTGTCCTTGACTGCGCCATCAGCGCCAGTACGACCATATGCCTTTCCGGTTCCGTCAATAGTATTAAAGACTTCGAGCATTCCATTGGATCCCACCCCTTTTTCCCGATTGGATGCTTGCCTGACGTTCGAGAAAAAAGCGGATTTCTAAGGAAGCTTCCTTAATGTCCCCCCTTTCAATCTGCGAATCGTTCGTATCAATTCCTTTCATGGATGTGTCAGGAATGATCCGCTATAAGTATGGACAATAAAAAGAAGAGGAAAGTTGCGAAGCGTCACCGATTCGGGCTGGAATACTTGTTTTGTTCAAAGATTGGCGTTGACATTGACGTTGCGTAAAGCTGTACGATAAAACGGCGGGAGGGGTAACCGATGGAATACACCGTACAAAAGCTGGCGACGCTGGCGGGCGTCAGCACCCGGACGCTCCGGTATTACGACCAGATCGGTCTGCTCAGACCGGCGAGAGTCCGTTCGACGGGCTATCGCATTTACGGGCAGCCTGAAGTGGACCGGCTGCAGCAAATTTTGTTTTATCGGGAGCTGGGAGTGGGCCTGGAAGAAATCAAGGAACTGCTCGCCTCCCCGGCTTTCGACGCCGACCGAGCGCTTAGGGAGCATCGCGATAAGCTTCTGGAAAAACGGCAGCAATTGAATATACTGATCGCCAATGTCGAGCTGACGTTGGCTCAGCGAAAGGGAGAGACGACAATGAGCGACAAACAAAAATTCGAGGGCTTCAAACAAAAACTGATCGACGACAACGAAAGCATGTACGGTGCCGAAATACGCGCCAAATACGGCACCGAGCAGGTGGAACGGGCGAACCGAAAAATAAAGGGTATGAGCGAGAAGCAATACGCCGAAGTCGAGCGGCTCGGCGAAGCGATCCATGAGGCGTTGGCCGCGGCGTTCGCCACAGGCGATCCGGCCGGCGAGCTGGCCCAGAACGCAGCCGAGCTTCACCGGCAGTGGATCAGCTTCTACTGGGATCGTTACAGCCCGGCGGCGCACGCCGGGCTGGCGCAGATGTACGTCGACGACGAACGGTTCACCGCCTACTACGATCGGACCAAGCCGGGCACAGCCGCTTTTCTGAGAGACGCGATTCTGATCTATACGGGGCAACAAGCTTGATCCGATTCGCCGCCGTCCTGAACTGCCGATAAGCTCCGGCTCGCCTTATCCGACCGCATATGCCGCGCAAGGAAAGTCGCCCGTACAGGAACGGGCGACTTTTCTTTTTTTATGTCGGGTACTGAAGGGAACGCAACTAACGCAACTATTTTTCACGTATTGCCGCTTGTTTCCGCTTTTTCTATAATGAGGGCGAGCAACCATTCGTCACGTTGGAGAGGAGCTGCGATTCATGCATTATCGGAGACTGGGCAAAACGGGGCTTAAAGTATCGGTCGTTGGCGTAGGAACTTGGCAGTTTGGCGGAGCTTGGGGCAAAGATTTTACTCAGGATGAAGTAGACGCCATTCTGGATCAAGCGAAAGAGGAAGGCATCAATTTGCTCGATACGGCGGAGTGCTATGGCCACCATTTGTCCGAAAGCTTGATCGGCCATTATGTGGACCGGACCAAGAGCCGCGACCAGTGGATCATCGCCACCAAGTTCGGACATAACCATGCGGACCGCGAATCTTCCGTGAACTATTGGTCGGCGGGCGAAGTGCTGAAGCAGTTGGACGAGTCGTTGAGGTCGCTGAGGACCGATTATGTCGATTTGTACCAATTCCATTCCGGACCGGATGAAGTATTCGACAACGACGGGCTGTGGACTGCGCTCGATAAACAAGTGCAGGCCGGTAAAATCCGCAATCTGGGGATCTCGATCGGCAGCAACGACAATATCCATCAAACGGGAAAAGCGTCGGAAGTGAACGCCAAGGCGATACAGGTCGTATACAACAGGCTGGATCAGACGCCGGAAAAGCGCGTATTCCCTTCATCCATCGAACAGGATTTGGGCGTACTCGCCCGCGTACCGCTCGCCAGCGGCTACCTGAGCGGCAAATATGAGCCGGGCGCCGTATTCTCGGATAACGACGTCCGCTCCCGACACGATAAAGAACGAACGGCCGCCAGACTGCGCGAGGTCGGAGACATCCGCCGGACGGAAGTGCCGCCGGGCGTTAATATGGCGGAATGGGCGTTGGCGTGGTGCTTGAAGCATCCTGCCGTGACATGCGTCATTCCCGGCTGCAAAAGCCCTGAGCAGGTGAAGGCCAACGCCAGAGCGGCCGGCTTTGACGAGGTGAATGCCGACCATCCGCAAGCATGGAGATAACTCCTCCGATAAACCGAAATGGCATCGACGACTCCACGGTCGTTCGGTGTCATTTCTTCTTTCTTACGAGTCTGCACCCACAGCATTTGACGGACAGAACATTCGGTACTACTATAGAAGAATTAGAGATTCTAACGGCAAGCATCCAAGGGAGGCCCACGTTGTGTCCAACAACCACATCCATTCCTCATCGGCTCCCGGCAAAGACCGCCCCCACCTGCAGTCAGACTGCGAAGCCTGCTTCGGCCTGTGCTGCGCGGCACTGCCTTTCGCGGCTTCCGTCGACTTCGCGGTCGATAAAGACGCCGGCAAGCCTTGTCACAACCTGCAAGCGGACTTTCGCTGCGGCATTCATCTGAGCCTCCGGCAGAAAGGCTTTCGGGGCTGTACCGTGTACGACTGCTTCGGCGCCGGGCAAAAAGTTGCCCAATTCACCTACGGCGGGCGCGATTGGCGGCAGGCTCCGGAAACGGCGAAACAGATGTTCGATGTGTTTCCGGCCATGCGGCAGCTTCAT
Source organism: Paenibacillus hodogayensis (assembly GCF_039536325.1). NCBI lineage: Bacteria > Bacillati > Bacillota > Bacilli > Caryophanales > Paenibacillaceae > Paenibacillus > Paenibacillus hodogayensis. The sequence continues at coordinate 95,970 of NZ_BAAAYO010000011.1, forward strand.
GAGCTGCTCTGGTATTTGACAGAGGCGCTAACGCTGCAGCCCGCTCATCCGATTCACGACGCGATCCGCGAAGCGCTGGACGAAACCGAGGCGATGACCCGGCTCGATCCCGACTCGATCCTGAGTCTGGATGTGGCCGCCCACCGCGCCAAGGTGAACGTTCTGCTGCTGCAGACAAGCCAACTGGTGCGGGACGAAGCCCGCCGGCGGCGGAAGACCCCTCCGGGACGTCAGAAATTCCAGGAGAGGGGCGCCGATCTGATCGGAGCCAAGCTCAGAGGCGCGGACCTGCGAGGCGTCAGCTTGAGAGGAGCTTGCCTGATAGCCGCCGATCTCCGGAACGCCGACCTCCGGACGGCAGACCTGATCGGGGCCGATCTCCGCGACGCCAACCTGTGCGGCGCCGACCTTACCGACAGCATGTTTCTTGCCCAAGCTCAGATTAATGCCGCCAAGGGAGACGCCACCACAAAGCTCCCGCGCTCGCTGACGCGCCCGTCCCACTGGGTCGGTTGACGGGGTCTGACCGCGGCGCACCATTCCCGACCAGACCAATCCTCTCTTACAGTCGAGATGCCAACGTTAGCAGTACGTAAAAAAGGCCTCGGGCACCTATACGGTGTACGAGGCTTCCTTACGTCACCTGTCGTTACTCATTCTGACTTTTTATCCATCCAATAACTCTACCTGTAATCTTATCTTTAGGTAACGGTTCCGTAAATCCACCTCTCCACCATACATCACTGGCCAGTAGATATTGACCATCCAGGAGCACTGTTTCTTTGTCCATGCTCAGTGCTTTGTCGGTTCCATTAATAAATCCGTTTGTGTAATACTCTTTCCCATAAAAGGTGTCAAGTACCCGGCCATTAATATATATTTGGCCTTTTTTCACCAAAAGGGTTTCCCCCGGCAGAGCAACGACTCTAGCGACATCATATCCCTTTCTTTTTTTATTGCTAATCTCCTCTTCCTTTGCATCTGTCTTAAAATAGACTACATCGCCCCTTGAGATTTTTTGACTCTTATAATAATCAAGATCTATAACCAGAGTTGAGTTTGCAGCGTACTGCTCGGAGCGATACATACCGTCATGATTAATAAGATGTGTGATTTGATTAGACTCTTGCCGTTCCATTAGAGGCAGCTCATATTGGGTAATTCCATCTACTATTGCTTTTTTATTATCACACCCGGATAAGATCACGAAGGCAATAGCCGCAATTATTAGATAACATTTACGCATTGCAACCTCCACTTTAAAATAAAAATTTTCATTACCATGAAGTTGTGTAAAGTAAAATAAAGCATCCGCTACGGAGATGCTTTATTTGCTTTATTATGTTTTTGCTGTTTCATAATAGTTATTTTAGCATCTCTTACATCAACCATATAAACAAACTTTTAACTGTTTAATTTTCTTAATTTTATCAACTTTGATTTCATGTAGTATTTTTCCTTCCGAGATGAAACTGGACCGAATCGAGCCTCTGCGAATTCCCTCCGTCCATAAAATCTTTATTTGTACTTGACCCCGGCATAACAAATACATCTCATACTGACGAAGATGCCAATTGCGTGACCGAGGTTTTTACCGTTAGGAGTGAGCGAAAGCGTGAGCCTCATGGAAGAACAACTTACACGAATTTCCGCCAATAGGCCGAAACCCGCCGTCGTTGGCCGTACGTCAAGTCTGGCCCGGCTGCGCCTGCAGGAAAATATGCTGGCCTATGGCTTTATGGCCCCTTCTCTGCTGCTATTCGGCCTGTTTTTGTTTTATCCGCTGCTGAAGTCCGTTTATTTAAGCCTTCATCTCACCGATCCGAGGGGACGCATCGCCGCCTTTGCCGGCTTGGACAATTTTCGGGAGCTGTTTCTGTCGGAGCGCTTTTACCAAAGCCTGAAGGTAACGTTATCCTTCACTCTGCTCACCGTGCCGACCTGCATCCTGCTTGCGCTGCTGCTGGCCGCCCTTACGCAGTCCAAACTGCGCGGCATGCGCATCTTTCAATTTATTTTCTCGCTGCCTATCGCCATCTCGTTCGGCACGGGCTCCGTCATCTGGATGATGTTGTTCCACCCAACCGTCGGCACGCTCAATTATTTCTTGGGCCTCGTTGGGGCTTCTCCCGTCGGCTGGCTCACCGATCCCGCCTGGGCGCTGCTGTCGGTCTCGCTGATGACCGTCTGGATGACGCTCGGCTTCAACTACATCGTGCTGTTAAGCGGGTTGCAGGGAGTGCCCGAGGAGCTGTACGAAAGCGCCAAAATCGACGGCTCCGGCCCGATTCGGACGTTCCTGCAAGTTACGCTGCCGCTCGTATCGCCCACCCTGTTCTTTGTAGCGATCGTCTCGGTCATCGGCGCCTTCCAGACGTTCGGCCAAATTCACATTTTGACCAAGGGCGGCCCGATGTACACGACGGACGTCATCGTCTATAACATTTACCAGGATGCCTTCGTGAATTTCCGGTTCGGCATCGGTAGCGCGCAGGCCTTGGTGTTGTTCGCGATCATCCTGATCCTCACCTTGCTGCAGTTCGCCTTTCTGGAGAAGAAGGTGCACTACCAATGACTTTGCGCCTCCAACATACCGTCGTTTACGTCCTGCTCGTCATATGCGCCGTTCTGGTGCTGTATCCCTTGTTCTTCACCTTCTCCGCAGCCTTTATGACTCCGGCGGAATCGTCGTCCTATCCGCCCAAGATGCTGCCCGGAGGACTGTACTGGGATAATTTCGCAACGGTCGTTCAGCTCGTGCCGATCTTCAAATTCATTGCCAACAGCGTCCTCATATCGACCGCCATCATGGTCGGGCAACTGCTCACGGCTAGTACGGCTGCATACGCCTTCGCTTTTTTGAGATTCGCGGGCAAGGGCGTGCTGTTCACTTTGTTTTTGTCCACAATGATGATTCCTTGGGAAGTCACGATGATCCCCAATTATTTGACCGTCAAAAGCTGGGGCTGGCTGGATAGCTACCAGGGGCTGATCGTTCCGTTTCTCGCCACGGCGTTCGGCACGTTCTTGCTGCGCCAATTTTTCATGCAGCTGCCTTCCGAGCTGTTCGAAGCGGCGCGGATCGACGGCTGCGGCCATGTGCGGCGATTTTTCCGAATCGTGCTGCCGTTGGCTCGTCCGGGGCTGGCTACGCTTGGCGTCTACTCGTTCCTTACGCATTGGAATATGTATTTGTGGCCGCTCCTGATTACCAACGGGCAGCAAATGCGCACGGTCCAGATCGGCATCAGCATGCTGCAATTCGAGGAAATGACGTCGTGGAATCTGGTATTGGCGGGCGTCACGCTGGTGATGCTGCCTTCCCTGCTGCTGCTCGTGCTCGGCATCAAGCAGTTGGTGAGGGGCATTACGGCCGGGGCAGTCAAAGGCTGATTCGGACCAGGCCGGCAAGATAGCCCGGAGCCATACTACTCCAGTCGAAAATACCGGCTTCGCCAGCCCGGAAAAACGCCGCCGACACGGTCCGCGCTGGCCATGAAGAGAAATAGCTCGCCCACCGGGCGTTCTATATAATTAACCATGATAAAGGGAGAGAAGACGAACAATGACAAGGTGGAGCAGAAATAGCGCAATAACGCTTTGGATCGCCATCGTGATGCTTTTCCTGGCAGCTTGCGGGGGAACTTCTCAACCAACGACGACAGCGTCCTCGGGGACGGACAAAGGAACCGCCCCGGCGTCCGCAGCAAGCAAAGAACCGGTTAAAGTCGTATGGTGGCATTCGATGAGCGGCGAGTTGGGCAAAGCGATCGACAAACTTGTTGCCGACTTCAATGCATCCCAGAAGGATGTCGTGGTTGAGGCTGTGTTCCAAGGCACGTATGACGAGAGCCTGAACAAAATGAAAGCGTCCATGGACTCCAAGAGCGGTCCCGCTCTGATTCAGGTATTTGAAATCGGCAGCCGCTTTATGATCGATTCCAAAGCGATTACGCCTATGCAAAAGTTTATCGACGCGGACAAATTCGATTTGTCCCAGCTGGAAGAAAACATTCTCAACTATTATCGGATCGACGGCAAGCTGAATTCGATGCCGTTCAATACCTCCAATCCGATCCTTTATTACAACAAAGACATGTTCAAAGCCGCAGGCTTGGACCCCGAGAAGCCTCCAGTGACATATGAAGAAGTAGCGGCCGCTTCCAAAGCTCTGACGAAAGACGGCAAATACGGCAATTCCTTTGCCATCTACGGCTGGTTTATGGAGCAATTTTTCGCCAATCAAGGGGCCGAACTGCTCAACAATAATAACGGTCGCAAAGGTCTGGCTACCGAATCGATGCTGAACAGCGACGCCGGCATCAAAACGCTGACTTGGTGGAAGCAAATGGTCGACGATAAAGTTTCCTTGAACCTCGGTCGGAAAACCGACGATACGAAAAAAGCCTTTATCGCCGGTCAAGTGGCAATGACGCTCGACTCCACCGGTTCTCTGCGGGGCATCGTCGACGGCGCGCAAGGCAAATTCGAAGTGGGCACGGGCTATTTGCCAAAGCCGTCCGACGCCAAGGATGGCGGAGTTATCGTAGGCGGCGCAAGCGTCTATATCTTGAACAACCGCAGCGAAGCGGAGCAGAACGGCGCCTGGCAGTTTATCAAATTCCTCGCCGAGCCTAAGCAGCAAGCGTTCTGGCATGTGAACACAGGCTATTTCCCGATTACCAAAAAAGCGTATGACGAGCAAATCGTCAAGGACAACCTGGCCAAGTACCCTCAGCTTAAAACGGCCGTGGATCAGCTGCATGCCACCAAAGCGAACACCGCGACTCAAGGGGCGGTCATGGGCGTCTTCCCGGAAGCCCGCCAGCTTACGGAGAGCGCGATCGAAGAAGTGCTCAACGGCAAGAAGCAGCCGAAGGATTCGCTCGATAACGCCGCCAAAGAGATTACAGGGAAGCTAGGGACTTATAATAAGACAGTGAAATAATGAGCGCCCGTACAAATCAGGCCTCCGGAAACGTTCCGGGGCCTGGTTTTTTAGTTTCTTTTTAAATTTTCACTGGAAATTACGCAAGAACAGCGTCATGGCCCAGAATCGCCTTCGGCTCCAAATACTCTTCGATGCCGTACGTACCATGTTCCCGTCCGATGCCGGATTGCTTGAATCCGCCGAACGGGGCATTCGGTTCGTCATGGAGGCCGTTGACGGATATGCGTCCGGCCACGATTTGCTCGGCGACCCGATTTCCCCGCTCCGTACTGCCAGAGAAAACGAAAGCTTGCAAGCCGTACGGCGTATCGTTTGCGATCTCGATCGCTTCGTCTTCCGTCCGGTAAGTAATGATAGACAGAACCGGTCCAAATACTTCTTCCTGCGCGATAGTCATATCGTTCGTTACATTAGCGAACACCGTAGGCTTAACGAAGTAGCCTGCATCGAATCCTTCAGGGCTGCCTTGGCCGCCAGCTATCAGTTCAGCGCCATCTTCGATCGCCTGCCGGATATAATGTTGGACCCTGTCGTACTGCTTCTGATTCACCATGGGGCCAATGAGTGTAGCTTCATTCCAGAGATCCCCGACTTTTATATCATCGATGACGGACGCCATCAACCGCTTGACTTCCTCCAAGCGAGATTCCGGAACGATTATCCGCGTACCGGCCAGACAAGCTTGGCCGCTGTTGATGAAGCCGGCGCTCACCGCAAGCGGAACCGCTTTAGTCAAGTCTGCATCGTCCAGAATAACCGTCGGCGATTTGCCGCCGAGTTCAAGCGTGACTCGCTTCAGATGAGCGGCCGCTCCTGCGGCGATTCGTTTGCCTATTTCAGTCGATCCCGTAAAGGCCATAACGAAAACATCTGGATGGCGCGTTAGCTCCTCCCCGACGACTTCTCCCTTGCCGTTCACGATATTGACGACACCCGCTGGGAGAGCCGCTTCATGAATGGCTTCCATAAAAATTTGCGTTTGCTTTGCACTTAACTCGCTTGGCTTCACGACCAGCGTACACCCCGCGGCAAGAGCCGGCGCGATTTTGTTAGCCAGATGTGTCGCATTTGCATTCCAAGGCGTAATCGCCCCGACGACACCGATAGGCTCCATCCGTACTCTCGCTTTACCGGCAGTTCGTGAAAATGAAAACGATTCTAGATTTTCCTTCGTATGCACAAAGGCGTCGGCAGCTATTCGGGTCAGCATTCTGGCCACCGATACCGGCGCACCGTATTCCTCGACCGTTGCCTCCGTCAGTCTGTCTAAACGATTCATTAGGGAACGATGCAGACGCAGCAGCATATCGGCTCGTTCCTGAACGGTCGTTTTTGAGAAAGTCTTGAATGCCGACTTCGCCGCCGCGATCGCAAGCCGCGTATCTTCGACGTTTCCGAGCACCACTTTGCCAGTTACTTGTTTGGTCGCAGGATTGATAAGCTCCAGTTCCTCTGTGCCTATCGGTTTGATTATTTGACCATTTATATAGACCCTATCAAACATATTCATTGATTGTTCCTCCCGACAATTTGATTTGTTATCTTAGACACCCAAGAGGCGTGATTTGTTATCTGCCGGGTTAGTGTATCCGGCTAGATACATCATAATCCTTAAAGCGCACTTTAAGTCAAGGGTTGAAAACGAGCTCACCCAACCAATAAAAGGATAGGGATGCGGGGACGGGCTACTACCCCTGATTCAGCGAACAACTCATAAAATAACCTCGACTTGTTCAGCAATAATTTCAAAATTCAATCGACCAAGAGCGGGGCAAAAGCCCGTACCGTCAAGCTTCAAGGATCGCCGACTCAACCATCGGTTGAGAATGATAGTAAGCCTCCATTACCAAAAAGGCTTATCTCCATTATAATTGGATATATGTTCCAATATCAAGAGAGGGTGTCGCCTAAGTGGTTGATTCACGCAAAGTAGGGGTCATTATCTATGAGCGCCGTTCGCAAAAAGCCTGGACGCAGGAGCAGCTTGGCATAAGTCTCGGCGTATCGGCGCAGGCGGTCTCGAAATGGGAAAAGGGCGATTCGTTGCCGGACGTGGCCATCTTGCCTCAATTGGCTCGTCTACTTGAGTGCACAGTCGATTATTTACTCGGGAGCAGGAGTACGCTGCATCATCTGCTGCCGCAAATCGACGCGCAATTATCCAGGCTGAAGGAAGAAGAAAAAATTGATTTTATCGGCCAAATCATTCATGCCATCCGGCCGCCGCAGGCACGCCGCTTGCCGGACAGCACCAAGCCGAATACGACCTTCCTGATGATCGGTAACCGCAGCGTGATGTGGTGGGTAAAGCAAAAATCCGTGTTCATCGCCACAGAGGACTATTTGCGGCAATCCAAAGCGGCTTTGGCAACAGATATCGATTTCCCGCTGAATTTGATTCCGCCCGACCCTATGAAGGTGCTAGCCGCTCTGATCCCAGATCAGCTTGCCAATCCGCCCGATTATGTGATATCGGAAAGCACGATTCGGGCCGGACTGTCGGACGACTTCGATTTTCACGCGACGATGGATGCCTGCATTGAGCTTGGATTTGCGGAACGCATTCGCGGAGGGTATCGGCTGAACCTGAAGGGGAGCTTTGCCATGCGCGTGCTGTCGATACTGAATGCGGTGCTTAACGAGAGAGCAGGCACCTCGGTCGCCTATCCGCCGCAAGGAGAAGAGAAGGATGCGCGCACACCGATAAAGGAAGAAAAGGAGCGATGAGATGAGTGGAATGGGGAAGATGAGGCGGACCGGGCTCGGGCTCGGCATAGCCGTTTTGCTTGCCTTGGCCGGATGGCGGGGCAGTCTCAAGGAACAGGCGACCCTACCTCTCCCAGACAACGCCCGGAAAAGCTTGTCAATCGTGTACTGGAGCGAGAAGCAGTTCATGGATGAGTACGGCGCTTCGTACAAAATACACAACCCGAACGTCGACATCCGCGTTATTCCGATGATGGTGTTCGAGACGGGGAAAGCCGCTCGTGCGATTGAAAATTCCGTTATTCTGGAGCAGAAGCCCGATCTGATCTACAGCCCCTCGCTCGTTACCGAGCAAGTTAAGGCGGGAAAGCTGCTGGAGCTGACCGCGCTTATGAAGCAGGATCAGATCGAGCTGAGCCAGTTTTCCGAAAGCGCGCTGGAAGCGCTTCGCCAGACGGGCGGAGGGAACCTGTTATCGCTGTCCCCCACCCTTCAAACCGCAGCGTTATATTACAATAAAACGCTGTTCGACCGGTTGCAGCTCCCGTATCCGTCGGACGATATGAGCTGGCCCTCCCTCTTGCAACTGGCCAAAAGCGCGGCTAGGACGGAGGACGGCAAGCAGCTGTACGGGCTGGACAATAACAGGTCCCCTAGGATTTGGTTAAGTGATTATACGACGAGCATAGGCGCGGCTGCATTCAGCACCGATAATCGCGAGGCGAAATATACGTCGCCCGAATTCAAGGCGGCTTTCGATGAAGCTCTCGACGCTTTCCGCAGCGGAGCGGTCTACTTGCCTCCTGAGACGAGCGAGCCCACCAAGACGACGACCGAGCGTTTACTGAGAAATAAGTTTATTGCCGGAGAGGCTGCCATGCGGATCGACACGCCTGGGTTTATAAACGACCTGTTGAATGCCGCCACGCTCGGAATTCCTTCGTTCGACTGGAAAATCGTGACGGAGCCGGTCGACCCGAAGCGCCCCGGACAATCGTCCAGCGTACTGGTGGGCGATCAGTTCGCCATTATGTCCGATTCTCCGAACCAGCGGGCGGCGTGGGAATTCCTGAAATTCATAACTGGACCGGATATGGCCGCCCAACTGGCAAAAACGAAGCCCGGCGTGCTGTCGATCCGGAACGAAGCGATTCGTTCGATTGAGGGGCGAACGCTGGACCCTTTTTACGCACACAAGCCGTTTCAAACGATGAGCTCTCGATTCCCCCAGCCATTAGCCAGAAGCATTTCGCAAATATCTGACGAAGAGATGCTTGACATCCTCTATGGCCGCTCGACCGTGGACGCCGGCTTGCAGTCGATGCAGAGCAGGGTGCAGACTGCTATCCACCAATATGCGATGTCCGATGCGAAGTGACGAACGCCGATATTCATGGAGCGTATGAATCCCCTTGATGCTAAACCTTATTTCCGGACATCAAACCCAAAAGCAAGAAAAAAACGAGCAAATTTCAGGAGATTACTCCTGGGATGAGCAAACGAAAAAGGAGCTGCCGCGTAAGAGCTCCTTCACTATCGTACCCGTTAGTTCAATCACACCGCACTGTGTCTACCATATAGGTTTTTTGCTTACAACTATTTGAGTCCTCGTACAAAAGCATTCACATTGCCTAAGCAACAAGCACCTTGAGGGTTATTTACCTCACACCCACAACGACCAGCTTGAACATGAGCTTTGATGTGATCAGCAGGTTTTAGGTCTGTGTTAATGGCTTGAAGAAGTCGCTCTCTCGTCCAATCAAAGCAGTAACACACAGGCACATCTGCCCTCTGATTTTTTTGATACACTGGCACCTTTATGTCATTCTCCACAAACGATTGCGAATGGTTCCCGCTGAAGTAGACGATAGAGCAAGAAGGATTAGAACAAAAAACGTAAGTGTTATCTGGCTCAATGATTTCTAATGCCGACGCTTTTAGCAGGGACTTAAGCGTTATGAGTTGCACGTTTTTACCCTTTTCACCACATGTAGGGCACTCCGTTTTTACGGCTTCTGTACTATTAGATGGTGCACAACAATCCATTTGAAGTCACTCCCTAGTAGACGAACTAATTATTTCTCACTCCCTCAGATAATTATCTCACTAATTTGTAAAATAATAAATCATCACTCCGCTAAACTGCCCGTTAGCTTAACGTCTGCAGCCAGTCTACAACTTTATTTTCATTGAACAGCGGCCTCATCATTCACTCGGTGAAGCAAGACCCGTGCAGTTTTACGTCTATTGGAATCAAGTCGAAACAACCTCAGAAATGTAGAGGATGCATATGGGGGAAATGGGATGGGACAACTCAGTATTGCCCAAAACAATCTTGCATTAGACAATAATAAAATCAAATCCCTGCCTAGCCGCTTTGACCTGACAGGGAGTCGTTTCCCAAACGCTTGGGAAAATAGCTTTAAGTGTGGGACTATTCCATTACAGCCCTTTTTTATTTTTGAAAATAGGTAAACACACACTCAATGCCGTTTATCAAGCCATAAACGATGTGTGGATGAACACATAAATAAATCGCTTTAGGAGGAAAATTATAGTGCCGACTTTCTCTCACCCGGCAATGCCGATGTATACTCAAGATCATGCGGCTTATATCCGTCAAATGCATGATTGGCATAACCAAATGGCTCATTATCACGAGCAACATCGACTATTTCATTTGGAAAGAGCAAAGCACTTTCACGACATGATGGGCGGCCGCCATGGTAAGGTTATATCTTTTGAAAGACCGAATGATACTGCAGTTAAATGAATTCCAGTTCATAAATTTCATTTTGCTCCGTAAACTAATTCTGTTAATACTCCTTTTTAAGAAATAAAAAAACGCAGAAAATGGCTTGAGCCATTGTTTCTGCGTGCTTCGCAGTACCAGTATCTGGTTCTAAAGTTGATTATATCGAACCTCTTCTTTTTGTAAATATCTGTAACACAATCAACTTCAATCTTTTTGAATTCACTTTGTTCTACTTTGTGTTCTTTACTCATTCGTTGCCCACTTACCATAAATAAGCTAAACCACATCCCAGTCATCCGACAACTAAAAGCTCTTTCATTACGATTATCTAGACCAAATATCTTAAGCTTTCCAATTTGTCTTTAAGCCGAGTTATTTCAAATTTACGCTTTTTAAACCACTCCTGCGACCATATACGATAAATCTTCCACCCAAGTCCTTCTAGCACCTGTTGTCGGAGCCGATCTCTGTCACGGGCTACTTTTGAACTGTGATATGCCTTACCGTCACATTCAATCCCCAAAATGAACTTATTTTCGTTTAGCGGGTCAACAACAGCTAAATCAATACGATAGCCTGAACATCCAACTTGAGTCATCACTTTATATCCTATACTCGTGATGACCGAATAAACATCTTCTTCAAAAGGCGAGTCAAATTCTTGCTCTGCAAGTTTCGTCATGCTGACTGGTAGCTTCCCATCCATCGCAGTCTGCATGTAATCTTTGAGCAGTCTGAGGCCACTGTTTCCACTAATTTTCGTATCAGATAGGTCAGTTGGTTTAAGTGAGCTTAACAACTTCATGTGGTATTTTGCACGAGTTACGGCAACATTCAACCTCCGTTCTCCACGAGACTTACTCAGAGGGCCAAAATTATAATGCAGAGATTCATCCGCGGCTTTTGCATAACCAACACTTAAGAAAATAACATCTCTCTCGTCTCCTTGGACATTCTCCAAACTTTTGACGAAGAACTCCTCATGTGCACCTTCCTGGAAGAACCGTTCGTAAAGCGAATTCGAGTTTCTTATGTTCTCAAGTTCCGTTTCAATGGCGGAAGCCTGCGCTTCACTGAATGCGATTACGCCTAACGATTGATCAGAGTGGTCTCTGAAGTGCTCAAACACGAGCTGCGCAATCTTTTCTGCCTCTTTCTTATTTGTCTTGCTTCCGCCTCGGTCATAAAACCCTTCTTCCACATGTACGAATTCCGTGCCAAGGTAATGCCCGTTATCCGAACTCGGAAATGTAATCAGATTATTATGGTAGAACGCTTGGTTGGAGAAGGTGATTAGTGATTCATGCTTACTTCGATAATGCCAACGCAGGTTAATCGACGGAAGAACATGCGCGCATTCGTCCAGAATACTCTCATACGTGACCTCTTCTTCCTGATCATCCTCATCGAAATCCTCATCAATCATACTACTGTGGAAAAAGTTTGTGGGAGGGAGCTGTTTTGTATCTCCCACGATGATTACCTGTTTCCCTCGGGCTATTGCGCCGATCGCATCTTCGGAAAAGATTTGTGATGCTTCGTCAAATATGACCACATCAAATTGAATCACCGATGCATCTAAAAACTGGCTGACGGAAAGTGGACTCATCAAAAGACAAGGCTTGATCTCCTTAAATAACGGGGCCGTTAAATTTATGAGCTTTCGAATCGGAAAGTGCCGCTTTTTCTTCCCTATTTCAGCCTGTATAATATGAAGTTCTCGTCGATACGCCAAGGCATTTATTGCCTGACTTCTGTTCTTTTCTAATTTTTCTTTAATCCGATGCACGTTTAGTTGATTGCTTGTTCGATCCAGCTTTCTAAATGTCATGACGTCAGTATCCATGATGTCCGCATCAAACTCAAAAAGCAGCGGTTCTTGTTGATAAATATGATCGAGCCAAAGTTTAAAAAATCGCTTTTGAAAGAGGTCTTTAAACGAATGCTCGCCGTTTTTTTCTTTTTTTATGGCAAGAATGAATTGACTTAACCCCATTGAGGCCGCGTGCTTTTCGATGCGCTGATGCCTGACCCAGTCCTCCAACAGATCAATAGCACCAAGTCTTACTTCTGTAAATTCTACAAACTCATTTAGTGTAATGTTTGAAAAATCGGCTTTAAAAATAACCGAAATCGCGAAATACTTATGGAAGTTTTTCTCATGACTAGATAATTGGTCATACTCCCTCTGGGCTTCAACGAGCACCCCTTTCAGTTCGTTTTTATCCCGATTTCCATCAGCACTGACAAAATCCACAATCTGCTGTGGCATATTAGTAGTAGTGAACAATTCGTGCCATTCATCGGTCCAAGCCAACGCATCAAAGATCTGTTCCCAGTTCGTTGTGTATCCAGTAAAACGATTACCAAAAACCTCTTTAAGAACTTCAAGTTCGCTATCCAAGTGTTCTTTTAAACCCTTTACAAGGACTGCTTTTTCACATGCCGCTTTTGATTCTTCAAATGTTAAGTCTCGAATGAAGTAAGGAGCAATTTTAGAGAACCATTCTTGCCAATCATACACTTGTTGCTTTAACTTCTTAAGTTGAGTTTTGAAAGAATTTATTGGCCAGTTACGCACTGGACCCTCGAAGCCAGCAAACACCTTTGGGAATGCTTCCATATAAATGGGCATTTCTTTCTCTATTCTAATAATGCAATTGCGAAGTGATATCTCGTCAATCTGAGATTCCAGTCCACCGCGGAGAATTACATTCTTGAACTCCTGATTGATTTTAATGTTGTATTCATACAGGCTAGCGAATTCATTTATAAAACTGAGAAACTTATCCCACTCCGTGTCTTTCCCCTTGAACGAATCACCTAGAATCCTCAAACTATTATTAAAACCATCTTCAATTATTTGGTTTTGTTGATTCATTTCGTCTAAACTTTTCAAGTCTTCTTTGAGCCCCGATACACTGAGGCTCATCGGGTTTTGCAGGTGAGTAGCGAATTCATCAATGAACTTGTAATAGGAATCAACCTTATGCCATTCCACTTGCAAAAGAGCGTTCAAATCTTCAATGTTTACGCTCGTGTTGTTCCCACCAAATAAGTGAACTAAGTTCGGGAATGTATTTTGGAACAATTTTATTCCAGACCGTAACTCATTACTGATTTGCTTCAGTTGTTTAAAGGAAGAAGATATTTGCTCCACTTTACCAGTGGGACGCAGTAACAAGTGTTTAAGTGAAGTTGTAATGTTTCTGCCTTGATGCCACTCAATTATTTCTCTTGTGACAGCAACTGCCTGCTCAATTTGAGACCAATCTGTTTCGGTCTCTTGATAATGCCATCCAAGCGTCGTTCTAAAATCACTTTCCTTTTGGCTAATGGATTTCTTGTTATCCATTACTCTTTTTACATTTCGGATGTACTTGTAGAAAGTTTCAAAGTTGATCTTTTCGCTGGACTTCAGGTTAGCTCTCAACCACTTTAGGTCTCTTTTGAAGGAACTATTAAAGATCCGCATAAATGATTGATATGTGCGCTCGCATCTTTCGAAAATATCATATATTCGCTCGTCATAAACCTCTTCTTCAAATAAATTGACCGCTTTGTTGTATTCACTGAGGTACTTTCCAAAGAGATCTTTGCCTTCCCGAATTCCAGATTGAATATTATGGTAATTTTCTAGGTTGAACCAACTTTCCTGCGGACGCGGTGACTTCGTAATCAACCCTACAACAAGTTCTAAATTATCAACTGAAGTAAAATTGTTGATTGGAGTTCCGAATAACTCTTCGAATTCAACTTTATATGTGTTAAAAAGTTTAATTTTATTAAAAAGATCGCTAAAAGCTAATGTTATTTTTGATTTCTGGTCATACAAGAAGTTGTCGACTGGTTCTTGACTTTGTTTGAACGAACCCAATGAGTTTTCCTTAACTTCGAAATCAACCAATACTTTTTCAGCATTGATTCCAAGGAAAGTCGCTTTATTCTTCGACAATAACTTTTGACGAATCTCTTCAATCTCATCGTACTTACTCTTTGTTGCCATTGCGTGATCTGTTACTTTAGTAAATCTCTCTTTATCGAACCATTCAGCAGAAGGAGTAACAGATTTACTAATCAGCGAAATATACACCAATAAACCATTCAGGTCTTCCAGATTATCAAGTTGCAGAAGTCCCAATTGTAAAGCTGTTTCGGCGTAGATTGATATCTTATCAGTGGTTGCATTAAAATCCTCAATGGATCTTATGATTTCACTTTGGCTCAGGAGGACTTCTGCACGTTTTCCCTCAGGGATGACCGAAACAAGTGTTTCACTTTCAACAAACAAATGATTGTAGACTTGCTCTAGTTTTTCATCCTCCAGCACATTCTCTGTTACTTTCTCAAGCAACTCTCTTTTGTAATCCAAGAAGTAAGAGAAACTTTCTTGATAACTCTTTGCGTCAGCAATGATTTGAGTAATATTCTTTTTATCAAACCACCCTGCTGGGGGCATCGGAGAATGTATTGCCATGTCCAGGATCTCAATGGCCTGTTCTAGTTCTTTCAATGTAGTAGCTTTAATCCCCACAGTTTCATCAATGGTTGAACCAACTCTTATTGTATTGTTTAAGTCTTCTAAGAGCTCCGTTAAGTAATTTTTGACCCGCGATTTTAATTCAAGGGAGAAATTCTCATCGTTAAACCCTTCCCACGGATGGAAATCAGCGTTGTAAACCGATGCTCTATATCTTTCTAGATCGGTTAGCAGTCTGTATATGGATTCGAGCTCTGTTTCAGGTGCAATGTTAAAATCGACCATTATTTCGGGGATATCTTCCAACATGCCCAATGTACCATGAACTTCAAAAACTGTTTTTCCGTACGGCTCCCTTGTTAAATGCATCTTCTCAGCGTATGTATTAAGTTTTTCACGAATGACGTTGATCTGGCCATACACGTTATTAGGTATTCTCTTTTTAGAGGGCTCTATATTAATGACATGACTTAATTCATCCAAAACCTGTCTCTTGTTTGCTTTTTGACTATGCATTTCAAGACAGAAATCCCCGAGCCCTTCATTTTCCAGACGAGTTTTAACAACATTGAGCGCGGCCATCTTTTCACTAACAAAAAGCACTTTCTTATTGTTGGCCAGGTTTTCGGCAATGATATTTGAGATGGTTTGGCTTTTACCCGTCCCTGGAGGGCCTTGTAACACAAAGCTCATTTCGTTTTTGGCTGCCAATATGGCCTGCTGTTGGCTAGAGTCAGCATCTAGAATATTAAATATTTCTTGGGACGGAACGGCGCAATCCATCGTATTTTCATCTGGAATACGGGTATGATCGAAGGTCCCCTTTCTACTTTCCTTATCGGACTCTCCTGCTATTTCCTTTATCAATGGATGGCTTTTAATGAGGTCTTTATACGTTTCCATATCTTTATACATAACCAGTTTGTTGAAGGAAAACAAAGACAAATAAACGTCCTCTTCGACGCTCCAATCTTCTAGGTTTGAAATAAGATCTCGCACTTCTAACCAAAGTTCAGCGACATTAAGAGCCGACGGATCTTCATCCAGCTCGGGCAAGTTAATGCCATGCTGCTCACGCAACATATGCGCAAGAAAGGGGTTAATTGCGATCTCGTCTTCAAACTGACTAATTGTAAAAGGGTCATTTGCACTACTTCTTTTCAAAGTTGCGGGTACCAACAATATTGGCGCTAAAAAGTAATCAGAAGTTGCCGATGTCTGTGTTTCTTTCCATTTTAATAAACCGAAGGAAAAATAGGAGATGTTTATTCCCTGTTCATTCATTCGAGTTTTCGCGGCGGTTCTAAGCTTGTTTAAGATTTTTTTTAAATTTTGCGTTTCTTCCGCGATCCGCTTTTTCTTTTCATGTTCATCAATGGCCATAGATTGAATCTTTGATATTTGAACAGAAAATGTTGTGGAAAGCTTTTCGCAGTTTAACTGTTTTTCATCATCAACTAGCAGTTTATACAAATTGGAGGGGTCATCCAGGAACTTAACGCTGTTGGTTCTCTTAGGTTTGAAATTGAGCAGCGTATTCCTTTTGCTCATATCAATAAGATTCTTTTTCCAATTTGCAATACGACTGTGTAATTTATCATCAAGTTGCTTCACCATAGCTTCACCTTCGCGCTTGTAATTATTTTTCTAACCATCCGACTATCAAATATATAGGAAAATTGTACCACGATGTGACAAAGTTTGATACAGTTATGACTCAACTGTCAATAAAACTTACTTTTACACAATAGGCTGCCAATAGTCGGTAGCCAATTGTTCCAATTGCGTGCACTTGATACTTCATATTTATCAGTATAATTAATGGGTTACCCATCTCTTTTCAACTTTGCTCCCTCATACTCTTGAAAAAAGCCGAAACAAATTCAGGAGATAATCCTGAATTTGTTTCGGCTTTTATATGAGAGTTACACTTTAGTGTTCAGTTACAATCTTTATTCAGTTACAAAGTATATTGTTCAGTTACAAACAGTATTTAACGAATTCAGGACTCATTATAAAAAAAACGCCCCGATGGTATCTCATCGGGACGGGGTTCTGCGGTTCCAGACTTCCTTTACTGGTTCCACACTTTTTTATTACCCAACACCACAACCCCTTACTCCACCGTCACCGACTTAGCCAAGTTCCGCGGCTTGTCGACGTCGTTGCCGCGCGCAAGCGAGGCGTAGTAAGCGAGCAGCTGAAGCGGGACAACCGACAGCGCCGGAGCAAGCAGCGGGAGGGTCCGCGGGATCTCGAACACCAGATCGACCGACTTGGCGATCTCGTGATTGCCTTCGAAAGCGATAGCGAACACTTGAGCCCCTCTGGCCTTGACTTCCTTAATATTGCTCACCGTCTTCTCGAGAAGCTGCTCCTGGGTCGCCAGAGCGATCACCGGAATGCCCTCCTCGATCAAAGCGAGCGTTCCGTGCTTCAACTCGCCGGCCGCATACGCCTCGGAATGAATATAAGAGATCTCTTTCAGCTTGAGCGAGCCTTCTTGGGCGACCGCATAGTCCGCTCCGCGGCCGATGAAGAACAGATCGTCATGCGTTGCAATCTGTTCGGCATATTGCTTAATCTCCTCGGCGTGCCCCAACAGCTGCTCCACCTGCTCCGGCAGCTTCTGAAGCGCTGCGATCGTCTCCTGAATGGCCGCCGCATCCTGCGTACCCAACGTCTGGGCCAGATGCAGGCCGAGCAAATAAAAAGCGATCAGCTGCGATGTATACGCTTTGGTCGAGGCCACGGCAATCTCCGGTCCCGCCCATGTCGTAATGACGTCATCCGCTTCGCGGGAAACGGAGCTCCCGACTACGTTTGTAATGGCTATGACACGGGCCCCATTGCGTTTCGCTTCTCTCAGCGCCGCTAGCGTATCGGCCGTCTCTCCCGATTGGCTGACGACAATGACAAGCGTATGGGCGGTAATGATCGGAGAACGGTACCGGTATTCCGAGGCCACATCGGTTTCCACCGGAATGCGCACCAACTGCTCGATGACCGATTTGCCGACCAAGCCAGCGTGGTAAGCCGTCCCGCAAGCGACAATATGAATGTTATGAATGTCCCAAATCTGCTGTGGAGTCAGCTTTACCTCGCTCAGCACGATGCGCTGTCCGGCTTCGTCGATCCGGCTGCCCATCGTATCGCGATACGCCTTCGGCTGTTCGTATATTTCCTTCAGCATAAAATGATCGAATCCGGCTTTTTCCGCGGTTGTCAGATCCCAATCGACATGAAACGTTTCCCGGGAAATAAAATTCCCTTCGATCGTCCGCAAATCGACACCGTTCCGGGTCAAAACCGCCATTTCGCCATCATTCAGAATGTACACGTCGCGCGTATACTCCAGAATGGCCGGAATATCCGAGCCGATGAAGTTCTCCCCGTCTCCGACGCCGATAATTAACGGGCTCGCCAGCCGGACCGCCACCAGTTTCTCCGGCTCGTATTCGGTCAGAACGCCAAGCGCGAATGCGCCGCTCATCTTCTTGACCGCCTGCTGCACCGCCGTTACGATATCGCCGTCGTACAGGTCGGCAATGAGGTGAGAGATCACCTCCGTATCCGTTTCCGAGACGAATACATGCCCCTTGGCCGTCAATTCTTCCTTCAAAGCCATATAGTTCTCGATAATGCCGTTATGCACGACCGAGAATTTCATCGAATTATCCGTATGCGGATGGGAATTGACGTCAGACGGCTTTCCGTGCGTCGCCCAGCGGGTGTGCCCGATGCCGATCGTACCGTCAAGCGGCTCCTGCTCCAGCCGCGACTCCAGCACGGCCAGACGCCCCTGCGCTTTGCGCACGACCAGGCCGCTTTCCGTAAAGACGGCCAAGCCCGCCGAATCGTACCCCCGGTACTCCAGCTTCTTCAAGCCCTCCAACAATATCCGCTGCGAACTCCGTTTTCCCACATATCCCACTATTCCGCACATATATTCCATACCTCCGTCAATTTTGGATTGAGTATGGACCTGCGCGTTCTTCTTCATGTAAACCCGGAGTTGCGCATGACAAAACAAACGTACGTGCGTACGATTTTTTTCGTGCCTATTCCGTTGTCAAAGAACACAGCAAGCCCACAGTCCTATAAAATCCGGCATCTTCGATCCGGTTATCGTCGCTTCTCGCATCGTGCGGTATGATTGGCAGCCCGGTTGCCCGAACCTTTTGCATATCCGCTTTCGGCCTGATGCAAGGCCGAGAGGTCCCCGCCGAATGTTTCGAACACCTCTACCTCGTCCACTCGCCTTGTCATGCGGCATGCCCTTTCCGTCCGGCAGCCGCTGCCGAGTGCTGGCGCTTCTCTTAACGAAACCCCTGCCCACCTTTCTGTTTCAGAGTGATAGTACCATCATATTCAAAAATGGAACTTCGTGCAACTTGCAAATTTCCCGATTTTCTGGCCGTAAACGTCAAAAATCCCCCGGATGCTTATCCGGAGGACCTATTTTGCGATACATAATGTATCAAAGGAATAGATTAGACCAGTTCGAGCTTCACAACATCGCAAATTTCCGCTACGTACGCTTCAACGACCGACTTGTCCGGACCTTCCGCCATGACGCGGACGAGCGATTCCGTCCCGGAAGGGCGAACCAGCACGCGGCCATTGCCGGCGAACCGCTCCTCCACCTCGCGAACGACGCTTTCGATTTTCGCATTGCCCTTCAGCTTGCTCTTGTCGGCGACGCGTACGTTAACCAATACTTGAGGGTATTTCTGCATCAGGTTTTTCAGCTCGCTCAGCTTCCGCCCGGACTGCACCAGGGTGCCCACCAGTTGCAGGGCGCTCAGAATGCCGTCTCCTGTCGTATTATAGTCGAGGAAGATAACATGACCGGACTGCTCTCCGCCGAGGTTGTAGCCGCCTTTGCGCATCTCCTCCATCACGTAGCGGTCGCCTACCGCCGTCTGCAGGGCGTTAATACCAAGCTGCTCCGCTCCCTTGAAGAAGCCCAGATTGGCCATGACCGTCGTTACGATCGTATCGCCCTTCAACGTTCCGGCCCGTTTCATCGCATCCCCGCATATGCTCAGGATGTAATCGCCGTCCACTTCCTCGCCCGTCTCGTCGATCGCGATCAACCGGTCCGCATCGCCGTCAAACGAAAGTCCCAGGTCGGCGCCGAGACGGACGACCTCTTCCTTCAGCTTCTCCGGGTGCGTCGAGCCGCAAAGGTCGTTGATGTTGCGCCCGTTCGGTTCGGCGCCGATCACATACACGTCCGCCCCAAGCTCGCGGAACACTTTGGGCGCCAGCTCATAAGCGGCTCCATGAGCGCAGTCGAGGACGACGCGCAGCCCTCCGAACGAATGGTTCACCGTCGTCTTGAGGAAATCGGCATAACGGAGCTTGGCTTCGACGTCGTCGCGAACCGATCCCAGCTCGCCTCCGACCGGGCGCGGCAAATCGTCCGTAGCGGCATCCAGCAGTCGTTCGATCTCCAGCTCCGTCTCGTCGAACAACTTGAAGCCGTCGCTGCCGAAAAACTTGATTCCGTTATCCTCGACCGGGTTATGCGAAGCGGATATCATAACCCCGGCGTCCGCTTCAGACGTTCGGGTCAAATAAGCGACCCCCGGCGTCGAAATAACTCCTAGTCGGACAACGTCGGCTCCGATGGACAACAAGCCCGCTACGAGCGCGGCCTCCAGCATCGGGCCGGATACGCGCGTATCCCGGCCGATCAGAATAACCGGTCTCTCCTTAGCATGCTGGGTCAATACGAATCCGCCGCAGCGGCCGATCTTGTAAGCAAGCTCGGGGGTAAGCTCCTTGTTGGCTACTCCACGAACCCCGTCTGTACCGAAATATTTCCCCATATGTCGATTCCCTCTCCTTTATCGTCCCCTGGCGCGATGAGTTGTGCGGTCAAGGCTGTTGTTTGGCTGGCGTCTGAACGGCCGACTGCGAGCCGGCCGTCGCAACGTCCTGCGATTTTGCGGTAATTTCCACTATAGCCTTCGTTTCGGTATCGATTTTTTTGACGAACTGCGGCAAGTTCACGTTCATATTGACCGTATGCTCGCCGGGCGGCAAGTTGCTGACGTCCACGATCACCTGCACATCCTGTGCCTTCAACTTCTGAAGCGTAGCCGGCGCGCCCTCCAGCGTGACGTTCAATGCGCCGTTTTGCGGGCTTTTGATGCGCGTGTCGAAGTTGGTGTTCTGGCCGATGATCGTGACCGGCACCTGCTCGAACGTCCGCTTGTCGGAAGCGACCACCTGCACCTTGACCTCAACCTTCGGAGGATCAACTACCGTGATGCGCGGCTTGAGCGGGATGTCCAGCGTATAGATCTGGTCCGCCTTCAAGCCGGATACGTCCACCTGCGGCCCTTCGTAAAAGTCCAGCGTATTCAGCAGTTCCTGCGGCCCGTACACGGTAATCTGATCCACGGTCGGCTGGAAAAGCGATATGCCGTACCCGGCGGCCGGTTCACCGACGACCTTCAGCTGCAGCGGCATTTTTTTGAACGGCTGTGTGATCGGCACTTCTACGTCCACCACGGTCGGATTGATCGATACCGCCAGCTCCTTGCCGTTCTTATCGAGCGCGACCAACTTGACTTGCTTGGTCACCGCGGATTGAGCGTTCTCGATATTGACGTCGGCCTTCACCGTGATCGCTTCGTCCATCAGGCCGCTCGGCACGGTAAGCAGAGCCCGGTTCGGCTTCGCTACCCCCTGGCCGGCCTTGAAGCCGTTGGCCGGATTGCCGATGACGTTGACTTGTACCGGCACTTCCTTCGTCTGCTTCTCTTCCAGCAAGACCTTGGCATAAGGCGGGAAAATCGATACTTTGACGCCGCTCGGAAAATCTTTGGCGACCAAGGATAGCGTATTTTCGCCAACCTTGGCGCCGAGCAGGTCGAGCACGATCTGATATTTATCGGTGGTGCTTAATTTTTTCAGCGCCGATTCCTTGCCCTCCAGACGGATCATTACCTCGGTCGGGTCCATGGAGGCGATATGAAACTTGCCTTCGTCGTAGATCGGCGTCACTTTCACATTATAGATCGTTTTTTCCTGATTCGTGGAAAAGCCGCTTCCCGTTGTGCCTTTATCGTCCAGATGGACGACGGCCCATAACAAAATGCCCAGCAGGAGCGCGATGACTTTCACTACATTCGGGTTGCGGAGCCACTTATCCATCATTCGTCTCGCCTCCCTTCCGCTTCCAGAAAGGCGTTTTTTCCTTGGCCTTCGTCTTCGGACGAAGCTCCTCGAACAGTTTGGAGACAAGCGACTCTTCCTTAATATCCCGCACGATCTGACCGTTGATCGCGAGCGACACTTGTCCGGTCTCCTCCGAGACGACGACGCAGATCGCATCACACACCTCGGTCATGCCGATGGCCGCCCGGTGGCGCGTCCCCAGCTCCTTGCTGATGAACGGGTTCTCCGATAAAGGCAAGTAACAGCCGGCCGCCATGATCTGGCTTTTGCGGATAATGACCGCGCCGTCATGCAGAGGGGTATTCGGTATAAAAATATTGATCAGCAGCTCCGACGTAATCTGCGCGCCGATCGGGATGCCCGACTCCAGATAATCGTTCAACCCGGTCTCCCTCTCGAATACGATGAGCGCGCCGATTTTCCGTTTGGCCAGGTGATTGACCGACTTCAGGATTTGCGAAATGCGGTTCGTCACGTCCTGCTCTTCGTCCGAGGATCCGCCTCTGAACAGCTTGCCTCGTCCAAGCTGTTCCAAAGCCCGCCGCAGCTCGGGCTGAAAAATAATAATGACGGCCAGAACGCCGAAAGTAAACATCTGGTTCATCATCCATTGCAGCGTGTTCAGGTTAAACCAGATGCTGAGCGCCCAAGCTAGCACGACAACGACAATGCCCTTCAGCAGCTGAATGGCCCGCGTTCCGCGCACAAGCAGGATCAGCTGGTATATAACGTAGCTGACAATGAGAATATCGATAATGTCCTTTATGCGGATTTCCGTCAAAAGTTCCATGCGTGTTCCCCTTTGGCCTGTCGGTGCACTCTCTGTCTCTAACTCAATCATACCATATTTCAAGCAAAAAACCTTCATTTGGCATGATGTTGGGAAGTCCGAATCTTTCTACGAAATCCGACAAATCAGAGGGGCCTTCCCCTGCGCCCGTCCGTGTCTCAAGTCCTTGAAAATAGAGCCTTCCGGCGCTTTCACACCGGCAAATGGACAAAAAAAAGTCCGCATGTCGGCGGCGAATCAAAACATTCGCTTGCGGCACCCGGACCTATTTGACGAATAAGGAGAAGATCTGGTTCACTTTAAACCATATCCATTCGACTGCCTGATTGACGCTTTTCACATCTCCGGAAATTTGCGCGGTCGAAGCGAGCGCATACTTGCCGTCGATCACGATCAGGTTGCCGTTGATCTTGCCTTTCACTTCGACCTCTCCGTTCTCGACAATCAGATTGCCTTGAACGATATGGCCTTCGGGAACGTATACCCGATTTCCTTTTACGACGACCTGCTCCAGGTCACCGTGAACGACAAGCTGCGTATCCTCGTTCCACATGCTCAGGAAGCTGCCCAGCATAACGAGAAAGAAAACGGCAGCGACGGTCGCCGCAGGATGCCGTCGGGGCCATTTCATCCACGCACTTCGTTTGGCTGGTGCAGGCAAGCCTTGCATAATCGCAAAAGTCGACAAATGACTTGGCGCATAGACCGGCTTCAGCGAGGATACGAGCGCCCCCGATTTCTCCAGCTTGGCAAAACGCGCCTGGCAGCTTGGGCAGCCCAGCAAATGCTTCTTCAGCTCGGCCGCTTCGGGACCTGTGACGTCTCCGTCCAGATAGTCGTGCATTAAAAGGATGGCTTCTTTGCAATTCATAATTCCGTGCCACTCCTTCCCTTGCGTACCCTTGCATAATCATTCGTAGTGTACAATACGTTGCACATCCGGTTTCGTTTCAACTTTGTTCCCTCACAACAGCGATTCTTTTTCCAGACGCTCGCGCAAATATTCCCGCCCGCGATGCACCCTCGTCTTGACCGTGGTGACCGGCATGTCCAGCACCTCGCTAATTTCCTGAAGCGACATATCGTGCAGATAACGCAAAATAACCGCCGACTTGTATTTCTCCGGCAAGGCGTCGATCGCTTTGCGCACCTGCTCCTGCGTCTCGGAAAGCAGCAATTCGCCCTCCGGCGTCCGGTCCCCGCTGGCCAGCATCGAGTACCAATCATTTCCTTCGCTGTCGTTTACTTCCGCATCCAGCGAATACGAAGCTTTGCGCTTGCGCAGCCGGTCGATGCACAGATTGGTGCCGATCCGGTAAATCCATGTCGAGAACTTCTGCATCTCGTCATACCGGTTCAAATTCGTATACACCCGCAAGAACGTTTCCTGTACAACGTCCTCAGCTTCCTGTACATTATGCAGCATCCGGTAAGCAAGGTGATAGATCTTATCTTTATACAGATCAACCAGTTCGCCGAACGCCCTTCGATCACCGTTGCGGGCAAGCTTGGCCAACCGCGTTTCCACAAAATTCACCGACATTCCTCCCATCGCGGCGCCATGCGACCTTACGAGTCGCATCAGCCCGTTAGCGCCGCCGCGGACGAGCGGGCGGACCCGCTTCGATACCAGAGGTACCGGAGCCTGGACGCCCATGAAGAGCCCATCTCTGCTAGTCCAGCCTGTGCTTTCCCCGATTCACGAACTCTTCTATAAGATTACATTTTTTTACGCAAAAAGTCGAGGACCGTTCCTTTTCCGGAACAGACCCTCGACTTTTCGTGGACCCTGTATAGTCACTGGCGTTCAATCAGCCGGTATTGCGCAGCCCGGCGGCGATGCCATTAATCGTAAGCAGCACTTCGCGCAACAGCTCTGCCCCGTCTCCGGAAGTCCCTTCCAGCGACCGCAGCTCGCTGAGCAACTGCACCTGCAAATAACTCAGCGGATCGACGTACGGGTTGCGCAGCTTGATCGATTCCTGAATAACCGACTGGTTGTCCAAAATTTCTTTCTGACCGGTAATTTGCAAAATCAGCTGCGACGTCAGCTCGTACTCGCTGCGGATTTGCTCGAAAATGCGCTGACCGGCCTCGGTATTTTTGGCCATCTGGGCATATTCCTGAGCGATCAGCATATCGGCTTTACCGAGCGCCATCTGCAAGTTGTCGATCGTCGAGCTGAAGAACGACCATGTTTCATACATTTGCTTCAGCTTGTTCAACCGGTCCGGATTGCCCTGCACATACGTTTGTAAGCCCGAGCCAGCCGCATACCATGCGGGTAGCAGGAAACGGCTTTGCGTCCAAGCGAATACCCAAGGGATGGCCCGCAGATCCTCGAACCGGTCGCTGCCTTTACGCTTGGCCGGACGGGAACCGATATTCAGTTCGCCCACTTCCGGCAGCGGAGTCGCTTCCTTGAAGAAATGATAGAAATCCGAATCGCGGAATATCAAATCCTGGTACTTCTTCTGCGACTCTTCGGAGATGGAACGCATGATCGTCTCAAACTCGGCTTCGTCCTTCGTATCCTGCGGGTTTTTCGCCAAGTAAGCGCTCTGGATCAAAGCCGAAGTCGCCTGCTCCAGACTGCGGTAGGCAATACCTTTAATCGCATAGCGGGACGAAAGTACCTCGCCCTGCTCTGTAATTTTGATGCCTCCGCCGATCGTCTCCGGCGGCTGGGCCAAAATGCTGCGGTTCAGCGGCATGCCTCCGCGTCCCAGCGCCCCGCCGCGGCCGTGGAAAAACTTCAGCTTCACCTGATGCCGCTTCGCCGCCTTCGTAATTTCCTTCAGCGCCACGCGCAGCTCCCAGTTGGCGGTAAGAACGCCGCCATCCTTGTTGCTGTCCGAATAGCCGAGCATAATTTCCTGAATGTTGTTGAAATCCGGAATGCTGTCCCGGTATGCGGGAATGTTAAATACCGTATCCATAATCTCAGGAGCCGCATGCAGATCGTCGATCGTTTCGAACAGCGGCGCCGGCTGCAGCGTGCAGCGAACGGAGCCGTCGGCTTCGCGGCGGTACAGGCCCACCTCTTTGCCAAGCACCATAACTTCCAGCAGGTCGCTGGCGCCCTGCGTCATGCTGATCAGGTAAGTCGTGATGCATTTCGGTCCAAACTCCGCCTGTGCCGCTTTAATCGCTTTGTACACATTGATAACTTCCATAGTGGATTCCGAGTATTCCATATAAGGCGACATCAGCGGACGCGGGTCGTTGAGCAGCCGGCTCAACAGTGCAATCTTATCTCCTTCGGAAAGCGCCGCGTAGTTGTCCGCTATATTCATTCTCGCCAAAATTTCGTTCATCGCGCTCTCATGCTCTTTGCTGTGCTGACGAACGTCCAAACCGGCCAGATGGAAGCCAAACAGCTCCACTTGACGGATCAGCTTGCGGATGTAGATGTCCGCCGTGTAGTCGGCAAAATGATTCCGCAGGCTGCGGTCGATCAGCCAAAGATCGGCAAGAAGCTCGTCCGGCGAATGGTATTTCGCATTCGCGTTTTTGCCGTGCGCCTGCGTATTGGCAACTTTCTCGACCATATACGTCAGCTTGATCCGGTACGGTTCTTTATCGTTGCGCCAAACGTCTTCCGACTTGAGGTGAATATGCTGCTTGTCCGTCTCGATCGATTCGAGCAGCTCCGGCGTGACGTTCACGATATTCGTGCTGAAGCTCAGGTGATTCATAAGCTGCATGAGCTGCTGCTCGTACTTCTGGAGAGCCAGTTGGCGATGCAGCGTCAGCGTCTCCCAAGTAATCTTGGCCGTCACCGACGGGTTGCCGTCGCGATCGCCGCCGATCCACGAGCCAAAACGCAGGAAGGACGGAACCGCCCAATCCGTATCCGGGTAATATTTGCGCAGGCAGCGCTCCAGCTCTTGATAAAGCTCCGGAAGCACGTCAAATAACGTCTCGTCGAAATAATACAAGCCGTTGCGCACTTCATCCAATACGGTCGGTTTACGGTCGCGCAGCTCGTCGGTCTGCCAGAGCGTAAGCACTTCGCTGACCAGCTTCTCGCGCAGCTGCTCGCGCTCCCGGTGAGTCAAGGATGGGTTATCCAGTTTCATCACATCTTCGGCGATACGCTGATGAATTTCCAGCACGACCCGGCGCGTAGCTTCCGTAGGGTGAGCCGTCATCACCAGTTCAAGGGAAATCGTTTGCAGAATCTCCTGCATCTGGTCGACAGGTACGTTAGCGTTCCGCAGCTCGGCTACAATGTTCTCAATCGAGTTGGGCTGGATGTTCTCGCCGGATGAACGATCATAGTCCCGCTTGCGGCGAATCCGGTGGTTCTGCTCGGCGATATTGACCAGTTGAAAATAAATCGCAAAAGCCCGGACGACATTGTGCCGATCTTCCGGACTTAGGGAACGGATCACGTTTTTAAACTCCTGCAAAAGCGCTGGATCCGACGAAGCCCTCAACGTCTTGCTCATTTCGCGGATTTGCTCCTCGAGATTAAGCAGTTCTTGGCCGCCTTGGTGAATCAGGACCTCCCCGAGAATATTTCCGAGAAAACGAACGTCTCTGCGCAGCAATTGATGGCTAGAGCTTCCTTGCGTAGTATCGATTGTAGTTTCGGTCATCATGTTTCCCTCCATCCTTAACACTTTCGACAAATTCCCCGTCGTTCCTGCTAGCCGCTAACAAAACGGACTAGAGGAGCGCCTTACGCTAACCCGGTACGGCTCGCCCGAACACACACCAAAAAAGACTTCCGAAGCCGCGCCTGCCAAAACGAGCGACGACCGAACGCCTTCCTTTATGAATGAACCCTGGGCAACATGTCCTTTCTATCTTATGCGGAAAAAGACCATAATTCAAGTGCAATAATAGGTATTTACCCATCGTCCGCCGTATAAAACAAAAAAAGCCTTGCTCCGAATAATCGGGCAATGCTCTCGAGAAGCGGGTGATGGGAATCGAACCCACGCTACCAGCTTGGAAGGCTGGAGTTCTACCATTGAACTACACCCGCATCAATAATGGTCGGGACGACACGATTTGAACATGCGACCCCCTGGTCCCAAACCAGGTGCTCTACCAAGCTGAGCTACGTCCCGTAAATAAGGTGAAAATGGCGCGCCCTGAGAGATTCGAACTCCCGGCCTTTTGATTCGTAGTCAAACGCTCTATCCAGCTGAGCTAAGGGCGCAAAAGGGTGAAAAGCGGACGACGAGATTCGAACTCGCGACCCTCGCCTTGGCAAGGCGATGCTCTACCACTGAGCCACGTCCGCATATGGTGTGCCGCGTCGTACTATTCTGGACCTCGACGCTGCGTTCATGATCATCCAAGAGGACTTCGTTTTAGTAATTCAATCCGTTTTGGCGACAAGGAATATCATATCAGGTTTCAATCACAAATGCAAATGTTTTTTCAAAAAAATAATTTAAAAATTATTTTGCTACATTTGCACCTTTTTTCGTCCTCGCGCAAACCTCCTCCTCATCCTTTTACGTCTTCAAGAGGCGCTCCTCATTAAGGCGGAAATGTATTATAATGAACATTGATGATTTACAGCCGAGCCGTTTTTCATTTCAAATAGATCATGATACCGCGGGAAGCGAAAGGAGCCTTTATGAGATATATCAGCACACGGGGACAAGTTCCCCCTATAGGGTTTATTGACGCCATTTTAATGGGCCTGGCCAACGACGGAGGGCTGCTCGTCCCCGAGCATATTCCTCAGGTATCGGAGGAAACGCTTAAACAATGGCAGCAGCTCAGTTATCCCGAGCTGGCCTTGGAAATTTTCGCTTTATATGTGGAGCAGGAAATTCCCCGCGAGGACTTGAAGAAGCTCGTAAACGACAGCTACTCCACATTCCGCCACGAGGAAGTGACGCCGGTGCGTCAGCTCGATGACAGCCGCTACGTGCTGGAGCTGTTCCATGGACCGACCTTCGCTTTTAAGGACGTGGCGTTGCAATTTTTGGGCAATCTGTACGCCTACGTTTCCAAACGAACCGATTCCATTATTCATATTCTGGGCGCTACATCAGGCGATACGGGAGCTTCGGCGATCGAGGGCGTACGCGGCAAAGACGGTATCCGGATCTGCATCCTGCATCCTCATCAGAAGGTGAGCAAGGTTCAGGAGCTGCAAATGACGACCGTCGATGACGCCAACGTGTTGAATCTGGCGGTGGAAGGCACCTTCGATGACTGCCAGCGGATCATCAAGGAGCTGTTCGCCGACGTGGAGTTCAAGCACAAATACCATTTGCGCGCAATCAATTCGATCAATATTGCCCGTATTCTCGCCCAGACGGTTTACTATTTCTACGCATACTTCCGGCTGGCAGAGAAAGGTCAAGCGGGGCAGGTCAGCTTTAGCGTGCCTACCGGCAATTTTGGCGACATCTTTGCGGGCTATTTGGCTAAAAAGATGGGACTGCCGATCCACAAGCTGATCCTGGCGACCAACGAGAACAATATTTTGGCCCGTTTCATTAAGGAAGGGGTTTACCAGCCCGGCGACTTCAAGGGGACGTACAGCCCGTCC
This sequence comes from Paenibacillus hodogayensis, assembly GCF_039536325.1. Lineage (NCBI taxonomy): Bacteria > Bacillati > Bacillota > Bacilli > Caryophanales > Paenibacillaceae > Paenibacillus > Paenibacillus hodogayensis. The sequence continues at coordinate 125,372 of NZ_BAAAYO010000011.1, forward strand.
ATGGACATCCAGGTAGCCAGCAACTTTGAACGGTATTTGTTCTATTTGTACGGCGAACAAGCCGATACCGTCACGTCCTTGATGGCCCAGTTCAAGGCTGAGGGCCGCATTGCGATTGTGGGCGATGTGCTGAAGCAGGTGCAGGCCGATTTCGCCGCCTATAGCGTAGAGAATGAAGAATGCCTGAACACGATCAGCGACTACTATGAGAAGTACGACTATTTGCTGGACCCGCATACGTCTTGCGGAGCGGCAGCGTCCGACAAGCTGGCGCAGAGCGGCGAGACGGCGATCGTGCTATCCACAGCCCATCCGGCAAAATTCGACGAGGCCATCCGGCTGCGCGGGATCGGCCAGACTTATCCAGAGCCCATCCAAGCGCTGTTCGAGAAGCCGCAATTTCAAACCGTCGTCGGGGGAACCAACGAAGCGATTCAGAAGCAGCTCGAGGCATTCTTTTAAGCGAGCACTCTTTGTTAAGATACAACAACGGGGAACAGAAGGTGAGGGGCTGCTGTATACAGCGCCGTCATCTTGCTTGTTCCCCTTTTTCTCGTTCTCAGCTATGCTGTAACAAATACACACTTCTTACCGTCGCTAGATCCTTAAGCCACGAGTACGCCCAATGCACCCTCACTCCCCTGACGCCCGTCAGGGCTAATTACAGTCCGCAAGGTGGGGTGGTCTCTAAAACGTGAGAATGGGGCTTGTATTGCCGTTCTAGGCCTTCACAGGGGCTTGCCCCCTAGCTCGACGGATAAGAACCCATTCGATACGAACGATCAGCGGTAATTGACGCTGCGTTCAGGCTACTTCCACTCCATCGAATTTCCGTCCATCCCAGGTGATCCGGTTCTTAGTTGGGTAAGCCGTTCAAAATAAAAAACTTCAAGATCAGAGATCTTGAAGTTAAAGGTTGGATTTATGATGCGCGTGGAGGGACTTGAACCCCCACGGTCGCCCGCCAGATCCTAAGTCTGGTGCGTCTGCCAATTCCGCCACACGCGCTTCAGGGAATGTGAGCCATGTAGGATTCGAACCTACGACACCCTGATTAAAAGTCAGGTGCTCTACCAACTGAGCTAATGGCTCGCGTAAAAAAAGAAAATACTGGGGATCTAGGATTCGAACCTAGGAATGACGGAGTCAAAGTCCGTTGCCTTACCGCTTGGCTAATCCCCAATAATGGTGCCGCCGAGAGGACTTGAACCCCCAACCTACTGATTACAAGTCAGTTGCTCTACCAGTTGAGCTACAGCGGCTCATTATGGTGGACGCTGACGGGATCGAACCGCCGACCCTCTGCTTGTAAGGCAGATGCTCTCCCGGCTGAGCTAAGCGTCCGTATAAGTAATATGTCCACAATCGGCCAAACTATGTATAACCATATGAGAAAAATGACCCGTAGGGGATTCGAACCCCTGTTACCTCCGTGAAAGGGAGGTGTCTTAACCCCTTGACCAACGGGCCCTGTTACCGCAATAGGGCGGTTAAGCTTCCAACCGGAATCGAACCGGTGACCTCATCCTTACCATGGATGCACTCTACCTACTGAGCTATGGAAGCATGGCTCCCCGAACAGGACTCGAACCTGTGACAACTCGGTTAACAGCCGAGTGCTCTACC